>JAJYLZ010000070.1 GCA_021787395.1 Chloroflexota bacterium
GGCGCCGGAGGCCGCCCCGCCCCAGCCGCGCCCGCCGCGCATCGCGCCGCTCGGGCCGGCGCCGACCGCGGCACCCCGCATCCCGCCGGGCTCGGTCTGGTAGACCATGGCCTTGGCCTGGGCGGCGAGGTTGTCCTTGAGCGTCTTCGCCTGGTCGGCGGTGATGGCGCCGGCTGCGAGGCGGGCGTCGATGCGGGCCGACCACTGCGCGACCAGCGCGTCCACGAGCTTCTGCGGGTCCACCTTCTGGCGCTCGGCGATCTGGGCGAGGGACAGGCCCTGCTGCCGGAGCTCCATGATCTCGGCGTTGGACAGGCCGAGGATGTCGGTGAGCGCGCCGTAGGCGCCGGCAGCCGGGACGGCCGCCGGCGTGACCGCCGGGGCGGTCGGCACCGCCGTGGGTGCGGGCGTGGCCGCCGAGGCCGCGCCGACGGCGAGGAGCGCGGCGAGACCGGCGCCGAGGACGGGGGCAACGAGCTTGTTCATGACTGGACGCCTCACTGGCTTGCTTCGTCCCGGACTGCCCGGGACCGCTGGTGCACAGGCTCCGGGGCGGACGTGGAGCGCGCATGGACCGGCGGTGGAGTTCCCGCGAGGTTCCGCCCGCCGGGGCGGACCGTCGCACCGGGGAAACTCCACGGCGCCTCCATCCTGCGTCCACGGGCGCGGGCGAGCCTAGGGCCTCTCTGGCGCGCCCACCGCCGAGCCGACCGCCCGAGGACCCGCTCGATGCCAGCCCAGGACCCGACCCGCTGCGAGGAGACGCCCACGTGACGCCGACCCCCCTTCGTATCCTCGACGTCGCGTCGAGTCCCCGACCCTTCGGGTCGATCCGCCGCCCGCGCCGCGGGCTGAGCGCGCTCCGCGGCGTCCAGGGCGCCCGGCGGGCCGTGCAGATGGCCGCCCTCGGCGCGGTGGCCGTCCTCGCCGCGGGCCGGTGGGGCGCTTCGGCGTCCGGACCGGCCGCCGCGAGCCCCGAGGCACTCTGCCCCTTCGGCGGGATCGAGACGCTGGCGACGTTCCTCGCGACCGGCGCGTTCGTGCCCCACGTGCATGCCGCCAACCTGGTCCTGGCGATCGCGGTGATCGTCGTGGCGGCGACGGCGCGCGGGGCGTTCTGCGGCTGGATCTGCCCGCTCGGCTTCCTGCAGGACGTGGCGGCCGGCGCCAGCGCGCTCCTGCAGCGACGCGTGCCCGCGGCCCACCGCGGCATGCGGGGCCTGCGCAGGGCGGCGGCCCGGTTCGCCGCCCTGGACCGGCCGCTGCGCCTGGTCAAGTACGCGGTGCTCGCCTGGTCGCTGTGGGGCGCCGCCTCGTTCGGCGTGATGGTCTTCCGCGACGTCGATCCCTGGATCGCCGTGCTCGACATCGGGCGGGAGAGCGCGGGCTTCGGGCTCGCCGTCCTGGCCGCCGTCCTCTTGGGCGCGCTGTTCGTGGACCGCCCCTGGTGCCGCTACGCGTGCCCGCTGGGTGCCGTCAACGGCCTCGCGGCCCGCCTCAGCCCCGTCCGCCTGGAGCGGAATGAGTCCGCGTGCGTGGACTGCGGACTGTGCAGCCGGAGCTGCCCCATGGGGGTCGACGTCGCGCGGGCGCGGGCGGTGACCACCGGCGAGTGCATCGGCTGCCTCGAGTGCGTGGAGGCGTGCCCGCGCGCCGGGGCCCTCGAGCTGCACGTGGGCCTGCCGATCGGGGGCCGGGCGTGAGCGCGCAGGCGGCGCGGGAGGCGACGGCCGCGGGCGGTCGGGACGGCGCACGCTCCGGGCGCCAGGGTCGGGTGTCCGCGGCTCGACGTGGACGCCACCTGCCCGCGGTCGTCTACGGCGCGATGGTGGTCGGCGTGTTCAGCGGCGTCATCGGCGTCAGCGCTGCCGCGGGCGTGTGGCAGACGAGCGGCCGGACGCCCGCGGGCGGCGGCACCGTGACGCTCCAGGGCGCGTCCACCACGGAGATCAAGGGCTGGATGGCCGTCGGCGACGTCGCCGACGCCTTCGCGGTCCCGCTGCCCGACCTCCTGTCGGCCTTCGCGCTCGATCCGGGCACCCCGCCCGGCACGCCGGTCAAAGACCTCGAGAGCGACCTGTTCTCCGTCCTCGCCCTGCGCGACTGGATCGACCTCCAGCGCGCCGCGGCGCCGTGAGGGGGTCACCCGGGCCCACAGGCGCGAGCGCCGGCGGCGGCGATGCGGGGCCTGGCCGGCGCGTCCGCCGGCGCCCCGCCCAGCAAGCGCTGCTCAGCCCCCGTCGCCCGAGTAGCGCTCCGCGCCCTCGAGCGGGTGCCCGTCCGGCCTGCGCCCGAACTTCGCCGCCTGCTCGGCGACGACCGCCTCCATCACCGCCTCTGCCGTCCCCTCGCGGGCGGCCGGCTCGCTCCAGGCGAACTCCTCGAGGTAGTCGTCGGTCTGGGCGAGGCCCTCGCGCATGGTGATCCGGCTGATCTCCTGCATGAACCAGCGGGGCATGGCGTGCTTGGAGGTGGTGCCGTCGTCGCCGGTCACCTCCACCTGGGTGGGGATGGACCGCCAGGCGAGCACGCGGTAGGTGGGCATCGGTCGGGGAACCTCCGGGGAGTGGCGGCGGGTAACTCAGGCGGACGGGCACCATGATCGCGCGACCGGCGCGAGCGCGTCCCGGCGAACTGGGGCACGATGGATGGCGCGCGGATGCGCGGCGGCAGCAGGAGTGGTCCGGTCATGGTCGAGGGGACACAGGCGCAGGCGGGCGGCAGCCTGGTGTCGCTGCGCACGACGAACGACCAGCATCACGCTCGGATGGTCCCGCACGTCGACCGGCTCCTCCAGCTGGCCGAGATGGTCGGCCACGTGGAGTGCTCGTCCCTGCACCCCATGTTCGACGAGGAGTACCGGTTCGTCACCGAGGCGCTCGTGCCCCACATGGAGGTCATCGAACGCAACCTCTACGGCCGGATCGAGGCGGAGCTGTCGGGCCACCACTCGCTGGCGCCCATGCGCGAGGAGCACCGGACCATCAACCGCCTGGTGGCCGAGCTGGGACGGTACCGCGCGCATGCCGACGAGTGCACGTGGAGCGCGGTCGAGGGCATGGCGCTCCGACGGGTGCTGTATCGGCTGCACGCCCTGCTCAAGGTCCACCTGGCCGAGGAGGAGCTGTACCTCGAGGTCCTCGAGCGGAACCTCGACGTGGCGGAGAAGGACGTGCTCGCCCGCAGCATCGGCCATGCGATGGAGGAGGGCCTCTAGGGCAGCGGCGACGGGCCGGGGTGGCTCGAGACCCAGGCCAGGTAGGCGGCGTCGAACTCGGCGATCAGGCGGTGGCGCTCCTTCATGACGGCCGCCCACTCGTCGAGGGCCCGCGACCCGACCTCGGTGATCGTGTACTCGCGCCTGGCCGGCCCGGTGCCGGTCGTCCACGAGGAGACGACCTGCCCCGCCTGCTCGAGGTCGCGCAGGGTGCGGTACACCTGCCCGACGTCGAGCGCCGCGTCGGTCATGCCTATCTCGGTGAGCATCCCCACGATGGCGTAGCCGTGCGTGCAGCCGCTGGTGAGGGCCATCAGGACGAAGGGCTCGAGCCAGCGGTGGTGCGCCGCCACGGGCGACCAGCCGCGGTGGGTCGGGGCGCCGACGGCGTCGCGGGACGTCGCGATCGCCAGGCCCCCACCGCCGAGCTCCGCCGTCGCGTCCGCGGCCCGGCTCGGCGTGACGGCTGCGGCGCCGCCGGGGCGCTCGGCGGCCGGGGCCGGCCGGTGGGTGGCGGCTCGTCGTGAGGCCATCGCCCGCTGCCCCGGCGCCAAGAGGCCGACTCAGCCCGCGACCGGATGGTCGAGGGCGGCCGCGATCACCTCGGACAGGTCTGACCCGCCGCCGCGGTCGATGATCCGCAGGTACGCCTCCTCCTCGGCCAAGTGGACCTTGAGCAGGGCGTACAGACTGAAGATGACGCGCCGCAGGGCAAGGCTCCGGCCGAGCGTGACGCGGCCCTCGCGGGTCTCCGCGGACAGCTTCCCGAAGTCGGCCACCAGCCTGCGGACCTGGTCGTGCTCGTTGCGCATCGGCCGCATCGAGTGCCGGTTCTGGAACATCCGCTCCAGCTCCGGGTAGACGCTGCGCTCGGCCGCGTCGATGTGCGGGAGCAGCGTCCCGTTGAGGAAGTCGTTGGTCGCCACGACCCGCGCCCGGATGTCGTCGGCGCCCGCCGTCAGCAGCAGGTCGGCCAGCTCGGGCAGGCGGTCGACGTGGGCCAGGATCCGCTCGTGGTGCTCGTGCGCCACCTGCGGCAGCGACTGGATCATCGCTGGGCCTCTTTGGGCTGCGCCGCCAGGCCGACGAAGAACAGCGCCACCGGCCGGTAGACGGCGTGGGCCAGCTTCATGAACGGGGCGAGGAGCACCAGCTCCATCGCGACCGAGACGTGGACCAGGAACAGCCAGTAGCCCCACTCCGGCGTGCCCGGCAGGTAGAGCGCCAGCTCGATCGCGAAGCCCGTGACCGCCGTGACCCACAGGAGGGCCAGGAGCATCCAGTCGGCCGTCGTGGAGCCGGTCACCGACCGGTTGGCCTTGCGGTAGCGGTCGATGATCAGGACCGTGGCGCCGTAGACGAGCGAGGCGCCGGCCACCGTGCCCAGCAGGCGGACCGGGTACCAGACCGGCACCAGGGTGCCGGTCGCCTTCACGCCGATCAGGGCGAGCCCGTAGTCGAGGCCGGTCGCGGCCAGCAGGCCGACGAAGCCCCACACCACCATGGCGTGGACCAGCCAGCGGCGCCGGTACCAGGGCACGGCCTTCGCGACGTCGTCCGCCTCGCACTCGTCGCGGAAGCGGACCTGGCCGAACGACT
This sequence comes from Chloroflexota bacterium, assembly GCA_021787395.1. Classification (GTDB taxonomy): domain Bacteria; phylum Chloroflexota; class Limnocylindria; order Limnocylindrales; family CSP1-4; genus CAIXZV01. The sequence goes on from JAJYLZ010000070.1 coordinate 4,817, forward strand.
CGCGGCCGATGGCGAACCACAGGGCGCGACCGGTCCGGGCCAGCCCGGCTCGCGTCCCGAAGGCGCTCCGGAGCGAGACGCCCTCCTTGCGCCCGATGTCCCGGGCCATGGTGACCACGCCGGCCAGGCCGGCCAGGGCCACCAGGATCATCACCACGACGCCGGTGTTGTGGACCAGCTCCTCCGGGATGAAGGCCCAGATCGAGAACCCGCCCCCGGGGATCGGCCCGGCGGCCGTGAGGAAGAACGCCGCGAAGAACAGCGCGAGTGCCACCGCGAGCACCGTCGCGACGGCCGGGCGCGTGTACATGGCCCGTGCGAGGCGGGTCTTGTCGTAGGAGGCGATGGCGTAGCGGCGCGTCGCCGCCATGAACTCCGAGGGGTCCGCCTTGGTGGGGCAGGACTCGGAGCACTCACCGCACTGGTAGCACGTCCACAGCTCCTTGGAGGACAGCAGCGCGTCCTTCATGCCCAGCTGGGCGTAGCGGATGATGCGGCGCGGGAACGTGCCGTCGGTCTGGCTCATGGGGCACGTGGCCGAGCACGTGCCGCACGAGAAGCAGGCGCTGATGTCGGTGGCGCCGAACTTCTGGATCTCGGGGTAGAGGCCCAGGTCGACCGCGACCGGGGCCGAGACGGGAATGCTCGTTGCAGTCATGCCTATGACACCCGCCCGGTGGGCTCGTAGCGGAAGTAGCCGTCGTCTTCGCTGCCCTTGATCTCGGCCAGCCAGCCGTAGCGGCGCATGCCCATCACCCAGAACACGGTCTCGTGGGCGGGTGCGCCGATGGCCTCGGCGATCTGGGGAACGGTCTTGGGGCCGTCGGCGAGCGCGGCGAGGATCCGCGGCCGCCAGACCGCCTCCTCGCGGATGACCTCGCGGACATCCCGATTGGCTGCAGGCATCAGACGGGCACCTCCGCCATGTTGGTGATCATCGCCGTGACCTCGGCGTCGGTGTAGCCGAGCAGGTCGATGGCGTTCTCGGGGCAGTACGGGATGCAGCCGCCGCAGCCCTTGCAGCTGGCCGCGTCGATGGTCGCGAAGTGGCGGTCTGCCGACTCGGACATCTTGATCGCGTCATAGGGGCAGGTCGTGAGGCAGTCCCCGCACGCGGTGCACTGGTCCGCGTCGACCACCGCCACGAGCGGATCGAGCTCGGTGAAGCCCTTCTTGAGGATCGCCGCGCTCTGGGTCACCGAGGCCAGGGCCTGAGTCACCGACTCGGCCGAGGTCTTAGGCCCCTGGCAGGCACCGGCGATCAGCACGCCGTCCACCACGGTCTCCACCGGGCGCAGCTTGGGGTGGATCTCGTTGAAGAACCCGTCCGCGCCCTTGGGCAGCTTGAGCACGTCCACCAGCTCGGCGTTCTCGCGCGGGACCATGCCCGTGACGAGGACCACCAGGTCGACCGGGAGCGCGAGCTCGGTCCGCTCGGTGAGCAGGTCGCGCACGGTGACCGTGAGCCTGCCGTTGGCGCCCATGGCCACCGTCGGCGGCTCGTCGTTGTCGAACTTGAGGAATACCGAGCCGGCGTCGCGGGCCTCGGTGTAGAGGGGCTCGAACTTGCCGTACGTCCGCATGTCGCGGTACAGGTGGAACTGCCGGACCGACGGGTCGAGGCCGGACACCTGCACCGCCGTCTGCACCGTGGACGCGCAGCAGAACCGCGAGCAGTACGCGTTGGAGCAGCCCGCCGTGTTGCGGCTGCCCACGCAGTAGATGTAGGCGACGCTGCGGACCGGGCGGCCCTTCCAGGCCAGCGGGCCGCTCGCCCCGTCCACCAGCTCCTTGAACTCCGGGAGCGTGATCACGCCCTCGGTGCCGAAGCCGAGCTCGCCCTCCTCGGGCGTGTAGGCCTCGAAGCCGGTGGCCACCACGATCGAGCCCACGGCCACGTCGATGGTGCCGGCGCCCTCGCCGCCCACGCGGACGCTCACGTGGTAGTTCCCGAAGCTGCCGGCCTTGCCGACCACCTCGGCCCCGGTCAGGACCGTGATCGCCGGGCGGCTCTTGACCTTGGCCACCAGGTCCTCGATCAGCCGCCGGCCGTCCTTGCCGTGCGGGTACATCCGGCCCAGCTGCTTGACCCAGCCGCCGAGCGAGAGCTCGCGCTCGACCACGGTCACCCGCAGGCCGACGTCGGCCAGGCCGATCGCCGCCCGGAGGCCGGCGATGCCGCCGCCGATCACGAGCGTGTGGGGGATGGTGTCCACCACCATCGGCTCGAGCGGGATGGTGTTCCGCGTCCGGCCGATGCCGGCCATCACCAGGGCGGTGGCCTTGGCGGTGGCCCCCTCGCGGTCGTCGGTGTGCACCCACGAGCACTGCTCGCGGATGTTCACCTGGGTGTACTCGTACGGGTTCAGCCCGGCCCGCGACGCGACGCCGCGGAAGGTGTAGGTGTGGAGCTTGGGCGAGCAGGACGCCACGACCAGGCCGTCGAGGTTGTTGGCCTTGATGTCGGCCTCGATGTCCTGCTGCGAGGCGTCGGAGCAGGCGAACATCGTGGTCCGGGACACGACGACGTCGCCGCTCTCCCGGATGTCGGAGATGACCTTCTCGACGTCCACGTAGTCGCTGATGTTGCCGCCGCAGTGGCAGACGTACACGCCGATGCGGCGCCCGCCCTCGGCCTCCTCGGCCGGGGTGGGGGTCAGGGTCTCGTCGCTCATGCTGGCACCATCTCGATCTGCGGCAGGGCCGTCTTGGTGCGCTCGAGGTGCGCCGCCACCTGTGCGGCGGCGGCACCCGCGTGGACGATCGAGTCCGCGATGTCCTTCGCCCCCGACGCGGCGCCGGCCACGTACACACCGGGGATGTTCGTCGCGCCGGGGTTCATGTCCTCCTCGGGCTCGTCGACGTAGTGCCACTCGTCGAGCGCCAGCTCGCCGACCGAGAACAGCTGCTCGGCGTCCCGGTTGGGCTGCACGCCCACCGCCAGGACGACCAGGTCGTACTCGGCCTCGGTGATGGCGCCGCCGTTCTCGATGTCCTCGTACTTGAGGACCAGGTTCCCGTCGGGCTTCTCGGTGACGTCCGCGACCCGGCCCTTGACGTAGGTCGCGCCCATCGCCTTGGCCTGCTCGTAGAACTCGTCGTAGCGTTTGCCGGGCGCCCGGATGTCCATGTAGTGGACGGTCACGTCGGCCAGCGGCAGGGCGCCCATGATCAGCTGGTTCTGCTTGATCGAGTACATGCAGCAGAAGCGCGAGCAGAGCGGGTTGTCCACCTGCTTGTCGCGCGAGCCCGTGCACAGGATGTAGGCGATCCGGTCGGGGATCTTGCCGTCGCCGGGGCGCAGGACGGTGTTGAACGGCCGCGTCGGGGCGAGCAGCCGGTCCATCTGCATCGCGGTGATCACGTTCTTGTAGACGCCGTAGCCGTACTGCGGCTTGAGGTCCGCCGGGAACAGCTTGAACCCGGTGGACACCACCACGGCGCCCACTCGGACCTCGCTCGTGACGTCGCGCGAGCGGAGGTCGATGCAGCCGTCCACCGGGCAGGCGTTGACGCACTCGTTGCACTCGGAGCAGACGGCGCAGTCGATGCACCGGCCCGAGGCGCGGCGCGCCTCCGCCTCGGTCAGCGGGGCCTCGATCTCGTGGAAGTCCGTCGGGTTGGGGCTGAGCTCCATCCCGTCGGGCGTGGGGGCCGACAGCGTGAACGCCTTCTGGCGGGCGAGCACGGCCTGCTTGTCCACGACCGGCAGCCGGTCGTCCCAGTTGTCGAACTCGCGGCCGTTCAGCCAGGCGTCGATCTGGTGGGCGGCCTTGCGGCCCTCGCCCACGGCGCGCGTGATGTCGGTGGGGCCGTTCACCGCGTCGCCGGCGGCGAACACGTGCTCGACCGCCGTCTGGCAGGTGGCCCTGCTGGCCGAGAGCCGGCCGTTCTTCTCGACCGCCACGCGGCCGCCGAACATCGAGGTGTCGGGCGCCATGCCGATCGCCGCGATGATGAGGTCGGCCTCGATCGTGACCGAGGAGCCCGGGATGGGCTCCACGGACTTGCGGCCGGACGCGTCGGGGGCGCCCAGGCGCATCTCGGTGCACCGGAGGCCGGCGACGGCGCCGGCGCTGTCGCCCAGGACCTCGGCGGGGGCGACCAGCAGGCGGAACTGCACGCCCTCCTTCTCGGCGTCGACCGACTCCACGTGGTGGGCCGGCATCTCGTCGCGCGAGCGCCGGTAGGCCACGGTCACGCTCGCGGCGCCGAGCCGGCGGGCGACGCGGGCCGCGTCCATCGCGACGTTGCCGCCGCCCACGACGACGACCCGCCTGCCGGCCACGTCGACCGGCTGGCCGAGCTTGGTCTTGCGCAGGAACGCGGTCGCGCCGACCACGCCCATGCGGTCCTCGCCCGGGACGCCCAGGCTGCTGTCGCGGTGCGTGCCGGTGGCGACCAGGACCGCGTCGAAGCCCTCGTCCTTGAGCGCGGCCGGGTCGCCCACCGTCGAGTTGACGGCGATCTCGACGCCCAGGCCGGTCACGTTCTCGATGTCGCGCTCGACGACCGCGCCGGGCAGGCGGTAGTCCGGGATGCCCAGGCGGAGGAAGCCGCCGGCGACGGGCGCCGCCTCGAACACCTTGACGCCGTAGCCGAGCTTGGCGAGCTGGAACGCGGCGGTCAGGCCGGTCGGGCCGGAGCCCACGACGGCGACGCGCCTGCCGTTCGGCTCGGGCCGCTCGAGGCCGTTGTCGTTGCCGGACTTGTCGTGCTGGTCCGACGCGAACCGCTTGAGCCGGCGGATCGGCAGGGTGCCCTCCAGGCTGCCCCGGGTGCACTCGCCCTCGCACGGCGCGTAGCACGCGCGGCCGAGCGTGCCCACGAGCGGCGTGGCCTCGAGCACGAGGCGGAAGGCCTGCTCGTCGAGGCCGCTGCGGATCAGGCTCACGTAGCCGTGGGCGGAGATCCCAGCCGGGCAGGCGAACGAGCAGGGGCTGGTGCCGGCGCGGTCGATGACGGCCTTCTTGGGCACCGCCTGGGGGAAGGTGATGTGGGCGGCGCGGCGCGCGACCAGATCGGCGTTGAACTGGTCGGGCACGGCCACGGTGCAGGCCGTCTCGCACTTCTGGCATCCGGTGCAGGCGTCGATGTCCACGTGCCGCGCCTGCTGGATGACGGTGGCGGTGAAGGTGCCGTCGGCCGCCTTCTTGATCTGGTCGACCCGGCTGTAGGTCCAGGGCGTGATGTTGGCGTGGTGGATCGTCGACGCCATCTTGGGCGTCGAGATGCAGGACGCGCAGTCGAGGGTCGGGAACACCTTGGACAGCAGGATCATCTTCCCGCCGACCGAGGCCTCCTTCTCGACCAGCAGGACCTTGTAGCCCATGTCGCCGAGCTTGAGGGCGGACTCCATGCCGCCGATGCCCGCCCCCACGACGAGGACGTCGTAGTCGAGGGCGGCCGGCGCGTCGCTGGTGGCGCAGGTTTCGGTCATCGTGTCACCTAAGCCTTCGCCGGGCCCATCGCCTTGAGGGCGGCGGAGAAGGTCGTCATGTGCTTGGTGAACGGCTCGGCGCAGACGGAGCAGATCGCCGCGACGCGGATGCGGCCGGGGTCCATCCCCCGCTCCTTGACGGTCTTCTGGGCGATCTGGACCACCCGGTTCGACCGCTTGGCGCAGTCGTGGAGGTACGCGCACTCCTCCCCGTCGGTCGCGATGAACACGCCGTCGTAGCCCGCCTCCAGCGCATGCGTGATCCAGGACGGCCGGATCCCGCTCGTGCACGGCAGGGAGATGACGTTGACGCCGGGCGAGTAGTGCATGTGCGACGACCCGGCGAGGTCGACCCCGGGGTCGGAGATGTTGTTCGTCGAGAACACGAGGATCCGCGGGACGAATTCGCCCGCGGGGGCTCCCGGCTCGGCTGCGGCGGGTGCGGTCATCGACGCTGCGCTCCTGCGCGAGGATGGTCGCCGTCGCGACGTCTGCCCGTGGATGACGACGTCGCGACGGCGGCGAGGAGGGTGGCTACTTGCGGCGGATCACGAACACGCGGTCGTAGCCGTCGGCCTCGAGCACGCCCAGGAAGTCGTGGCCCACCTTGGCGGACCAGGCGGAGATGTCGGTCTTGGTGCCCGGGTCGGTGGACCAGATCTCGATGGTGGAGCCGAGGGCGACCGTGGTCATGCCCTTCTTGGCCTCGAGGAGCGGGCCGGGGCAGGCGGTGCCGCGGGCGTCGATGATCTTGTCGGCGGTGAGCGTCTCGAGCTCGGCTGTGGTGGCCATGGCGAGGGTCTCCTAGTAGGTGAGGACGTTGGTGGCGGAGGTGATCTCTGCGATGAAGCGGCCGGCGGCGACGACTTCAGCGCCCTGAACCAGGTCGGCCGCGGCGATGCCGCGGCTCTTGATGCATGGACCGCAGACGAGGAGCATCCCGCCGAGGTCTCTGATGTCGGCGAGCAGCTTGGCGAGGGGTGCGAACTCGGGCGCGACGACGGTCTCGGCGACACCGGCCTTGAGCAGTTCGACGCCGTCCGCCTGGAAGCCCATCACGACGGCTACGTCCGAGGCGAGCGCCGCCCCCGCCATCACGAAGGGGATGGTGGCCAGCTCGGGCTCGGCCGGGCCGTGCGTCACCATGAACACGAGCTTCTCGGGATCGGCCATGGGTGGCTCCTTGCCCGGTCGGGCTAGATGAAGACGATCTGGCCGTCTTCGGCGGCCATCAGGAACGTGGCGATGCCGCCCTCGGCGTCGATGATCGGGTCGAGCTCGGAGCGCTCGATGCCGAGCACGTCCATGGAGCCCGTGCAGGCCAGGATCTTGACGTCGCCCAGCTCCTTGGCCATCCGCAGGGACTCGAGCCAGTTGATCGACTTGGTCCCGCCCACGGGGCGGTTGGTCCCGTCGGCGGTGGCGTCCCAGGAGAGGCCCAGGTTCCCCTCGATCCGCTCGGTCCGGAAGGCGTCGAGCGCCCAGTACTGGACGAGGATGTTGACGGGCCGCTCCATGGCCGCGGCTCCCGCCGCGAGCGTGGCGGCGGCGTGGAGCTTGTCCGCCGTGCCGGAGAAGAGCACCAGGTTGAGGACGTCGCTCATGCGCGTAGGCACCTTGTGATGCGGTCGACTCGGCCGCGGGATTGCATGTCAGCCACAGTTGTATGTCTCTGACATATAGGTGCCCTGAGTCGGACGGCAGGTGTTGCGGAGGACGAGCGGCCCGCCCAAGGGGTCCGGTAGGAGGACAACGAGAGGAGGCCGGATGGCGGGCCCTGCCGGGCCGGACAGGCCGGTCGCTCGCGCCGCGACCCCGCCGACCACGGCGCCAGGCGCTGCCGGCGAGTTCCGCCCTGACGGCGGATCTCCGCGACGACGTGCGGCGTGCCCGGCTGCGCTGAGGACCGCGGGCCCGGCAACCTGACGGGGGCCGCTATCGACGCGCCGTCACGACCAACCCGTCGAGGCCCGGCCAGCGGTCGCCGACGGGCCGTTGTGTCGCGCCGCTAGCGCAGCGCTCCGGAGAGCGAGTCCTCGCCCGCCACCGTCGGCAGGCCGGCCCGCGGGTTGGCACAGCAGCCGGAGGCGCACACGGACGGCCACGGGCCCAGCGGGCTCAGCGCCTCGCCCGGCTCGCCGGCGATGCGGTTCGAGACCAGGTCGGCGATGGCGGCCACGAACGCCGGGTGCGTCCCCGGCGTCGCCACGCGCCGCATCAGCATCCCCAACCCGTCGCAGGTCTCGCGCGCCTCGTGGTCGAGGTCCCAGACCACCTCGACGTGGTCGCTGACGAAGCCGATCGGCACGACGACCGCCGCGCCCGCCCCAGCCGCATGCTCTTCGCGCAGGGCGTCGTTGATGTCGGGCTCGAGCCACGGGATGTGCGGGGCGCCGCTCCGGGACTGGTACACGAGCCGCCAGGCCGGGACGTCGGCACCGCGCCGGCGGGCCGACGCGACCACGAGGTCGATCGCCGCCCGGTGCTGCGCCACGTACGCGCCGTCAGCGTCGAAGCGGCCGCGCGGCCCCGACGCCTCGGCCATCGACAGCGGGATCGAGTGGGTCGTGAACAGCACGCGCGTCCGGGCGGCCGGCACGCCCTCGGCGGCGAGCTCCGCCAGCGCCCCGGCCAGCCCCTCGGCGAACGGCTCGATGAAGCCGGGGTGGTCGAAGTAGAGGCGCAGCTTGTCCACGGCGAGGCGCCCGTCGAGGCCCGTCTCCGCCAGCGCCCGGGCCACATCCTCGCGGTACTGGCGGCAGCCGGAGTAGGAGGCGTAGGCGGACGTCGCCAGGGCGAGCACGCGCCGGTGCCCGTCGCGGGCGATCCGCTCCAGCTCGGGGGCGAGGTACGGGGCCCAGTTGCGGTTGCCCCAGTACAGGGGCAGGCCGATCCCCCGCTCCCGGAACGCGGGCTCCAGCGCCGCGAGCAGCGCCCGGTTCTGGGCGTTGATCGGGCTCGCGCCGCCGAGGGCGAGGTAGTGGTGCGAGACCTCCTCCAGCCGCTCCCTGGGGATGCCGCGACCTCGGGTCACGCTCTCGAGGAACGGCATGACCTCGTCGGGGGCCTCGGGCCCGCCGAAGCCCAGCAGCAGGAATGCGTCGTAGGCGCTCACCGCAGGACGTCCACCACGCCCTCGAGGTCGACCAGGCGGCCGGTGTGGAACGGGATCTCAAGCCGGACGTGGCGCCGCGCCTGCGTCGCCCGCAGGTCGCGCATCAGGTCCACCAGCTCGTGGAGGTTGTCGGACTCGAGCGCGAGGATCCACTCCCAGTCGTTGAGGGCGAAGGCGGCCACCGTGTTCGCCTGGACGCCGCGGAACTCGCGGCCGGCCAGGCCGTGCTCGCGGAGCATCTCGCGCCGATCGTCCTCGGGCAGCAGGTACCACTCGTAGGAGCGCACGAACGGGTACACGCACAGCCAGCCCTTGGGCTGCGTGTCCAGCATGAACGACGGGACGTGGTCGCGGCTGAACTCCGCCGGCCGGTGCGTGCCCATGGCCGACCAGGCGAGGCGGACGGCGGGGCCGACCGCCGTGCGGCGGAAGCCGCGGAGGGCTGCCTGGATCGACTCGGCGGAGGGGCCGTGCAGCCAGACCAGCACGTCCGCGTCGGCGCGCAGGCCCGACACGTCGTAGCAGCCGCGGAGCACGACGCCCTGCTGGGCGAGCGACGCCGCCCAGGCCTCGAGGCTGTCCCGGGCGCCCTCCCCCGGCGCGGCGCCTGTTCGAGCGTAGACCGCCCAGACGGCGTAGCGGACGACGGCGTTGAGGTCGGCGGGGACGGGCTGGGGCGCGGTCACGCGATTCCTCCGAGAAGAGCTGGACGGGGGCGGTCCAGTGCGGCGAGTTCACGATAGCCCGATGCGCGGATGCGCGCCGTCGCGCGGCCCCGGCTGGGGTTCGCAGCGGACCGGATCACGGATGGAACGGCACCTGCGGACCCGCACTCGCCTCGAGGAATGGCGGCCGGGATCAAGGGCGGTAGCCCGATAGTCCTAGGAGGCGAACGGCGGGCATGGCCTTATGGGGCCGTAGCGCACCACCTGCCCCGTCACCAGACTGGGCTGCGCTGTGAAGTCCTCGGTATCGCGCCTCGCTCGGCGGGTCATCCGCCCGTCCCGCACCCCGTCCATCCGCTTCGCAATGGCGCTCCTCGCTGCGTGCCTGCTCCTGCCGGTCGCAGTCTCGAGCCAGGCGGCCGCCGCGACGACCAACGCCATGACGCCCGGCTGCGGCGGGGCGAACCTCCGGACCGCGCCGGCCCTGTCGGGCGCGCTGAGGGCCTCGCTCCCGCTGGGGGCCTCGGTCTCGGTCGCCGGGACCGTGCCCGGCGGCGCCTGGTCGGCCGTGTGCCCGACCCCGTCGTCCGGCTCCTCGTGGTACGTGGTGACCGCCGTCAACGGCGTCCCGGTCAGCTCCGCCTACGGCGCCGGCGCCCTGTACGCCGCCACCGGGGTGCTCACCGCAGTTCCCGACAGCACGACCAGCGCCGCGGACCTGCTCGGCACCGAGCTCATCCGCCTGATCAACCTCGACCGCGTCGCCCTGGGCAAGCAGCCGTACCTGGTGGACGCCCAGCTGTCGGCGATCGCGCGCGACGCGACGTTCACCTGCCCCACCAACCCGTCGCTGGTCCTGTCCGGCCGCGCCCGGGACATGGCGAACCGGGGCTACTTCTCGCACACGGTTCCCGGCTGCTACCTGCCGGGGACGAAGACGCCGTACCCGTCCTTGACGATCGTGCGCACGGTCTTCGGCTACTCCCTCGCTCGAAGTGAGATCCTCCACTGGAACAGCTACGGCAACGCCCCGACCACGTATCGCCTGGGCTGTGACATCAAGGGCGCCAACTGCGTGGGTGGCACCACCTCGACGGCGCGATCCGTGGCCATCGCCCAGCGCAGCTTCATGAGCTCCTCGGCGCACCGCACGGCGGAACTGGCGAGCTACCAGCGGTTCGGGTGCGGCGCCGCGACCGTCCCCGGCACCTCCAAGACCTACTTCGCGTGCCTGTTCGCCAATGGCGGTCCCACGCCCGCGCCTACGCCCACGCCGGCACCGTCGCCCACGCCGACGCCCACGCCGACGCCCACGCCGACGCCCACGCCCGCTCCGACGCCGGCCCCCGCCCCGACGCCGTCGGGCGCGGCCATGACGCCCGGCTGCGGCGGGGCGAACCTCCGGACCGCGCCGGCCCTGTCGGGCGCGCTGAGGGCCTCGCTCCCGCTGGGGGCCTCGGTCTCGGTCGCCGGGACCGT
>JAJYLZ010000071.1 GCA_021787395.1 Chloroflexota bacterium
CGGGCGAGCGCGGCGAGGCTGCCGCCGCGCCGGCCGACGTCGCGTCGGGCTCCTCGGGGAGATCGAGCGCCGCCTCGTACTCGGCGACCGAGGCGAACACCGCGAGGCCCGCCGATGCGGCCAGCGCGCGCGCGGACGCGTCGGGCGCCACGATGTCCAGCCGGCGCCCCGCGCCGGCCGCCTCGCGGGCGAGGAGGCGGAAGTTGATCCGAGAGGTGGCCACGCGCGACCCGAACGGGATCACGATCCCGACCCGGGCCTCGGCGGCGCGCCGGATGCGCGCGGCCGCGGTGGTGATCTCGTCCTCGGCGTCGAGGTACACGATCGTCGCCATGCGGCGAACCCTAGACCTTCATCGCGCGGAGCACCCGCCGCAGCGTCGCGTCGAGCGGGTCCTCGCTGGTGTGGAGCTCGATCGCCTGGTAGGCGAGGCCGAGCGGGGTCACGTCCTGCTGGTCCACGAGCAGCTCGGTGGCGTCCGAGATGGACTCGATCTGGTCGGGCGCCATCACTGAGACCTCGGGCGGGCGGGAGAACGGCAGCCGCTTCCAGAACCGCTCGGACGCCAGCGCCTGCTGGATCTCCGGCAGCCGCGAGCCGCCACCGCACAGGTGGATGCGCCCGGGCAGCATCTCGCCCGCCGCCAGCTCCTCCATGACCAGCTCCACGCCGGCCGCCCACACCGCCACGTCGTCCCGGACGATCTCGGCCACGTCGCCGGCCCGCTCCACGGCCAGCCCGCGGGCGTAGTCCACCTTGAGCGACTCCGCCCGCGGGAACGGCAGGCCGAGGCGGTCCGCGATGGACTTGGTGAACGCCCGCCCGCCCAGCGCGAACATGCGCGTGCCCTCGATGCCGCCCTGCCGGACGAGCGCCACGTCGGTCGTGCCGCCGCCCACGTCGATGAACAGGGCGCCCGCCTGGCGCACGTTCTCGGCGCCCAGGACGCGGGCCACGGCGTACGGCTCCGCCACGACCTCCAGCAGCTCCAGGTCGAGCTGGCTGGCGACCGACTGGAGCGCGCCGAGGTGCACCAGCGGCGCGAAGGCGTTGAAGATCCCGATCTTGACGTGCCGGCCCTGGAACCCGACCGGATTGGACAGCGGATAGCCGTCGATCGAGGCGCCGACGACCGCGCTGTGGACCAGTCGCACGTCCACCTGCGGCAGGCCGGTCTCCCACGTGATCGAGCGCTCCGCCTCGCGCATCGCCTCCCGCTGGACGCTGTCGATCAGCTTCATCAGCTCCGCCTCGCTGATCGGCAGGTCGGGCTTCTTGCGCTCCTGCGTCAGGCTGGTGGTGAAGCCCTTGACGAGCTCGCCGGCGATCCCGATGACGACCTGGGTGGGCCGGAAGCCGGCCATCTCCTCGGCCTCCTGGAGCGCGACCGCGCAGTTGTCCACGACCGCGGCGATGTCCGCGACCGTGCCCGACTGCATGTGGCTGAGCCCCTGGCGCTGGCGGCCCACGCCGCGCACGGTGCCGTGGCCCTGGTCGTCGATCTCGAACACGAGGGCCTTGGCGAACTCCGTGCCGACGTCGAGGGCCGTGCACGCCGCGGGCACCGGCTCCTCGTCGCGGCTCCAGATCCGCCGCAGGAACGCCATCTAGCCCCCTTCTCCGCGCCCTGAACCCGACCCCGATCCCGTCACGCGGGGCCGGCCTGCTCGGCGGCCGCCGCCCGGACCTCGGCGATCGCGTCGGCCAGACCGTCGCGGCGGGTGCCCTTGCCCTGGGCCATCTGCGGCCGGCCGCCTCCGCGGCCCTCGATCCTCGCGACGGCCCGGGCGACCAGCGCACCGGCGGCGATGCCGCGCCCGACCAGGTCGTCGCTGACCGTCACGAACAGCTGCGGCTCGTCGGCGTCGAGGCCGACCGCGATCACGCCCGACGGCAGCGAGCCGCGGACGTCCTTGGCGAGCCCCTTGAGCTCGTCGATCGAGGCGACATCGCCCGACCAGCCGACGAACTTCACACCGTCGGCGATCTCCTGCGCCGCCGCGGCGAGCTCGCCCGGCCTCGGGCGTCCGCCGGCGGACCCGGCCTTGAGGCGGCGCTTGGCCTCCCGGAGCTCGTCCTGGAGCTGTCCGATCCGCTCCTCCAGGGCGTCCACGCTGCGAGCGCCGGCGGCCGCGGCGGCCCGCTCGAGCAGGGCGAACCGCTCCTCCATCAGCCGGTCGGCGGCGGCGCCGGTGACCGCCTCGATCCGGCGGATCCCGGACCCGATGCTCTTCTCCGAGGTGATCGCGAAGTTGCCGATCTGGCCCGACGCGCGGCAGTGCGTGCCGCCGCACAACTCGTGGCTGAAGCCCTCGACGCGGACGGTGCGCACGCGCTCGCCGTACTTCTCGTCGAAGAACGCGTCGGCCCCGGCGCCCTGCGCCTCGGCCATCGACATCCACTCCACGCTGACCGGCCGGTCCTCGCGCACCACGCGCCGGACCTCGCGCTCGATCTGGAGCCGCTCGTCATCGGTGAGCCCTCGGTCGAACGGGAAGTCGAAGCGCAGGTAGTCGGGGTGGACCAGCGAGCCCGCCTGGCGCGCCCGCTCCCCCACCGCGTTCCGCAGCGCGCGGTGCAGCAGGTGGGTGCCCGTGTGGTTGCGCATCGTGTGGGCCCGGCGCTCGGCGTCCACCACGCACCGGAGCTCGTCGCCGAGGCGCACGGCGCCGCGCAGCACGCCGCGGTGGACGGTCAGCCCAGCCGTCTGCGTGCCGGCGACCCGCTGGACGTCGTCGACCTCCACGAGGGTCCGCCCGTCGCCGCCCAGGATCCTGCCCGTGTCCGCGACCTGGCCCCCGGACTCCGCGTAGAACGGCGTCCGGTCGAGCACCAGCTCCACGCGGGCCGCCGGCTCGACGCGCAGCTCCGCCTCGGGCACGGCCTCCAGCGTCTCGTAGGCGATCCCGTCCCGCAGGATCGCCACCACGCGGCCGACGGCGTCCGTGGCGTCGTAGCCCAGGAACTCGGTGGGGCCCGTCCGGGCCAGGATCTCCGCGTAGCGCGTTGCGGCCAGCGCCACCTCCGCCAGGCCCGACTTGGTGTTGGCGCGGCTGCGCTCGCGCTGCTCGGCCAGCGCGTCCTCGAAGCCCGCGAGGTCGGTCCGGACGCCGTACTCGGCCGCCAGCTCGACCGTCAGGTCGATCGGGAAGCCGTACGTGTCGTGGAGCTTGAACGCCACCGCCCCGGGCAGGACCGGCGCGTCGTGCGGGAGCTTGTCGGCCTGGCGGCCGACCACGCGCTCGTTCGACGTCAGGGGGATCAGCGCCTCCTCGAGCTGGCCCATGCCGGCCTCGAGCGTCCGGTTGAACTGGCGCTCCTCGCGCGAGATGACGCCCAGGATCTCCTCGCGGCGCTGGGCGAGGTGCGGGTAGGCGTCGGACATGGTGTCGATGACCACCTTGGCCGTCTCGCCCAGGAACGGCTCGTGGCGGCCCAGGAGCCGCCCGTGGCGGATCGCGCGCCGGACGATGCGGCGCATCACGTACCCGCGCCCCTCGTTGGACGGAAGGACTCCGTCGGCGGCGAGGAAGGTGACTGCCCGCGAGTGGTCGGCGATGACCTGGTAACTGAAGCGCTCCGCCTCGAAGGCGTCGGGGTCGTGGGCCATGAGCTCGCGCATCCGGGCGTGGATCGGCGCGAACAGGTCGGTGTCGTAGTTGCTGGTCACGCCCTGGACCACCGACGCGATCCGCTCCAGGCCCATCCCCGTGTCCACCCCGGGGGCGGGCAGCGGCGTGAGGCTGCGGTCGGGGTGGAGCTCGAACTCCATGAACACGAGGTTCCAGACCTCGAGCCAGCGCGGGCAGTGCTCGCTGTGGTCCGGCACGCACTCGGGGCCCTCGGAGAGGTGCGCGCCCCGGTCGTAGTGCAGTTCCGAGCACGGGCCGCACGGGCCCACGTCGGCCATCCGCCACCAGTTCTTCTCGTCGCCCGCGGGGAAGTCGCCCCAGCGGACGAGGCGCTCCGGCGGCAGGCCGATCTCGTTCTTCCAGACGTCGAACGCGAAGTCGTCCGTGGAGTAGACGGTGGCGGCGAGACGGTCCCCGGGGATGCCCAGGTCGCGGGTCAGGAAGTCCCACGCCCAGTGGATCGCCTCGCGCTTGAAGTAGTCGCCGAAGCTCCAGTTGCCCAGCATCTCGAACAGGGTGTGGTGGCGCGGGGTGCGCCCCACCTCCTCGAAGTCGTTGTGCTTGCCCGCCACCCGGAGGCAGCGCTGGTAGTCCACGGCCCGCGTGTAGTCGCGCTTCTCCACCCCGGTCAGCGCGTCCTTGAACTGGACCATCCCGGAGTTGGTGAACAGCAGCGTCTGGTCGCCCGCCGGCACGAGGCTGGCGCTGGGCACGACCGTGTGGCCGCGCTCGGCGAAGAACTCGATGAACCGGCGGCGGATCTCGGCCGCGGGCAGGAACGGGACAGGGGCGTCGTTCGACATCGGCGCAATGGTACCCAACGGTGGCGCAGGCCTCGCGGGGCGCCAGCCGCCCTCCGTCGGAGCCCCCGTCGATCCTCGGCCCCGCCGAAGGTCCCACCACGGCCCTGACGGAAGGGCCCCTGCCGCACCGGGGTGGTGCGCCTACGCTCCAGTGGCAGCCGATCCGGCCGCTGGACGCCCCTGCCACCACGCGAGCGACTCATGACCCGTGCCAGCCACGAACAACGGACCCGCGTCAACGCGACCGCCGGGCGGGCCGGGTCCGGGCGCTTCCGGCGGCCGCTGGCCCTCGGGCTGCTCGCCATCGCCACCGTCCCCGCCCTCGCGGCGGGGCTCGCGGCCGAGGCGCTGCTGCTCATGGGCGGGCCAGCCGAGCCTCCGCATGCGGTCGTATGGGGCATGCCCCTCGTGGCGCTGCCGCTGGCCGTGCTCCTGCTCGCCGTGGCTGCAGCCAGCATCCGGGGACGGGGCCGCAACCTCCGGAAGCTCCAAGCCCGCGCAGACGCCGCCACCGGCCGGCTGGAGGCGGTGATCGCCTCCTCCGACCAGGCGATCATCCTGCTCGGCCTCGACGGGGCCATCCGGTCCTGGCCCCCGCCGGCCGCCGAGCTGTACGGGATGGCGGTCGACGCGGCCCTCGCCCAGACGTTCGAGGCGCTCGTGGACCCGGGCGACCTGGAGCGCGCCCGCGCCGCCTTCGCGCGCGTGGCGGCCGGCGGGGGCCGTGAGCGTGACCGGGCGACCCACCGGCGCGTCGGCGGCGAGACGTTCGTCGCGGTCGCCTCGTGGGCTGCGGTGCGGGAGGCGGGCGACGGCATCACGGGCGTCTCGCTCACGGTCCGCGACGCAACGGCCGAGACGGCTGCGTCCGCGCGCCTGGCCGCGTCGGAGCGCCGCTGGCGGCTGCTCATGGAGATGGCGATCGACGCCGTGGTCGGGACCGACGACCGGGGCCGCGTGGTGGCCTGGAACCCCGCCGCGGCCCGCCTGTTCGGCTGGTCCGGCGAGAGCGCCCGTGGGCTGCGCCTCGACGACCTCCTGGCGCCGGCCGAGGGCTCGGAGGACGCCGGCTGGAGCTCCGAGCCGGGCCGCCTCCACCGCCTCGCCGTCCGTCGCCCCGACGGGAGGCCGACGGAGGTCGAGGCGGCCGTGGCCGACTACGAGGACGACGGCCGAACCTGGTACGCGGTGTTCCTGCGGGACGTCACCGAGCGGGCCGAGGCCGAGCGGCGCGCGGTCGAGAGCGAGTCCCGGTACCGGTCCCTCGTCGAGCACCTCCCTGGGGTCGTCTACGCCACCGGCGTCGGGCGCTGGGCCCCGCTGGAGTACGCCAGCCCCCAGCTGCTCGACCTGCTGGGCTACCGGCCCGAGGAGTGGGTGGGCATCCCGGGCATGTGGGAGGAGCACATCCACCCCGACGACCTGCGGCGCGTGCTCGCCGACGACGACGCCGACGCGGTGGCCGACGGACGGTCGCGGCCGGACCGCGAGTACCGCATGCGCCGCCGGGACGGGCGGGAGATCTGGGTCCACGACCACACCGTCCTCGGCTCCGACGCTCCCGGCGGCCGCGTCCGCTGGCACGGCTACCTGACCGACATCACCGAGCGCAAGCGGCTGGAGGCCGAGCTCGTCCGCCTCGCCTTCCACGACCCGCTGACCGGCCTCGCCAACCGGGCCCTCCTCAACGACCGCGTCGCCCACGCCCTGGCGCGCGCCGAGCGCTCGCCGGGCCTGGTCGCGATGCTGCTGCTCGACCTCGACGACTTCAAGCGCGTCAACGACGCCCACGGCCACGAGGTCGGCGACCGCCTGCTGGTGGCCGTGGCCCGGCGGCTTCGCGAGACCCTCCGGCCCGGCGCCACGATCGCCCGGCTCGGCGGCGACGAGTTCGCGGTCCTCGTCGAGGGCCTGTCCGACGAGGCCGGCGCGGCGGCGATCGCCCAGCGGCTCGTGACCGCCTTCGACGAGCCGTTCCGGGTGGACGGCCTCAAGCTCGGCGCCCGGATCAGCGTGGGCGTGGCCGCCGACATCACCCGCAAGCGCTCGCCGGCGTGGCTGCTGCGGGCGGCCGACCTGGCGATGTACGAGGCGAAGGGCCTGGGCAAGGGCCGCTGGCGCCTCTACGATCCCCAGGCGCACCTCGCCTCCGCGCGCCGCGCCGTGCTCGAGAGCGAGCTCCGGCGCGCCGTCGAGCACCGCCAGTTCCTGCTCCACTACCAGCCGGTGCGCGACTTCCGCACCGGGGAGATCGTCGGCAGCGAGGCGCTGCTCCGCTGGAACCACCCCAAGCGCGGGATCGTGGGGCCGACCGAGATCATCCCCACCCTCGAGGCCACGGGCCTCATCGGCGAGGTCGGGCGCTGGGTGGTGGAGGAGGTGTGCCGGCAGGCCGCCGAGTGGGCGGTCGAGCTCCCGACGGTGCGCTGGACCGCCGTCAACGTGTCGGCCGCCCAGCTCCGGGGGGACGCGTTCGTCGGCTTCCTCCGCGAGTCGATCGGCCGCCACGGGCTCGACGCCGGCCGGCTGTCCATCGAGATCACCGAGAGCCTCGCCCTCGACGACGACGCCGGGACCGGCGACCTGCTCCGCCGCCTGCGGGCGCTCGGCGCCCACATCGCCGTGGACGACTTCGGCACCGGCTACTCGTCACTCGCCTACCTCCGCCGCCTGCCGGTCGACCGGATCAAGATCGACCGCTCGTTCGTTGAGGGCGTGGGCACCGATCCGGAGGCGACGGCCGTGGCCCGCGTCATCGTCGAGCTCGCCCGCAGCCTGCGGCTGTCCACGGTCGCCGAGGGGATCGAGCACCAGGCACAGGCGGTGGCCCTCGCCGAGATGGGCTGCGACATGGGACAGGGCTTCCTGCTGGCGCGGCCACTCGAGGCCGCCGCGTTCGCCGCGCTGGTCCGCGCCCAGCGGCCCCGCCCCGGGCTCGCCGTCGCCAGCTGACCCAGGCGCCGCTGCTCGCCCCGCCCTCGGGCGCCGGGGCGCCGGGCGCGCCTCAGCCGCGCCGGTCCGTCGCGTCCGGCTGCGCGTCGCGGCGCGAGCGCAGGAGCGAGGCGCCGGCGACCGCCGCGCCCACCAGGGCGCCCGCGACGAGCCCGCCCAAGAACGCCCTCGACGGCGCGCTGTCGCCCGCGAGCAGCTCGGCCGCCTCGGCGATCGCCTCGGACAGGGCGCTGGATCGGCTGGCCCCGCCATGCCCCGCGGGACCGGGCGCGCGGCCCAGGGGCCTCACGCGCCGGGCTCCCGGCGGTCCGGGCCGAGGGTGGCGACGATCGCGACGAACGCGATCCCCAGCCAGGCGACGATCGACGCCGGGATGAGGGCGAAGTCTCCGATCGCGAGGAAGGTCATGCCGACCTGCGCCCCGAGCGCCGCCCCCGCCCACGACCCCAGCGCCGCGGCCAGGTAGGTCAGGGGCAGGCGGCCGCCGGACTCGCCCCGGATCAGGACGTAGATCGAGGTGTGGACCAGGCCCACCAGCAGGGCCAGCAGCAGCCCCGGTCCGACGCTCACCGGGCGCTCCCGGTCGCGACGGGACGAGCCGCCTCCCGTGCCTCGCCAGCGTCGCCGGCCGGGGCCGGCAGCGCCGCGATCTTGCCGCCGCCGAGGCACGTGTCGCCGTCGTAGAACACGCAGGCCTGGCCCGGCGCGGCGGCCCAGACGGGCGTGTCCACCTCGACCAGCCAGCGGCCGCCGAGGGCGGGCTCCCGATCCGACGACGGGCGGACGAGCGCGCCCGCCAGGGGGGCCCGATGGCGGATCCGCACCTGGGCGCGGAACGGGCGCCACGACCCGTCCGGATCGCGGACCGTGGGCGGCTCGTCCGCCAGGAACGACGCCGCCTCGACGGCCACGGTCCGGGTCTCGAGGTCGCGCCGGCGTCCGAGCACCACCGTGTTGGTCGCCGCGTCGACCCGCGCCACGAAGCGGGGCTCGCCCAGCGCGACGCCGAGCCCGCGGCGCTGCCCGACAGTGAAGCCGGCGGCGCCCCCGTGCTCCCCCACCGTCCGGCCGTCGAGGTCGATCACGGGGCCGGCCTCGGGCGTCCAGTCGCCCCGGCTCCGCAGCTCGGCGCGGTAGTCGCCGCCCGGCACGAAGCAGATCTCCTGGCTCTCCGGCTTGTCGGCGGTCGCCAGGCCGAGCGACCGGGCGATGGCCCGCACCTGGGGCTTCTCAAGGTCGCCCAGCGGGAAGCGGCTGAACCACAGCTGCTCCTGCCGCAGGCCGTACAGGAAGTACGTCTGGTCCTTCGCCGCGTCGGCCGCCGTGCCGAGCCGAGCCCGCGGCCCGGCGGGCGTCTCGACCACCAGCCGGCGCGCGTAGTGACCCGTGGCCACGGCCTCGCAGCCGTAGAGGTGCCGGGCGCGGCCGAGCAGCGCCCCGAACTTGACCACGGTGTTGCACTCGATGCACGGCGACGGCGTCCGGCCGTGGGTGTAGTCCGCGACGAACGGGTCGATGACGCCCGCGGCGAACTCGCGCTCCAGGTTCATGACGTAGAACGGGATGCCCAGCCGGGCGGCCACCCGCCGCGCGTCGTCGGCCGCGTCGGCCGAGCAGCACGACCTGCGGAACTCCGAGTAGCTGTCCGCGACGTCGTGGAGGCGCATCCACACGCCGACCACCTCGTGGCCCTGCTCGTGGAGGAGCGCCGCCGCGACGGAGCTGTCCACCCCTCCGGACATGGCGACCAGGATCCGGCTCATCGCGGGATTGTACGGCGGGGGTCGCCGGCGCCGTCCGGACGGGAGGAGCGCTCAGCGGCGGGGCGTGAAGTCCCAGACCGCCAGCCGCCCCGCCCACGCATCCCGGGCGAGGAGCACCGCCCCCTCCACCGGGGCCGCGTCGAGCGATGCCAGGCGGGCCCCCGGCGCGCCGGCGAGGACGGCCGCCCGGATGCGCCCGGCCAGCCACGGCGACGCCTCGGCCAGGCCCCCGTAGACGACGACGGTCGGCGCGGCGCCGAGGCCGAGCCGCTCCACCTCCTCCCGGACCGCCGCCTCGACGCGACCGCACCACCGGTCCACGATCCCCGCCGGGTACGGGTCGCCGGCCTCGGCGGCCGCGGCGACCGCCGAGCCGAGCCGGGCGGCCGCCGCCTCGGGACGTCGGCCACGCCATGCCAGCCCCGCGTCCCGCACCGCCCGGGCCAGCGCGGGCGACACCCCGCCGCGCCGCTCGGCGCGCGCCGCCAGCGCCCCCATGACGTAGCCTCCCCCGAAGATGCCGTGGCCGCGGTCCGTCACGCGTCCGTCCGGACCTCGCCCGACCACGTTGCCCCCCGTGGACACCGGCACCGCCAGGCCCACGCCGTCCGGGGTCCCGCAGCGCAGGACCGCCAGCGTGTCGTTGGCCGCCAGCACGCGGCAGCCGGCCAGTCGCCGGCCGACCTCCGCCTCGAGGGCGCGGGCGTGCTCCGGGCGGTCGAGCCCGGCGCCGGCGATGAACGCGAGCGCAGGAGCGGCGCCGCCGCACGCCGCCTGCACCAGCTCCGCGATCCGCCCGGCGGCCACCGCGAGCCCGTGGCGCTTGGGGTTCGCGCCCTCGCCCTCGGCGCGCCCCACGACCCCGCCCGCCGGACGGACGACCAGGACCACGGTCTTGCTCGCGCCGGCGTCCACGCCGGCCAGCAGCGGGCCGCCGGGGGCCGTCACGACGCCCCGGGAGCCCCCGCGACCTCGGCGATCGGGCTGCCCTCCGCGACCCTCGCGAGCACGTCGGGCACCACCCGGCACGCGGCGTCCACCTCGGCGTCGGTCGTGGTCCGCCCGAGCGAGATCCGCAGCTGCCCGCGAGCCTCGTCGTTCGGGTAGCCCATGGCCGTGAGGACGTGGCTCACCTCGGTGGAGCCGGACGCGCAGGCCGACCCGGTGGAGATGGCGATCCCCTCCAGGTCGAGGGCCAGGGCGACCGACCCGCCCTCCATGCCCCGAGCGACGAACGAGGCGATGTGCGGCAAGCGGTCGACGGGATGGCCGGTGAGCTCGACCAGTCCGCTCGCCACCACCGCCGCCGCCAGGCGGTCGCGCTGGGCCCGGACGCGCGGGAGCAGTTCCGCCCGCTCTGCGGCCCGCAGCTCGAAGGCCCGCGCCATGCCGACGGCGCCGGCCACGTTCTCCGTCCCCGCCCGGCGGTGCCGCTCCTGGCCGCCGCCGTGCTGCTGGGCGAGGAGGTGCGTGCCGCGCCGGATCCACAGCGCCCCCACGCCCTTGGGACCCTCGGCCTTGTGCGCGGCGAGGGACACGAGGTCCGCGCCGAGGCTGTCCACGCTGAACTCGGTCCAGGGCGCCGCCTGCACCGCGTCCACGTGGAGCAGGACGCCCCGCCTCGCCCGGACGCGCTCGGCGATCTCCAGCACGGGCTCCAGCGTCCCCACCTCGTTGTTGCCCAGGATGATCGACACCAGCGTCGTCCGGTCGGTGAGGGCCCGCTCGACGTCGTCGGGATCCACGCGCCCGTAGCGGTCCACGCCCACCTCGACCACCTCGAAGCCGAACTTCTCCAGGTAGCGCAGCGTGTGGTGGGTGGCGTGGTGCTCCACGGCCGTGGTGACCAGGCGGTGCCCGCGCGGCCTGCCAGCCCAGGCGGCACCCTTGACGGCCAAGTTGGTGGCCTCGGTGCCGCCGCTGGTGAACACGATCTCGCGCGCGTCGGCGCCCACGGCCCGGGCCAGCCGCTCGTGCGCGTCGTCGAGCGCCTCGCGGGCCGCCCGGCCGAAGGCGTGGGCCGACGACGGGTTGCCGAACGTGCCGCCCAGCAGCGGCAGCATGGCCTCGAGCACCTCGGGCCGGACGGGCGTGGTGGCGGCGTGGTCCAGGTAGATCGGCATCGTCCCGCGGATTGTACGACCGGGCGGCGGGACCGCCCCGCAGCGCCCGAGGGCTGAAGCCGCTCGTTCCGCGAGGGTTGCGCGGGGGTCCAGAATCGAGGCATGGACGCGCTCGGGTTCGCGCTGCTCGTGCTGTTCGCGGTCCTGTTCGGCGTCTCCGTGCGCGTGCTCGCCGTGGACCCGCCGCGCCTCGACGACATCCTGCGCTACCGCCAGCCCGGCTGGCCCCGCGGCGTCCAGGAGGACGACGACGCTCGCTGGGGCTGGCGCCCGGGCGCCGCCGAGGCTCGGGCGCCCGCCACTGAGCGGCTCCGCGCCCGCGTCCACGCCGGCCCCGTGGACTGACCCCGGGGCGGCGTCCTCGGGCCGGCCCTACGGCCGCTCGGCAGCCCGCGCCATGTCGTACGCCCGCCCGCGCTCCTTCTCCCGGTCCTGCTTGCCCAGCAGCCGCTTGCGCAGCCGGATGGCCGAGGGCGTCACCTCGACCAGCTCGTCGGCGCCGATGAACTCGATCGCGCTCTCCAGGGTCAGCGGCCGCGGCGGGGTCAGGCGCAGCGCCTCGTCGTGGGCGTGCGTCCGGACGTTGGTGAGCTTCTTCTCCTTGCAGACGTTCACGTCCATGTCGCCCGAGCGCGCGTTCTCGCCGACGATCATGCCCTCGTACACGTCCACGCCCGCGCCGATGAACAGCTCCGAGCGGTCCTGCAGGTTGAACAGCGCGTAGGCGTTGGAGGTCCCCTGGCGGTCCGACACCAGCACGCCGTTGGTCCGGTGGGTGACGTCGCCGGCCCACGGCCCGTAGCCCTCGCCGATCTGGTGGAGGAGCGCGGTGCCGCGGGTCTCGGTGAGCAGCTGGCCCCGATAGCCGATCAGGCCCCGGACCGGGAGGACGAACTCCATCCGGACCCGGCCGTCGGCGTCGGTGCTCATCTGCTCGAGGCGGCCCTTGCGGCCCGCCATCGCGGTCTGCACCTCGCCGATGAAGTCCGGCGGGATGTCGATGGTGATCCGCTCGTAGGGCTCGGTGACCTCGCCGTCCAGCTCGTGCAGGATCACCTCGGGGCGGCTCACCGTGAGCTCGTAGCTCTCGCGGCGCATCTGCTCGATCAGCACCGCCAGCTGGAGCTCGCCGCGCCCCCGCACCTCGAACGTGTCGCCCGATTCGGTCGGGCGCACCTGGATCGACACGTTGCCCAGGACCTCGCGCTCGAGGCGCGCCTTGACCTGGCGCGAGGTGACGAACTTGCCGTCGCGGCCGCCGAACGGCGACGTGTTGACGCCGAACGTCATGCGCATGGTGGGCTCGTCCACGTCGAGGCGCGGCAGCGGGCGCGGGTCGGCCGGGTCGGTGAGCGTGTCGCCGATGGTCACCTCGGGCAGGCCGGCGACCGACACGATCTCGCCCGGGCCGGCCTCGGTGATGTCCACGCGCTCCATGCCCCGCGCGGTCTGGAGGCTGGTCACCGTGCCCGACAGGGTGACCGTCCGGCCGGGCTCGACGGACCCCGAGGCGTCGTCCGCCTCGTCCCGGACCACGGTGACCCGCTGCCCGACGCGGATGGTCCCGTTGCGGATCCGGCCCACCGCCATCCGCCCCACGTAGTCGTTCGCCGACAGGTTGGTGACCAGCAGCTGCAGCGGGTGCCCCGGCTGGTACGAGGGCGCCGGCGTCACCGCCACCAGCAGCTCCAGCAGCGGCCGCAGGCTCGAGCCCGGCTCGCCGAGGTCGCGCGTCGCCGTGCCCGCCTTGGCGTTGGTGTACACGACCGGGAACTCGATCTGGTGCTCGTCGGCGCCCAGGTCCATGAACAGCTCGTAGACGTCGTCGAGGACCTCGGCCGGGCGGGCGTCCCCGCGGTCGATCTTGTTGAGCGCCACCACCACCGGCAGCCGGCGGGCCATGGCCTTCTGCAGCACGTAGCGCGTCTGCGGCAGCGGGCCCTCGGCCGCGTCGACCAGGAGCAGGACGCTGTCCACCATGAGCAGCGAGCGCTCCACCTCCCCGCCGAAGTCCGCGTGGCCGGGCGTGTCGACGATGTTGAGCCGGACGCCGTCGAACTCGATGGTGGTCTGCTTGGCCAGGATCGTGATGCCCTTCTCGCGCTCGAGGTCCATCGAGTCCATGACGCGCTCGACCACCGCTTGGTTGGCGCGGAACACGCCCGTCTGGCGGAGCATGGCGTCGACCAGCGTGGTCTTGCCGTGGTCGACGTGCGCGACGATCGCGACATTGCGCAGGTCGGCGCGAACGACGGTGTCGGGGGTCGTGGGCACAGCGGTGCCGGGGGTGTCGCTCATGGGCAGTGCCAGTGTCGCACATGCCAGGGATCCGGGGCCCCGGCGCCCGCGAAACAGCCCCGGCGCCGGCTCCGCGCCCACAAGACCGCCGGCCGCGGGACCGTCAGACCGCCCGCACCCCCGGCCCGCGCCCCCTCGCCGCGGCTACACTCCTGAGCGTGCACGAGGAGCCCGAATGACCGTCGCCGCCGTGATCCTGGCCGCGTCGCCCGCGTCTGCGCTCGCCGACGCCGACGGGGCGCCGGCGGTGCGCCGGATCGCCGACAGCGCCTGGGCGGGCGGGGCGACGCCGATCGTGGTGGTCGCCGTCGATCCTGACGGCGACGTCGCCTCCGCCCTCGCGACCGCTGCGGTGACGCTCCTCGACGCCGGCCCGGCCGGGCTCGGGCCGGCTGGGCAGATCGCCCGCGGGATGGCCGGCGCCGCCCGGCTGGTCGGCGCCACGAGCGCGGCCATCGTGTGGCCGGTGGCGTTCGCCTGGGCCGACGCGGAGACCGTCACGACGCTGATCGGGGTCCACGGAGAGGCGCCCGGCGCCGTCCTCCGCCCTTCCTTCGAGGGCGTGCCCGGCTGGCCGGCCCTGATCCCGATGCCGGCGCTCGAGGGCGTTGCCGGCCAGCCTCCCGGCCTCGGCCCCGCGGAGCTCCTCGCGGGCCTGGCCGCGGGCGGTCTGGAGGTGCGCTCGGTGGACACCGGCGATCCGGGCACGACCCACGACCTGCGCGTCCCCCGCTCCTCGCTGCCGCCCTTCGAGGGGCCGCCGCGTCCCGACGACGGGGTCGAGCGCGAGTGGGGCGCGCCGGCCGCCGCCCAGTCCGACCACGCGCCGCCAGCCGGACCGGCGCGCCTGGCCAACGCAGACCCGGCCTCCTAGGACACGCTGTGGCCCCCAGACTGCACCGGCCGCGCCGCCGGACCATCGCGCTCGTCATCCTCGCCCTGCTCGCCCTGGCGGCGCTCGGCGGCGCCTGGTATCTCCAGCCGCAGCCCCTGCTCCCCGAGGCGCAGGAATCGCTCGGCGCCAAGCCCGACACCGCATTCGAGCGGGTCGGCGACAACTACGAGTGGATGCCGCCGTCCATGCACTACTCGGCGGGGCTGGTGGTCTACCCCGGCGCCAAGGTCCCGCCCACGGCGTACGGCCCGCTCGCCCAGCAGATCGCCGCCCACGGGTACCTGGTGGTGGTGGTCTCGATGCCGCTCAACCTGGCCGTCCTCGACATCGACGCTGCCGACGGGGTCATGGCAGCGCACCCGGAGGTGACCCGCTGGGCCATCGCCGGCCACTCGCTGGGCGGCGCCATGGCGGCCCAGTTCGTCGCCAGCCACCCGGGCGTCATGCGCGGCCTGGCCCTCTGGGCGGCCTACCCGACCGCCGACCTGAGCCGCTCCGGGGTGGCCTGCACGTCCATCTACGGCACGCTCGACGCGGGCGTCGGCCAGATCACCTCCCAGGCGACGCGGAACCTGCTGCCCTCCGACTGCGCGTTCGTGCCGATCCAGGGCGGCAACCACGAGCAGTTCGGCTACTACACGGGCCAGCCCAACGACCCGCCGGCCACGATCACTCGCGACGACCAGCAGGCGCAGGTGGCCGAGGCCACCCTCGAGATGCTCGCCCGCGTGCAGGCCCAGCCGAACCAGTTCCCGGCGCCCGCGTCGCCCGGCCCGAGCGCGTCCGGCGCGCCGAGCTCCGCCCCGGCCGGGTCCTGACCCAGGCGCGGCGCCGCGGCGCCCGCGCAGCCTGGCGCCCAGCGCCG
>JAJYLZ010000013.1 GCA_021787395.1 Chloroflexota bacterium
CCTATCAAGTCACGCCGGTCGGCCCGACTCGTCCCCCGGCCGGCACAACCAATGGAAGCCACACCCGCTCGGTGGGCACGCATCGTAAGAGCCAAGCCGGGAGACGCAACTGAGGGTGACACTCAGCGGATCGTAGCGCGTGGGGCGGCGAGGCCGGCGCCGCGCGGGCGACCACGGCGGACGAGCCGGGCGCGCCGGGCGCGCCGGGCCTGCGGCGTCAGCCTCCGGTCGAGAGGTCCTTGTCCTCCATCTCCCAGGCGTGGTCGAGCATGTGGAAGCAGGAGTGGCGGACGAGGAACGGCAGCGTCCACGTGCGCATGCGCCGCCTCACGTCGCCCGCGTTGTAGGCGCGGATCGCCGCGAGGTACGCCTCGCGGTGCTGGCGGAGCCCGTCCGGCGCGAGCGCCGCGCCCTCGGGCCACCGCAGCCCGACCCGCCTGGCGAACAGCTCGCTCTCGGTGCGGATCGCGTGGCTGACGATCTGGTCCCGATCGCGGCCGCCGCCGCGCGGGCCCGGGCGCATCTCCGGGGACACCCGGGCCGCGACCCCGTCGAAGAACGCCCAGCACGCGCGCAGCAGCGCGATGCCGCGCTCGAGCTGCGCCTCGTCCATCGGGTCCTGCTCGAGCGAGCACGGCGAGAACGAGATGCCCCAGAAGTCGGTGGAGCCCGTGCCGACCCGGTCCTCGACCACCTCGAGGGGCCCCGACGCGTCGAAGTCCGCCTCCATGCCCGCGAGGTCGGCGACAGGGCGGTAACGCGCGCGATACGCCTCCAGCGTGGCCAGGGCGAGCTCCGGGGACCTCGCGCCGCGGCTCCAGCCGGGCCAGTCGACGCTGAACGCGACGAACCGCTTGGCGTGGGTCCCGCGTTCGACGACCGTGCGGACAGGCATGCCCCAACTATGGCACGCGAGCAAGGGCGGCGCATCGTCTCGGATGTTCCACGGTTCATGAAAGCCGCTGCATCAGAAGAGGCTTGCCGCAGCCTCCGCAGCCTGTCACCATACCGGCCATGCCCGAGACGACGCGCCCCGGCGAAGTCGCCCTGGAAGAGGCCCAGGAGCCGCTCCGGCCGCCCGCGCCGGCCGGCTGGACCTTCCTGACCAACCACGGCCACGTGCTGGTGGCGCTCGCCCGGGACGGCGACCTCCGGATCCGCGACCTCGCGCTCGCGGTGGGCGTGACCGAGCGGACCGCGCAGACGGTGATCAACGACCTCGTGGCGGCCGGCTACCTCGAGCGCGAGCGGGTGGGCACGCGCAGCCGGTACACGGTGCACCACGACCTGCCGCTGCGGCACCCGGCCGAGCGGGACCACTCGGTGGGCGAGCTGCTCGCCATCGTGCGCCGCGAGCCGCCGGCCCAGTCCTGAGACGGCGTCCGCCGCCGGCCCCGCTCCGGTGGGCGGGGCAGTCCGCGAGCGGTGCGCCCGCGTCTCGGCGGGCTCGGCCGCGCCCGCGCAGGGGCGCTCAGTCGAGCTGGTGGTCTCGGAGGCAGTTCTCCGGGCAGCCGCAGGGCGCCTCCCAGGAATGGCCCGACTCGGCGGTCCAGCCGCCTGCGGGGTCCGCGCCGGGCCCGATGGCCAGGCCGGCGGGAGCGCTCGAGGCGAGGTGGGCGGGCTGTGCGGACGCCAGGTCGGCGGCGGGCGCGAGATTCGAAGGCGTCATCGGGCGTTGTCCTCTCCCTGGGCCAGGGTGTAGCCCCGAGCCCCATCGAACTGCTGGAGCCGCTCCACGTGCATCCACATGTGGCGGGCGCCGATCGCCGAGATCAGGCTGACCAGGTCGGCTTCCGTCGGCTGCGCCCCGTCTCGGGCGAGGAAGCGGCATCGGTAGTGGTCCACCAGCGAGGGCTGGGCGCCGCGCGACGGGTACACCATCGTCCCCCGGTTGGACATCATCTTGAGCCGCAGGGGCGTGCCGGCGGCGATCGCCTCGAGCGAGGCGCCGAGCTCGTCCGGCGAGCCGCTCCACTCGATGAACACGTCCGTGCCCGCCAGGACCCGCTCCTTGGCGGTCTGCGGGGTGTCGTCGACCCGGGGCACCCTCAGCTGCCGGACCCGGCGGCCGGCCCTCCCGGGCCCCGCTGCCCCGGCGGCGGCCGGCGCGGCGTCCAGCCGCTCGATCACGGCGTCCGTGAACGCGGTCGTGGAGACGGACTCGCCGAGCACGTCGCGGGTGTGGATCCCGGCCGCGAGGGTCGCCTCGACCGCGTGCTCGACCCGGGCCGCCACCTCGTCGAGGCCGGCGTGGCGGAGCAGCATCACCGCCGAGAGGATCATCGCGGTCGGGTTGGCGACGTCCTTGCCCGCGTACTTGGGCGCGGAGCCGTGGACCGCCTCGAAGATCGCGACGTCGGCGCCGAGGTTGGCCGACGGCGCGAAGCCGAGCCCGCCGACCAGGCCCGAGGTGAGGTCGGACAGGATGTCGCCGTTCATGTTCGTCGTGACGATCACGTCGAACTGCTCCGGGCGGCGGACCAGCTGGTGGGCGCAGTTGTCCACCACGATGTGGCGCGCCTCGAGGTCCGGGTACTCCGGCGCCATCCCCTCGAACACGCGCTTCAGCATCCCCTCGGTGAGCTTCATGATGTTCGCCTTGGTGGCGCACGCGACGCCCGGGCGGCCCTCGGCCCGCGCCAGCTCGAAGGCGAGCCGGGACACCCGCTCGCAGCCCGGCCGGCTGATCAGCTTGAGGCACTGCGCCACGTCGGCGGTCTGCTGGTGCTCGATCCCCGCGTACAGGTCCTCGACGTTCTCGCGGACGACCACCAGGTCGACCCCGCGCCCGGAGTACGGGGTGGGCACGCCGGCGAACTCGCGCACCGGGCGCACGTTGGCGAACGTCTCGAAGAGCTTGCGCAGCGTCACGTTCGCG
Source organism: Chloroflexota bacterium (assembly GCA_021787395.1). GTDB lineage: Bacteria > Chloroflexota > Limnocylindria > Limnocylindrales > CSP1-4 > CAIXZV01. The sequence goes on from JAJYLZ010000013.1 coordinate 2,879, forward strand.
CTCTTCTCGCCGAACCCCACCGGGGTCTCGAGCGGCCCCTTGAGGACCAGCCGGTTGCGGGCGATGGAGGCGATCGTCTCGTCGGGGACGCCGGAGGCCACGCCGCGCTGGAAGACGGCGGCGCCCGCCTCGGCCTCCTCCCACTCGATCGGGGCGCCGGCGGCGTCGAGAACCCGCCGGGCGGCAGCGACGACCTCGGGGCCGATGCCGTCGCCGGGGATGATGGTCACGGGGATGCGGTCAGTCATGGCCGCATATTAGTGCAATCAATTTCATGAAGTCAACATCATGTATAGGCCCCGGAGGACCCGCCCCCGGAGGTCCGGCGAGGGACCTCCCGGCCGATCAGCTGGCGGCGCTCAGGTCCGCGTCCGGCACGTCTGGGGCGTCCGTCGGAACCGCGCCCTGGCCCGCGAACTGCTTCCGGTAGAGCTCCGCGTACAGGCCGCCGGCGGCGAGCAGCTCGAGGTGGCTCCCCCGCTCCACGATCCGGCCGTCGGCGACCACGAGGATCTGGTCCGCCTGGCGGATCGTGGACAGCCGGTGGGCGATCACGATCGAGGTCCGGCCGGCCAGCGCCACCCGCAGGGCCTCCTGGACGGCGATCTCCGATTCCGAGTCGAGGTGGGCGGTCGCCTCGTCGAGGACCACGATGTCGGGGGCCTTGAGCAGCAGCCTGGCGAGCGCGATCCGCTGCTTCTCCCCGCCCGACAGCCGGTAGCCGCGGTCGCCGACCACGGTCTCGAGGCCGTCCGGCAGCGAGCGCACCAGCGGCAGGATCTGGGCCGCCTCGAGCGCGTCGGCGAGCTCCTGCTCGCTCGCCTCGGGCCGGGCGTAGAGCAGGTTGGCGCGGATCGTGTCGTGGAACAGGTGGGCGTCCTGCGTCACCACCCCGATCATCCGGCGCAGCGATTCGAACGTGGCGTCGCGGACGTCGACCCCGTTGATCCGGATCGCCCCCGCGCGCACGTCGTACAGGCGCGGCACGAGGTGGCTGATCGTGGTCTTGCCGGCGCCCGACGGACCGACCAGCGCCACCAGCTGCCCGGGCTGCGCCGTGAACGAGACGTCGAACAGGACCTGGCCCGAGGGCGCCTGGTCCAGCACCGCCACCGATTCCAGGGAGGCGAGCGAGACCTCCGAGGCGGTCGGGTAGCTGAAGTCCACGTGGTCGAACTCGATGGAGGCGGGCCCGCGGGCGAGGTCCACGGCGTCCGGCCGCTCGGCCACCAGCGGCTTGAGGTCCAGGACCTCGAAGATGCGGTCGAACGAGACGAGGGCGGTCATGACGCTGACCTGGACGTTGGACAGCGCCGTCAGCGGGCCGTACAGGCGGTTGAGGTACGCCGCGAGGGCCACCACGGTGCCCACGCCCAGGGCGCCCTGGACCGCGAGGACGCCGCCGACGCCGTAGACGAGGGCCGTCGCGATCGAGGCGGTCAACAGCAGCGAGGTCATGAAGGCCACGGTCAGCATGGCCTGCGCGACCCCGATGTCGCGCACCCGGCCGGCCTTGGCCTCGAAGCTCTGGATCTCGCGCAGCGGCTGGCCGAACAGGCGCACGAGGAGGGCTCCCGCGACGTTGAAGCGCTCGGTCATCGTCGAGGTCATCGCGGCGTTGAGGTTGTAGCTCTCCCGGGTGATCGCCTGGATCCGGCGGCCGACCCAGCGGGCGGGCAGCACGAACAGCGGGAACAGCGCCAGCGCGAGCAGCGTGATCTGCCAGCTCAGGAAGGCCATCGCGATGAGCGTCACGGCCACCGTGATCGCGTTGCCGACGACCGACGAGAGGGTGTTCGTGAACGCGCTCTGGGCGTCGAGCACGTCGTTGTTGAGCCGGCTCACCAGGGCGCCGGTCTGGGTCCGGGTGAAGAAGGCGACGGGCATCCGCTGGAAGTGGGCGAAGACCTGGGTCCGCATGTCGAAGATGAGGCCCTCGCCCACCCGCGCGGAGATCCAGCGCTCGACCACCGAGAGCACGGCGTCGAACGCGGCCAGGACGACCAGCAGCAGGGCGAGCTCGATGACGAGGCTCGAGTCGCCGGGCAGGATGCCGTTGTCGATGATCTCCCGGTAGAGGAGCGGGCTCGCCGCGCCGACCGCCGCGTCGATCACGATCAGCACCAGGAACACGAGCAGGAGCCGGCCGTAGGGCGCCGCGAACCGCGCGATGCGCCGGACCAGCCCGGGCGAGAGGCGCTGGGAGCGGACGGACTCGTCGCGGCGGAACGAGCGCATGAGCTGCCAGCCGCCCATCCCCGAGCCGCCCATCATGCTCATCGCGCGCCTCCGGTTCCGTTGTCGGCGAACCGGTCGCCGGCAGGCCGGCCGGGGGTCGCCGCAGTCGCGGCTGGCTCCGACGGCGCGCAGGCGCCCGACGGGTCCGCGACCAGCTCGCGCAGGACGCGCTCGAGGACGGCCCGATCCGGCGGCGCCAGCCTGCCGATCACGAGCTCGGCGCTCGCCCGGCGGGCCGCGTCCATCCGATCGAGCAGCTGCCGGCCCGCCGGCGTCAGCGCCACCAGGGTCGAGCGGCGGTCGCCCGGGTCCGGGCGACGCGTCACGAGCCCGGCCGCCTCGACCCCGTCGACGAGGTCGGTGACCGTCCGCGGCACGACGGCGAGGCGCTCGGCGATCGCCGCCATGCGCAGCGGCCCGTCCGCGAGGAGGTGGACGACCCGCGCCTGGGCTCGCGACAGCCCGAGCGGCGCGAGCGCCTCGTTGGTGCCCCGGTGCAGGCGGCGCACCGCCCGGCCCAGGAGGTCGGCGAGCTCGAGGACCCCGTCGGCGTCGGCCCCCTGGCCGCCCGGTCCCCCGACCGAGGCTCCCCCGTCCTGGCCGTCGCCCGCCGGAGCGTCGACGGCAGCCGTCCCGCGAATCGTTCCTGTGCGCTGCTCCATCTCCAGAGTCTATCTCACAATGAGGAACCTCTGTATCCGGCCTGAAGCGGTTCGGTCGCCCTGGTGCCACGCCGTCGTGGGCCCGTCACCGCCGGCGCCACTTGGCTCTGGCGCTCGCCAGGCTGAGGGCAAGACTCAGGGGCAGGGAGAGCTCCACGAGATGCGGGAGGGCGTGACATGCGGAGACGGGCGTCGATCCCCATCGCGCTCGCGGGACTGGCCGCCATCCTCGCGTTGGGCGCGCTGGGACTGCTCGGGCAGGATGGGCCAGACGAAGGCGCGAGCCCGAGTGGGCGCCGCGAGGTGCTGCCGCCGCCGGCGACCGACGGGGGGATGGGGCTCGCTGCCGCGCTGTCCCAGCGCCGCTCCGTCCGCTCGTTCAGCGGCACGCCGCTGACGGCGGCCGAGATCGGCCAGCTCCTGTGGGCAGCCCAGGCCGTCACGGACCCGCCTCGGGCCCCTAGACCCGGTAGCGGTCGAGGAGCTTCTGGAGGACCGGGGCGTGGCGGGTCGGATCGAGGTCGGCTGCCGCCGGTCGCGCCCGACCGTCGGCCATGACCCCGGCCGTCGCCTGTCCCGACCCGCCCGAGTCATCCCGGTAGATGAGGCCCACGGCCATCCGGCCCTGCGCCGCCTGCTCGGCGACCACCCGGAACGCGGACGCCCGGTCCGAGGGGTTGTAGTCGGCCTCCGCGTCGACGTCGTGGAGCGCCGCCTCCCACTCGGGATAGGTGTCGTTGTAGTTGACGCACGGGGACAGGACTTCGAGGAACGCGAAGCCACGACCGGAGCGGGCGTGCTCGAGCGCCGCCAGGGTGAGCCGGTCGAGCTGCGCGCTCCGGCGCGTGAAGCCCCGGGCGACGAACGTCGTGCCCGTCACGGACAGCCCCATCGAGACCGCGTCGAACGGCGCCGCCCCGTCTTCGCCACGCGGCGACGTCGGGGACCGCTGCCCTTTCGTGAGGCCGTAGATGGCGTTGTTCATCACCAGGTATGTGAACGGGACATTGCGCCGGAAGGCGTGCACGAGGTGACCCATCCCGATCGCATAGCCGTCGCCGTCCCCGCCGGCGGCGACCACGGTCAGCGACGGGTCCGCCAGCGCGACGCCGGTGGCGCTCGGCAGCACGCGCCCGTGCAGCGCGTGGTAGCCGTACGTGCCGAGGTTGTTCTGGATCGTGCCACTGCAGCCGATGCCGGCCAGGATGATGGTCTCGTGCCGAGGGATCCCCAGCGTGTCGAGTGCCCGGTCGAGCGATGCCTGGACGCCGAAGTGTCCGCAGCCGGCGCACCAGATGGGCTCGGCGGGCGGGTACGTGGCGGTCACCGGGTGTTCTCCTCTGCGGCCAGGATGCGGCCGACGAGCTCGCCCGGCCGGAGGGGCGTGCCGTCGTACTTGAGGATGCTGCGGAGGCGCTCGCGCGGGGCCCCCGAGGCGGCGAGCAGCTGCGCGAGCTGCCCCTCCGCGTTGTGCTCCACGACGTACACGCGCTCGCGAGCCCGGATGAACTCGAGGGTCTCCTCGGGCACCGGCCACACGGTCCGCGGCTGGAGGCAGGCGACCGGAACGCCGGCAGCCGCCAGGCGCTGGGCCGCCTCGCCGATTACGCCGGTGGTCATGCCGACGCCCAGCAGGCCGATCGCAGCTGCGGGCTCGCCCCACGCGCGACCGCCCGGCAGCCGGTCGCGGACCGTGTCCAGCTTGCGCATCCGCTTGTCCATCATGGTCACCCGGTTGCCGGGAGCCGTGGACACGAGCCCCCACTCGTTGTGCTCGTTGCCGGTGACCAGGGTCATCCCGCCCGGCGTGCCGGGGGGTGCCCACGGGGAGACGCCGTCGTCGGTCAGCACGTAGCGGCGCAGCTCGCGCAATCCCTCGACATCGTGCGCGGACAGCCGCTTCCCGCTCGTCGTCGTGACAACGGCAAGGTCGAACGGCTCCGACGTCGCGGAGTCCTGGCCGAGCGCCTGGTCGAGCGCGATGTACACCGGCCCCTGGAGCTCCTGGGCGAGGTTCGTGGCGTCGATCGCGAGCGAGAAGCAGTCCGCCGCGTCGCCGGGCGAGAGCACCACGCGCGGGAAGTCGCCGGTCGAGCCGTGGGCGAGCATCGCGAGGTCGCCCTGCTCCGGCTTCGTCGGCATGCCCGTGGACGGCCCGGAGCGCTGGCAGTCCACGATGACGAGCGGGATCTCCGCGGAGCCGGCGTGGCTGACTCCTTCCTGCATGAGGGCGATGCCTGGCCCGGAACTGGCCGTCATCGCGCGCGTGCCGGTCATCGCGGCGCCGATCGCGAGGTTCACGGCCGACAGCTCGTCCTCCGCCTGGACGGCCAGCCCGCCGAACGCCGGCAGGTGAGCCTGCAGCCAGGTGAGGATCTCGGTCGCCGGCGTGATGGGGTAGCCCGCGAAGAAGCGGCCTCCGGCGGCGAGGAAGCCGAGCGAGATCGCCTCGTTCCCGGTGATGAGGATCCGCTCCGTGCGTTCGACTGGCGCGAGCCGCCAGGGCCCGGCCCCCTGCCCGAACCCGTGCAGCTCGGCGACCTCGAACCCAGTCTCGAGAGCCCGGAGGTTCGACCGTACCGCAGCGTCGCCGAGGCGCCTGAATCGTTCGCGCAGGATGCCCGCGGCCTCGTCGTCGGAGACGCCGACGATGCGTGCCACCAGTCCGAAGGCGACGCTGTTCTTGAACAGGTCGCGGCGGTGGCTGCGGACCGCGATCCGCGCGAGCGGGACCTCGAGCACCGTCGCGCCGACCGGCAGGGAGCCGTCAGGCCGCGCTCCGGCCGAGGAGTCGAAGACGGCGATCCCGTCGTCGGCGAGGCGGTGTCCGGCCCGCTCAACCGCCTCCTCGTCAAACGCGACGAGGAGGTCGACCCGGTCGCCCAGGCACCCCCGGGCCACGGAGGTGGCCCGCATCAGCGCCGCGGCATGGCCTCCCTTGGTCCGGGACGCGACCTCGCGGGCAGTGTAGGTGTGGAACCCGCGTCGTCCGAGCAGTGTGCCCAGGAGGTTCACGACCGTGAGGGACCCGTCGCCACCCTGTCCGGCGACGAGGACCCCGAGGTCATCGACGAGGCGCGTCGTGGCCAGCGTCATCGCGGCACGCTCGCACGTTCTGCAATCGGGTCGGCCGACCCGCCTGCCGTCGCTGGGACCCCGCCGTCGTCGGGTTTCGGCGGGGCGCCCGGTCCTGTGGTGTAGAAGGTCTTCGGATCGGTCCAGCCCAGGGCCTCCCGTTCCGCGAGCGTCGGCATCAGCGCCGGGTGCGGGCGGTTGCGTTTCTTGTCCGAGGCCAGCTTCTCGAGTAGCTCCTGCCCGCGCGGCTCGTCCTCGAGCGGCCGCGTCTCCAGCCTGCCGGCCTCGATCGCCGCCTGCAGGGCCGCGTGGCCGCGCTCCGTCCGGACCAGGACGAACGTCCAGCCGTCCAGCCCGATCCCGCCGCAGGCGACGTCGGCGTGCTCCGCGGAGTAGTCGAGGCAATAGAGGCACGCCGGTCGGGCCCACTCTCGGAAGCGCTTCAGGGAGGCCGTCACCGTCTCGCCGTCGTCGAGCCGGACGACGAGCTTCCCCTTGATGTTGATGTTCCGGATGCGCGGCCGCTCCACCCCGATCAGCTCACCCAGCCGGTCGAGGCTCTCGTGCGTGAAGCTCTCGGAGCAGAACAGCCCGATCACCAGGCCGATGTTCTCCCGGTACCAGGTCGCCATCTCGAGTTGAATGCTGGAGTGCTGCTGGAGCCGCACGGCATCGACCTGGCAGGGGACGCCGACCACGGCCAGCGGTCGCACGCCGTCCCGCATCGCCTCCTGGAGGGCCAGCGTGTTCGGCGAGTACGTGTAGCGCGAGGCGGCGCACGAGAGCACGTCGTCGCGGGTCCTGGCCAGCTTGTGACGCCCCACCTGGTTGTCGTCGGGCAGCACGTCGCCGAGGACGGCTCCTTCGATCCGGCCGGTCTCGAGCCCGTGGACGAGCAGCGTCGACACGACGCCTCCATCCTGCGCGCGCCCCCGGATCTCGGGGTCGGTCGTGCGCGCATACAGCCCATAGCTGAAGGCGCCGTACCCGACGTCCTGCGACGGCTGGCGGGGCTCGAGGAGCGCCGGCAGGTCGCGGTCCATTGGCCGCAGCACGCCGCACACGTCCGCGCACAGCACGCAGTCCACGCAAGCGGCGTGCCTCGTCGCGACTGGGCGCTCGTCCACATAGTCGAAGACGTCGACGGGGCAGATCGTCACGCAGGCCGCGCAGCCGACGCACTTGCCGGCGTCGATCACCTGCTCCCGCAGGAAGTCGACTGCACGGAAGCCGCCGCGGTTCAGTTCCGTACGCCAGGCGTAGGACCATTCGTGGGGATCGGCACCGCCCTCGAGCATCGCCCGGTAGCGCTCGGTGACCCGCCTCGTCCTCGCATCGCTGCGGCTGGCTCCGCGCCCGGCTACTGTGGTGGCCTGCTCAGGCCGCCCGTCCGCGCGGGCCCCAGCGTCCTCCGGCGGGCGCTCGCGCGTCGCCGGGCATTCGGTCGCAAGATCCACGTCATCAACCTCTCGGGCTGACAGCCCGCCGTTCGGGCCGCCAAGTCGGCATCGCTTCGGTCAGCGGAGCGCCACCGACGACAGATTGTACACATTGCGCTAGATTTTGTCTCCTATGTAATGCAGCCTGTGCGCATCAATTGGGGATGCCGGCGCCCGGAGCCGGCCTCCGTGGCGGACTCGATCCGCCACGGCCCAGCCCTCGTCCTCGCCCGGCCGGAGCATCGATGAGCCATCGAACCGACCATTACGGAGCACTTGGCGTCCCGGCGTCCGCCACGCCCGCGCAGATCAGGCGCGCCTTCCGCTCGATCGCCCGGAGCTCCCATCCCGACGTCAACCCCGGCGACCCGGAGGCCGAGCGCCGGTTCAAGCGGGCCTCCCGCGCCTATGAGGTGCTGTCCGATCCGGTCCGCCGCGCCGAATACGATGGACGGCATGCCGCAGGCCGGTTCGCGGGGCCGGGGAGGGGCGGGCAGGCCAGCTTCTCGGTGGACGACGGGCCCGTCTACCACAGCGACCTCGGCCACCACAGCGACTTCTACCAGGCCGGGGACCCGCTCACGATCGCCGAGGCTGCAGCGCTCGTCGGCCGCAACCCGTCGTGGCTGCGGCGCGCGGTGCGGGCAGGACGGCTGCCGGCCGCCCGTGACGACGGTCGGTATCTGCTTCGCAGGCGCGACGTGGAGGGGCTGGACCGGACGGCGGCGCGAAGGCCGAGGCAGGCCCCGACCACCTGAGAGCTCCAGCAATTCGGCGTGGCGATGGGCGCTCTCCTCCCGACGACGCCGTCCGGCAGCCGGGACGCGGTGCGGCTCTGCGCAGGTCGATTCGTGGATACAAAACGTAGTGGTGCGTGTACAATCCACGCCCACCGGGATCCGTCCCGAGCCCGGTGCCAGCCGTGCCGCCGTGGCCGGGTGCGTCGGTGGCCCTCAAGGGTCACGCAGTTCGGCGCCGACGAGATGGGCATCGCCCCGCATCGGCCCGGATCCGTCGCCTCCAATCCACGCGGCGTGTCCCGCCCTCCGGGAGGTCGCGATGCAGTTCACCGGCACAGCGAGGATCGCCGCCGCACGAGATCGCGTGTGGTCGTTCCTCATGGACCCCCAGCGGGTCGCGGCCTGCGGCCCTGGGGTCGAGTCGGTCGAGGTGGTCGACGACGACCACTTCAGGGTGCGAGCGAAGGTGAGCGTGGGGTTCATGTCGGCCCGCTTCACGCTCGACCTGACGATGGCCGAGCGGTCAGAGCCCGAGGTCGCGGTGCTCAGCGCCAGGGGCCAGGCGCCGGGATCGGCCGTCGAGGGCCGGGCGCGGATGGTCCTGTCCGGGCCGCCCGAGGGGCCGACAGATCTGGCCTGGTCGGCGGACGTGACGATCACGGGGACGCTGGCTGCGGTGGGGCGGCCCTTGATCGAGGGCACGGCCAACAAGATCATCGCCCAGGTCTTCACCTGCTTCCGCACGCAGCTCGAGGCCGGCTGATGCAGACGGCCTGCCGGCTTCCGACGAGGACTGTGCGTTCTGTCATGCGTACAAACTGGTTGACATTGTCTACAGTTGGTGGAGAATCGGACCCTCAGAGCGATTCCCGGAGGGAGCCGTGACGCAAGCCAGCAACCTGTTCCCGGCTGCGGAGGCCGGCTTCAGGACCATCCGCCCCCGAACACGGGTCAAGCGGTCCCGTGTGTCGCGCTGGTACCGCCGCCACGAGCGGGCGGTCCTGGGCGCGACGGGCGTGATCGCGTTCTTCCTGCTGTGGCAGGTCGGCGCCTGGGTGGGCGTCATCGATCCGTTCTTCTTCAGCTCGCCCCTCGCGGTCATCGCGGCCGGGATCGGCGACGTCCAGACGTCCGTGTTCTGGGCCGACACCAAGGTCAGCTTCTTCGAGCTCCTCATCGGCAGCGTGCTCTCGCTGGCGCTCGCGGTGCCTCTGGGCATCGTGATCGGCTGGTATCAGCGGCTCACGTACGCCTTCGACCCGTGGCTCAACTTCTTCAACGCGCTGCCCCGAATCGCGATGCTGCCGCTCGTGATCCTGTGGGTCGGGCTCGGCGTCGAGATGAAGATCTTCATCGTCTTCCTGGGCGGCTTCTTCTCGATCATCATGCCCACGGTTGAAGGCGTGCGGACCGTGGACCGCCAGTTCCTCGACGTCGCCCGGAGCTTCCGGGCCTCGCAGCGCCTGCTGCTCACCTCGATCGTCGTCCCGGCCACGATCCCGTTCATCGTCACTGGCATCCGGCTCGCGGTGGGACGGATGCTGATCGGCGTCATCGTGGCTGAGTTGTTCGCCCAGACCGAAGGCCTGGGGGTCATGATCGCCCGCGCCGAGGCGGCCATGCGGAGCGACCAGATGATGTTCGGGATCCTGATCTTCACCATCGCCGGGATCCTCACCACGGAGGCGGTAGGCATCCTCGAGCGCTACTTCCAGCGCTGGCGCCCCAGCTCCGAAGAAGTCGAAGAGGGCATGTGAGATGATCGACCAGAGCCTGGCCCTGAGCGCCCGGGGCGTCCGGATGGAGTACCGAGACCGCTCCACACACCAGGGCTTCGTCGCCCTCGAGTCCCTCGACCTCGACATTCGGCAGGGCGAGTTCGTCAGCATCGTCGGCCCCAGCGGCTGCGGCAAGACGACCTTCATCAAGATCGTGAACGGCCTCCTCCAGGCGACCGCCGGCGAGATCCAGCTGCGCAAGATCGGCAAGGGTCGCGAGGACGCGATGGTCTTCCAGGACGCGTCGCTGTTCCCCTGGTACACGCTCGTGGACAACGTCTCGTACGGCCTGGTGTGCTCCGGCGTGAAGCGCAAGGAGGCCAGGGAGCGGTCTGTCCCGTTCATCAAGCTGGTGGGTCTCGACGGCTTCGCCGACAAGTACCCCTACGAGCTCTCGGGCGGCATGCAGCAGCGGGCGAACCTGGCCCGGGCGCTGGCCGTCGATCCGTCCCTGCTCCTGATGGACGAGCCGTTCGCCGCCCTCGACTCCCAGACCCGGGAGCTGATGCAGGCGGAGCTGCTCCGCATCTGGAACGAGGCGCAGAAGACGGTCCTGTTCATCACCCACCAGATCGACGAGGCGGTGTACCTGTCCGATCGGGTGATCGTGATGAGCGCGCGCCCGGGGCGAGTGCTCGCCGATATCCGGATCGAGATCCCGCGACCGCGCAGCCTCGACGTGAAGCGGACGACCGAGTTCGTGCGCTACGAGGAGCAGATCTGGCGGCTGATCGCCAAGCAGATCCCGGCCGCCCAGTCCGGCTCCGAGGCCTGAGCCATGGCGACGCAAGTCGACGGACAGCTCCTGGCCGGCGAGCCGCGCGGGCTCGCCTCGCGTCTCCCGATGCCCAGTGAACGGCTCTTGTACGGCCTCGTCGGCGTCGTGGGCGTGCTGCTCCTGTGGCAGCTGGCCGCCGCCACGGGCATCGTCCCGAAGACCCTGATGAGCTCGCCGCTGCTCATCTGGGACGCGCTCGTCACGGACCTGGGCAACGGCGCCCTGTGGCCGCACATCGAGACGAGCCTCATCGAGTGGGCGCTCGGTATCGGGATCTCAGTCGGCATCGGCGTCCCGCTCGGCTTGGCGATCGGCATGTTCAGGCGTGTCGACTACGTGCTCTCAGTGCTCGTGTCGGGGATCTACTCGACGCCGAAGGCCGCCCTCGCACCGATGGTCATCCTCGTGGCCGGCCTCGGCATGGAGTCGAAGGTCATCATCGTCGTGCTGCTGACGATCTTCTCGATCCTGGTCAGCACCGTCTCGGGCGTCCATGCGGTCAACCCGCGGCACTACGACATCACCCGCAGCTTCGGCGCCTCGCGGTGGCTGACCTTCCAGTCCGTCATCCTGCCCAGCACCGTGCCGTTCATCTTGTCCGGGATCCGCATCGGCGCCGGTCGAGCGCTGGTCGGCCTCGTGGTCGCTGAGTTCCTCGCGTCCAATGAGGGGATCGGCTACTACATCAGCTTCAACGGCACCATGCTCAACACGTCTCGGGTGATGGTCGGCATCCTGCTCCTCGGAACGTTCGGGATCGGCATGGGTGAGGCCGTCCGCCTCGTGGAGCACCGCTTCGACAACTGGAGGGCCGCCATCCACTGAGGCGCCGCTGCGCCTGGGCAGCACCGCCACGCCGCCTCCCCTGCCGGGCAGGGGTTCGATCCTCCACCTGTCCTCCCGGACGCCCGCGAACTCCCCCCGCGGGCGTCCGGGTCTTCATCTCCGGCCGTGTCATGCAGACGGCCATGCCCTCCTTCAGCAGGTGCGACAGCGTGGTGCCCGGGATGCCGGCCAGGAGCCGGGGCATCGAGCCATGGGGCAGGTAGCGCCTGCCCATCGTGAGCCACTCGACGTGCTGCTCCGCAAGGAGCGCCGAGCCGAGCCTGAGCAGGGCGTCGGCGGCCCCGGGGAGGCGGCCAGGCGCTCGGCGACCGACCGGAGCTGCGCCCGCGCGGACGGTTCGTCGGGCCGGGCGAACACCGCGCGCACGAACGCCGCGACCATGGACGCGGCGGGCCCTGGCCGGTGTGTACCGATGAGCGCTGCCAGGCGAGCCGGCGCCCCCGGAACGCCGCGAGGGCGCCGCCGAGGTCGCCGACGAGACGGCGCACCTCGTTCAGGCTGACACCCGATGCGCCGATGGCCCGCACGAGGTCGTCGACCTTGCGGGTCGACACGCCCCTCACGTACGCCTCCTGGATGACCGCGACGAGGGCGCTCCGCCCGGCGCCGCGGCTCGAGCAGCCAGTCGGGGGAGTACGAGCCGTTGCGCAGCTTCGCGATCACGAGCTCGAGCGCGCCGAGCCGCGGGTCGAAGGGCCGCGGCCGGTGGCCGTTGCGCCAGCCCGCCCGCCGCGCAGCCACCCGGGAGCCCCCTGATGGCCCTCTGGTTCCACGCCGCGTTGACCCGGCCATGGTGCGGGCCTAGTTGACCCGTCCGCCGCGCAGTCGGGCACCGTACGGGCCTCCCGGTGGATCAGCCGAACGGGGCTGCAGGCTCACTCCGTGGACCGTCCGGGCGAGAGAGGCCGCGCGGGCGAGGGGCGGGCGTGGCGGCCCGCGAGGCACGGCTCTCGCGACCCTCTCGGGGCAGGCCTGAGGCGGGCCGCGCTGGTCAGGGGTGGCGCAGCGCCTGTCGCGATCCGCGGAGGCGCTCAGACCGCGCCGCATCCGGCGTCCCGCGGGCGAACACGGGACATGCGTAAGGCCCCCGGAGCCATTCGGCTCCGGGGGCCGTTTCCGCTTGGCGTCAGCGGCTCAGGGGAGCGGGTCGTTGATCTGCTTGTAGAAGCCCATGTCGGCCAGCTTCTGGAGGAAGCTCAGGTCGTAGGCCTGGGTCAGGTCAACGTTCGCGATCGCCGGCTGGACCGCGGCGAGGGTCTGCGCCGGGGCCTGGAACGCCTTCTGGTCGAACATCATCGTGCGGTCGCCCGTCTTGAGGAACGAGTTGATCGCAGTCGTGGCCTGGTCCTGGGTCTGCGTCGTGAACTCCATGAACTTGCTGATCGCGGTCGGCGTGTCGAGCCAGATCGAGTTCTGGGCCTCGAGGATCGCGGCCTGGACGGCCAGCGTGGTGTTCGGCATGCTCTTGAGCGTGTCCACCTTGGTGGCCAAGCCGCTGCGGCCCCAGGTCTGGCCCGACGCAGCCAGGTTGACGAGCATGTTGAACCCGAGCTTCTCGAGCTCCGGCTGGAGCGAGGCGTCCGCGGGCGCGCAGCCGATCGAGCCGCCCTTGAGGGCCGCGATCCGCTCGGACTGACCGCCCACCTGGGTGATCGTGACGTCGGACGGCTTGAGCCCGAGGGCGTTGAGGGCCATCAGGACCGAGCCGTGCGAGGTGCCGCCGAACGTGCTGACGGCAAAGATCTTGCCCTTGGCATCTGCCGCGGTCTTGATGTCCGCCCGGCAGAAGAGCGCGTCGTTGACCAGGATGGAGTTCATCGAGATGGCCTTGGTGGGCGTATCCGTCGTCAGCGTGTTGATGACGGACGAGACGCCGACCACCATGTAGTCGACCTGGCCGGCCATGAGCGCCTGGACGCTCTTGCCGTCACCCTCGAACCCCACGACGTCGACCGTGAGCCCGTACTTCTGGTACAGACCGAGCTGCTGCGCGAGCTTCTCCGCGTACTGGCTCGGCTCGCTCACGACGCTGAGGGCGATCTTGACGCTGGTCTTCTCAGGCGTAGGGAACTGGACAGCGCCGGCGCTCGCGGCGGCGCTTGCGGGCGCCGCGGAGGCGGGTGCCACCGACTGGGCGGCCGGAGTGGCGGCGCTGCTGGCCGCGGGTGCGCTGGTCGGCGACGCGGCGCTCCCGCTGCACGCGCCGGCGGCCAAGCCGACGGCCATGGCGAGCGCGAAGAGCCTTCGGTGGTTCGAGACCTGCATCTGCCTCCTCCTTCGTGCCCCAGCCGGCAGGCCGCCTGGCAGGGATGCACGATGAGGAATGTACCCGAAGGACAACGGATTGTCTACATTATTTCCGTACATGTGACCCAAGAACTGGATCTTGGGTGCATCTACTGGGCCACCTTCGGGATCTGAGCGTCAAGTGCCCGCCTCGCCCTGGACGGCATGCCCTCCATGAGCCGCGGATCGGGCGCGGTCCCGCTCCTGGATCGCCTTCCAGACCCGCTCCGGAGTGAAGGGGACCTCGCGGAGCTCGATCCCGGCGCCCCGGCGCAGGGCGTTTGAGATGGCCGCCGCCACGGGGTTCAGCGATCCCTCGCCACCCCCCTTGGCGCCGTACACGCCGACGCCGTCGCCACGCTCGGCGATGACCGAGCGGAACTCAGGGACGTCGGGCGCCCGTGGGACCCGGTAGTCGAACAGGTTCCCGTTCATCAGGGTCCCGTCCTCGTAGACCAGTTCCTCGCGCAACGCCATCCCGAGGCCCATGATCGCGGCCCCGACGTCCTGGGCCTCGACGAGCTGGGGGTTGACCGCGCAGCCCACGTCGCCCACGGTCACGAGGCGGTGGACGGCGATCTCGCCGGTCGCCTCGTCAACCGACGCCTCGACGCCGACGCAGCCCACCTCCCAGAACGGGGGCATCACCTCCGTCGCGCCGGCGCGCCGGAGGTAGCCCCGTCCGATGGCCTCACCCATGGCGCCGCCGAACCACGCCTTCACGACCGCGCCCCATCCGTGGACCTTGTCGCCTACCCGCACCCCGCCGGGCATTTCGACAACCTCGTCGTCGCCGGTCGCCAGCGACTCCCGGGCCCAAGCCACCAACTGGGAGCGGGCATCGCGGGCGGCCGACTGGATCGCGAGACCCATCAGGGTCGTGGTCCGGCTGGCGCCCGTCGAACGGTCGAAGCTCACGGCGCTGGTGTCGCTCTGCAGCAGGTGGACATGGTCGAGCGGGACGCCCATCTCTCCGGCGGCGATCTGGGCCAGCACGGTCGATGAGCCCTGGCCGATCTCGGTGCTGCCGCAGGTGACCGTGATGGAGCCGTCAGCGTGGACGCGGACGACGGAGGTCGTGACCGGCTCCGATCCCGCGTCGGACGCCGACAGGCAGATCGCGCGCCCGTGCCCAGGCGGCAGCGGGGCCGCCCATCCGAGCTCGTCGGCCGCCAGGTCGAGGTCCGCCACCAGGTCGGCATCGATTCCGCGCACCCCGGGCCACGCCGACTCGCCGGGCCGGAGGACGTTGCGGCGTCGGAGCTCCACGGGGTCGATGCCCAGGCGTTCCGCCGCCTCGTCGAGCTGCGTCTCGCCGGCGAGCGTGACCTGGGGCGCTCCGAATCCGCGGAACGAGCTGCCCGGCACCGTGTTCGTGTAGACGGTGGAGCAGGTGACGTCGAGGGCGGGGATCCGGTACGGGCCGCCGAGGCGGTTCGCCGCCTTGCGGCCGACGAGCGGGGAGTTCTCGGCGTAGGCCCCCGAGTCGAGCAGGATGGTCGCCTCGCGGGCCAAGATCCGCCCATCCGAGTCGAAGCCGGTCCGGAGGCGGATCGTGGCGCCATCGCCACGGGTTGTGAGGATCGACTCCTCGATCGACAGGGCGAGCCGGACGGGCCGGCCGGCGCGGAGCGCGAGCGCCGCGGTCAGCGGCTCGACCTTGGTGTACGACTTGCTGCCGTAGCCGCCGCCGACGTAGGGCACGATCACGCGGACCGATGCGAGCGGCAGGTGGAAGCAGCGGGCCAGGTCCTCGCGAACCATGTACGGGTGCTGCCCCGAGGTCCACACGGTCAGCTCACCGCGGTCCCAGCTGGCAACCGCGTTGTACGGCTCCATGGCGTAGGCGTAGCAGCGCGGGTAGCGGTACTCGCCCTCCACGACCAGCGCCGCACCGGCGAGGGCCGACTCCACGTCGCCCCAGTGCTGCCGCGACTGCGAGCAGACGTTGGGATGGGTGCGCCTGATGTCCTCCTCGAACCCCCGGTGGGGCCGCTGCTCGCCGGGCTTCTCGTGCAGGATGGCGGCCCCTTCCGCGAGGGCGGCCTCGGCGTCGGTGGCGTACGCGAGGGCCTCGTACTCGACCGACACGAGCCGCGCCGCCTCCTCGGCGGTCACGGGGTCCTCGGCCACCACGCCCACCACCGGCTCGCCGATGAAGCGGACTTTGCCGGTGGCGATCAGCGGGTGGTCGGCGATCGAGTGTCCGTACAGCAGCTCGACATCGGGCAGGTCGGCCGCGGTGACGACGGCGATCACGCCGGGGTGGGCGCGGGCCGCCGCCGTGTCGATGGACAGGATCCGGGCGTGGGGATACGGGCTGCGGACCACCTTCGCGTGGGCGAGGCCCGGCATCCCGAGGTCCACGGTGAACTGGGCGGCACCGGTCACCTTGGCCAGTGCGTCCCGGCGGGGGACGGCCTCGCCGATCGGGGCCGGCGGCGTCGGTCGCGTGGTCACCCGCTTCATCGCGCGCCTCCCGAGTTCTCCGAGCCCTGCTCGATCCGTGCCGCGCCTGCGGCATCCCCAGCTCGCGACGCTGCCAGCACCGCCTCCACGATCGGGACATAGCCCGTGCAGCGGCAGATGTTGCCCTCCAGGCCGCGCACGACCTCCTCGCGCGTCGGGGTCGGGTTGTCCTCGAGCAGCGCGGTCGCCGCCATGAGCATCCCCGACGTGCAGAAGCCGCACTGGAACGCGGCCTTGTCGACGAATGCCTGCTGGACGGGCGCCAGGACGCCGTCCGTGGCCAGGCCCTCGACGGTCCGGACCGCGCGCCCGTCCGCGTCCACCGCGAGATAGGTGCAGGCGCTCATCGCCAGCCCGTCCACCAGCACGGTGCAGGCGCCGCAGACCTGCGCGTCGCAGGAGACCTTCGTCCCCGTCAGGCCCAGCCGGTCCCGGAGCACCTCGGCCAGCGTCTCGCGCGGCTCGATGAGGAGGGACCGGGCGACCCCGTTGACGCTCAGCTCGATCGTGACCAGCTCATGCATCGGCCTGGGCCTCCCGGATGGCGGCCGCAACCGCTCGACGGAGCAGGACAGCCGCCAGGTGTCGCTTGTAGTCGGCGCTGCCGTTGAGGTCGGCCTCCGCCTCGATGTCGGCGAGGGCGCCCGACGCGGCCGTGACCGCCGCCTCCAGACCGTCGCCGCCGGCGTCGGCGCCCAGGAGCGCCTCGGCCGCGCCCGCCACGAGGGCCGGGACGGGACCCACCGACCCCACGGCCACGGTCGCCGCAGTGATCGCCCCGTCGCGGACTGTCAGCCGGACAGCCACGGAGGCCGCCGGGCGCTCGAAGAAGGCCAGCTTGTCGTAGCTGCGGCCCTCTCCGGCCGCGGCCGGGGGCACCTGGACAGAGATCATGACCTCGTCGGCCTCCCGGGCGGTGAACAGCGGCCCGACCACGAACTCGTCGATCGGGAGCTCGCGACGCCCTGACGGGCTCGCCAGCAGCACCGTGGCGCCACAGGCGAGCAGGAACGTCGCCGGGTCCGAGTGCGGCTCGGCGAAGGCGAGGTTGCCCCCGATCGTGCCGGCGTTGCGCACCCGCGCGTTCGCGAGGTGGAGCTCGAGGCCGGCCAGTGCGGGCAGCTCGTGGCGGACGAGCTCCGACCGCTCGATCTCCCGGTGGGTCACCGCGGCCCCCAACCGGAGCCAGCCGTCCGGCCGGCGCTCGATCCCCTTGAGGTCGGGCACGCGCTTGACATCGATGAGCGTGCCGATCTGGGCGAAGCCGAGTTTCATGACCTGAAGCAGCTCGGTGCCGCCCGCAAGGTAGGCGGCGTCACCGCCGGTCGCCTCGAAGGCTGCCAGCGCCTCGTCGAGGGTGTGGGGTCGGACGAGCGAGAAGCGCGGGATCACGGCAACCTCGTTCGGCGTGTCCGGACGACGTCACGCCCGGCCGACGGCCGGGACGACGAGCGGTCCGGTTGGAGCGGACGCTCGTGATGTTACCAAATCTGGCAGGATTGGCTACAATATGCTGCCGATGGTGGCCACATTGGTTGAGTTGACGCCACCCCGCCATCGACCGGGAGAACGGGCATGTCCGAAGACCGCAGCCTGACCACCAAGCGCGAGCAGCCCCTGAGCGCCACCTCGATCTCGGAGATGACGCAGCGCGAGACCTGGAACAAGAAGCACCCGCCGGTGGAGGCGACCATCGTCAAGGACCTCCGGACGACCGAGCTGGTCGCGCGCGAGTTCCGCAACACGAAGGCGCGCTTCTACCGCCTGTCGGGCGCGATCCGGCTGCAGCCCCACCTCTCGGAGCTGCCCCCGTCGAAGGCGTCGGTGAAGCACCGCCACACGACCGAGGCCGTCCTCTACATCGTCCGCGGCAAGGGCCACACGTTGATGGGCTACGAGGGCGAGCCCGAGCAGCGAGTGGACTGGGAGGAGGGCGATCTCATCGGGATCCCGATGTGGGCCTGGCACCAGCACTTCAACGACTCCGAGACGGAGGTCGCCCGCTACCTCGCGATCCAGGACACCTTCACGGTCAAGCAGATGGGGCTCCACCAGATCGAGCGGCACCCCGACAGCCCGGCCGGCGAGTAGGCGGCGGACGGTGGACGACCGCGATCGCGCCTCCGCCCCTGCAGGCGACCGGCCGACCGGGACCGGGCTGTACTGGGACGAGCGGCGGCAGTTCCTGATGGTCGAGGGCGTGATCGCCCGCGACATTGCGACCTTCCCGCTCATGCCGAGGCCGAAGCGCCGGATGCGCACCGAGGCCGGCGACGGTCCGGCGCCGCGCGCCGCGGCATTCGACACGCTGGGCGGCAACACGACCCTTGGCATCCACCTGAGCGAGGTCCCGCCCGGAGGTGAGAAGCAGGGCCACCGGCACCTCGACGAGGCGACGTTCTACATCGTCTCGGGGCGGGGCTGGAGCGAGCTCCGGCAGGCCGACGGCCTGCCGGACCAGCGCGTTGACTGGCAGGCGGGCGACGTCATCACGATCCCCTCCAACGCCTGGCACAAGCATTACAACGCCGACCCGACGCAGCCTGCACTCCAGCTCGCGTTCAAGAACACGCGGCTGCTGCGCAAACTGTTCGGCAGCCGCGAGTTCGTGTACCAGAACGACTTCCGGTTCCACGACCGCTACGACGACGAGGCGGACTACTGGACCCGGCGCGAGGCCGGCGACGACGGCGCGCTGCGCATCAACGCCATCCACGACGTCGTCAACGAGCCGGTCGAGCCGGACTCCTCCGCCGGCACCGCCGTCGGCATTCGGCGCTACGCGATGGGCGGCCACCGCACCATCGACCACGCCCTGCTGGAGATCGGCGTCGGCGGGCGGACGCGCCCGCACCGCCCGCTGGCCGAGGAGGCGTTCGTGGTCCTGCGTGGGTCGGGGGCGACCCGGCTCTGGACGGACGGCGGCGAGACCACGATCGAGTGGACGGCCGGCGACCTCGTGTCACCGCCCTTCGGGACGTGGCGCGAGCACGTCCAGAGCGGTGCCGAGGCCGTCCGCCTGCTGCGCTTCCGGAACTCCTTCATCGAGCGCGCCCTGGACATCGCGGACGCCGAGGCGCTCGACGGCGAACTCCCGGTCCGATGGCCGTCGGTCATCGAGTGCGACCGGAGCGCCGTGGTCACGCCGTCAGGAACCGAGGGCTGACCCCCGGCCGGGGCTCGCGCTGGCGCTCGGGCCCCGCTTCTCCTCCGCGTCGGCCCTAGCGAGGCGCCCGGGTCACGGCCGGGGAGGCGTCTCTGGCACGGCGGCCAGCGGCCGACCGGCGACGACGCGCGCCGCCACCTCGCCCACGAGCATGGCCGCGAGGTTCGTGTTCGCGTGCGGGACCGTCGGCAGCACCGACGCGTCGGCGACGAGCAGCCCTTCCACGCCGTGCACCCGGAGACGGGGGTCCACGACCGCGCCCGGGTCGCCCTCCCGGCCCAGCCGGCACGTGCCCACGCCGTGGTGGTAGGTGTCGTAGGTCGTGCGCACGTGCGCCTCCCATTCGTCGTCTGCCGACGGGCTCACCATCGGCCCGTAGTACGACGCGAGGGGCGGCTGCGCGGCCAGGCGGGCCGCGAGTCCGATCCCGTCCACGAGCGCGCGGACGTCGTCGGGGTGCTCGCACAGGGCGGGCTCGACCACGGGCAGCGACGCCGGGTCGGCGGACGCGAGCCTGACCCGGCCGGCGGAGCGGTGTTCCAGCAGGTGGAGCGAGACCGGCAGCATGGGCGGCAGCCCGGCGACCCGCACGGTGGGGCGCATGAAGACGTGCAGGTCGGGGACCGGGACGTCCGGTCGGCTGCGGGCGATGAGGCGAACCTTCGGGATCACCCACTCCTCGCGCAACTCGGTCGTCCCCTCGAACGTGACGTAGACGACCGCGTGGTCGCGGTAGTTCTCGCCAACCCCGCCGAGCGGGACGACCACGGGAACGCCGAGCCGCTCGAGCTCCTCCTCCGGGCCGATGCCCGACAGCTGGAGCAGCTGCGGCGTGTGGTACACGCCGGCGGCGAGCACGACCGCGCCGGCCGCGACGCGGCGCGCCCCGCCACGGTCCGAGATCTCGACGCCACGAGCCCGGCCGCCGTCGATCAGCACCCGGCCCGCGGAGGTGTCGGACAGCACCGTGAGGTTCGGCCGGCCCCGCGCAGGGTCGAGGTAGGCGACTGCCGATGACTGGCGGCGCCCGTCCTTGACCGCGTACGGGGAGGCGCACACGCCGTAGGGCGCGGGCTGGTTGAGGTCGGGGCAGGGCGGCAGCCCCAGTGCTCCCGCGGCCTCGATGAGGGCGCTCACCGGGGGGTCCGCCGGGTCGTCGAGCCGGAAGCCGCGACTGAGCATCAGCGGCCCCGAGTCGCCGTGGATCGGGTCGTCAGCGAAGTCGTCGTCGCGCTCGATCGCCCGCATCAGCGGCAGCATCGCCGCGTACGACCACGCCTCGCCGCCGAACGCCGACCACGTCTCGAAGTCGCAGGCCATCGGCCGGACGACGGCCAGGTTGTTGACCGACGAGCCGCCGCCCATGACCCGGCCGGACAGCAGCGGCAGCGACGAGCCGTCCTGGCGCTCGGCCTCGTACATCCGCACGTACGGGGAGGAGAGCACCAGTTCCGCCTGCCGCCTGGGATCAGCAATCACCTCCGGCAGCGGCTGCGGGTCGGGCCCCTCCTCGATCAGCAGCACCCGGATCGACGGGTCCTCGCTCAGGCGCCCGGCGACGACGCAGCCGGAGGCCCCCCCGCCGACCACCACGACGTCGAACGCCTCTCGCCTCCCGGCGGTCACGTCACGCCCCCGGCCGGCCCGGCCACCGCCGGGTCCACGGCCTCGAGCCGCCGGCGGAGACACGCCGCGGCGCTGTCGATCATCAGGCTGGCGGTCGCGCGCAGGACCATCTCGCCCAGGATCGCGAGCCGGCCGTGGACGCCGACCGAGGCGTCGTAGGCGAGCTCAGTGCCGCCGGGGGCCTCGCTCAGGCTGGCTCGCACGGCAGCCTCGAGCCGGCTCCGGGTGACCGTGTCCACCCCCTCGATCCTCACGACGAGGGTGTCCGGGAAGCTCGCCTCCTCGATCGAGGCGGTGAAGCCGAACTCGCCGTCCATCGGCCCCACCGCGGCGTGGACGGTCCCCTGGAACGTGCGGTCGTCGACCTGTCGGACATCGCGCGCCCCGGGCACGCACCCGGCGAGGCTGACCGGCGCCACGAGTTGCGCCCACGTCGCCGAGGGCGTGGCCGCGATGCGAATTGCGCCTCGAAGCCGCATGGAGCTGTCCGGTCTCGTGCTGTTGGGTTGGAATGTCTACAATCCGGAGTCTACTGCATACAAGCTGGCGGTTGACCATGATCCTGGACACGCTGCTCGATGCACTCGACCGGGGTGGTGCCCCCGTCGTGGGGTCGTTCATCGGAGGGCACGCCGAGGCTCCGGCCGATGGCACACCCGTGCTCGATGTCCTCGCCCCTGCGACGGGGCGGCGGATCGCCCGCCTCGCGGATGCCGGCGAGGCGGGCGTGGACCGTGCGGCCGTGTCGGGCCTCGAGGCGTTCCGGGCCTGGCGGCGGGTGCCGGCACGCGAGCGGGGCGCCATCGTGACCGAGCTGGCCGCCCGCGTCTCCGCCCGCGCGGACGACCTCGCGCTCCTCGACGCGCATGACACCGGCAACCCGCTGGCGGCGATGCGCGCCGACATCACCAAGGGCGTGCGGCTGGCGCGCGAGGCGGCCGGGCTCGCGCTCGAGGTGCGTGGTGAGACGTTCCCGCTGCCGGGGCACCACTACACGCAGCGCGAGCCGTGGGGCGTCGTGGGCCGCATGATCACGTTCAACCACCCCACGATGTTCACCTGCGCGAGGCTCGCGACCGCGCTCGTCGCCGGCAACTGCGTGGTGCTCAAGCCCAGCGAACTGGCGCCGCTGTCGGCGCTCGCGGTCGGGGAGCTCACGGCCGGGCTGGTGCCGGACGGCGTCGTCTCGGTCGTCGCCGGGGGGCCCGCGACGGGGGCGGCCCTGGTGCGGCACCCGGCCGTCCGCCGCCTCACGTTCACGGGCAGCACCGCGACGGCCCTCCGGATCCAGGCCGAGGCGGCCGCCAGCGGACACGTCAAGACGCTGTCGCTCGAGTTGGGCGGCAAGAACCCGATCCTGGTGTTCCCGGACGTCGACGTGGACGAGGCGGCAGCGGCCATCGTGCGGGGCATGAACTACACGCGGGTCCAGGGTCAGAGCTGCGGGTCGACGAGCCGGCTCGTCATCCACGCCTCGATCGCGGGCCCGGTCCTCGAGCGCGTCGCCGCGGCGGTGAGCCGGATCCGGATCGGACTCCCGACGGACCCCATGACGGAGATGGGCTCGCTGATCAGTCCGGCGGCGCGCGCCCGCTGCGTCGGCGCGGTGTCACGCGCGACCGCTGCCGGCGCCCGGGTCCTGGCGGGCGGGGGCGTGCCGGACGCGGCCGAGCTGGCGGAGGGCGCGTTCTTCGAGCCGACCGTCGTCGACCGGGTGCGCCCCGGGACCGAGCTTGCGGACGAGGAGGTGTTCGGACCCGTCCTGGCCGCCCTCACGTTCGAGGACGAAACGGAGGCTGTCGCGCTCGCGAACGAGGGCGCCTACGGGCTGACCGCGGCAGTCTGGACGCGCGACATCGACCGCGCCTTCCGCATGGTCGACGCGCTCGAGGCGGGCTACGTCTGGGTCAATGACGTGGAGACGAGGTTCCCGGCGGTCCCGTTCGGCGGCTGGCGGGACTCGGGCGTCGGCGCGGAGCACGGCCTGGAGGAGATCCTCTCGATGACCCGCCTGCGGGCCGTCAACGTGCGGATCGGGTAGCCGGACACGCCGGGACGCCGGGCGGCACGGTCGAGGCGCCCCGAGGGCGCGACTGCGATCCTCGCGGCCAGACCGCAGTTCAGGAGGCCAAGGGGTCCGGGGTCGCAGCATCCTCGGCCAGCAGGCGCCCTTCGACGTCGCCGGACCGTGGGCGCGGTGCAGCTGCCGGCGCGGCTGCGTCCTCGACTCCCGCCCGAGAAGGACCCGCGTCCAGCAGGCGCCATGCCCGGCGCGTGGCCACGATGCCCAGCGGGGCGAGCACCACCGCCGCGAGGACGGCCTCGCGCACGCCGAACACCGCGGCAAGGGTGCCGACCGCGAGCGCCGTGAACGGCCGATTGCCGAGATGGGCCATCTGGTGGAACGCCATGACCCGGCCGCGCATGGCGTCGGGCACCTCGGCCTGGAGGGTGCCGGTGAGGATCGGGAACCCGAGCGAGAATCCGAACCCGTCGAGCGCCACTCCGGCCAGCCCGACGATGAACGTCGGGGCGAACGCGGTGAGGGCGAGCCCGGCGGCCTGGATGACGAAGCCGAGCGTCCGCATGGCCTTCGCGAAGCCGCGTCGGCGGAGCGGCACGAACAGCACCAGCGCCAGCGCCGATCCTGCGGCCTGGGCCGCCACCACCAGCCCGGCATCGCCGCCAGCCGCGCCGAGGGCCACCGTCGCGATCGCCGGCGAGAGGGTCCGAACCGCCTCCATCGGCGCACTTGTGGCGACGACGCCGACCAGCAGCGCCAGAACCCACGGCTCTCGCCTGACGAAGTCGACGGCACTGCCCTCGGCAGGGCGGTCTTCCGACGCCCGGGCGGCCGCGCCGGCCGCGGCTGGCGCGAGGAGCGGAGCGGGCCTCGCCACCCGGCCCGCGCCCAGGGGCCGGTTCGCGCCGAGGTGCCGGCGCTGCAGGTAGACCATGCTGGCGATGGGCCCGAGGTACGTCAGCGCGTTGACGAGGAACGCCCAGCCGGCCCCGGCGACGGCGATGACGATGGTCGCGATCACCGGCCCGGCGATCTGGCCCAGGACGAACTGGAGGGAGTTGAGGCCGGCCGCGTCCGTGATCTCGTCACGCGGAACGAGGCTGGGCAGGATCGCGGTCAGCGAGGGCTTGGCGATCGCGTAGGCGGTGTTGAGCACGAACGCCGTGACCACCAGGTCGACCTGGTCCACCGACCCCGAGAGCGTCAGGGCGGCCAGCCCGCCCGCCGCCACCGTCGAGACGACGTGAGTGAGGATCACGACGCGCCGCCGGTCGAACCTGTCTGAGACTAGGCCGCCGGCGACGGAGAACAGCAGGATCGGCACGAAGCCAGCGAAGTTGAGGAGCCCGACCGCCAGCGCCGAGCCGGTCAGCTGGTAGACGAAGATCGACGCAGCCACGGTCTGGAGCCACGTCCCGAGATTCGAAAGCAGGCCGCCCGCCCAGTACAGGGCGAACGGCCGGTGGCGGAACGGGCCGAGGCGCTCGAGGATGGGGACGCGAGCCAGATCGTGGTCCACGGTAGGCCCTCGGGGCGATTATGGACAAAAGATTGCCAAGAATGTATACATTCTGGCAACGACGCGTCTGTCTGAACGAGCGTCCCAGGCGAGCAGCAGGCGAGTCGCCCGTCAGTCGGTGCGCCGGCACCTGTGCCAGGACATCCGACCGTCATCACCAGCGGGCGGCCCGAGGACTCGGCCGATCAGGAGGCGAGGAGATCGTGAACAAGGGGGCAGAAGCCAGGAACGGCGAAGCCGACGAGAAGTTCCTCGAGATCATCGAGGAGGCCCGCGGCGAGAACGTGACCGCGCAGGACCTGGTCCTGTCGGCGGTCAGGAAGGCCATCCTGTCCGGCGTCCTCGCGCCAGGCATGCGCCTGCGCCAGGAGGAGCTGGCCGACGTGTTCGGCACCAGTCGGATCCCGGTCCGCGAGGCGCTCAGGGCGCTCGAGTACGAGGGGATCGTGTCGTCGGCCCCGAACCGGGGCTTCACGGTGACGACCCTCGACGCGGACGACGCCGAGGAGGTCTATGACCTCCGGATCCTGCTCGAGGGCCACGCCGTGCGCCTGGCGGTCCCGATGCTGACCGATGTGGACCTCGAGGAGCTGGAGGCGCTGTTCCAGGCCATGGAGGGGGCGGCCACGCCTGACGAGCAGCTGGCCGCGCGGGAGCAGTTCTACCTGCGGCTCTACTCGGTGACCGGCCGGCCTCGGCTGGTGGGCCTCATCATGCGGCTCCGCCAGGAGATCGCCCGGCTCCTGCGCTGGGCGACGATCCAGCACTCGTCATCGGTCCACCGCGAGTTCTGGGAGGCGATCAAGGCTGGCGACGCCGAGGGTGCCGTGACCAGCCTCAGCCGGCACTACCGGCGTGTCGCTGCGCTGATCCGCCGGTACATCCGGGAGGCCGAGGCTCGAGACCGGGGCGACCACCGCCTGGTCTCCTGACCCTGACGGGGCCGTAACCCCGCCGCCCGCTCACTCGCAACCGGCACCCGCTTCGAGCCTGCCGTCAGCCGCCGTCGGACCCGGGCGGCCACGGGCCTGCAACCGCCAGATCGATGGTCCACCGGACGCCGACCGCCGCCGCCTGCGCCGTTGTCCCAACCTGTCGGCGACCGTGGACAAGCATGCCCAATGAGATGCCGATCTAGGTCAACTTGTAGACAAAACAAGCCGCTTTGGCTACACTCGACGTGCCCCGAGGAGAGTGGGGCGTCGGCTCGCGCCGACCTGACGGAGCACCGAGTGAGGGGCCATGCGCATCGAGGAGGTCCGGTTCCACAGTCACGGCGCCGAACTGGCGGGGACCCTCATGCTCCCCGACGACGGCGATCGGCCGATCCCGGGCATCGCCCAGGGTCCCGGGTGGCTGGGCCTGCGGACGGCGCGGCTGTACCAGCCCTACCACGAGGCGCTGATCGCGGCCGGCATGGCCGTGTTCGTGTTCGACTACCGCGGCTTCGGCGACAGCCAGGGCGACGCCACGTACCTCGACCCCATGGGCCAGGTTGCGGACTACTGGGCGGCGGTCAGCTACCTCGAGTCCCGCCCGGAGATCGATCGCGGCCGGATCGGGATCTTCGGGTCAGGCGGGACCGGCGGCGGCAACGCCGTGTACGCGGCCGGGCTTGACCCGCGCGTCAAGGCCGTGGTGTCCCAGGTCCCCGTGGCCGACGGGCGGGACTGGCTCCACCGGATGCGCCGCGAGCACGAGTGGCTCGAGTTCCTGGAGCGCGTCCGGGCCGACCGGGTCCGGTTCGTGACCACCGGCGAGTCGGAGCTGGTGCCCCCGCGCGAGGGGATCATGGTGCCGACCCCGGAGCGCCGCACGACGACCGTCAAGTCCGACGTGGACGACAAGGTGCCCAAGCTGGTGCAGCTCGCCAGCGCCGAGGCGATCTTCGCCTATCGCCCGATCGACGTGGTCGACAGGATCGCGCCCCGGGCCCTGATGCTCATCGCGGTCGAGAACGACGCCACCACGCCGGAGGACCACGCCTACGCCCTGTACGAGCGGGCGGGCGGTCCGAAGCGGCTCGTCGTCCAGACGGGCACCACGCACTACGCCGCGTACGCGCAGTACCGGGACGTGGTGAACCCCCTGATCGTGCAGTGGTTCCAGCGCCACCTCGTCTCGGGCGAGGTGGTTGTCCACGAGCGGGCAGCCGAGGCCGAGGTGGTCCGCCTGTCCCGCCCGACGGCCTGACCGGAGGTTCCAGGTGTCATACGACCTCGTCATCCGCGGCGGCACCCTCGTCACGGCCACCGGCCGCTACGCCGCCGACATCGCGATCGACGGCGAGCAGATCGCCGCCATCGTGGCGCCGGGCACGCCGCTCGAGGCGTCGAGGGTGATCGACGCCACCGGCAGGCACGTGCTCCCGGGCGCGATCGACGTCCACTCGCACCACCGCGAGCCGGGCTTCACCCACAAGGAGGACATCGTCACGGCCACCAGCGCCTGCGCGGCCGGCGGCGTGACCACCTCCTTCGCCATGCCGAACGTGGCCCCGCCGCCCAACACCGTCGAGCGCCTCGACGCGATGATCGACCTGTACAACCAGCGCGCGATCGTGGACTGGAACATCAACGCGGCCGGCACGGTGCCGGACCAGATCGCGGAGATGTCGACCCGCGGCATCTGCGCGTTCAAGGTGTTCATGGTCGTGGACAGCGGCCGCGACTACCCGCACATGCCGGGCATAGGCGTGCACGACCACGGCAAGCTGCTCGAGATCTTCGAGGCGATCGCCCCCACCGGCCTGGCGCTCATGGTCCATCCGCACGACCAGGAGCTGATGACCCACATCGAGCAGGGCTTCTGGGCCAAGGGCGAGCGCGATGCGCAGGCGTACGCGAAGGCGTACTCGGCCATGGACGGGATCATCTGGGACACGGCCGCCGCCCTCCTGCTGCGCCTCCAGCAGTCGACGGGAACCCGGCTCCACCTCCTCCACACCCAGACCGTCGGTGTGCTCCAGCAGATCCGAGCGGCCAAGGCGGCTGGCCAGCCCGTCACCGCCGAGCTCAACCCGTGGGCGGTGTTCCTGGGCAACGACTGGAGCAACATCGTCCGTTGGGGCCCCTACGCACTGTCCTACTACGTGCCGGAGAAGAACACCGAGCCCCTCTGGGAGGCGCTCGCCGACGGCACGATCGACCTCATCTCAACCGACCATGCTCCGCACACCCGGGAGGAGAAGGAGCCCGGCTGGACCGACTGCTGGAAGGCCCACACGGGGACGCCGTCCACGCAGTTCTACGTCCCGATGTTCCTCGACGCGGCGCTGGCCGGCCGGCTCACCCTCGAGCGCGTCGTGGACCTCATCGCGACGGCGCCCGCCGAGGCCTTCGGCCTGGCGCGCAAGGGTCGGCTCGAGGTGGGCGCGGACGCCGACATCGCCATCGTGAACCTCGATGCGGAGATGGAGATCCGCGACGACATCGTCATCGGGAAGATCGGCTGGACGCCGTATGCCGGGAAGCGCGTGCGCGGCGTGGTCGAGACCACGCTGGTCCGCGGAGGGATCGTCTACGCGGACGGCCGCGTCGTCGGCAACCCGGGCTGGGGCCGCCAGGCTCGGCCCGACGGCGCCTGGAAGGCAGCGGGCACGGTCGCCCCCGCGTCCGCCGGCTGACACGCCAACAGCAGCGAAGGAGCTCACCCATGGCCACCCGCTTCGGCCTCCTCGTACCCCACTTCGGCGAAGAGGCCGACCAGGACCTGCTGGTCGAGGGCGCCCGCCTGGCCGACCGCCTGGGATTCGACTCCCTCTGGGTCCGAGACCACCTGGTCTTCCACCCCCACGGCATGGAGGGCACGGACCGGACGTTCATCGAGCCGTTCGTCACCCTGACCTACCTCGCCGGCGTCACGGAGCGGATCGGCCTCGGCGCGGCGACGGTCATCCCGTTCCGCCACCCGGTGCACATGGCCTACAGCGTCGCGTCGATGTCCTGGATGACCCGGCGGCGCTTCGACCTGGGGCTGGGAGCGGGCAACTTCCAGCACGAGTTCGAGGTCATCGGCCAGGGCGACATCGCGCGGCCCGCGCTGATGAAGGAGCAGGCGCTGATCGCCAAGCAGCTGTGGACCGGCGAGACGGTGGAGTGGCACAGCGACCTGTACAACTTCGACGACGTGGACCTCAAGCCGCAGCCGGTCCACCCGGTGCCGCTGTGGTGGGGCGGCGCCACTCCTGCCTCCGCGCGCATGGCGGTGGACTTCTGTGACGGCTGGCTGCCGGGACGGATCACCTTCCCGACCTACGAGGCGCGCGTGGCGAAGATCCGCCAGATGTGCGAGGAGCAGGGCAAGCCGCGGGTCATGACCGGGGCGGTTCCGGTCACCAGCATCGACGATTCGTTCGACGCGGCCGTGGGGCGGATGAACGTGCCGGGCCTGATCAAGAACGCGAACGCGCAGAAGTTCTGGCTCCGGCCGGAGTCCGGCGAGTTCACCCGAATGGAGGAGCTCGACGGGTCGATCCTCGCCGGCAGCCCCGACGACATCGTGCGCGGCGTCCGGCGCTACCAGGAGATCGGCTGCGACCTCCTCATCTTCGACTTCCGGATGCGCTTCCCGGAGTGGCTCGCCCAGATCGAGCTGCTGGCCACGGAGGTGCTCCCGCGCGTGAGCGAGCCGGTCGCCGCGGTCTGAGCGGCGTCGGAGCGGGAGCGGGCGGGCGGGGCTCCCGGAGGCATCGGCCCGTTCGCGGGCACCCGGCCGGGGCATCGAGCCGGGCGGCCCTTCGTCGAGGAGGCATCCGTTGAAGACCACCACGCAGACCCAGGTCACCCACTACGAGATCCAGAAGAAGCGCCGCGAATCGCTCCTCGACGAGTGGCGCGGCTACCACAAGACGGTCCTCAAGCGGGCCGACGTGGTGATGCACGACGACCCCCACCGGCGGATGCGCCGGGGCGTGTACGCGGGCTACGACGGAGACCGGCCGACCAAGAACCTCGACGCCACGATCCACGAGATCGCGCCGGGCACCACGAGCACGATCCACCGCCACAGCTGGGACGCGATCATGTTCATCGAGTCCGGCACGGGCTGGACCGAGATCGACGGCCAGCGGATCGAGTGGCGGCCGTGGGACACGCTCCACCTGCCGGCCTGGGCGTGGCACCGGCACGGCGGCACGGGGAGCGCCCCCGCGGTGTTCCACACCTGGAGCGTCCAGCCGATGCTCGAGCAGTTCGGCGTCGCGCTCCTCGAGGAGGGCGGCGACACGCCCGTCGACGAGCTGCCCCGCCGGCCGCGCCAGGTGGAGCCCCTGGTGGGCGACGACCCCTACGCCCGCCGGACCCAGCGCCTGGCCCGCCAGTGGGAGGGCAGCGAGCAGGCCCGCCTGATCACCCGGTTCGACGACGTCCGCGGCGTGGTGACCAAGCGCGGCGCGCGCAGCACCTTCATGGTGGACAAGTCGATCGGCTACCACACCGCCGGGCTGTCGGCCGTGATGCACGAGCTCGCGCCCGGGCTGTACCAGTCGCGCCATCGGCACGGCGGCGAGGCGTGGCTGTACGTGATCTCGGGAACCGGCTACAGCGTCCTCGACGATGTCCGCTACGACTGGGAGGCCGGCGACCTGATCGTGGTCGACCACTGGGTCTGGCACCAGCACTTCAACGCGTCGAGCGAGCGGACGGCCCGGCTGGTCCGGATCCACAACTTCGATGCCCTGTACGACATGATCCGGATCTTGATGGACCCCCTCAACCTGTTCGAGGAGCTGCCCAAGCTCGACGCGCCGGACCTCACCGGCATCGTCTGGCCGGACCACTTCGACGGCCGGCCCGAGGCCTGAGTTGCCTGCGATCGTCATCCCGCCCGGCGTCGAGGGAATCGTCGGGCTGCGCGAACTGCCCGACGAGGCCTGGGACGACCGCTGGGACCGCATCTTCGTCTCGGAGGCGATGAAGGACCGGCTGCGCAACTACATGGTGTTCTCGCTGCGACACCGCCACCGCCTCCGCGAGGTCGCCCTGCCGATGCACGGCCTGCTCGTCCTCTCAGGCCCGCCGGGCACCGGCAAGACCACCCTTGCCGGCGGCCTCGCGAACCGGGCTGCGCGGGAGATCGGCTCGCCCATCCTGTTCGTGGACATCAACCCCCACGCGTTCCCGAGCCAGCTGCTGGGCGAGAGCCAGCGCAGCGTCGCGCGGCTGTTCGAGCGGACGCTCCCCGACCTCGCCCAGCGCGGTCTGCCCACCGTCGTCCTCCTCGACGAGGTCGAGGCGCTGGCGGTGAGCCGCACCGGCGCCTCGCTCGAGACGAACCCGGTGGACGTGCACCGGGCGACCGATGCGGTGCTGGCCGGCGTGGACCACGTCGCCCGCGCGTGCCCGAACGTGACCTTCGTCGCCACGACCAACCACCGGGCCGGCGTCGACGGCGCATTCCTGTCGCGGGCCGACCTCATCGAGGAGGTCGGGTTCCCGGGCGCCGACGCCGTCCGCACGATCCTCGTGGACACGATCCGCGAGCTGACCGACGCTCCCCTCGACGAGCCCGAGCTGGCCGTCCTCGCGGAGGCGTGCGCGGCCAGCCAGATCGACGCCCGCCAGGTGCGCAAGCTCGTGCTGCGCGCGGTCTGCGACCGGCGCGAGCTCGCCCTGGACCCGACGGCCATCCGGATCGCCGATGTCGAGGCCGCCTTCCGGGCGGAGCGCGACGCCCTGGAGGCGGCCGTCTGATGGCCGGCGCCCGCCCCGGCACCAGCCCCGATCCGGGCGGTGCGAGCAAGGGCGCACCGATCCCGCGCGACGCCGTGCTCCTCGCGAGCGCGATCTTCCTGTTCGTGTCGGCGACCAACCTGCTGACGCCGCTGGTCCCCATGGTCCGCCTCGACCTCGGCGTCAGCATCGCGACGGCCGGACTCATCGTGGGCTCCTATGGCTTCGCGCGTCTGATGGCCGACATCCCGTCGGGCTTCCTGTCCGACCGGTTCGGGCACCGCCGGCTGAGCATCTTCTCGGTGCTGCTCCTGATCGCGAGCTCATGCGTCGGCGTGACCGCGAACAGCGTCGAGGTGCTGATCGCGGCCCGCGTCGGCAGCGGCATCGCCGTCGGGTTCCTGGCCACGATCATCCTGTCCGCGCTGAGCGCCACCGCGACGACTCACAACCGGGGCAAGGTCATGAGCCTGTTCCACGTCGCCAACAACACGGGCATCGCGGTGTACCCGCTGATCGGCGGCGTCATCGGGGCCACCCTGGGCTGGCGGGAGACCTTCCTCGCCACGGCCTCCCTGTCGGTCGTGGGCGCAGTCCTGCTGCTGTCCGTCCTGCCGCGCATCGACTTCACGCGGGGCGGCCGCCGTGGGAGCAGCGACGAGTCGCGCGTCCTGCACGGTCGCCAGCGGACAGTGGCGTCGCTCTCGACGCACGTCGGCGTCGTCGCGAACATGATCCACCGGCACGGCTTCCGGAACACGGTGCTGCCCCTCTACGCCGCGACGTCGCTGGCGCTGGGCGGGGTCTCGATCGCGACGGCGATCGCGCTCATGTCGGTCACCGGGCTGATGGTCGCGACGCCCGGCGGCATGCTCGGCGACCGGATCGGGCGGCGCCGCGTGATCACGGCCGGCCTGGCCGCGGTGGCGGCCGGAGACCTCGCGTTCATGCTCAGCCACGACCTGCTGACGTTCATCCTGCTCGCCGCGCTGATCGGGTTCGGCGACTTCTTCACCAGTTCGCAGACCGCCCTGCTGTCCGAGATCGTCCCCGCCGCGGATCGGACCCGATCGCTCGCCGGCTACCGCTTCTCCTCCGACCTCGGGGCGCTGCTGGGGCCGATCGTCCTGGCCGCCGTGATGGACTCCTACGGGGCGCACGCGGCGATCCTGACGGCGGTCGGCGTGCTGTTCGCCGCCTCCGCGATCGCCTGGATCGGCGTCCCCGCCCGCGTCGAGAACCCCGCCACGCATGAACCTGCCCTGGCTCCCGTCCCGCTCACTGCCCAGTCGCTCCCGCAGGAGGAGGCCTAGAGATGCACCCCGACGACGTCGTCGCACGGATCGACCCGCAGGAGGTCGTCGACCTCGCCCTGCTGCTCGGCAGCACGGACAGCCCGACGGGCAGCGAGGGGCCCGCCGGCCAGGCGGTGTTCGACTGGCTGGCGCAGAACGGCTTCGCGCCCAGGCGCTACGCGCTCGTCGAGGAGCGGTTCAACGTGGCTGCGTGGCTCCCGGGGACGGGCGGCGGCTACAGCCTGGTGTTCAACGCCCACCTCGACACCACGCTCCGCCCCGATGCCGTGTGGTCCGCCAAGGACCCGAACGACCCGCTCTACCACTCGGCCTGGGTGGACGGCGACCAGATCTACGGCGACGGCGTCGTCAATGACAAGGGGCCGATGGCGGCCTTCCTGGTGGCGGCCAAGGCGATCCGCGACGCCGGGTTCCCGCTCCGGGGCGATCTGGTGGTGAGCGCCGTGGCGGGCGAGATCTCGCGGGAGCCGATCGACGAGTGGCAGGGGCCGGCCTACCTGTCGAAGGACCTGGGCGTGCGGTTCATGGCCACCCATGGCGTCGTGGGCGACTTCGCGCTCGTGGCGGAGGGCACGGGCTTCGGCATCGTGGGGATCGAGCCGGGCAAGGCCCACTTCAAGGTGACCGTGGTCACCGACACGCCCCGCTACTACACGCCGTACCTGCCCCGCCCGACCGGCCTGGCGGACTCGCCCAACGCGATCGTCCGGACGAGCGCCGTCATCGCGGCCTTCGAGCGCTGGGCCTACGAGTACCAGCAGCGGCACGCCTACGAGAGCGAATACGGCCGGATCGTGCCCAAGGCGTCGATCAACGCGATCCGCAGCGGCTACCCGTTCAACCTGACCAGCGCGCCCCAGGTGTCGGCGTTCTACGTGGACACGCGGATCCTCCCCGGCGTCAATCCGCTGGACCTCCGCGAGGAGCTGCGCGGCCTGCTCCGCGAGGTGGGCGTCGAGGGCACCGTCGAGCTGTTCCTGTACCGGCCGGGCTACGAGGTGCGCGGCGCCGAGCCGCTCGTCGAGGCGATCCGCCGCCAGCACGCGCTCGTGTTCCCGGCCCCGCCCCAGATCGTGGCGGAACCCGTGACCAGCATGTGGCGCGACACGAACGCGTTCAACGAGCTGGGCATCCCCGCGATCTCGTATGCGCCGCGCTCGGCCAGCCACGCCTCCCGAAAGTCGTTCGCCGTGGCCGACCTCGTCGACGCGGCGAGGGTCTACGCCCGGATCGCGATGGACGTCTGCAACCTCGAGCGGCCGGCCTGGACGCCACTCGGCGCGCACCTCAACCGGGACATCGCGGCCGGCGTCGCGGAGCGGAACCGCTCCCGGGGTTGAGCACGGCCTGGGCGGGCACTCGGCAGGACCGGGCGCGCCCGCCCGGTCAGCGCCGGGAGAGGACGAGGAACAGGGCGCCCGCGACCACGAGCACGACGATCCCGGCGACGAAGACCCCGTCGCCCCACGATTGGTGGCGGTTGACCCGACCGACCGCGATGAGGATCGCGGAGACCACGGCGAGCAGGGTCAGGAACGGGTGGGACCGCACGCGGGATGGCATCTGCTTCCTCCTGGTGGGGCGGCCCGGCCGGCCGCCGGGCGTTGCCCGCTTCGAGCGCTATCCGCGGAACGCATCCATGAACCGCACACGGGATCCGATGCGCATGGCGGAGTTGGCGTAGATGCGGCCGGCCAGCCGAGTGACGCCCACGATGGCCGCGACTGTCAGGGCCAGCGCGAGGGCGACCTGCCAGACGGGCACGTCGCCGCCGGTGGTCCGCACGGGCATGAGGATCGGCGCGAACGGCGGCAGCATCGAGGCGATCGTGGCGACGGGGCTGGTCGGGTTGGCGAGGGTGAGGTACGCCAGCAGGTAGGAGCCGATCTGGAACACCGCGACCGGCGTGACGGCGCTCTGGACCTCCTCGGGGCGCGAGACCAGCGCGGCCATCGTCGCGTAGCCGGTGGCGTAGATCAGGAACCCGAGCAGGAACCACACGAGATAGCCGGCAACTGCTCCGATCTCGAGGGCCGGCGTGGTCACCACGTTCGTTGCGGCGACCGACGCCAGCGTCGCGGCCGCGACGATCGCGAGCTGCAGCAGGGCCACCAGCCCGATCCCGACGACCTTGCCCGCGAGCAGCATGCTGGGCCGAACCGTGGCCAGCAGGATCTCCATGATCCGGGTGGCCTTCTCCTCGACCACCCCCTGGGCGACCATGCTCCCGTAGAGGCCGAGCGTGATGAACAGCAGGATCGCGACGCCCAGGCCGACGACGCGGTCCTGCGTCATCCCGGAACGCGCCGGCTGGAGCGCGTCGACGGGGACCTGCAGCCCGCTGGTCACCGTCGCCAGGACCCCCGGGGGGATGCCGAGCGCCGTGAAGCGCGCCGACAGCACGGCCCGCTGGAGGGCGGTCTGGACCACGGCCGGCGCGGTCTTCTCGACGACCGCGGTCGGTGCCGTCGGGGCGCCGGTCACCAGGACGTCCAGCGTGCCGGCCGACACCTGGGCCCGCCCGGCCGCCTCGTCGGCCACGGTGCTGACCGTGACGGGCTGGCCCATCGAGGCCGCCGTCGCGCTGAAGTCCTGCTCGAGCGCCGCCGCTGCGGTCGTGAACCCGATGTCGAGGCTCGTGGTCCGGCCCCCGACGAGGGAGTACCCGAAGATGGCGACCGCCACGATGGCGACCATCACGACCGTCCCGCCGATGAAGGTCCGGGAGCGGAGGCGGACGAGCGCCTCGCGCCGCGCCACGAGCAGGACGGTCGGCCACGCCGTCACGGCAGGCATCCCGACACGCCGGCCGCGACCAGCGTGCTCAGCGGGCAGACCCTCGCCTGCGGGTAGTAGGGGCCCATGACGGCTGCGGTCGCCGCCGGGTCGTTGTCCTGGGCCACGCGCGCGGGCGAGTTGGCGAAGCTCGGGTTCGCCAGCATGTAGCGGAACGCGAGGAGGTGGGTGGTCGTCGGCTGCGCCGCGGAGAAGGGCAGGAACGTGGCGCCGGCGACGCCCTCGATGGCGGCGCGCTGCGCCTCGGTCCCCAGCACGAAGGCGTAGCCGCCGGCCGCGTCGAGCCTGACCTGGTCGTCCGCGCGACAGCCGGGGTCGATGCCGCCCGAGGGCGTCAGGTTCATCACCGTCGGGATCACCCCGGTCAGGAGCGCGCTGCACAGGGACCAGTAGCGGACGTCCTCGCCGGCCCCGGGCCAGGGCGACGGGTGGTCGCCCGATGCGTGGGTCGGGGCCCTGCCCCAGATCACCACGACGTCGCCGGGGGCCGGGGGCGTGAGATAGGCGA
This sequence comes from Chloroflexota bacterium, assembly GCA_021787395.1. GTDB lineage: Bacteria > Chloroflexota > Limnocylindria > Limnocylindrales > CSP1-4 > CAIXZV01. Next base: position 38,815 of record JAJYLZ010000013.1, read on the forward strand.
GCACGTACGGCGTGTCCGCGTTCGGCCCGAGCGACTCGATATCCGACTTGAAGAACTGGAACTGGCCGGGCTGCGCCGTCGGAGAGGGGGCCGGCGTCGGCGTCGGCGCGGCGGTGGGCGCCGAGGACGGTTGCGCGGCGGTCGAGGGCGAGTTGGGGGTGGTGCACGGCGCCAGCCGCTCCGACTCGCCTCCCCCCTGCTCCAGCGTCACCGTGGGCGGCACCACCTTCGAGAAGTCGCCAGCGGCCGGCAGGTACACGCGGTACACGAGGAGGCCCTGCCCGTCCGTCGTGCCCGCCGGCGCGATCGGCATCGTGTTCACCTGGCCCGGCGCCGCGTCCTCGCGGAGCGTCACCGTGAAGCGCCCGCCCGGCGCCGCCGGCTGCCGCCAGGGGTTCACGCTGCCCTGGTCCGGGGCGATCTGGTAGTCGGCCAGCGAGGACGACACGCCGTTGCGCGTGAACGGGCTGCTGTACGGCTGCGCGTAGACCGCGAGCGAGGCGTACCGGGCGTCCGGGAAGGTGCCGGTGAGGACGATCCGCAGCCCGGGCGCGACCTGGAACGGCTCCAGCCAGTAGGCCGCGCCCGTGTCCACGATCAGCATATTGTCCGAGACGGCCTCGACCTCCCTCGGCCACGCGCACGCCTGCGTCGCCGCTGGCGGGGATCCTGCGGGGGGCGCCGTCGCAGCCGGCGAGCAGCCGGCGGCCATGACGAGGGCGGCGAGCCCGACGGCGGCGTGCCGCGCCGGGCCCGACGGCCCGACGCCGCGATCGCCAGGGTCCGATCCGACGGGGGGCATGGCGGTCAGCGCCTCGTGAGGATGCCGATCACGATCGTGACCGCCAGGACGCTGTACCCGACCAGCGCGACCGGGTTGCCCCAGGGGCGGCGGTGGTTGAACCGGCCGACCACGATCAGGACGATGGCCACCGCCAAGGGCAGGAGCAGGATCGGGTCAGACAACGCTCGGGGCCTCCGCAGCCTGGCTGTCCCCCACGACGCCGCGGAACACCTCGACCAGGCTCGGCTCCGCGCGCCGGAACTCCCTGACCGGCCCGCTCTCCAGGGCCGCCCGCAGGACCGCCTGGTCGTCGGCCCCGTCGCCCAGCTCGAGCAGGACGCGGCTGCCGTCGGCGCGCACCACCGCGACGCCGGGGATCTGCTCCGCCCAGTCCGGCGGAGCGCCCGGGGCATCGACCCACAGCCGCCTTGGGCCCTCCCGGCGCAGCTCGTCGACGGTCCCGCAGGCGACGAGGCGGCCGTGGTCGACGATCCCGACGCGGTCGCAGATCCGCTCGACGAGGTCGAGCTCGTGGCTGGAGAACACGACCGCCACCCCGGCGTCCGCCCGCTCGCGCAGGACGCCGGTCATGACGTCGAGGGCGACGGGGTCGAGGCCGGCGAAGGGCTCGTCGAGCACGAGGACGTCGGGCGCGCACACGAGGGCCGCGGCGAGCTGCATGCGCTGCTGGTTGCCGTGGCTGAGCGCCTGGAGCTCGTCATCGCGTCGGTCCGCCAGGCCGAACCGGTCCAGCCAGTCCGCGGCCGCCCGGCGTGCGTCGGGGCCGCCCATCCCGTGGAGCTCCCCGAGGTAGGCGAGCTGCTCGGCGAGGCGCATCTTGGGGTACAGGCCGCGCTCCTCGGGCATGTACCCGATCCGGCGGCGGGCGGCGAAGTCGAGCGGGACGCCGCCCCAGCGGACCTCGCCCGCATCCGCGCTCAGGACGCCGAGCACGATCCGCATCGTGGTGGTCTTGCCCGCGCCGTTGCGCCCGACGAAGCCGAACAGCTCGCCCGCGCGGACGTCGAAGCTGAGGCGCTCGAGGGCGACGAGGTCCCCGTAGCGCTTCGAGACGGCGTCGATCTCAAGGGCTCGGGCGTCGCCGTTCATTCGTCACCGGTGCGAAGCCGCCGGCTCGTGGGTCGCCGCTGAACGCGACGACTGCCGACTCCGCGTCGGTGACGATACTGCCGCGCAAGTCTGCTGTGTTGCTGAGAGCGCCGGGGCGAAGGCGCCGCGCGCCTGCAGAAGCGGGCGGCCCGCGGGGCCGACGGTGAGCGAGAATGCGCAGGCCGACACGGGCCCCGCCGTCCTCCCTGAGCCGGCGTCGGTGATGGATGACGCTACGACCGTCGGGATGCCGCCCCGCGGGGCCGGATCGTCCCGACGCGGACGGGAGGATCGATGCCGCCTCGCGGCCAGAACCACGGCTCCCGGCCGGCCGCCCGGCAGACGGCGGCGGCCGACGAGCAGCGCCGTGCCGGCCCGGCGGACCGGCTGCGGCGGCTCGTCCGCGGGTTCCCGCCCCAGTACTGGCTGATGGTGACCGGGATCTTCATCAGCAACGCCGGCGGCAGCCTCGTCTGGCCGTACCTGCTGATCTTCGCCAGCGAGCGCCTCCACCTGCCGCTCGCGGCGGTCGGCTCGCTGATCACGATCCAGGCGGTCGCGGGCATGGCCGCCTCGGTCGTCGCGGGGAGCCTCGCCGACCGCTTCGGGCGCAAGATCGTGATGGTCGGCAGCCTCGCCGTCAGCGGCTCGATCTACCTGCTGCTGTCGAGGGCCGACGGGTACCTGACGTTCGCGCTGCTCATGGCCGTGTTCGGGATGGGCAACCCGATGTACCAGGTGAGCGCGGACGCGATGCTCGCCGACCTGATCCCGTCCGAGCAGCGCGCGGAGGCGTACGCGGTCAACCGGATCGCGTCGAACGCCGGGTTCGGGCTCGGCCCCGCGGTGGGCGGCTTCCTCGCCACCGCGTCGTACAGCCTCGCCTTCTACGGCGCTTCGGCCGGGTTCTTCGTGTACTCGGCGCTGGTGGCCCTGCTCGCCCGCGAGACGCTCCACCGGAGAAGCGCGGACCGTGCCGACGCCGTGCTGGAGGCGCAGACCGAGGTGATGGACCCCGCCACGCCGCTCGCGCCCGCCCCCCGCGAGGTCGCCGGCCCGGGGTTCCTCTCGGTGGTCCGCGACAGCCGCTTCGTCTCCTTCGCCGCGCTCGTCTCGGTGGGGCTCATCGCGCCCAGCACGGTCTGGGTGCTGCTGGCCGTCTACACCAAGACGAACTTCGGGATGCCCGAGTACCTGTACGGCTGGATCCCGACCACCAACGCCATCCTGTGCGTGACCGCGCAGTACCCCGTCACGAGCGTCACGCGCCGCTTCAGGCCGCTCCCGGTCATCGCGGTCGGCATGGCCGTCTACGCCGTGGGCGCGGGGAGCGTCGCGCTCATGAGCTCGTTCCCGGGCTTCGTCCTGAGCATGGTCGTGCTGACGCTGGGCGAGCTGATCGTCGTCCCGACCGCCGCCAAGTACGTCGCCGACCTGGCCGCCCCCGACCTGCGGGGCCGGTACATGAGCGTGTACTGGCTGGGATGGGCGGCCGCCCGGGCCGTCGCGCCGCTGATGGGCGGCTTCCTCAACGATCGGGTGGGGCCGGTGGCCATCTGGTACGGCGCGCTGGCGGTGGGTCTGGCGAGTTCCGCCGGGCTGTCCGTCCTGGTGCTGCGCACCCGGTCTCCGGGGATGGGTCGAACCGCAGTGCCGAACGAGGCGCCGTCGCCGTAGGCAGCGGCGCGCAGGGGCGGTTGCAATTTGCACGGCATTCGTCGTATATTTTCCTGGTCGATCCGCTCCCGAGGCCCAGCGCGATGCCTGCACCCACTCCAGTTGAAGCCGCCGCCGCCATCCGGGCGCACCACCAGCAGCTGGCCGAGGGGGTCGTCGGCCGGGTCGCGAGCCTGAGGGCTGCCGCCCGCGAGGGCGTCGCGTTCCTGGCGCCGAGAGACCTGCTCGTGGAGTACCTCGACCGCGAGATCCTGCCGCATGCGACGGCCGAGGAGCGGACGCTCTACCCCGCTGCCGACAGCGGCCCGGCCGCGCTCCTCGTGGACGCGATGCGCGCCGAGCATCGCGACCTCGTCGGGCGGGTGGGCGAGCTCCGATCCGCGCCCGATGCCGTCGCCGCCCTCTCCGAGGCGAGCGCCATCGCCGCCCTGTTCCTCTCCCACATCGGCAAGGAGAACGACCGGCTCATCCCGGCCCTGCTCGCGATGCCGGACGTGGCGCTCGGCGAGCTGCTCGTCGGCATGCACGAGCTGGTCGGCTGAGGAGCCGTCCCCGTGTCCGAGTCGTCCCGGGCGCGCCCGGTGGCTGAAAGGAGCCAGCACATGTCCGACGAAGCCGTCCTCGACGTCCGGCAGGAGCCGCCTGCCCGGCGCCACACGCTCATCTTCGACACGTTCCGCGACCTCGGGCCCGGCGCAGGCTTCGAGCTCCGGAACGACCACGACCCCAAGCCGCTGTTCTACCAGTTCTCGGCCGAGCTGCCGGGCCAGTTCACCTGGGACTACCTCGAGCAGGGCCCCGAGGTCTGGCGGGTCCGCATCGGGCGCCCGGCTGGTTCGGCGCGGGCGGTCCTGCCATGACCGCTCTGGACACCGTCATCCCGCTCGGGCCGCCGGCGGCAATCGCACTCGACGGCTGCGGGATCGAGCCGACCTCGGGCCGCGCCCGCGAACTCCCGTTCGAGCCGGTCTTCCGGGCTGCCGATCGATTGGCGCCGGGGGAGGCGCTCCGGCTGTCGGTCGACCACGACCCCGAGCCGTTGCTCGAGGCGCTCGACGCCTCGCGGCCCTTCCAGTTCCACTGGGAGCCGCTGCTCGACGGCCCGGCCCGCTGGGCGGGGATGCTCCGACGCCTGCGGCCGGACGACGACCCGGCACCGGTCCGCCGCCTGTCGCCGCGGCTCGCGCGCCGGGTGGCCGTCGTCGAGGCAAGCGCCCGACTGGAGCGGGAGCTGCGCGCGATCGTGCTCGACCTGCTCGGGCCGGCGGACCCGGCGCGCCTGCCCGCGGCGACCCGGGCGTGGGTGGACGGCGCGGCCGACGAGGCCGTCGGAGCCGTTCGCGACCTCTCGCTCGCGACCCTCGTCGAGCGGCTGGACGCAGCCGTCGCAGCAGCCCCGCCGGAGGTCGTGCGACAGCTCGACGAGGCTCTCGACCGCGTGTCGGTCGGCATCGCATGAGCGAGGTGACCGCGTGAGCACCCCTGCAGCGAGCGGCGGCACGAACACCGCACCGACCCCCGAGACCGGCGGCGCGCTGTCGATCACCGGCATCGGGGAGGCGATCTCGGCGATGCGCCGGCTGCCCGATGCCCTCGAGGCGATCGTGGACAGCCTGCCGGCCGCGCACCTCGGTGCCCGACCGGCACCCGACGAGTGGTCGGCGGCGGAGATCCTCGCCCACCTGGTCACCGTCGAGGCGGTGCTCACCGCGCGCGTCGAGTCGATGCTCGCCTCGCCGGGCGGGCGCAGTCTGGCCGTGGACCCTCCCGCCGCCAGCCCGTCGGCCGGCCGCGGGCTCGTGGCCCGCTGGCGCGACGCCCGCGCGGGCACGCTCGACCGCCTGGCCCGGCTGACGGCCGACGAACTCGGGCGCGGAGCCGAGCTTCGGCGCTGGGGATACGTCACGGTCGAGCAGCAGGTGTGCGAGTGGGCCTACCACGACCTCGAGCACCTCCGCCAGCTGCTCGCCGTGGGGGAGGCGCTCCTCTACCCGGCGATCGGCGGCTACACGGCCCTGTACGCGCCGCCGTTCCCGGTCGGGCCAGTCGAGCAGGGCGCCGAGCGGCGATGACGGTGCGGCTGCGCAGGGCCTACGAGCCGCCCGCCGACGACGACGGCTGCCGCGTGCTGGTGGACCGGGTCTGGCCACGGGGCCGCGCGCGGGATGCGCTGCGCGTCGACCGCTGGGAGCGCAGCCTGGGTCCGAGCGACGAGCTGCGCCGGTGGTTCGGCCACGATCCCGCGCGCTGGGAGGAGTTCCGGGCGCGCTACCGAGGCGAGCTTGCCATGCCGGACCGGGCGTCGAGCCTCGACGTCCTCGCCGAACTGGCGCGCCGCGGCACGCTCACGCTCGTCTACGGCGCCCGCGACCAGGAGCGCAACCAGGCGCGCGTGATCGCCGAGGAGCTGCAGCGGCGGCTCGGCGGGTGACGGCCTCGGCGGGCGTCCGGCTCGGCCCTCCCGCGTCGCGTGCAGCCAGCGCCGGCCGGGACTCGGGACCGGCAAGGCCGTTCCGCGACGAATAGGATCAGCAGACCGATGCGAACCCCCGACGACGATGCCGGTCCCGAGACGCCGCTGAGCGACCGCCAGCGCCACCGGGCGCTGGCCGGCGTCAGCCGCTCGCGCCTGCTCGCCGTCCTCCGCCAGGCGAACCGGCCGATGGCCGTCCGCGAGCTGGCCGCCGCCGTCGACCTGCACCCCAACACCGCCCGCGAGCACCTCGACCAGATGGTCGAGGCCGGCCTGGTCGCGTGCCAGACCGCGGCGCCTGCCGGGCGGGGCCGCCCGGGCCTGCGCTACAGGGCCGTCCGGTCGAGCGCGGACGCGGACCCGCACGCGTACCGCATGCTGGCGGGCGTGCTGGCCGCGGAGCTGGCCGGGCGCGACGACGCGGTCGAGGCGGCGATCCGGGCGGGCGAGCGGTGGGGTGCCGCGGCGGCCGACCCGGCAGCCACCGCCACGTCGGCCGGCCGCGCGCTGGAGCGCCTCGTCGACATGCTCGACGGACTCGGCTTCGCCCCCGAGCGCGGTGCAGGCAACGAGACCTCGATCCGGCTGCGCCGCTGCCCGTTCCGGCCGCTGGCGCACGAGAGCGGCGGTGTCGTGTGCGACGTCCATCTCGGGCTGATGCGCGGGACGCTCAAGCAGCTCGGGGCGCCGATTGACGCGGTCAGCCTGGAGCCGTTCGTGGCGCCGGACGTGTGCCTCGCCCGGCTCGAGGCGCGGACCGTTGGCCGCTGAACGGGCCCCGAGCGCGACCGGGGCCGCGCGAGTCCTGGTCACGGGCGCCACCGGCACCCTCGGCCGCCACGTGGTGGCGGCGCTGGAGGCTCGTCGGGCAGTCGGCGTGCGGGTCCTGAGCCGGCGCGAGCCGCCGCCCGACACCCCTGCCCACCGCGCCTGGGCCACCGCCGACCTGACGACGGACCCGCTCGAAGCGGCCGTCGAGGGCGTCGACGCGGTGATCCACCTGGCCAGCACGAAGGGTGCCGGCGATGGGGACGTCATCGGGATCCGCCGCCTGGTCGACGCCGCCGAGCGGGCCTCGGTCCGGCACCTCGTGGTCATCTCGATCATCGGCTGCGACCGGATCCCCCTGCCGTTCTACGCGACCAAGCTGCAGATCGAGGCGGTCACGCGCGCGGCGCGGGTGCCCTGGTCGATCGTCCGCGTCGCGCAGTTCCACTCCTTCGTCGACCGTCTGGTCGCGACGCCGGCGTCGCTGCCGCTCCCCTCGCCGATCATCGCCGACCTGCGGTTCCAGCCGGTCGACGAGCGCGAGGTGGCGGAGCGGCTCGTCGAGGTCGCCCTCGGCCAGCCCCGCGGCGACGCCCCCGAGATGGCCGGCCCCGAGGTCCTCACCCTCGTCGAGATCGCCGCCGTCTGGCTCGCCGAATCCGGGCGGGCGGCGTCGCTCGTCCCGGTGCCGCTCGAGGCGGTCCTGGGCGCTTCGTCCGCCGCACCGCCCGCATCGGTGGCGGCGATCCTCGAGGGCTACCGGGCGGCCGAGAACACGCCGCACGGCGACCGGACGCTCGGCCGGGTGCGCTTCGCCGACTGGCTCCGGCAGCGCCGCGACGCCGGGCAGGCCCGAGGGCACACTAGTGGGAGGTCTTGAACTGATGGACGTGGGCCTCTACACCGACGGCCTCAGCGAGTTCCCGTTCGAGCAGGCGCTCGACATCGCGGCCGACGCCGGCGTCACCGCGATCGAGATCGCCGTCGGCGGCCAGTCCCGCGCCCCCCACCTGCGCGTGGACGAGCTGCTCGCCAGCGCCGCGAAGCGGGCGGCGTTCTGCAGGGCGTTCGCCGACCGCGGCCTCCGGATCGCGGCGCTCAACTGCTCCGCCTGGCCCCTCCACCCGGTGCACCACGAGTTCCACGACGGCGCGATCAGCAAGGCGATTCGCCTCGCGGGCGAGCTCGGCGTGGACAAGATCGTGTCCATGTCGGGGTGCGCCGGCGACGGGCCGGGGGCCACGACCGTCAACTGGGTGTGGTTCCCGTGGCCCGACGACGCGGTCGCCCACGGCAGGCGGTCGTGGGACGCGGCGGTCGCGTACTGGCAGGACAAGCTGCCGCTGGCCGAGCGCTGCGGCGTCGAGCGGATCGCGCTCGAGCTGCACCCGATGCACGTCGTCTACAACGCGAAGACGCTGCTCGAGTTCCGGGCCGCGGTTGGCGACGGGCGCGTGGGCATGAACCTCGACCCGAGCCACCTGATCTGGCAGGGCGTCGATCCGGTCCGGGTCGTCGAGGCGGTCGGCGGGGCGATCTACCACTGCCACCTCAAGGACACGCAGATGAACGAGGAGTGGGTGGCCCTCAACGGGGTGCTGGACAACACGCCCTGGTCCGACCCCGACCACCGGGCCTTCGTCTTCTCCTCGGCCGGCCGCGCCCACGGCTTCGAGTGGTGGCACCGCCTCGTGTCCGCGTTGCGGGCGGCCGGGTACGACGACGTGCTGTCGATCGAGCAGGAGGACCCCTACGTCGGGCAGGAGGAGGGCGTCCGAGAGGTGGCCGCGTTCGCCCGGAGGCTCATCGCCGCCGGCTGAGCCGGTCGCCGGCGCCTCGAGGTGCGACCCGGCCGATCGCGGTGGACATCGGGACGGACGCCTCTCGCCGCGCGTCGGCGCGCGCGCCAGCATCACGGTCGGCAGGAGGTGTCATCCGATGACACGCTACGCGCGCTGGGCCCGGACGGAGCACCGGGAGACCACCCGGATCGCGGCGATGGTGCTGGTCGCCCCGGTGTTCCTGGGCCTGCTCCCGCTCCTCGTCGGGGCGGCGGGCCGGCGCATCGACCGCGGGATCGGCCTGCCGCCCCTGCGGATCGGCATCGCGGGCCAGGCACTCGGCGCCGCGCTGACGACGGCGGGGTTCTCGCTCGGGCTGTGGTCCGTGTACGTCCAGCTGGACCGTGGCAGGGGCACGCCGCTGCCGATGCTGCCCACGCAGGAGCTGCTCACCGACGGCCCGTTCCGGTACTGCCGCAACCCGATGACGCTGGGGGCCATCTCGGCCTACCTCGGCATCGCGCTCATGGCGAGGACGGCGGCCGGCACGACGATCTCGCTCTCGCTCGCCGCCGCCCTGGTCGCCTACCTGAAGCTCCTCGAGGAGCCGGAGCTGGCCGACCGCTTCGGCGAGCCCTACCTGGCCTACAGGCGCGCCACGCCGTTCGTGGTCCCGCGGCTCCCCGGGTGCGCCGTCCGCCGCTGACGCGCGGGCGGCTCGGCGCGAGAGGAGGCGGCATCACGGGCGGCCGCGCCTGGATGCACGGGGCCTCCCCGCGCCGGCGTCAGCGGTCAGTCGCCGCCCTCACCCCCGCCGCTGTCGCCACCCGACCCGCTGCCGTCCTGGCTGCCGCCGCTCGGGTGCGCGCCGTCCCCCTCGTGGCTGCCTGAACTCGCGCCGCTGGTCTCGCTCGGCGCCGCGGTCATGCTGGGATGCTCGCCGGCGTCCTCGCGCCGGGTGGACGACTGGTCCTGGCTCGCGCACCCCTGGACGTCGACCTGGCCCTGTGCGTTCGCATCGTCGCCCTGCTCGCCGGCCTGCGTCTGGGTCCCGGCCTGACAGGTCGCGTCGGGCGTGGCCGTCGCGTCGGGCGCGTCCGTCGGCTCCGGGGTCTCGGTGGGCTCCGCCGTCGCGGTCGGATCCGGGGCGTCGGTGGGCTCCGCCGTCGCGGTCGGCTCCGGGGTCTCCGTCGCGTCGGGCGTCTCAGTCGGCTCGCCGGCCTGGCTCGAGACAGTCGCCGCGTCGAGGCGGTGCTGCGGGTTCACGAAGCCGACCGTCGCGAACGCGGCACCTGCGACGAGCAGGATGGATACCCCTGCTGCCAGGACGCTGCGGGCGGCGCTCGTGCGGAAGCGCTGCATGGTCAACCGTGTCCTCCCATCATCGCGAGCCGCGCCAACCCTTGGCGGGGCCTTCACCGGACTGAGGCACGGGAGGGCGCGGCGGTTTCGGCCGGTCGTGGCCGGATGGTCCCGGGCGAGCCTGCCACTCGTCCGGGGGGTCGGTGCCGGGACGCGACAGGCCGCGCATCCTGATCACCGCAGGCGGGAGGCGTGCGCCAGCGGGATGGCCGGGCTGACGGGGTCGGGCGAGGCGATGCGGCATGCCACGACGCTGCGCAGTGTTGACTGCGGGCCGGCGGGGCCCAGCGCGCCGCCGGCGGCGGGGCTACGATCGCGATCCGATGGCGAGCCTCCAAGCCGCACTCCTCGACCGCTACGTCCGGCGCCTCCACCTCTTCGGCGAGGACGGCGCGGACGTGGCCACCCTGCGCAGGAGGATCGAGCGGGTGGCCCCGCCGGTGCTCCCGTGGTCTGGGGTCCGGGTCAGCCCGGTCGAGGCCGGGGGCGTCCCCGGCGAGTGGGCGGTCCCGAAGGCGGCCGGCGCGGACCGCGTGCTCCTCTACCTCCACGGCGGCGGCTGGATCATGGGCTCGCCCCGGACCCACCGGTCGCTCGTGGCCGGCCTGGCGCGCGGCGCAGGGGTCAGGGCGCTCTCGCTCGACTACCGGCTGGCGCCCGAGCACCCGTTCCCGGCGGCGCTCGACGACGGCGTGGCGGCGTACGACTGGCTCCTCGCGAGCGGGTTCGAGCCGGGGCGGATCGTGATCGCGGGCGACTCGGCCGGCGGGAACCTCGCCCTCGCGGTGCTGCTCCGGCTGCGCGACGCGGGGACGCCGCTGCCCGCGGGCGCCGTCCTCCTGTCTCCCGCCACGGACCTCGGGCTCGCCGGCGCATCCCACACGACGCGCAGGGCGCTGGACCCGTACCTCGCGAGGGCCGACCTCGAGGCCATCGTCGCCGCCTATGCAGGGACGCGCGATCGTGCGGAGCCGTACCTGTCGCCCCTGTTCGCCGACCTCCACGGCCTGCCGCCCATGCTCATCCACGTGGGCGATCACGAGGTGCTCCTGGACGACGCCGTCCGCCTCGGGGAGCGGGCCCTCGCCGCGGGCGTCGAGGCGCGGACCGTGGTCTGGCCCGGGATGATGCACGTGTTCCAGAACCTCGCCCCGTTCGTCCCGGAGGCGCGGCGGGCCAATCGCGAGATCGCCGCATTCGTCAGGTCGAGGGTCGGCGCCGCCGCGTAGGGAGAGGCCCGAGGGCAACGGCGGGCCGTTCGGGGCCACGGGCCGGTCAGGCGGCGCGGCGCGTCCCCGTCGAGCCCGCCCGGCGGGTGCTCCCAGCACTGCGCGAATCGTCGACCTCCGCCCGGAGCCGCGGCAGCGCGTCCGGGTGGTGCTCCTGCAGGTATCCGATCAGGCGCTCGCGGACGAGGCAGCGGAGGTCCCAGACGGCGCCCGAGTCGGCCGCGCTGAGCAGCGCCCGGAGGGTCACGGTCCGCTCGGTCGAGTCGGTGACCTGCAGGCCCCAGACCTCGCCGTCCCAGAGCTTCGAGCCGTCGAGGATGCGCTTGAGCTCGGTGCGGACCTCGTCGACCGGCACCCGGTAGTCGGCGTGGACCTCGACCGTGCCCAGGATCTGCGCCCTGGAGCGGGTCCAGTTCTCGATCGGCTGCTCGATGATCGTCGCGAGCGGGACGACCAGGCGACGCAGGTCCCAGATGCGGACGACCACGTAGGTCGTGGTGATCTCCTCGATCCGCCCCCACTCGCCGTTGATGACCACCACGTCCTCGAGCCGGATCGGCTGGGTGAGCGCGATCTGGATCCCCGCCAGCAGGTTGGAGAGGACCGGCCGGGCCGCCATCCCGATGACGATCCCGGCGATGCCGGCGGACGCCAGGAGGCTGGCACCGAGGCTCTGGGCCTCGGGGAACGTGAGCAGGCCGATGGCGACCGCGATCGCGGCCACCGTCACGGCGAACAGCCGGCGGAGGATCGCGATCTGCGTCCCGACCGTCCTGGCGTGCAGGTCATCGGGCCCTTCGCCCCGATACCTCGCGAGCACGACGTCATCCATCGTCCAGGAGGCGGCCACGACCAGCCAGGCAATGGCCCCGATGAGGCCGAGGCCCACGAGATGTCGCAGTGTCCCGGACAGCGCGGCGTCGATCGCTGCGACGGGCAGGACGAGGAACAGGGCCGTCAGCGGGGCCAGGAGCCGGGTCGGCTGGCGCGTGTGCGCGAGCAGCGACTCGTCGAGCGTGCCGGGCGTCCGGCGCGCGGCCCGGCCGACGAGCGAGTACAGGAGCGCGTGGGCCGCGAGCGCCGCGACCGCCGCCGCCGCAAGCTCGATGACCGCGAGGATCGGTCCCTGCCAGCTGGACAGGCCGTCGAACATGATCGCCTCCCTTCTTGGAGCACCTCCCTTCAGGCTAGCGAGCAGTGCCGATCTTGGCCTCCGCGCCGATGCCGCACCCCCTGATCGAGTTCCGTCTGCGCAGCGGCGGCGTGACGGCGCAGGGCGCGATGCTCGCCGGTGCCGTTGGCGACCCACGGCCCTTGGCATCGCGCTCGGGGCATTCCACAGTTGCGCTCGTACGCGGGAGGCTGCGACACGCGGCCCATCCTTGGCCGCCACGGACCGCGCCGAGCCACTGGCGAACCCGACCTGCACGGGCGAGGGGTTCGGCCATGGAGCACTACGGAACGGAGATCCGGATCGAGGCGCCCATCGAGCACGTCTGGGCGTACTACTGCGACACCTCCCACTGGGCCGACTGGATGCAGGGGGGCACGGTGTCGGACGTCAGCGGGCCCTACGACCAGGTGGGGACGACGTACGTCGGGACGGTGCGCTTCCTCGGCCACGAGATGAAGGTGACCTACAGGGTTGTCGGGGTGGAGCCGCTGAGGCTCATCCGCGAGCACTCCGACGACGGCCCGGTCGACAACGTCGTCAGGTTCGAGCCCGATGGCGCGGCGACGCGGCTGGTCATCGAGTCCGACTACGAGCTGCCGGCACACCTGCCCGGCTTCATCAAGGACCTCGTGAAGAAGGGCTGGATGACCCGGCGCATGGACCAGATGCTCGAGGACTTCAAGGCGCTCGCCGAGGCGACCGCCCCGGTGCCCGCCTGAGATCGCTCGTGGCCCTCCCCCGGGTCGCCGGGGCGGGGGCCACGCGTCCCGAGAGGCGGCCCCGCGGCCGCGAGATACCTGCTTGCGCGTCCCGGGAGGTTCGCGTCATGCGCCGGACAACCACCTTCGCCCTCGTCGCCGGCGGGGCCACGGCCGCCGTCGCCGGCGGGGCCTACGCCCGCGCTCGGCTGGCGGGGCACGGGTCGGACAAGCCGCTGCCCGACGAGGACGCCGTGTTCAGCGTCTACGCGCCAGGGGGGAAGTACGGCTTCCTGGCCAACGGGCCTGTCGGCTGGGTCATCGCGCGCACGCTCATGCCGGTCGCAGAGGCTGGCGTGTACCGGGCGATCGCCGAGGTCGTCGACCTGCAGCCCGACGACGAGCTGCTGGACATCGGCTGCGGTCCGGGGGCGTTCCTGGCCGCGAAGGCGCAGCACGTGCACCGGATCGTGGGCCTCGATCCCTCCCCGACGATGCTCCACGCGGCCGAGCGGCGACTCGCGGACCGGATCGCCGCCGGTACCGCCCGGCTGGTCGCGGGCAGCGCGGCCGACCTTCCGTTCGGCGACGGCGAGTTCACCGCGGTGACGGCCATCTTCGCGCCGCTCAGCCACGCCGAGGCGTTCCGGGTGCTGCGGCCGGGCGGCCGCCTCGTGCACCTGGACAACGACCCGCGAAGGTCGCCGAGCGAGCCGGCCAGCGCGTGGGGGCGCCGACGGTACGACGAGGCCGACCACCGCCGGATGTTCGAGGACGCCGGGTTCACCGACGTGACGAGCCGCTACCGCGGCGCTCCGCCGCTCGCGGGCGAGCTGCTGGTGAGCGGCCGCAAGCCCGTGGCGTAGGGCCGGGCCGCGGCCCGCATCAGGCGCCGCCGGCCCGGCGCAGGCGCTCGAGCTCGCGGCGGAGGCGCTTGCTCGGCCGGCCCTCCCCGCGGATCACCATGACCTCCGGTCGGGCCTGCGGCACGACGGGCGGGCTGTGGTCCGCGTAGCAGGCCGCGGCGGCCGGGGCGCCGACGCGCGATTCGATCGGCCGCACGACCTCGACGACGCGCTCGCGGTCCGCGATGCGGGCCTCCACGCGGTCGCCCGCGCGGACCTTCGCCGACGGCTTCGCGGGCGACCCGTTCACGAGGACGTGGCCGCCCTCGCACAGCCGCGTCGCGAGCGGCCGGGTCTTCACGAGGCGCACGGCGCACAGCCAGCGGTCGATGCGCGTCTCGTCGGCGGCGGGGGGATCGGTCACGCTCGCTAGGATGGCACGGGCCGCGAGGACTGTGACTGCAGCGTCGGCGGACCACTGGCCGCTCCTCCTGCCCGCCGGCACGGACTCCGTGACCGCAGGGCTCGCGCCGGATGTCGGCGGCGTGGTTGGCACGCCCGCGGCGAGCGCGCGACGGAGGTGGCCCTCAAGCCACTCGACGACGTGGCGCTGAACGCGGGCTTGCCGGCCGGCAAGGCGTGCACGTTCGCGCCCGCGTCCTCGCCGGCGCCAGGCCCCTAGTCCACGCGGGCCAACGGCAAACGCTCACCTCCGGCCAGTGCCAGGAGGCTCTGGAGAGGGCTCCCCGAGCCGCAGACCCGTCGTCAGGCTCGACCATGCCGGGCTCTCGCTGGCCGATGCCAGAGATCGCGGGGCGGGGGCAGGACGATGAACTGCCCAGCCGGGCCGTTCGTACCGTTGCGAGCGGACCCTCCCCGCGCCGATGCTGAGCACGGTGCAGGTCCGCACCGCGGACCCGTCCTCGCAGGTCCCGTTGGCGGTCTTGCGCCGTGAGCCTGAGCGTCGCAAGGGGGACGGTAGGAGCAGAGATGCCAGCGGAGCCGCGTCCCCGGCGCTCGCCGACACCGATCGCAATCGACCGGTCAGCCGCCGCCCCGCCTGAGCTGCCTGCCCGAGGTCGCCGCCTTCCCGACGCGAGCGCCGCCCCCGGGCCGATCGTTGAGGACGCGATCGAGGCAGTCATCATCGCCGAGCGGGCCACCCTGCGCATCACGTACGCCAACGCCGCGGCGACCTCGATGCTGGGCTACTCCCGCGACGAGCTCAGGGCGATGACCGTTCGCGACCTCCACCCGCCCGACGCGCTGCCGGGGGTGCTGCGCGAATTCAGGGCCCGCACGGGCGGGGCCGGCGTGTCGCGCTCGGTCCCGTGCCGTCGCCGGGATGGCGGCGTCGTGCTGGCGGACATCAAGGCGTCGCCCGTCGTCTTCGACGGAGTGCCCTGCCTCGCGGGGTTCTTCGCCGATGTGACCGAGCGCGTCACCGCCGGCGCCGCGCTCGCCGACCGGGAGGCGCGGCTCAGCCTCATCCTGGATCAGCTGCCCGGCATGGTCTGGTCGACCGACGCCGACCTGCGCTGCACCTCCTCCCGCGGCGCCGGGCTCGAGAACCTCGGCCTGCAGCCCGACGAGATCGCCGGAGTCGCGCTCGAGGAGTTCGCCGGCACGAGCGACCCCTCCGACCCCGCGATCGTTGCCCACCGCCGGGCGCTCGCCGGAGCCGGTTCCAACTACGAGGCGGTGTTCGCGGGCCGCGACTACGTCGTCCGCGTCGAGCCGCTCCGGTCCCCCGACGGCACGATCCGGGGCACCATCGGCGTCTCGTTCGACGTCACTGAGCGCCGGCGGGCCGAGGCGGCGGTGCGCGAGAGCGAGGCGAGCTACCGCGCGCTCGTCGAGCAGTCGGCCGACGGCATCCTGGTCTCCGACGCGAGTGGCCGCTACGTCGAGGCGAACCCCGCGGTCTGTCGGATGCTCGGCTACGCGCGCGAGGAGATCCTCAGCCGCTCCTCGCCGGACCTGCGGGCAGAGGACGACCCGCTCACCCCGGAGGACATGGACCTCCGTCTGGCGGCCACGCGGCGGGGCGATGGTCTGGTCGTCGAGCGGCGCTACCGGCGCAAGGACGGCACGAGCCTGCGGGTCGAGGTCAGCTTCGTGGAGCTGCCCGACGGCCGCCTCCAGCGCACGGTCCGCGACATCACGAAGCGCCTGGCGGCAGAGGACGCCCTGCGGCGGAGCGAGCGCAATCTCGCCGAGGCGCAGCGGGTCGCCCACATCGGCAGCTGGGAGTGGGACCTCGCGACCGGCGCTGCGCTGCGCTCCGACGAGCTCCACCGGATCTACGGCGTGGAGCCGGGGGCCATCCCGGGCACGGCGGAGGCGTTCCTCGCGTTCGTGCACCCCGACGACCGGGCTCGCGCGCAGTCGTTCGAGCGAGCGGCCGCCAGCGGGACGGGGCGATACGCCATGGACTACCGGTTGCTCCGGCCCGACGGCAGCGTCCGGTTCATCCACGACGAGGCCGAGATCGTTCGGGACCGGGCCGGTGCGCCGGTCCGAATGGTCGGGATTGCCCAGGACGTGACCGAGCGACTGGCGGCCGAGGCGGAGCGGACCCGCCTCGTCGAGGCTGTCGAGCAGACTTCCGACTCTGTCGTCATCGCCGATCTCTCGGGCGCGATGACCTACGTCAACCCGGCCTTCGAGCGCATGTCGGGCTACAGCCGAGTCGAGGCGATCGGCCGGAGCCCCCAGATCCTCAAGAGCGGCCGTCAGACCGCATCCTTCTACCGGGCCCTCTGGCGACGGCTGACGCGCGGGAAGTCGTGGTCCGGCACCCTCGTCAACCGACGCAAGGACGGATCGCTCTACGAGGTGGAGGCGACGATCTCCCCGATCCGCGCCGCGGCTGACGGGGTCATCGGCTACGTCGGGGTCGAGCGCGACGTGACGGTGGTCCGGGCGGCCGAGTCGGCCCTCGCGTCCGAGGTCCGCGAGCGGGCGCAGGTCGCCGCGGCGCTCGCCCGGCTCCAGCCGGGCCCGACCGACGAGGAGACCGCGGCCGAGATCTGCGGTGAGCTGCTGGCACTGCCCGGGATCGACCTGGCCGCCGTGTTCGACTTCACGGCGCCGGGGCGCGCGGCCGTCCTCGCCTCCGGCGGGCCGGCCGGTCTGCCGTTCGCGGCGGGCACACCGGTCCCCACCGCGCGCGCTGCCTATCTCTACGGGCGCGCGCTCCAGGGGCCGTGGTCCGAGAGCTGGCAGGCGCGCCCCGAGGACGGCGCCTACGGCGAGGCGATGTCGCAGATCGGCACCCAGGCCTCGGCGTTCGCGCCGATCCGCAACGGCGACGGCCTGCTGGGCCTCGTCGCCATCGGCACCACCGACGGCGCGTACGCCCGTCACCTCGTGGACCACCTGCCCATCGTGTCGGAGTTCGCCGCCACCGCGAGCGCCCTGCTCAGCCCGGGGCTCGAACGCGAGCACCGCGCCGAGGTCGCGAGGGCCCGTGTCGTGCACGTCCTCACCGAGCGGGCGTTCTGGCCTGTGTTCCAGCCCATCGTCGGGCTCTCGACCGGGCGGCGCGTGGGGTACGAGGCGCTGACCCGGTTCGCCGACGGCACGCCGCCGGACCGGATGATCCGCGAGGCTCGGGCCGTGGGCCTCGGGCCGGACCTCGAGCTCGCGACCCTCGCCGCAGCGCTCGACGCCGCTCGGTCGCTGCCGCGCGGCCGCTGGCTGAGCCTCAACGTCTCGCCCGACGTCGTACTGCTTGCGGACCGGCTGGCGGGCCTCGTCTCCGGCTCGCCCCGGCGCCTGGTCCTCGAGGTCACGGAGCACGAGGCGATCGACGACTACGCTGCCCTGCTCTCCGCGGTGTCGAACCTCGGCCCGAGCGTGAGCCTCGCGGTGGACGACGCAGGGGCCGGCTTCGCGAGCCTGCGCCACGTCGTGGAGCTGCGGCCGAAGTTCCTCAAGGTGGACATCAGCCTCGTCCGCGACGTGGACCGGGACCTGACTCGCCAGGCGATGGTCGCCGGGCTGGCGCAGTTCGCGCATCGCGCCCGGTGCGCGGTGATCGCAGAGGGGATCGAGACCCGCGCGGAGGCCGCGATGCTGCGGGAGCTCGACGTCGGGTATGGGCAGGGGTATTTCCTGGGACGGCCGGAGCCGGTTGAGCGTACGCCGCGACGGCTGCGACCCGGTGACCGACTGGCCCCCTCCTGACCACGGAAGCCGCCCATCCGCGCCCCCGGACGTCCGGGGCCGGAGGCGCCCCGCCCGGATCAGGAGTCCGGTCGGGGCGAGAGGGGTCGAGCGTGCGGTCCACGGCCGCCGAGGCAGAGGCTCCCCCACCGAGCGAGGGGCCGGCCGGGGCGACGCCCGCCGGATGTCGACGGGCCTCGGGCTGCCGCGATGAAGACGGGCCCGCCGACTGCGGCGGGCCCGTTCATTGCGGTCAGATTGGCCGGCGCGGGCCGGGGACCGGTCCGCGCCGCGTGGCCGTCGGCTCAGCAGCCCAGGTCGGTCAGCACCTGCCGGGCGTCACTGATGAGCTGGGCGGCCTGGTCAGCCGGGATCTTCTTGCCCGACTGGGCCGAGACCTCGTGGATGAAGCCACCGAGCACGCCGCACGCGCCGTGCGTGTCGCCGGCTGCGACTGCGTTCTGGGCGGCCGAGATCTTGGCGGCCAGGCTCCTGCCCGGCCCGACGCCCTGAACGGCCTGCGCAAGGTCGCCGAGCGCCGTCATTGCTGCTGTCGGGCCCTGGCTGGGGGACGGGGCTGGCTGCACGGTCAGGACGAACGTCTGGGTGGCCGCTGGGTTGACGCCGTTCGAGGCGGTCAGGGTGAGCACGTAGCTGCCGGCCGTTCCGGCCGCCGGCGTGCCCGACAGGCTTGCCGTGCCGCCTCCGTTGTCGGTGAAGGTGACCCCCGCCGGCAGGGCGCCGCTCTCGGCGATCGACGGGGTCGGCACGCCGGTCGCGGTGATCGTCTGGCTGCCGAGTTGGCCGACCGTGAACGTCGCGCTGGGAGCGCTGGTGATCGCCGGGGCGGTCACCGCCGTCGTGGCGCCGACGGCGATGGAGAGGTCCTGCGTCGCGACGCCGCCGAGCGCGTCGGCGACGCGGACGGTGAACGCCGAGGTGCCGGCGGCGGTCGGCGTGCCGCTGATCTGGCCGGTCGAGGCGTCGAGCGCCAGGCCGGCCGGCAGCGCGCCCGCGGAGACCGACCACGCGTACGGGGCGGCGCCGCCCGTGGCGGCCAGCGCCTGGCTGTAGGCGACGCCCTGCTCGCCGGCCGGCAGCGACGTCGTCGAGATCGTCACCGCCGTCGTGGCGCCGACGGCGATGGAGTAGCTGGACGCGATGAGGATCATGACCGCGACGGCCGAGGCTGCCAGCGCGGCTAACTTCCTGTGGGTCATCGGTGCGCTTCCTTCCGTGGTGGCGGAGGCATCTACCACGCCTGCGGCTCCCCAGACGGATCCGGTAACGGTCGATCCGTCCGCCGGCAGCTATACCGGACGGTCCTCGGAGGCGCACATGTGCGTCCCGCGAACCTCGATCATCGATGCTCCGTCGAGGTGTCCCCCGGATGACGAGCCGCCGCCTGGCGCGGTTTGCCCTGCAGGCTGCGCGGCGTGGCCCCAGCGTCGGGGCCCGAGCATTGCAGGCGCGTTACCGCGACGCCCTCTCTGGCGTTGCAGCGTCGGGTCAGTGGGGACAGCCCACGCCGCGGACCCCGCACCGCCGCGACGTCCGAGGGCTTCCGCGTGGTGGCCCGCCGTGCGTCTGCGTTGGAGGGACGGGCCGCCGGATGCACAGCGGCCTCGATGGGCGCCAGGGCCGCCGGTTCGCGCTCGCCGCTGTCCGACGCCCAGCCGCCACGCCGGGCTAGATGACCCCCTCCGGCGCATCCATTCGGATCCCGAAGTATTGCCAAAGCGACCCGCCCGAGTGAGAAGGACGGGACTAAGGGTCGGTGGGGCAGTCTCCTAGTCTCGGACTGTGAGACTTGAGATCACCCGAAGGACCGATCTGGCGCTGCAGGCGTTGCGAGCCCTGGCGGCAGAGCCGGTCACCTGGAAGGGCGACGAGCTGGCTGCGGCCATCGGCACCACGCCGGGGTTCCTCGGCCAGGCGCTGGCACCCCTGGTGCACGCGGGCTGGGTTGACTCGGCGTTCGGGCCGAGCGGCGGTTACCGCTGGGCGGAGCCGCCGGATCCGCCCTCCTTGCTCGACGTGATCGTGGCGATCGAAGGTCCGCTCCGCGAGAACCAGTGCGTCCTCCACAACCGGACGAGCTGCGCGATCGTGACGGGCGGGCCGGTCTGCGCGCTGCACGAGGGCTGGCTGCGGGCCCGCGTGGCGCTGCTCGACGTGCTCCGCAGCACATCCGCACTCGCGACGACTCCGGAGCCATCCTCGGAATGGCGCACCCCTGCGCCCCTCGCATCCGAGGCGGACGCCGAAGCGCCCCATGCGGCCGTACCGGCGATGGCCGGACGGTCGTGAACAGGAGGCAACATTCATGGCAGTGACCACCAGCGCCCCCCATGCCCCGGACGAGCTGCGGGAGCCGGCCCTGGCCCGGTTCCTGTTCGCCGACCGGCGCGCGTCCTGGATCTGGTTGGTGGTGCGCCTGTACCTGGCCTACGAGTGGCTGAGCGCAGGCCTGGAGAAGCTCGGCTCGTCGTCCTGGGTGGGCGCCAAGGCCGGCACCGCGCTGGCCGGCTTCGCCAAGGGCGGTGCGGCCGAGGCGACCGGCGCGCACCCTGCGGTGCAGGCGTGGTACGCCAGCTTCCTCAACGGCTTCGTGATCCCCAACGCGGCCGTCTTCAGCTACGTCGTGACGTTCGGTGAGATCCTCGTCGGCGTCGGGCTGGCCGTCGGCGCACTCACCGGCGTCGCGGCCTTCTTCGGCATCGTCATGAACGCGAACTACATGCTCGCGGGCTCCGTCAGCACGAACCCGATCCTCGCCTTCCTCGCGATCTTCATCGTCCTGGCCTGGCGCAACGCGGGCTGGATCGGCCTCGACCGCTGGCTGCTCCCCATCTTCGGCACCCCCTGGCAGCCGGGCGAGGCGTTCCAGCAGGGCGGGCTGTCACTCCATCGGCAAGTCGCCCAGCACTGATCGGGAGGCGGTCTCAGGACCGCCAGCCACGAACGAGCGGCCGGGTCCCCTTGGGGCCCGGCCGTTCTCGCACGCTCGATCGCGGCGGCCAGGGGCGTTCGGCTCGACGTGCCCCGGAGATGGTCTGGATGCCAGGGATCGGCCCGCCAGAACCGACGTCACCGGCTGCCGCCGAGAACCTCCACCGCCACGATGGTTTGAGGCCACTCCGCGTCGGTGGTCAGCAGCCTGTCGGCGCCGAGCACCACCGCGGTGGCGACCACGAGCGCGTCCGGGAGCCGAAGGGATCGCCCGTGCGTCGCCCGAAGCGCCGCCGCCTCGCGCGCCACCTCTCGCGTCGCGGGCTCGACGGCGGCCGGCAGTGCGTCGATGAACGCGTCGACCGTGGCGACGGCCTCGGCGCCCCGGCGGCTCGGGCCTACGAGCGCCTCGGCATAGGCGGATGCCGGCACGACGAGCGCGTCGCCCGACTCGCGGGCCGCGCGGAGGACCGCGATCGACGCCTCGTGGTGCGTGTCCGAGGCGTCGAGGGCGGCGATCAGGACCCCCGCGTCGAGGACGGTCAGCGCCATTCGCCGCGCAGGTCGTCCAACTCGCCCGGTTCGTAGGCGCCCGTCAGGGCCCCCGCGAACCGGTCGAGCGGGTCCTCGTCGCGGATCAGAACGACCTCGCCCGGCCCGCGGACCTCGGCCCGCAGCGTGTCGCCCGTCCGGATGCCCGCATCGCGGAGGGCGGCCACCGGGAGCGTCACCTGGTGCTTCGCGCTGACGCGCGTGTAGCCGCGCCTGCGTTGCTTTACTCGTCCTACCATGAGCCAAGCATATGTCTACGACCGGCGACCGGCAACAAGAGGGCAGACGGGGAGGGCCCGGCAGACCGAGCCTCGGCGGCCCCGAGCGTCGGGACCGTCAGCGCTGCGGCGCTGGGATCGCGACCGACAGCTCGGCCCCGGTATCGAAGTCGAGGATGACCAGTGCCGAAGCCTGGCTCGGGCATGGCGTGGACGGTGGCGACGCCACGCATGCCGACGGGTCGGCGAACGCGCCGGAGTAGGTCAGCGCCCAGACGAAGGTCTCTGGGTCCACGCCGGCGACCGTCGCGTACGTGGCCAGCCGCCCGATGGTCGCCGTCTGGAGCGTGACCGCCCCCGCGCGCCGGCCGGCGAGGAGCCGCGTGCCGGCGTCGTTCGCGGCCGCGCTGGTCAGCCCGGCGGTCGGCAGCGGCGCGATGCTCGCGCTCGGCATGGCGCACGCCGGCGCGGGGCCGAGCGCGGGCTGATTCCCCTCCTCGACCAGCGCGTCCCACACGAGCAGGTACCTCGGCCCGCCAGCCCCGTCCTCGGTCCGCTGGTCGACGACCTGGCCGCTGAACGTAATGAGGCGAACCGTCCACGGCAGGGGCGGGACGCCTTGGTCGCCCGGCGTGACCGTCAGCGTCTCGGTGCAGCCGACGTGGCCCACGACGGTATCCCCGATGGAGACCTCGAGCGCGCCCCACGAGCTCCGGTCGTCGACCGACAGGGCGAACGGTGCAGGCGTCGGCCCGGAGGCGGCTGGCGTCCCCCCTGGGGGGCCGCTGCAGCCGGCGATCGAGGAGAGCATCAGGAGCGCGGCCGCCCCCGCAACTAGGTGGCGCCTTCTCATCGGTCCAATAGCCCCTCGTCTTGATCCCCGGGGCGGTCAGCCGGCGGGGCCACCGGCCACGGTCCCGGTCGCCACGAGCACTGCGACCACAGCCAGGCGAAGGACTCCCTGCACGCTGTAACCGCCAGCTCGCGGGAGCGGCCCGATGCTTCGGGCCCCCTGTTCTGACGTCAAGGGCGCTAAGGCGGTTCCAGACCGCAGACCCTCCTCTCTACGCCACGCCCGACCCCGAAATCGTGCTCTTGTGGGTATCTGCCGTTTAGTGGATTGGACCCTCCGGTACCCGGCTCATCCGCGGCTGCGAGGTCGTCTTGCGAGCGAGCGGACGCCGATGGGCCTCGATCGCACCGCGTAGCGCGGGACGCGCCGCCGTTCGGAGAGGCGGCAGCCCAGTCGACTCCTCCAGCGGTTTAGCTGACCGGACTCCGGCGGCGCATCAGCCCAGCCAGCGACACTCCAGCGCCGACGATGACGAGCGCGAGCGCCACGACGAGATAGGGCGTGATGTCGGGCATGACGCATTCGGAGAAGTAGTTGGGTCCGGATACGTTCTCCGCGGCGCAGCGAGCGTTGGCGAGTGTCAGCAGGCCGGCCATGCCCCCACCGAGGCCGATGATGAGGCCGCCCGCGCCGAGCGGTCGACCCTTCTCGCGCGCCGCCCACACAACGGCCGGCACGAGAAGAAGCAGCGCAAGCACACCGGCCTCCAGCACTGCGCCGCCAGCGATCAGGCCGAGTGCAATCCCGAGGAGCCAGGAGACCACTCGCATCGGTCGTTCCTCCTGCGACGCGAACACTCTCTGCTTCGCGCCTGGAGTGGTCAAGGTCTACCCACTGGACCACCGTGTCCAGCCAGTACGCGTCCGCACCAGCGCACGCGCCGCTCACGTGGGACCCGCCCACGATCGCGATCTTGCCCGCCGCGTTGAGCACGTCGAACGCTGTGCCCTGACCGGAGCGCATGGTGAAGCCCGGGGGCCACACCAGCTCGATGCGGCTGCCGGTGATCGCGTCGGCCAGCCAGACCTGCCGGGGGTCGCTTGGGCTGGCCTTCAGCACCGCGTCCAGCCCGACGCGGGCGCAGGCGAGGGACGTCTCCCCAGGGCCCAGAACCATGCCGGGGTCGGACGGCAAGGTGTACTCGTTCGGGCCGAGCGTCGGTGCCGAGGTGGCCCCAGCCCCGGCACAACTCGCGGCCTGCAGTGCAGTCGCCGCCAGCCGTGGACCGGGATGTTGCGGAACGCGATGATCCGACGGTGCTCGCTGATCTGGGCGGCCATCTCCGGGTCCAGCTTCGCCAGCTGGCCGAGCGCCTCACCGATGATCTCGAACTGCCGCTCGACTGCGGCCCGCACACGGCCTCTGCGGCGTAGGCGTCTAAGGCCCTGTGAACGAAAGATCCCGCACGGAGTAGCCCTTCCGTGTCAGAGAACCTGTCATCGGCGGGCGGCAGACTGCCTGCGTGAGCAGCCTGATCGAGCTGACGAACGCGCAGTGGGCGCTCGTGGAGCACGTCTTCGACCCGCAGGGCGGCCGGGGACGCCCGGCGCGGTATGACCGGCGCGAGATCGTCAATGCGCTGCTGTTCCTCGCCCGGACAGGCTGCCAGTGGCGCTACCTGCCCGACCGCTACCCGCCCTGGCCCGCCGTCTGGCAGCAGTGGCGTCGGTGGCGCGACGGCAAGCGCCAGGTCTGGCGGCGGGCGATGGCGCTGCTCGGCGCGGAGGTGCGGCTCAACCACGGCCGCCCGGCGACGCCCTCGATGGTGATGATCGACGGCCAGACGGTGCGGGGCGGACGCGCCGGGCCGACCTTCCACAACGCGGGCGGGCGCGGCGGCCGGACGGTGGGAGCGAAGCGGACGATCCTCGTCGAGATCCTCGGGCTGCCTGTGGCGGCGCGCGTAGATCCCGCCAAGCCGCACGACGTCCGGGCCGGGCGCGAGCTGCTCGACGAGCGGCTCGGCGACTTCCCCCGGGTCCAGGCGGTCGTCGCCGACCGCGGCTACCGGGGCCTCGCCAAGCTCGCGGCGCGCAAGCAGGTGCGGCTCGACATCAAGGCCCCGCCGAAGGGGTCGAGCGGCTTCGTCCCGATCGGCCCGCTGTGGCGCGTCGAGCACGCGTTCGCGCAGCTCGGGCGGTGGCGCAGGCTGTCGCGCTGCTACGAGGGGACGCCCGAGAGCGCGCGGGCGTGGCTGGAGGTCGCCGCCTTCGGCTATCTGCTCGGCAGGTTGTAGCAGCTACGGTTTGGGACCGCTCGGATACACGCCCAGGATGCTGCCGGTCGCGTCGTCGATCACGATGTTCCCGCTCGGGTAGGGCGTCCCGGCGCTGCTCCACGGGAGGTCGTGGAGGTTGAGGAAGTCGCCCGTCACCGAGGCCACCCACACGACCCGGCTCGGGTCCGAGGCCACCGCCTGCGCGGGGACGCCCGGCTCGAGCCTCGCCGAATCGACGGCCCGCACGGCCGCCACGGAGCGCACAATCGGGTCCGCATGGATCCCGGGCGCGGCGAGCTCGGGCGTCTGGAGGTCGAGGTAGTGGCGGGCGATGGCGGCCGCGCGGTCGGCCGAGGTGGTCGTCGTGACGCCGCCCGCGACGCTCACCGTGTAGCCGGGAGCGGCCCCCGGCAGGTCCGTCCCGCGCGTCACGATGAAAACGGAGAGCGCGACGGCTGCGACCGCAAGCATCCCGATGGCCGCGAGCCAGCCCCGTCCGACAGTCCGGCCTGCGATGTCATCCATCCCCACGACCCCCTGCATGCTGCCAGCCCGGACGCATCAGCCGGGGCAAGTGTTGCGCCGTCGGGTTTCGTTCACAGGGCCTAAGTCCAGGCCATCCGTGAACTCCGCGATCAGACCCGCGGCCTCGCGCATGTCGTGCAGGTACGCCCTCGGCTCACGCGGCATACAGCAGCGTCCTCGTCCGCTCGATGTCGGCCCTCATGTACGGGTTGCTGAGGGCGGAGAGCGCCACGAGGTCGACCTCGCGGCCGAACAGCGCCTCGAGGGCCTCGCGCAGGCCGAAGTAGGCGTCCGCGTACCCGCCGGCCGGCATCGGCTCGAATTCGACGAGCAGGTCCACGTCGCTGCGCCCGGGGTCGAAATCGTCACGCACGGCCGACCCGAAGAGGAACAGGCGGCGCACGCGGTACCGGCGGCACAGCTCCTCGAGCGCGGCGCGGCGGTCGTCGATGTACGGGCTCATGTCGTCGGCCCCTCGCGCGAAGAGTACGCGAGGCGACCGACGTGACTGCGGCTCGCGGCACGGGGGACAGTGGGCGCTCGGAGCAGATGCTCGACGATGAGCCGGTTGTGGTCGGGGCGAGAGGGCTCGACCCGACAAACCGGATGTCCCCGCGTTCACCCCCGGCCGAGCACCACGTCGATCCCGGCGAGAACGAGCTCGAGGTTGGAAGCGGACAGGCGGCCGGCGCGCTCGGTGAGCGCGCCCCGATCGAGCGTGATGAGCTGGGACACGTTGGCCACGGACGGCTTCGGGAGGCCGCTTGCGCGGGCGGGCAGGAGCACGTTCCCGGGTGCCTCGCCCCACTTGACGTTGCTCGTGAGCACGACGCAGACGACGGTGCGAAGCGCGCTCGCATTGAAGGCGTCGCCCTGCACCACCACGACCGGGCGCCGGAAGCCGGGCTCGGACCCGACGGGCTCGCTGAGGTCGGCCCACCAGACCTCGCCCTGGGCGATCACCACTCGTCGACTCCGAGCGTCAGCCTGCTGGCGCGGGCCCCGAACGCCTCCGTCCCGGCATCGCCCGCTTCGGCCACAACGGCGTCGAGCC
>JAJYLZ010000072.1 GCA_021787395.1 Chloroflexota bacterium
GGCGGCGCGGCGTCGCCCTGAGGCGGGAGCGGTGGTGGTCCCCAGGCGGGCTGGACAGGCTCGGGAGGAGGCGGCGCGCCCCATGCGGGCCGGCCGTCCGGCGTCGGCTGCGGCTCCGGCTCGTCCGGCCCGCCGGGGCCGGTCGGCGGCCCGTACGGCGTCGACCCCTCGCTGCCCCCGCCCGTGCTCGCCATGGCGCCCTCCGCTCGGCGCCTTGCGGCGCGCTCGCGTCAGGATACGGCGGGCACGCGGCGCCGGGACGGTCCGCGGAGCGCGCTCAGGCGAGGATGCGCAGGCGGTCCGGGTCGTACAGCGGTCGCACGGACACGCGGGCCGGGTAGCGGGTGCCGGCCACGTCGATCTCGTAGTCGTCGCCGTCCACCCCGACCGCGGGGAGCCCCGCCTCGTCCTCGATGACGGCGAGCCCGACCGCGCCGCCCAGCGTGTGCCCGTACCCGCCGACCCGGTTGTGGCCGACCAGCCGGCCGCGCCGGTACAGGGGCTCGTGGCCGTACAGGAGCGGCTCGGGGTCCAGAGCCAGGACCTGGACGAGGCGGCGGGTCGGCGGGCCGTCCCGCCTGGCCCGGAGCAGCGCCTCGCGCCCGATGAACCCGCCCGGCTTGTCCCAGGCCACCGCGAAGCCGAGCCCGACGTCGAGCGGGGTGTCGGTGTTGTCGATGTCCACCTGGTAGTCGCGGTAGGCCTTCTCCAGGCGGAGGCTGCCCATCGCGCCGAGGCCGACGTTGGCGAGGCCGTGGGCCGCACCCGCCTCGAACAGGGCGTCGTAGACCGTGAGCGCCTGGTCGGCGGGGACGTGGAGCTCGAAGCCCAGCTCCCCCACGTACGTGACCCGCATCGCCCAGGCGCGCCCGTAGTGGACGTCGATCTCCCTCGCGGCCAGGTACGGGAAGGCCTCGTTCGACAGGTCCGCGCTCGTCAGCCCCTGCAGCAGCTCGCGGGACCGCGGGCCCTGCACCGTGAGCAGCGTCGTGCCGGCCGTCACATCGGTCGTGGTCACGTGCGCGCCGTCGGGCGTGTGGCGACGGATCCACGGCTCCAGCCGGCGGTGGATCGTGTCCGTGGCCACGACGAGGAACTTGTCCTCCGCGAGCCGCGTGACGGTCAGGTCGGCCTCGATGCCGCCCGCGTCGTTGAGCCACTGGGTGTAGACCAGGCGCCCGGGCTCCACCGCCACGTTGTTCGCGCAGACGCGGTTGAGCACGGCCTCGGCGTCGCGGCCCTGGACGAGGACCTTGGCCATGACGCTCATGTCCAGCACGCCCACCGCCTCGCGGACAGCCCGGTGCTCGGCGGCCTGGAGCGGGAACGAGGCGTCCCTCCCCCACCCCACCTCGACCTCCGGCGGCCGGCCCGCGGGCGCGAACCACTCGGCGTACTCGAACCCGGACGACGGCGCGAAGTGCGCCCCGGCGGCCGCCAGGCGGTCGTGGACGGCCGAGCGGCGCACGTTGCGGGCGGTCTTGGGGTGCCAGTTAGGGAACGCCGCATCGCCGAACAGGCGCCCCAGCTGCTCCACCGCGCGGTCTCTTCGGAACCGGCGGGCGGTCTCGAAGGTCTGGGTGCGGTCCACGTGCATGCCCGACAGGTCCACCGGGGCGATGCCCGTGTCGATCAGCTCGGCCATGACCGAGCCGACGCCGCCGCTCATCAGGATGCCCAGCGAGTTGAGGCCGGCGGCCACGTAGAAGCCGCGCAGCTCCGGGGCCTCGCCCAGCTGGGGCATCGTGTCCGGGGTGAAGCTCTCCGGCCCGCAGAACATCGTCCGCACACCCGCCTCGCGCAGGCTCGGCAAACGCCCCATGGCGCCGTCCAGGAACGGCGTGATGCGCTCCCAGTCGGGCTCGAGGCTCGCGAATGCGATGTCCTTCGGGACCCGGTCCAGGGACCACGCCTTGGCGACCGGCTCGAACAGGCCGACCAGGATGCCGCCGCCCTCTTCGCGGTAGTAGCCGTAGCGGTCCGGGTCCTCGACGACCGGCAGGTCCGGGTGCGCCCAGGGCACGGTGTCGGTGATCAGGTAGTAGTGCTCGGCCGCCTGGAGCGGGACGGACACGCCCGCCATCGCGCCCACCTCGCGGCCCCAGAGGCCCGCTGCGTTCACGACGACGTCCGCCTTGATGGGGCCCCTGTCGGTGAGCACACCCGTCACGTGACCGGCCGCCCACGTGATCCCGGTCACGGTCACGCCCTCGACGATCCGCGCGCCGCGCATCCGGGCGCCCCTCGCGTACGCCTGGGCGAGGTCGGCCGGGTTCACGCGGCCCTCGTCCGCGACGTAGAAGGCGGCCAGGATGTCGTCGGTCTTCGCCTCCGGCCACAGCCGCGCGAACTCCGACGCGGAGAGCTCCTGGTCGTCCACGCCGAACATCCGGACGAACGCCGCTTCGCGACGGAGGGTCTCGAGGCGCCGCCTGCTCGTGGCCAGGTGGCAGTGGCCGATCGGCCGGAACCCGGTCGCCTGGCCGGTCTCCGCCTCGAGCGAGACGCACAGGTCGCGCGTGTAGCGGGACATCCAGAGCAGGGTCTCGGTGGCCATGCCCGCCGACGTGATGAGGCCCGCGGCGTGCCAGGTCGTGCCGGCCGTCAACTGGCGGCGCTCCAGCAGGACCACGTCGGTCCAGCCCAGCTTCGACAGGTGGTAGGCGATGCTGGTGCCGATGGCGCCGCCGCCGACGATGACCGCCCTCGCGTGTTCGGGAACCGCGCCCCTCGCCGCCGCCTGCGCTTCGACCACCGTGCGTCCCTCGTCCCCCGGCGCGGGTCGCCACGGCTGGCGGTCCCGACGCGCCGGTGAACTGATGCTAGACGGCGGCCGGCGCCCGGGACACGCCTGGGCCGTGGACCGGGACGCGGCTCAGCGGTCAGCCTCGCTCCCGGTACGCTCGTCGCGGGGTGCCTGGCCGAGCTGCCCGCGGGGGCGCCCTTGTCAGCCGTCGTCGCCCGTCAGCACAGCACGGCACCGGTCTCGGCTCAGCTGCCCGCCGTCGGCTTCGGGGCGTAGGCCGCGATCAGGATCGCGTAGGGCACGAGCACCATCACCGCGAACGTCAGGATGCCGAGGGCGGCCAGCACGCGCCGACGGCGGATCCTGGTGGCCCGTCCCGCCAGTGTCGTCGCCACCACGATCGCGGGCGCAAGCCCCAGGGGGCCGAGGCCGGCGAACAGGATCGCCATCGCCAGGAACAGCAGGCACGCGACGAAGAAGGCGGCGACGAACCGCTGCGGGCTGACCGGCTCGACGGGAGCGGGCAGCGGCGCGGACTCGATGGAGGCGTCCGCCTCGTCGGAGCCGTCGGCCTCGTCGACCGCCAGGGGCGTGCCGGACATGGCGTCTCCCGTGCGTTGAGCGGTTGGTCGGGTCGATGATAGGGGCACGCCACCGGAACCGGACGCGTGCATCTGGGCCGG
Organism: Chloroflexota bacterium; assembly: GCA_021787395.1. Lineage (GTDB taxonomy): Bacteria > Chloroflexota > Limnocylindria > Limnocylindrales > CSP1-4 > CAIXZV01. Next base: position 3,430 of record JAJYLZ010000072.1, read on the forward strand.
CCCGTCCGCCGAATGCGTCGGCGGGGGGTGCCTTCGGCCGCAGACGCCGCGCACCCGCTACCAAGGGAGGGCCCCATGGCCGAGGTCACGATCACCTTCCGCGACAACAACAACACGAAGGTCGAGGGGCCAGTCACGCTGCTCGACGGCGAGGGCAACCGGATCGAGGTGCCCGAGGGCAAGGCGATCTTCCTGTGCCGCTGCGGGCAGTCGAAGACCAAGCCCTTCTGCGACGCCTCGCACCGGGCTGCCGGGTTCCAGAGCGCGGTGCGGGCGGCGGAGGTGAACGCCCGCTGACTGCCCCCCGCTCGACTCGGGTCGCCCCGCCGCGCGCGGTTCGGCGCCCGCTGCGGCGGAGCGGCAGGCGGCGCCTGCGCGGCGGGCCGAAACGAAGACCCCTGCGGTCTGGACCGCAGGGGTCGTTTGGTGCTTGGAGAGTGGTCGGGGCGGAGCGATTCGAACGCTCGACCTCCTGAACCCCATTCAGGTGCGCTACCAGGCTGCGCCACGCCCCGAGGGCGACGAGTCTAGCACTCATGCGGTCACCGGCCACCGAGGAGTCTCGCGCCTGACGCCGTCACCTCCGCCCAGACGAGGGCGGGCCCGGGCCAGTCGACAGACGTGCCGGTCAGGGCCGCCAGGGCGTCGTCCGGGTGGGCGGGGAAGGCGAGGCGCAGCTGCCGGGCGAAGTCGGCCGCGACGGCTCTGGTGGCCCTGGTCCGGCGGACGACGAGCAGCTGGCTGATGGCGGGTGCGGGCTGGAGCCGCGTCCAGCCGTCCCAGCTCGGCAGCGAGGCAGCCTTCTCCGCCGCCCAGCGGACGAGCTGCTCGAGCCGCCGAAGCTCCGACTGCAGTTCGCTGGCCACGGCGAGCGCGGCCGTGGGGTCGTGGAGCATCAAGTCGATCCAGCCGCGCGACGGCCGGACGACGCGGACCTCGGTGAAGACGTGCCAGCGCGGGTGGCGGGCCGCCAGCAGCGCCTCGGCGATCCTGGCCTGGTGGCGGTCGCGGACGAGCGGGCCGGTGTTCGGGTACAGGCGGACGGACAGGTCGGCGCCCAGCGCTACGCCGAGCCGCGCCCGGACCTCATCGCTCGGCTCGCTCGAGCCAGCGAGGACGCGGTACAGGTACGCCCGGCTCACGCCGGCGGCACGCGCCAACTCGGGAGCCGAGATCCCGGCGTCCGACCGGAGGCGCTCCACGTCCTCGCGGAACGCGCGGGCCGCCCGGGCCGCGGCCGCAGCTGCCGCCTTCTCGATCGAAACCGGACTCACGTCATCATTGGACACCGGCTCGCTTATGCCGCCGTTATCGCCCGTCCCGTCGCTCCCGGGGTGACGATTTCCAGCGCCGGCAGACGATCCGTCTCCTTCCGGGGGACGTCGCGGCGAGGAACGGGCCGAATCCGGGCCTGCGGCGGGCGGATCCTCGCACGAGAGGAGACGCAGCGACGGTGCGCGCGAGGAAACGTCCCCCTGGAGGCGACGCGGGGCGGAAGCTTGGCTGGAAGAGCCAAGATCCGGTGCCGGGAGACTCGACGAGCCTGGAGCTACCGCCTCGCGCGCGCTCCCCCGCCCCGCCGGGGGCGCTTCTCGCGCGCCTGCTCGCGGAAGACGAGCCGGATCGGCGTCCCCGCGAAGCCGTACGCCTCGCGCAGGCGGTTCTCGAGGTACCGCCGGTACGAGAAGTGGAGGGACGCCGGGTCGGTGGCGAAGAACACGAACGTGGGCGGCGCCACGCCGACCTGGGTGGCGTAGCGCACCTTCGCGCGCCGGCCGTGGACCAGCGCCGGGGGGTTGCGCTCGACGGCGGCCGAGACGAGGCGGTTCAGCTCGCCGGTGCCGATCCGGCGCCGCCGCTCGCCCCAGACGTCCACCGCGAGCTCCAGCACGCGCCCGACCCGCTGGCCGGTCCTGGCCGAGATGGACACCACCGGCGCGTAGTCCACGAACGGGAGGTCGCGCCGCAGCGCGGCCACGAACTCGTCGAACGTCCGGTGGGTCTTGTCCTCGACGATGTCCCACTTGTTGACGGCGATGACGAGGCCCTTGCCCTCCTCCACCACGTACCCCGCGACGTGCGCGTCCTGGGCGGTCAGGCCGTCCCTGGCGTCGAGCAGCAGCACCGCGACGTCGGCGCGCGAGATCGCCTTGAGCGCCCGCAGCGTGGAGTACCGCTCGGCGGCGGGTCCCGAGGCCACCTTGCCCCGGCGGCGGATGCCCGCGGTGTCGATGAGCACGACCTCCGAGCGCCCCCAGGAGACCGTGGTGTCGATGGCGTCGCGCGTCGTGCCCGGCACGTCGGACACGATCATCCGCTCCTCGCCGAGCAGCGCGTTGAGCAGGCTGGACTTGCCCACGTTGGGGCGGCCCACGAAGGCGATCGCCGGCGGCTCGTCGCTCTCCGCGGCCATCATCGCGTCCCAGCGCGCGCCCTCCGCATCCGGGGCCGGCTCCTCGTCCTCGCCCTCGCCGGGCTCCGGCTCCTCGCCCACCACGTACGGCTCGAGGCGCCCCGTCGCGACGTCCTTCGCCCAGGCCTCGGCCTCGGCCTCCCGCGCCTTGCGCGCCAGCTCGGCGTCGCTCTCCGGCGGCAGCGCCCAGACCACCGCATCGAGCAGGTCGGCCACGCCGCGCCCGTGGCTGGCCGAGATCGGGTACTGCTCCTCCCAGCCCAGCTGGTAGAACTCGGCGGCGTCCTGCTCGCGGCGCGCGTTGTCGGCCTTGTTCGCGGCCACCAGCACCGGCTTGGTGGTGCGCCGCAGGAGCTCCGCCGCGTCCTGGTCGGCGGGCGTGAAGCCGCTCTCCGCGTCGACCAGGAACACGATCACGTCGGCCTCGCCGATCGCCAGGCGGGCCTGCAGCTGGACCTGCTCCTCGATGGGGTCGCCCGGCGCGATCTCCAGGCCGCCCGTGTCCACGACGACGAACCGCCGCCCGTTCCACTCCGCGTCGCCGTACAGGCGGTCCCGCGTCGTCCGGGCCCGGTCCTCCACGATGGCTGCCCGCGAGTCCCCGACGATGCGGTTGAACAGGGTGCTCTTGCCCACGTTGGGGCGTCCGACGAGGGCGACGACCGGCAGGCCGGCCGAGCGGGAGGCCATCGGCTTCAGGCGACGCCGGCGGGGGCGTCGGTCCGCGGCAGCGAGGTGGTCCGGCCCGCCGAGGTGGCGACCGCGTCGAGCGCCGCGGCGGCCAGCTCGCTGGCCCGGGCCGCGCGATCGGGCGTGCCGGCGAGGCGCAGGATCTGCTCGGCGACCTCGCGCAGGTCCTCGAGCGGCGTGGACGTGCCGCCGGTCACCCCGACGACCGTCGCCTCCTGGAACGGGACCGGGTCGGTCAGGTCGCGGGCGTTCTCGATCTGGATGGCCGGCGTGCCCACGATGGAGCACAGGCGGGTGAGCTCCTTCGTGTTGGCTGAGTGGCGGCCGCCCACGACCACCATGAGGTCCACGGTGCGCGCCGTCTCGAGCGTGTCCTCCTGGCGGCGGATGGTGACCGGGCACACGGTGTTGACGATCTTGAGCTCGTGCGCCCGCGAGACCATGTAGGCCGCCAGCTTCTCGAACTTCCAGGGCGGCTGCGTGGACTGCGTGATCAGCGCCATCCGCTTGCGGCTGGGGATGCGCGCCCAGTCCTCCTCCTCGTCCACGACGATGGCGTCCGGCGCGAAGCCCAGCAGGCCGACGACCTCGGGATGCTTGGGCGTGCCCAGGAGCACGATCGTGTACCCGGCGTCGACCAACTCCTGGAGCTGGCGCTGCTCCTGGATCACCCAGGTGCAGGTGCCGTCGATCACCTCCAGGCCGCGCGCTTCCGCCCGCTCGAACACCTCGGGCTTGACGCCGTGGGCGCGGATCACCACCGCCGCGCCGCCGTCCACGTCGTCGAGCGAGTCCACGGAGCGCACGCCGGCCTGCTGCAGCTGCCGGATGACGCCCTCGTTGTGGACGACCTGCCCGAGCGTGCTCGTCGGCCGGCCGGCGGCGGCCGACACCTTCGCCTTGTCGATCGCCTCGCGGACGCCGTAGCAGAAGCCCGTGCGGCGGGCGATCCGGACTTCCTGGACCATTCCCATAGCCGTGTGATGGTCGCACAGGTCCGGCGTTCGCGCCGCGACCCGCGACCCGCTACCCCACCTTCGGCGAGGCGGTCCCCACGGATGCGCCGCGGACGACGGAGGCGTAGACGCCGCGCTGGCGCGGCTCGAGCAGCTCGGCGATCCGGCCCATGACCGCGGTGGTCACAGCGGCCTTGGCGGCGCGGCGGTCCGCCCCGGGCGGCACCAGGTCGGCGACCCGGAACGGCTCGCCGATCCGCACCAGGACCCGACGGCGCGGGAACGGGGACGGCAGCCGGCGGCCCTTGGGCCACACGAGGTCCGAGTCGTTGACGCCGATGGGCAGGACCTGGGCGCCCGTGCGCAGGGCCAGCTGCGCCATCCCGTCCTTGGCCTCCTGCAGGGCCCCGGTGGGGCTGCGGGTGCCCTCCGGGAAGATCAGCAGCACGTAGCCCTTCTCCAGGATCCTCGTGGCGAGCCGGTAGGCCTCGACGTCGGCGGTCGAGCGGTCCACCGGGTGGACCCCGCCGAGCGCGCACACCCAGCCGAAGACGGGCCAGAAGAACAGCTCCCGCTTGCCCAGCCAGTGGATCCGTCGCGTGCGAAGCGCGTCGCTCACCCATGCGCCCGCGAACACCGGGTCGAAGTTCGACGCGTGGTTGATCGCGAGGATGACGGGCCCCGTGCGCGGAACCCGATCCAGCCCCTCGTGCCGGACGTCGGCGAACGCGAGCCCGAGCCACTGCGCGAGCCGGGCGACCATCCGGACGAGCATGCTCTGGTGGTTGTCGAGGCGCATCGCGACCTCGAGCACCCGGTGGCGCTTCTCGGGCCCGGCAGCCTTCGCCGTCGCCGCGGGTCTCACGTTCGCGGCCGGCTCGCGGGCCGCCGCCCGACCCGCCTCGGCCGCCTGCTCCGGGGGCGCGGCGGGGCTGGGCGAAGCGGCCTCCCGGGGGCCGGTGTCGGCGCGGCGGCTGGCGGCGACCGCGGTCGCCAGCCCGGCCACCAAGTCCACGACCTCCTCGAACCCCATCCCGTCCGTCGCCACGACGACGGCGTCCTCGGCCGCGCGGAGCGGGGCCACCTCGCGGCCGGAGTCCACCGCGTCGCGGGCCCGCAGCTGCTCGCGCACGGCGTCGGCCTGCTCGCCCTGCGGGTCCAGGCCCCGCTCCCGGATCCGCCGCATCGCCCGCTCCTCGACCGACGCGTCCAGGTAGACCTTGAGGTCCGCGTCGGGGAGGACCACGGTGCCGATGTCGCGGCCCGCCATGACGATCCCGCCCGCGTCCGCCAGCCGACGCTGCAGGCCGAGCAGCGCGGCCCTGACGCCCGGCTGGCGGGCGACGGCGGAGACGGACAGGTCCACCTCGTGGGTCCGGACCGCCCCCGTCGCGTCCTCGCCGTCCACGAGCACACGGGCGAGGCGGCCCTGGCCGTCGTCGGCGAGCTCGAAGCGCGGGATCAGCGCGGTCAGGGCCGGCTCGTCCTCGGGCGCCACGCCCTCGCGCAGGGCGAGGGCGGTGAGGGCGCGGTAGATGAGGCCGGTGTCCAGGAACCGCAGGCCCAGCCGCTGGGCGACGGCGAGGCCCACCGAGCTCTTCCCGCTCGAGGCGGGCCCGTCCACGGCGACGACGATCCGGGGGGCGACGACGCTGGTCATCGCCGTGGAGCATACCGGGCGGCACGAGCGCGGGCGACCGGCGGCGGCGTCCGCCGCCGTGCCATCACCCCCGCCGGGAGCCAAGCCTCCGGACCTCCGCCGGGCTGAGCGCCCGCGCGTCCCCGGACGCCAGCGGGTCCAGTCGGAGGCTGCCGATCCGCACCCGGACGAGCCGACGCACGGGCGCGCCGACCTGCCCGAACACCCGGCGCAGCTGCCGCTTCCAGCCCTGGTGGATCGTCACCCGCACCCAGACCAGGCCGGGCGCGGGCGGCTCGATGAGCTCGGCGAGGCGACGGTCCTCAGTCCTCGTCTGCGCCCGGAGGCCGCTGACCGTCGCGACCCCCTCCTCGAGCTCCACCCCGGCCTCGAGCGCGTCCGCCTGCTCCCTCGTGAGCATCCGCGAGAGCCCCACGGCGTACTCGCGCTCGACGGCGTACCGCGGGTGCAGGACGCGCTCCGCCCAGTCGCCGTCGTTGGTGAGCAGGATCAGCCCCTCGCTGTCCTGGTCGAGCCGGCCGACCGGGTACAGGCGGGCCGCGCCGGCCAGGTCTGGCGGGACCAGGTCGAGGACGGTCCGGGCCGCGTGGCGGTCGCGCACGGTCGAGGTCACGCCCGACGGCTTGTGCGCCGCGAGGTACACGTGCCGGGGCCCGGCCGCGTCCACCGGCCGGCCGTCCACCGCGATCGCCTGGAGCTCCGGGTCAACCCGCTCGCCGAGCAGCGCGGGCCGGCCGTCCACGGTCACCCGGCCCTCGGCCACGAGCTGGTCGGCGGCCCGGCGCGAGGCCACCCCGGCGGCGGCCAGCACCTTGGAGATCCGCTCCTCCGGCACGGGGCGTCAGGCCCCGCCGCCGGGCGCCCCGTCGGCGTCCGGTGCGTTGGCTTGCGCCTGCGGGGCGACCGACCCACCGCCGGGCTCCCCCTCCACCAGGCGCGACGCGACCTCCAGGTCCAGCGGCGGCAGGTCGTCCAGCGACGTCAGCCCGAAGCGCTCGAGGAACTCGAACCCGGTTCCGTACAGGATCGGGCGGCCCGGCGCCTCCGACCGGCCCTGCTCGGCGATCAGGCGCCGGTGCAGCAGCGCCCGCACGGTGTAGTCCGAGTCCACGCCCCGGATGCGCTCGATCGCCGCCCGCGTGATGGGCTGGCGGTAGGCCACGATGGCCAGCGTCTCGAGCGCCGCCGGCGACAGGCGCACGGCGTCAGCGCCGACGTAGCGGGCGACGAGGGCCCCGGCCTCGGGCGCCGTCGCCAGCTCCACCCGGTCGCCGGCCACGAGCAGCCGGACGCCTCGGCCGGCCAGCGACACCTCGAGGTCGCCCAGCCGCTCGTCGACCGTCGCTCGGTCCACGCCGGACAGGGTGGCGATCTCGCGCCGCGAGAGGGGCTTCTCGGCCACGAACAGCAGGGCCTCGAGCTGGGCCTCGGTCAGCTCGCCCGCCGCGGGCTCGCCGATGCCGGCGGTCTCGACCGCCGCGTCGGCGCCGTCCTCGACCCCAGCGGCGGGGTCCAGGGTCTCGGCGTCCGCGGCCGCAGTCGCGGCGTCGGCGGCCGCCCTGCGCACGTCCGGCCCGTTCACGCGAAGTCCTCCAGCGTCTCGTCGAGCGGCGCGTCGTCGGCCACGTCGGACAGGCCCGCGGCCGCCCGCTCCTCGGCGGTCGTGCGCCGGGCAAGGATCGGACCCCACGGCTCCCGCTGCTCCACCACGATCTCGCGGCGCTTCATCAGCTCCAGCATGGCCAGGAAGGTCACGGCCACGACCACGCGGTCCCGGACGCCCCGCAGCAGCTCCTGGAGCACGATCACGTCCGCGCCCGCGAGCGCTCGCCGGATCAGCTGCGCCCGCGAGGTCAGGGTGACCGTGCGCCGGATCGTCTCCGGCGGCCGCGGCGGCGGCGGCACGACCGTGGCCATCGCCGCGAGGGCGCCCGTCAGCGCCGACGCCTCGAGCGGCTTGGCCGCCGGGGGACGGGCTCCCGCGAGCCCGGCCGCCCGCGACGCGGCCGACTCGCGGTGGAACAGGCCGACGGTCGACTGCGCGGCGTCGAGGAGGCGCCGGCCGGCGTCGCGGAAGGCCCGGTACAGGATGAGGCGCGCGCGCAGCTCGGCCTCCGGGTCGGGCCCCTCGTCGGCGAGCGGGACGGCTGGGGCTGCCGGCCGGGGCAGCAGCGCGCGCGACTTGATCAGGATCAGCTGGCTGGCCACGGCGACGAACGCGGACACGTTCCCCATCCGGTCCTCGTCGAGCGAGGCGAGCGCGTCGAGGTACGCCTCGGCCAGTGCGCCGAGCGGCACGGTGAGCACGTCCAGCTGGCGCGCCTCGATCAGCGCGAGCAGCAGCGCGAGCGGCCCGTCGAACGCGGCCATGGTCACCCGGGTGGCGGCCTCCGGGCGTCGGCCGTCCCCGAACGCGACCGCCGGCGGCGTGGCGAGCGGCATCAGCAGGCCTCGTCGGCCGCGTGGAACACGCGCCCGAACGTGGGGTCCGTGGGGGCCGCCTGCTCCCGCACGAGCGCCACGGCGAACGGCGCAAGGCCCGCGGCCTCGAGGGCGGCGGCCGACAGCTCGGCGTGGTCCCGGAGGCGGGCCATGGCGTCGGCCCAGCCCGGAACCCGGGCGGCGGTGGCGTGGGCCCACGACCCGTACCGCTCCCCCAGCGACCAGGCCACGCGCGGCGGCCAGCCCGTATCGCCCTTGCCGCAGTCGTGGAGCAGGCCCGCCGCCAGCACGTCGCGATCGGCCACGCCCGCCCGGCGGAGATACGCGACGACGTCGAGGCCGTGCCGGCGGTCCGCCACGTGCATGGCGTCGAACAGCTCCAGCTCCGGCGGGCGGGCCCAGGAGGCCAGCGCCCGGCGCTCCTCCGGCGTCACGCGGGCGAGGAGGTGCGCACGGAGCTGGCGCGCCTTAGTAGCCCACCAGGGCACGGGTCACCGTGGAGATCACGGTCGAGAGCACCGGCGCCAGCAGGACCACGATCACCAGCAGCACGATCAGCCCGTACTGCGACAGCATCGAGCGGACCTCCCACGCCTGGCGCGGCGACAGGAAGCGCAGCAGGAGCGCCGACCCGTCGAGGGGCGGGATGGGCAGCAGGTTGAAGATCGCGAGGATCACCTGGTACTGGATGAAGTACAGGAGCACGTACGGCACCGCGATCGGCAGGTCCAGCTGGAGGCTCAGGATCAGCCGGAACACCAGCGCCGCCACCACGGCCACCGCCATGTTCGCCGCCGGGCCGGCGAGCGCCACCAGCACCTCGCCGTTGCGCCGGTCACGCAGGTTGGCCGCGTTGTAGGGCGTGGGCTTGGCCCAGCCGATCACCCAGCCGGCCGCGGCGGAGATGATCAGCAGCAGCGACCCGGTGGGGTCCAGGTGCACCCTCGGGTTGAGCGTGAGGCGCCCGAACATCTTGGCGGTCGCGTCGCCCTGCAGGTACGCCGACCACGCATGGGCGGCCTCGTGGACCGGGAAGCCGATCAGCAGCACCAGGCCGGCGGCGATGAGCCGGTAGACGAGCTGGTCGATCGACGGGAAGTACACGGGCGGAGGGCCTCGGCAGGGTGGCGAACGGTCCCGCGTATCCTACCGGCCCGCGGGCCTGCTCCGCCGCAGCCCGCGCCTAGTACCCGACCAGGGCGCGGAACAGCGTGTCGGTGATCGGGCCGATGACGTAGCCGCCGAACACGAACACGGCCAGCAGCAGCAGCATCCCGTACTGCGCGAGCCCGGGCTCGATCCGCTGCCGGGTGCGTGGCGGCAGGAGGGTCAGCAGCACCGCGCTGCCGTCGAGCGGCGGCACCGGCAGCAGGTTGAAGATCCCGAGCGCGATGTTGCCGCCGACGATTAGGCCGAGCAGCGCCCACAGCCGCTCCGGGGCGGAGGCGACGACATCGGGGTTGTGGGCGAGGAGCCGGGTCACCAGCCCGAACCCCAGCGCCATGGCGAAGTTGGACAGGGGCCCCGCCGCGGCCACGGCGCCCTCCGCGTACCGCCCGCGCAGGTTGGCCCGGTTGACCGGCGTGGCGGCGAACCCCAGCGGGACGCCCGAGACGAGCACCGAGAGCACCAGGAAGGTCCCGCCGACCGGGTGGAAGTGCTTGGCCGGGTTCAGGGTCAGGTACCCGGCCCGACGCGCCGTGCCGTCCCCCAGCCTCCACGCCGCGAGGGCGTGGCACAGCTCGTGCACCGGGAAGGCGACGAGCAGGAAGAAGCCGATCAGGATCGCGGCGTAGTCGGGGCGGTCGAGGACGTACATGCTCAGAGCCGGCCCAGCAGCTCCTGCTTCTTGGCGTCGAACTCATCGGGCGTGATCAGGCCCCGGTCCCGCAACTCGCCCAGGCGCACCACCGCGTCGGCGACCGCCTCGGGCGTGTCCGCCCCGGGCGCCGCCGACGTCGGCCGGGGCATCGGGGCCGGCGCGGGCGCGGCGGCCCGGATCGGCGGCGCGGTCGGGCGCGTCATGTCCAGCTCGAGCTCGTGCTTGGCGTCGAGCATCGCCTTCTTGAACTCCTTGGCGTCGGTCAGCATGCGCAGCGTCTCGGTGCCCGTCTCGGAGGCGGTCAGCACCTCCAGGGTCCCGAACCCGAACAGCCGCCCGAAGACGGACTCGGTGAGGACCGCGTCGTTGATCTTCTCGAGCGAGCTGTCCGAGGCGCGCTTGTTGACGACGCCGGCCGCCTGGATGAGCCGCCGGTTCGTGATCGCGAACTCGGTGTAGTGGTAGACGATCCAGCCCCAGGCCAAGGTCACGATGCCCACCACGAGCAGGATCAGGACGAGCCAGCCGAGGATGAACATCGCGGCGCCGGCATCGCCCAGGTTGAGCAGCCGGACGATCCCGCCGAGCAGGGCGACCGCCACCGCGGCCACGGCCCAGCGCGCGTTCCAGGCCATGATGAACCAGTGCTGGTGGGCGCGGCGGACGACGCGCTCCCCGTCGGCCAGCAGGCTGTCGACATAGGCCATGTCCGTCGTCCTCCTCAGGCCCGCGGGTGGGCGCGCGAGTAGACCTCGCGGATCCGCTCCCCGGTCACGTGGGTGTACAGCTGCGTGGTCGATATCGTCGCATGCCCCAGGAGCTCCTGGACCACCCGGAGGTCGGCCCCGCCCTCCAGCAGGTGGGTCGCGAAGCTGTGGCGAAGGGTGTGCGGCGACACGCGCTCCCCCAGCCCGGCCCGCTCGGCCGCCCCCTTCACGATGGCCCATGCGCGGGTGCGCGCCAGCCGCCGGCCGCGCCCCGTGACGAACACGGGCGAGCCGGGCCCGTCGGGCACGCCCCCGACCGCCAGCCAGGCGGGCCTCGGCCAGGCCAGGTAGCGCGCCAGCCAGCCCTCGGCCACCTCCCCGACCGGCACCACCCGCTCCTTGTCGCCCTTGCCCACCACGCGGACGAAGCCCGCGTCCAAGCGGAGGTGCTCGAGGTCGAGGTTCAGCGCCTCCGAGACCCGCAGTCCCGACGCGTACAGCAGCTCGACGAGGGCCCTGTCCCGGAGCCCGACCCCGTCCGACTCGGTGGGCCGTCGCGGGTGCCTGGGCTCGCCGCCCGCCGCCTCCAGCAGCCGCTCCACCTCGGCCACGGTCAGCGTCTCCGGCAGCAGCCGGGGCTGGCGGGGCAGGTCGAGGTGGGCCGCGATGTCGCGCTCGATCAGCCCGTCGCCGTAGGCGAAGCGGTAGAAGCCGCGGAGCGACGCCGCCCTGCGGCGGAGGCTGGTGGGGGCGAGGCCGGGGTCCGAGGGCCGCCCGCGACGCGCCCGGGCGGCGAGGTACCGCTGGGCCACCTCGGGGCCTGCCGACCACCCGGCCGCCGCGCCGCGGCTCATGGCGAAATCCTCGAGGTCGGCGCGGTACGCCTCGAGGGTCGCCTGCGACAGCCCGCGCTCCACCCGCAGGTACGCGAGGT
>JAJYLZ010000014.1 GCA_021787395.1 Chloroflexota bacterium
CCCGAGTTCACCGCCGTGGTGGGCACCGTCGAGGGCGACCTCCACGACATCGGCAAGAACCTGGTGGGGATGATGTGGCGCGGGGCCGGGTTCGAGGTCGTGGACCTGGGCGTCAACGTGCCGGCCGCGCGGTTCGCGCGGGCCGCGGCGGAGCGCGGCGCCCACATCGTCGGGCTGTCCGCCCTGCTGACCACCACCATGCCCGGCATGCGCGGCGCGGTGGAGGCCGTGCGGGCCGCGAGCCCGTCCACCCGGGTCGTCATCGGCGGCGCCCCCACCACCCCCGAGTTCGCCGCCCAGATCGGCGCCGACGGCCACGCCCCCGACGCCGGGGCCGCGGTGGACCTCGCCCGCCGGCTGCTGGCCGGGTAGGGGGAGGCCGCCATGTCGGGGACCGCGTCGTCGATGAGCACGCCCATCACCGGCTCCACGGCCGGGCTGCTCGACGTGGACTGGACGGTCACGCCCGACGAGCGCGCCTACCTGCGCGATCTCGCCAGGCGCATGGCCGAGTACGCGGCGCTGCCGGTGATGGCCGAGCGCCGCCGCCAGTGGTTCGACCTCAACGACGGGAGGGCCAACGTGCGCCCGCCGTTCATCCTCGAGGCGTCGAACTTCATGTTCGAGCTGCTGCCGGACCGGCGGTACCGGTGCCAGTCCGCGGCGGCCCAGGTCATCGAGAAGGAGCTGATCCGCTACACCCGGCCGCATGAGGTCTGGCAGGACGACCGCGTGGTCCCGGGCGTGCTCGACTTCTCCTGGTTCCTCGACATCGACGAGTTCGGCCCGGACGTCCGGGTGAGCCTCGAGAAGGCGCTGGACGTCGAGGGCAACGAGGTCGGCTACGGCTTCCACCACCCGATCACGGACCTCGAGAAGGACCTGCCCCGCCTGCGGCCGGCCGCGGTCACCCTCCACCGGGAGCGCTCGCTCGCCTGGAGGGCGTTCGTCGAGGAGGTCCTCGGCGACATCGTCCCGGTGCGCCTCGTCGTCGTCTGGAACGACTTCAACACGCTCACGCAGCGCCTGGTGCACCTGATGGGCATGGAGGCCTTCTTCATCGCCTGCCACGAGCAGCCGGACGCGGTCCACGCCGTCATGGCGTACCTGCGCGACAACGCGCTCTCGATCATGCGCCAGGAGGACGCGCTCGGGATCCTGGGCCTCAACAACGACCACCAGGAGGTCTGGTGGTCGGGGCACAACTACACCCACCTCCTGCCCAGGCCCGGCTTCGACCCCGAGCACGTCACCTGGGCCCACCGCTGGCAGGCCACCAACCTCCAGGAGGCCACCGGGATGCGCCCCTCGATGGCGTCGGAGTTCCTGTACCCGTACGTCCGCGAGATCGCCAAGCCCGTCGGCCTCCTCTACTACGGCTGCTGCGAGGCGGTCCACCAGAGCTGGGACGACATCCGCACCCTGCCGAACCTGCGGAAGGTCTCGATCTCCCAGTGGACGAACGAGGACGTCATGGGCGAGGCGCTGCGCGGGCACGACATCGTCTACTCCCGCAAGCCCAACCCGAACTTCCTGTCCGTGGACGAGACGCTCGACGGCGAGGCCTGGGCCGCCCACATCCGCAAGACGCTCGAGGCCACGCGCGGCTGCTCGGTCGAGTTCCTCGTGCGCGACGTGTACACGCTGCACCACAACCACGACAACGGCCGGCGGGCCGCCTCGATCGCCCGGGAGGTGATCGACCGGCACTGGCGGGCGTAGCCCGGCGTTGTCCTCCAGGGAGCGGCTCTCGTGACCCTCGACTACCCCGACCTCCTCCTCGGCACCGCGCCCGACAGCTGGGGCGTGTGGAACCCCACGGGCGACCCTCTCCAGACGCCCTGGGAGCGCTACCTCGACGAGGTGGCGGCGGCCGGGTACCGGTACAGCGAGCTCGGCCCGTTCGGCTACCTGCCCGCGGACCCGGGCATCGTGCGCGAGGCGTACGCGGCGCGCGGCCTGACGCTCACCGGCGGCGCCGTGTTCGCCGCGCTGCAGCGGGGCCGGGAGGCGCTCGAGCGGGCGAAGGCCGACGTGGACGCCGAGATGGCGGTCATCGGGCCCAACGGGGCGAGGCACGTGGTGGTCCTGCCCGAGGGCTACACCGACATGGACGGGCGGGTCACCGGGCCGACCGGCCTGGCCGACGACGAGTGGGCGAGCCTGCTCGGCGGCATGAGCGAGCTGGGCCGGTACCTGGCCGGCGAGCACGGCGCGGAGCTCGTGTTCCACCCCCACGCCGACAGCCACGTGGGCACCCAGGCGGAGATCGAGCGCTTCCTCGACGGCACCGACCCGGACGCCGTCGGGCTCTGCCTCGACACGGGGCACGTCGCGTACTGCGGCGCCGACAACCTCAAGATCGTGCGCGACTACCCGGACCGCGTGCGGTACGTCCACCTCAAGCAGGTGGACCGTGCGGTGATGGCGCGGGTGCGGGAGGAGGGGCTCGGCTTCGCGCCCGCCGTGCGCCTGGGCGCCATGGTCGAGCCGCCGCTGGGCGAGCCCGACATGCCCACCCTGCTCGAGGCCCTCGCGGGTCTGGGGCGCGAGCTGTACTGCATCGTCGAGCAGGACATGTACCCCTGCGACCCCGACAGGCCGCTCCCGATCGCGCGGCGCACCTACCAGTACTTCCGGACCTGCGGGATGCGGGTCGCGGGGTAGACTGCCTTCCCTCAGCTGGTTGAGGAGACAGGCGGATGGCCACCCGGATCGAGGACACCGGTCACGGCGGCGCGGAGAGCAAGTCGCCCAGCCCGATCGTCATGGCGCCGGAGATCGAGCTGTTCGCCGGAGCGCCCTGCCGGTGCCTCCCGAGCCCGCAGGGCGACTGGGTCGCCTGCGCGTACTGCGGCCTGAGGCAGGCGCCGGGCAAGGAGTTCTGCGGGTTCTGCGGCCACCGCTGGGTGACGGACCCGGACGGCTGACCCGGCCGCGCCGCACGACCCGGCCACCCGCTCCTGAACGGCACGGTCCGCGACGGCGGTCCGGTCTGCCGGCACGCCGCCCGGGTCGGAAACGCTCAGCGGCCGCGCGGCAGCCGGCTCGCGCTAGCCGAGCGCACCGGCCCGGCCGTCGTTCCGCCCCTCGGCGATCAGCTCCGCCATCACCAGGTCGTCGGCCGTGGTGATCTTGATGTTCTCCCGGCGCCCCACCACGACGGCCACGCTGCGCCCGGCGCGCTCCACGACCGACGAGGTGTCGGTCCCGACGAACCCCTCGGCGGCGGCCCGGCGGTGCGCCTCGAGGACCAGGCGGGCGTCGAAGGCCTGGGGGGTCTGGGCGAGCCACAGACCCTCCTTGGCGCTGCCGACGCAGCCCTGCTCGTCGAGCGCGACCAGCCGGTCGCCGGCCGGGATCATCGGCAGCGCCGCCCCCACCTCGCGAGCCTTGGCGACCAGCTCCTCGACCTCGCGGGCGTCCACGAACGGCCTGACGGCGTCGTGGATCAGCACGACGTCGATCTGCCCGGACTCGATCTCGTCGGCGAGCGCCAGCAGGCCGTTGAACTCGGAGGCGTGGCGCGTCGCGCCGCCCTCCACGAGCCGGTGGGGCTTGCCGATCCGACCGTCGCGGACGAGGCCCTCGCACAGCCCGCGGTCCGCGGGCGCCGCGACCGTCACGATCACGTCCACGGCCGCGATCCGCGACAGCTCCTCGAGCGTGCGCTGCAGGATCGGCTTGCCCCCGAGGCGCAGGAAGACCTTGTTCACCGGGGCCATCATCCGGACGCCCGAGCCTGCCGCCAGGACGATCGCCGCGACGCCGCCCCGCCCGTCCTGCGCCATCACCGCCGTCCCGTCATCGAGGAGATCCCGTCCGCGTCCACGCCCCGACGGGGCTACCCGGCCGCCAGCGCGACGTCGAGGCGGAGCGCGTCCGCCATCGACCGGAGCTCGGCGTAGCGGGCGTCGCGGGCGGATCGGATGGGCAGGTTGGAGCGCGGGCCGTCCACGAGGCGGACGCGGAGGCCGGCCCTCCCGGCGAGCGCCAGCTCGTCGCGGCAGGTCCAGCGCTCGGCGACCGCCCGGGCGACGGCCGCGGCGAACGGCTCCCTCCGGAAGGCGCTGGGCGCCTGGACGGCGTAGACCGTCTCGCGCGGGATCGTCCCCACGACGCGGCCGGCCACGACGCGCTTGACGGTCTCGTGAACTGCGATCCCCAGCATCGCGCCGTCGCCGCGGAGTCCGTCCAGCAGCGCCGTGAGGCTGGACGGCGCCAGGAGCGGCCGCTCGGGCTCGTGCACGAGCACGGTGCCCAACGACGGCTCCGCCTCGAGCGCCTCGGCGATCGCGAGCCAGCGGCTCGAGTGGTTGGCGGTGGCCCCGACCCCGAGCTCGTCTGGGCGCTCGATCGCGGACAGGCACGCCTCGGCGTCCACGCCCTCCAGCGCCAGGACGATCGGCCCGATGGAGGGGACTGCCCGCAAGGCCCGCACCGTCGCGTCCAGGACCGACCTGCCGCCGATCGTCAGCTGGCCGGCCGGCCAGGTCGGGTGGATCGGGATGATTGCGAGGGCGCTCGGTTCGCTGGTTATGGCCGGCCTCTCCCGACTGCGGGGTCCGTCTGGGCGTCGGAATGCTAGCACGGCGCCTCGCGCGTGCCCGCGACCCTCTATGGCGGCCGATCTGGCGGCCGTTGCGGCCACGGTCGCAGGCCGCAAGACGGCGGCGCGATGCCCGGGCGGCCGCGAGGCCGCGAATCGGCCGTGTCAACATGGGGGCCGTGGGGACCGTGTCAGAACGGGAGCGCCCGGAGATGAGCATTCGTGGGATCGGCGCCGCGCCGGGGTATGCCGTCGGCCCCGTCTGGAGGTACACGGCTGCCGGGTCGGCTGGGCCGCGGGAGGGCGAGCCGGCGGTCCGCGGGCTGGCCATCGCCGACGCCGCCGCCATCGCCGCGGAGGAGCTGGACGAGCTTGCCGGCCGGCTGCGCGCCCAGGGCCGGGCGGGCGAGGCGGGCATCCTCGAGGCGCAGGCGCTCATGGCCACCGACGAGCTGATCGTCGCCGAGGCCGAGCGCCTGGCGTCGCACGACGGCGTGTCCAGCCCTGCCGACCTGGCGCGGGCCGTCCAGGAGGCCGGCCGGGCCGCGGCCGCCACGCTGGCGGCGCTCGACGACGAGCTGCTCTCCGCGAGGGCGGCCGATGTCGGCGACGTCGCCGCCCGCATCGCCCGGGTCCTCACGGGCCGTCGGATCACGCCCCCGCCGGAGCCCTCGATCGCGATCGCCGACGACCTGCCGCCGTCGGTGGCGCTCGACCTCCCGGCGGGGAGCCTGCTCGGGGTCGTCCTCCAGGAGGGCAGCCGGACGTCCCATGCGGTCATCCTGTCGCGGGCGCTCGGGATCCCGGCCGTCGTCGCCGCGCCGGGCGTGCTCGAGGCGGTCGCCGGGATGGCCGGCCGGACCGGCTCGATCCGGGCGGCGGTCGACGGGACCACGGGCGAGGTGTTCCTGGACCCGAGTCCGGCGGTCGAGGCCGAGCTCGCAGGGCGCAGGCGCCGATCCGAGGCCGGTGCCCTCGCGGCCCGGGCGCTGCGCGGTGCGGCCGGCCAGACCGCGAGCGGGCGGCGCATCGCGCTGGTGGCCAACATCGGCCGACCCGGCGAGGCCGCCCGGGCGCTGGAGGCCGGCGCCGAGGGCGTCGGCCTGTTCCGCACCGAGTTCCTGTTCATGGGCCGGCAGGACCCGCCCGCCGAGGCCGAGCAGACAGCGGCCTACCGGGCGGTGCTCGCCGCGTTCGGCCCCGAGCGGCCGGTCGTGATCCGGCTGGCCGACATCGGGGGAGACAAGGCCATCCCGTACCTGCAGCTGCCCGCCGAGGAGAACCCGTTCCTGGGCGTCCGCGGCCTGCGGCTCGCCTACGGCGCGGGGCGCGCGCTCCTGGTCACCCAGCTCCGGGCGATCTTCCGGGCCGGGGCCGAGGCCGGCGTGACGCCGCGCGTGATGGCGCCGATGGTGGCGACCGCGGAGGACGTGGAGCTGCTGGTGGGCCTGCGCGACGAGGCGGCGGCCGGCCTCGACGCGGAGGGGGTCGCCCGTTCGAGCCGCCTCGTGACCGGCATCATGGTCGAGGTGCCGTCGGCGGCCCTCCTGGCCGCGTCGCTCGCGCCGCAGGTGGAGTTCCTCTCCATCGGCACCAACGACCTCACCCAGTACGTCCTGGCCGCAGACCGCACCAACGCGCGGCTGGGCGCGCTGCAGGACGCACTGCACCCCGCGGTGCTGCGGGCGATCGTGGCGACCGTGGCCGGCGGCGACGAGTCGGGCGTCCCCACCGCGGTGTGCGGGGAGCTCGCGTCCGACCCCGCCGGCGCCCTCGTGCTGGCCGGCCTCGGCGTGGACGAGCTGAGCATGGACCCTGCCGCCCTCGACGCCGTGCGCCTGGCCCTGCGCCTGGCGACCGACGCGGAGCTTGAGCAGCTGGGCCGCGACGCCCTGGCCTCGCGCACGGCCGCGGAGGCGAGGGGCCGTGCCGAGGCGCTGCTGGCCAGGGTCGCCGAGCGCCGGGCGGCGGCTCCCCCGGATCCCGGCCGGCGGGCCCCGGACGACGGCCGGGCGGCCAGTGCCGCGCCGGGACGGTGACGCGTGGTCGAGCAGACGGTCACGGTCCGCAACGCGTCGGGCCTGCACGCCCGCCCGGCGGCCGCGTTCGTCGCCGCCGCGAGGAGGTTCGCCGACACCAGGGTCTGGGTGGTCAAGGGCGGTGTCGCCCACGACGCCAAGAGCATCCTGCAGGTGCTGCAGCTGGGCGTCACCAGGGGCACCGTCGTCACCATCCGGGCCGAGGGACCGGCCGCGGTCGAGGCGGTCGAGGCGCTCGCCGCCCTGCTCGAGGGTGGCCTCGGCGAGGCCTAGCCTGGCCCGCTCCCGGAGCCTGAGTGCGGCGTGCGGGCCAGGGCGCGGCGCCCGTCAGGTGCGGACGACGAACCCGTCGATGGCCACGTACGGGTGGCCGGGGTCCGGCAGCACCCTGATCGTGAGGGTGTGCCGGCCTGCGGTCTGGAACGTGCGCTGGAAGAGCACCGTCTGGGCGGCGAACGACGCCCGCCACAGGTTCACCCTCGCGACCGCCGTGCCGTCGACCAGGACCTCGGCCGCCCCTCGGGTGGGCCCCACGGGCCCGATCCAGCGCACCGAGGTTCCCGTGAAGGTCAGCGTCGCGCTGGCGCCGGGGGCCGTGGCGTAGGCGGCGCGCCCGCCCATGTAGGCGCCGCTCGCGGAGCCCCAGCTGCCGTGGTACGCGATGGCGCCGCTGGTCTCCGCGTACCGCCGCGTCGAGTGCTCCGGGGCCGTGGACGGCCTCGGCGTCGCCGGGCTCGCCGCCGGGTTCGGCTGGCCGGGACCCGCGGGCGTCTCGAGCGCCGCCGTCGCGAGCGGGGAGACCGAGGGCGGCGGCGCCAGGGCGACGGGCGGCGCCGGGTACAGCGCGGCGAGGGCGACGGGCGGCGCCGGGTAGAGCGCAGCCTCGGGTCGCGGCGGACCGGCCGTCGCCGCGGCGTTCGTGCTCACGAGCCAGGCGCCCGACGGCGCATCGGGCGCCGACGGCGTCGGGTCTCCAAGGGCCGACACGCTGACCGACAGCCAGTTGACCGTCCGGCCGGTGCGCGCGGACACGCCGGTGACCGGGAACGCGACGGTGGCGCCGGGCTGGAGGTCGTCCACGAGCGCCTCCGAGAGCAGCGGCACCAGCGGACCGTCGGCGGGACCCGGCGCCGCTGCCACGCTGACCACCGTGCGGGACGACGCCGACCCGTCCTCGCCGACCGCGGAGGCGTCGGGGGTCTGGGCCGGCGCCGCTGCCGCCGCGGGGATCGCATCACGCCCCGTGTTCGTGACCAGGATCGCGGCGCCGTCGCCGTCCGGGCTGGGCACGATGTCAACCCGGACCTCGAGGTCGCCGAGCACGCGCACTTCGGCGTCCGGGATGCTGACCCGCTGCGCGGCGGGCAGGGGCGAGCCGTCGGCATCGCGCATGTCCACCCGGAGCGTATAGGCACCAGGCTGGCCGGGCGTCGGGACATCCAGGGTCACCGACCGCGCCGCCGAGCGCTGCCTGGACGCGGCCGCGGCGAACGGCGCTCCGGCAGGCGCGGGACGCTCGACGGCGGATGGGCTCGACGGCGACGGAGCCGCCCCCTCCATGGCGCCGATCGCCGCCGGCACCGCCACGCCCTGCAGGCCGCCGCCCGCCGCGGGGGCAGCCGGGCCCGCGGCGCGCTCGACGGGGATCCACGTCGCCACGAAGTCCACGCCGGACGGGACCGTCCCGCCCGCCCACGCCAGCAGCACCGTCGTCCGGTCGCCGCTGCGGGGCTGGTCGCCCACCACGGGCGTCGCGAAGTCCAGCGACCGACCCCTGATCGCGGGCAGGATGATCGAGCTGGCGAGCCGGCTGATGCTGACGCCCCACTTCTGGGACGAGGACCAGTACTGCTGCATGGCCCGGAGGGTGGGCGCGCCACCCCACCAGCGCCCCCCCGGCGTGAGGTAGAAGTCGCGGATGAACTTCGCCGTCGCGTCGATGTTGGCCGCGAACGTCCGGTAAGCGCTCGCGTAGCGGAACGGGTCGCGGTCGTAGGCGTTGTAGCCGAACAGGTTGTGCTTCACCCGCGCGATGTCGCTCGAGCCCCAGCCCGACTCGTGCATCGCCGCGGCCAGCAGGAAGCGCGCGTTGACGCCGAACGTGCGCTCGGCGCCGATGAAGGCAGCCCCGAGGGGCGGCAGTGAGGTCGCGGACGCGAGGAACTCGTTGATCGCCCAGGCGGACGCCCCGCTCGTGGAGCGCAGGTTCGTGTCCAGGGTGATGGGGCCGCCCACGCGGTACGGCGTCGTGTAGGGCATGCGGGCGTCCGCCGTCGGCGTCGCCAGCACGAGCAGCAGCAGGGCGCCGAGCACCACGAGGATGGAGCGGGGCCGGTGGAGGGTCGTCATCGTCACGCTGGTGCGGCTGGGGGCAGACGCGCGACGACGTCGCCGGGTCAGCATCCGGGACAGCGGGTCCAAGGATCGAGCGTGGCGCCGCGACCCGCTACCGCCCGATCCGGCCAGTACCCTCGCGGCGATCGGGCTACGCGGCCGACTGACGCCGCTCCGCCCCGGCGTGGCCCCGCCGGGACGCTGCCGGTCGCCAACACGCGCTCGGCGGGGGACAATACCGCCATGGACGGCGCCCCGCCATGACCCAACTCCCGTTCGCGTCCCCTGCCGGGTCGGCGGGGGGCGTGGCCGCCGCGGCCCTCAGCAACGAGGAGATCCTGCGCTACAGCCGCCACCTGCTCATGCCCGAGGTCACCCTCGAGGGCCAGCGCCGGCTCAAGGCCGCCAGGGTGCTGTGCGTCGGGGCCGGCGGCCTCGGCTCGCCGCTCCTGCTGTACCTGGCGGCGGCGGGGGTGGGCACGCTGGGCGTGGTCGAGTTCGACGAGGTGGACCTCACCAACCTCCAGCGCCAGGTGCTGTACACGACCGACGACGTCGGCCGCCCGAAGCTCGACGCGGCGGTCGAGCGCCTGCGGGCGCTGAACCCGGACATCACCGTGGTCCCGCACCGCCTGCGCCTCGACAGCGGCAACGTGCTGGAGCTGTTCCGCGGCTACGACGTGGTCGCCGACGGCACTGACAACTTCCCGACCCGGTACCTCGTCAACGACGCCTCCGTGCTCACCGGCCGGCCGAACGTGTACGCGAGCATCTTCCGGTTCGACGGACAGGTCAGCGTGTTCGGCGCTCCCGGCGGCCCCTGCTACCGGTGCCTGTTCCCGGAGCCGCCGCCGCCCGGCCTCGTCCCGTCCTGCGCCGAGGGCGGGGTGCTGGGCGTGCTGCCCGGCATCATCGGCTCGCTCCAGGCGCTCGAGGTGGTCAAGCTGGTCCTGGGCATCGGCGAGCCCCTGGTGGGCCGCCTGGCGATGTTCGACGCCCTGGCGCTCGAGCTGCGCGAGGTTCGGCTGCGACGCGACCCCGAGTGCGCGGTCTGCGGCCCGAACCCCAGCGTCACCGCGCCGATCGACTACGAGGCCTTCTGCGGTGTCCGGGGCGTGGAGGCCGAGGTGGACGCCACGGGGATCCCGGCCGTCTCGGTGCAGGAGTTCCAGCGCCGCCGCCTGGCCGGCGAGGCGCTCACGCTGCTCGACGTCCGGGAGCCGTTCGAGCTCGAGATCGCCCGGATCCCGGGCGCGATCCCGTTCCCGCTCAGCCAGCTGCCGGCCCGCCTCCACGAGCTGGACACCGCCGCCGAGTACACCCTGTCGTGCCACCACGGCACCCGCAGCGCGCAGGCCTACGAGGCGCTGCGCCGGGCCGGCTTCACCAGGCTCCAGATCCTCTCGGGCGGCGTGGACGCGTGGGCGCTGCACGTGGACCCGACGCTGCCGCGGTACTGAGGGACCCTACGCCCGGGCGAGCCCGTCGCCGCGGACCCGGCGCAGCGCCGCCAGGAGCACCTCGGTCGGCTGGGCGCCCGGGATCCCGAAGGTCCGGTCGATGACGAAGAACGGGACGGCGTGGATACCGAGCCCCGCAGCCTCGGCGAGGTCGAACGCGACTGCGTCCGCGAAGGCGTCGGAGGCCAGGACCTCGGCGGTCTCGGCGGGGTCGACCCCGATCTCCTGGGCGAGCCGGGCGAGCGTGGCCGGGTCCTCGAGGACCTGCCCCTCGACCAGCTGGGCGCGCAGCAGCCGCTCGTGCGCCGCGCTGCCGAGCCCGTGCGACTTCGCCAGGTGGAGCACCCGATGGGCGTCGAGGGTGTTCACCACCTTGTAGGTCTCGAAGTGGTAGTCGAGCCCCTCGGCCGCTGCCAGCTCGACAAGGCGGGCGTTCATCTCGGCCACCTGCTCCGGCGAGGAGCCCAGCTTCCGGGCGAGGTGCGCATCGTGGTCCTCGACGGCGCCCCGCGGCTGGTCCGGGTTGAGCTGGAAGCTCCGCCACTCCACCTCGACCTCGTCCCGCCCCTCGAACGCCGCCAGCGCCCGCTCGAACCGCCGCTTGCCGATGTAGCACCAGGGGCAGACGACGTCCGACCAGATCTCGATCTTCATGCTCGACCACGCGTTCCCACGGCCAGGCGGCGGCGTGCGGCACGCGCGGCGGGCGTCACCGGCCGATCACCAGCAGCCCGGTGGCCGCCTGGAGCGCCAGGCTCGTCACCGCGATCAGGATCCAGCCGGCCAGGCCGAGCAGCAGGGGCCGCGGACCCGCCTGACGGAAGTGGTCGAGGTGCGTGCCGAGCCCCACGCTGGCGAGGGCGAGGACGGTGCCGATCTGGGCGACCGTGGCCGCCGCGTGGGCGAGCGGGCCAGGGACCAGGCCGACGGTGTTGAGCAGCGAGGCGGCGAGGAACGCCACGATGAACCAGGGCAGGGCGCGCCGGAGCGCGACACGGGCGCGGACGCCGAGATCCTGCTCGCCGCCCCGCGCGGACATGACCGCCGTGCCGACCGCCACCGGCAGGATCATCAGGGTCCGCGACAGCTTGACCACTGCGGCGTAGGCCGCGGTGCCGGCGCCGAACGCGAAGGCGGCCGCGAGCACCGACGACGTGTCGTTGACCGCGGTCCCGGCCCAGATGGCGAACGACTGGGGGGCGAAGCCCAGGGCGTGCGCGATCGTGGGGAACGTCACGACCGCCGTGATGTTGAACACGAAGATGACCGAGACCGCGTACGCGATCTCGCCGCTGGTCGCCTCGAGCACCGGCGCGATCGCCGCGATCGCCGAGGCGCCGCAGATGGAGGTCCCCACCGTCAGCAGGCCGCGCACCGGCATCGCGACGCCGAGCGCGCGTCCGATCAGCGTGATCCCCAGCATGCCGATCGCAAGGGTGCCCAGCATCACTGGCAGCGAGGTGCCCGCGACGCGGAGGACCTCGCCGGAGTCTACCGACAGGCCGAGGGCGACGATCGAGATCTGGAGCAGCCTCGTGCCCACGGTCGACGACGGCGCCACAACGGCCTCGTCAACCGGCGCGACGGCCCGGACGAGCGCCCCGACGAGCAGCGCCAGAACCGCCGGGCCGAGCACGGGCAGGACGGTGCCCAGCGCCCAGGCGGCGAGCGACACGAGCAGGATGAGCAGGCCGAGCAGCAGCCGCGGGCCCCCGAGCACAGCCAGAACCCCAGACGGCGCACCACGCAGCCGACTGGAGCCGGAGTGCATGGCGGCCATCGTACGGTAGGTGCCCGCATCGTGCCGTGGCAGCTCCGCGGATCCATGCTATCTTGTAGACATGACTACGACTTCTGTGGCGCCGCCAGCCGGCGGCGCCCTCCAGGGCTCGCTCGAGTCGGGCCTCGGGTTCCGCCTCGGGCGCGGCCACCGGATCGTCCGCGGGGCCTGGCACGCCCGCATCGCGGACCTCGGCCTGAGCGGCGCCCAGGCGAGCACCCTGCGGGCCATCGCCGAGCGGCCCGGCTCGGGCATCCGCGAGCTGGCGCGGACGCTCGGGACGGACCCGATGAACGCCAAGCGGCTCGCGGACGGCCTCGAGACGGCGGGGCTGGTCGCCTCGTGCGCCGATCCGGCGGACCGGCGCGTCCGGGTCCTCAATCCCACGCCGGCGGGCGTGCAGCTGGCGCGCGAGGTGGAGGATCGGGCGCGGGCGTGGGCGGCCACCCTCGAGGCCATGGTCGGCCGCGAGGCGATCGCCGACATGCTGCGGACGCTCGACGGCCTCGAGGCGGGCATCGCCGAGCTCGCGACCGACGGCGCCGACCATGTCACGGTGCGCGGGCATGGCTGAGCGACGTCCCTCCGGGGCCTCCCCCATGGTGGGCCACAGTCGATCGCTGCCGCCGGCGTTCACGGTCTCCGCCTACCGCTGGTACTGGGCCAGCCAGCTCGTGTCGGGCATCGGCACGTGGGCGCAGACCATTGCCCAGGCGTGGCTCGTGCTGCAGCTCACCAACAACTCGGCGGTGGCGCTGGGCACCATCACGACCCTGCAGTTCCTGCCGATGCTCGTGTTCCCGCTGCTCGGCGGGGTCATCGCGGACCGCCTCCCGCGTCGCAAGCTGCTCATCGGCACCCAGACCGGCGCGATGGTCCAGGCGGTGGTCCTGGGCGTCCTGGTGCTGTCCGGCCACGTCCAGTACTGGGAGGTCGGCGCCCTGGCGCTGATCCTCGGCCTCACCAACGCGTTCGGCATGCCGGCCCAGCAGTCGCTGGTGCCCGAGATCGTCGGACGGGAGCTGGTCGGCAACGCGGTGGCGCTCAACAGCATCCAGTTCAACGTCGCCCGCCTGCTCGGCGGTGCCGCCGGCGGCGTGCTGGTGGCCGTCTTCGGCGTGGGCCTGACGCTGCTGCTCAACGCCGCGAGCTTCCTGCCGGCGATCGCCGTGCTGATCGCGATCCGCCCGGCCCACGCACGAGCGCCGCGCGCTCGCGAGGGCGCCGACGTCGTCGCCGGCTCGTCGCGGATCACGGCCGAGATCGGCGCCGGCCTGCGCTACGCCCTGGGCACGCGGAGCATCCGCAGGATCCTTGCGCTGTTCGGCGTGGTGGGCCTGCTCGGCTTCAACTGGTCCGTGGCCACGCCGCTGCTGACCGTCGCGCTGGGCGAGGGGCCGACCGGCCTCGGGACGCTGCAGGCGGCGTTCGGCGTGGGGTCGCTGGTGGCCGGTGTCGGTCTGATGCGCAGCCGGGGCGCGACCGAGCGGCGCTTCCTGATCGGGGGCTTCGGCCTCGGGGCGGTCCTGATCGCGCTCGGCCTCTCCCCCTGGTACACCCTCAGCATCGGGCTGATGCTGCTGGGCGGCCTCACGGGCGTGACCGCCTCGGTCAGCGCGAACACCCGCCTCCAGCTGCTCTCGACCGACGCCTACCGGGGGCGCGTGATGAGCCTGTTCACGCTCCTCATGGGCGGCACGACGCCGATCGGCGCGCTGCTGCTGGGCGGCATCGCCGAGGCCGCCGGCATCCAGGTCGGCATCGTCGTGTTCGGCTCGGCCGTCATCCTGGGCCTGCTGCTGATCCTCGCCCTCGACCGCGCCGGGGCTGCAGCGCCCTCGGTCGGTCCCGACTTCGACTCGGCGCCGTCCACCCCGGCGAACGGATAGCCGCCGTGCCCGTCTTCGTCTCCCTCGGGTCGTTCGCCACCACCCTGTTCGGCGGCTGGGCGGCCCTGCGCGTCCGCGACCGGCGGCACCTCGTCCTCGGCCTGGCGGCCGGCGTCATGCTGGGCGTCGTCGGCTTCGACCTGCTGCCCGAGGCGCTCCGGCAGGCGCCGACCATGCTGATGAGCGTCCCGGCCCCGCTCGCCGCGTTCATCGGCGGGTTCCTGCTGATCCACATGCTGGAGCGGACGATCGCCGTCCACCGGGGCCACGAGGGCGAGTACACCAGCCACCACCACGAGCCTGCGGTGGGGCTGCTGGCCGCCGGCGGGCTCGTCCTCCACAGCACGATGGACGGCTTCGCGATCGGCGCGGCGTTCCAGGCCGGCACGGGCGTCGGGGTCGTGGTCGCGCTCGCCGTCATCGCGCACGACTTCGCGGACGGCTTCAACACCTACACGATCACGTCCCTGTACGGGAACGACCGCCGGCGCGCGCTGACGCTCCTGCTCCTCGACGCGCTGGCGCCGGTGGTGGGCGCCTCCCTGACGCTGCTCATCGCCATCCCGCCGACGGCGCTGGGCATCTACCTCGGGTTCTTCGCCGGGTTCCTGCTGTACCTCGCCGTGTCCGACATCCTGCCCGAGGCGCACGCGTCGCACCCGACCCTGCTGACCGTGGCGAGCACCCTCACGGGCGTCCTTGCGATGTGGGTGGTCGTGAACCTGGCGGCGTGAGGGTGTCCGGCGCCCCTAGTCGTGACCTTCGGGACTTCCCTCCGCCCACCGGCCCGTCCGACAGTAGACCGCGTCAGGCAGGAGACCCGCACGATGATGGCGTTGGGAGGCGCGCCACTCGACCGTCTCGCCGCGACATGGGGAAGGCGGTCCAGCTGGCGGCCAACGGCGGTGCTGAGCGTCGTCGCGATCGCGATCTGGCTCGAGACGGCCACGCCGAGACTCGACCACGGCACCCACCTGCTGGTGGCCTTGGCGGCGGTCATCGCGATCGTCCTGGTGCTCGGGCCCAAGCCGGCGGTCGGCGCCCTCGTGCTGGGGGCTGGGGTCGCCGGCGTCGCATCGGCACTCGGCGGGGAGGGGATGCTCCACGCCGCCGGGGCCTCCCTGCAGCTGGCCGCCTACCTGTTCGTCGGCAGCATGTCGATCCTGCTGGTCGCCTCAGCCGCGATGCCCCGACTGGAGGTCGGCGCCATCGACACGAGCGGGGCTGGCCACCCGACGGCGCTGTCGTCGGCCGCTGCGGCGCGGCTGCCCGAGCCGCTGACCGCGAGGGAGCTCGAGATCCTGCGGCTGGCCGCGACCGGCGCATCGGTGGACGACATGTCCCGCCGGCTGTGCGTCTCCCCGAACACGACGAAGACGCACCTGACGCACGTCTACGCCAAGCTGGGGGTGCGGGGCCGAACCGACGCCGTGCGGGCGGGGCTCCACGCCGGGATCCTCACGCCCAGCGACATCTGCCCGCACCACTTCGCCGCGGACGAGCCGGAGCCGCCCGTCTCCGTGGCGGCTCTGCGCGGATGACCGGGCAGCCTCGCTAGATCGCGTCAACGTCCCCTGGGCCGCTCCCCACGGGTGTGCGGCTGGCCGTCGGGGGAGTGCCCGCGGAGCGTCCGCGCTCAAGGGCAGCGCGCGGGACGTGAGCGCCCTCCATCGGTCCGGGCCGAGGAGAGCGCGCCAGCAAGGGGGCAGGGGAGGGGGCTCTGGCATTCGCCGGCTCCCTCCCCTGCGTTCAGCGGTCCCGTGCGGAGGGGAGGCACGCGTGGGGCCGCCGCTAGTGTTCGACCGGAGTCGTCACGCTCTGTCCCGAGCCGCCGCCAGGACCGGGCCCCGAGCCGCTGCCGCTCGGCGATCCAGACCCAGAGCCGCCCGGGGAGGGCGATGACGGGCCGCCGCTCGGCGATCCAGACCCAGAGCCGCCCGGGGAGGGCGATGACGAGCCGCCGCTCGGCGAGCCGGAACCAGAGCTCCCCGGTGAGGGCGAGCCCTGGTTGCCGCCTGGAGCCTTCGACGGATCTGCGGATGTGCGGGGACTCGGCGATGCCGAGGGCTGCGGGCCGGTGGACGGCCTTGGCGTCGCCTGGCCGGAACCGCCGGCCGACGGCTGTGCGGAGGGCGCGCCTGAACCCTGCGGTGCGCCGCCGGTCGGCGCGCTCGAGGCCGGCGGGTGGGGGCCGCCGCTGGTGTTCGGGGCGTTGGAGGCTCCTGCCCCGGGTGAGGAGCTCGTCATCGGCGACGGCTGCGGGGAGCCAGCGTCGCCAGAGGGCTCGTTGGTGGCGTTCGGCTGCGGATAGCCGGGTCCCGGGCCGCCAGGCGGCTCGCCCAGCGCCGACAGCAGCGTCCCGGCCGCGGCCCGGACGCGAACGCGCACGGTCTCGAGCGCGGGGTCATCGGCTCCGATGGCGGCGATTGCCGCGAGCTGGGTTTGCACGCGGAGGGCGAACTGGCGGTCGGCCGCGGCGTCTGTGACCGGGATGGACGCTGCTTCGGCAGCGATGCTCGCGTACTCGCCCAGCGCAGCCTGAACGCCGTTCTCGTTGCCCTGTCGCGCCGCCGCCGCGGCCTCGGCCACGCGCTGGTCCAGCCGGGACAGCTCGGCCGCCACGCGCTCGGTCGGATCCGTGGGGAGGAACACGGCTTCGACCGCGACACGCGTCGCGTAGAGGGGTCCGCCGGGCGCGGCCGCCGCCACGGCTCCGACGCTCATCGCGGCGAGGAGGGTGACCGCGACGAGAACGAGGGCCGGGCGGCGCCCGCCCCGGCGGATCCCGGGCGCCGCACCGGCCTGGGGGAGGGCAAGGCCGAGGGCGCCCGGCTGCAATGTGGCCTGGTAGGCCGCGAACGCTCCGAGGACGGCAGCCCGACTCGCGCTTGCCCGCGGCGCGTCGTCGATTCCGTCCGCCTCGGCGAGCGAAGCCAGCGCGGCCACGACGTCCTCCACGCCCGTGTCGTCCCAGCGCCCAGCACCCGACGCACGGGGAAGGAAGCGGCTCAGGTGCTCGATCAGGCGGACCATGTGATGTCACCGGTCAGGAGAGCGCCGTCGCGACCGAGCTGGCACCGCAGGCTCGCGAGCGCTCGATGCTGGAGGACCCGTACTGCTCCATAGCTTCGACCCATGACGCTGGCAGTCTCGGCGGGCGACAGCCCTGCGAAGAACCGCCAGACGAGGACTTCGCGCTGGTCCGGCGGCAGCTTGGAGAGCGCGACCCGGAGCTGAGCCCGGTCATCGTTGCGCTCGGCCGCCACAGCCGGATCGCCGGCATCCGAGGCTCGGCCGGCCACCAGTTCCGGAGCTGCCTCCAGCGACACGGCGGGATGCGAGGTCCGGTGGTGGTCGATCAGCGTGTTCCGGGCAATCCGGAACACCCAGGCCCCGAAGGGCAGGCCACGCTGCCGGTACCGCGGAAGTGCCTCAATCATCTTCATGAACGTCCGCTGGAGGAGCTCCTCGGCCACGTCCGCGTCGACGGCCTGGTGGCGGAGGAAGCGCCGAACCCGAGGGGCATAGGCGTCGTAGATGGTCCCGAATGCCGCAGCGTCACCTGCAGCGGCTCGGCCGACCAGGCCTTCCACCGTGGCGTCGTCGAGGGGGTGGCCATCCATTGCGCCTGCTCGGTCGCCTCTCTGCCGACGCAGATGGCCGGAGCGTCAACCGCGCACCGGAGGACGCTCCGGCCATGGTGGTCGAATGCCACCGGCCCTGCCACCTGCACTCGTGACCCGATCGGCGGGAGCAAGGTCACGACCCGCCGTGCCCGCCTGCTGACGGTCCAGGACCCGGGGCCTGGACGGGAGGCTCCTGCTGCTGCTCCTGGGCCTGGACCTGCTCCTGGGCCTGGACCTGCTCCTGGGCCTGGACCTGCTCCTGGGCCTGGACCTGCTCCTGGGCCTGGACCTGCGCGCCGCTCTCGGTCGCGGCGAGGCTGACGACGGTGCCGCCGCCTCCGATCCGGTCACGGTCCTGCAGGCGGTCCTGGTCCTGATCCTTGTCGCAGTCGAGGTCGCAGTCCTGCGTGCGGTCGCGGTCCTGGTCCATGTCGCCGCTGGACGCGGTCAGCGTCACGACGTCGACGCGGTCGCGATCATGCGTGCGGTCCTGGTCCTGATCCTTGTCGCAGTCGAGGTCGCAGTCCTGCGTGCGGTCCTGCGTGCGGTCCTGGTCCATGTCGCCGCTGGAAGCGGACAGCGTCACGACGTCGACGCGGTCGCGATCACGGATCATGTCGGGGTCCTGGAGCCTGTCCTGGAGCCTTGTGCGGTCGAGATCTCCGGTTGTGGCCGCCGACGAGCTCCCGCTCATGCCGCCCACGGCAACCGTGGCGACGAGCGCGGCGCCCCCGAGGGCGGCGATGGTCTTGGCGGCGATGGTGATGGGCAGAACGCCGATCATGAGCGGCCTCCAGAGATGGCGCCGGGTTGACCTCCGGCTTCGCGCCATTCCCGTTTCGCCAATCTGCAACGAGCCACTCGGCGCCCTGTTACCAGCCGCCGCGCGGCGTCCGCCCTTGGTGCAGGCTCGACCGTGTGCCACCCTGAGGCGCCAGAGCCCTCGTCACCTTGGCGCCGTCGTCGCCTCGGCGCCCTCGAGACGCTGGGCGCCCTCGTCGCATCGGCGCCCGCACCGCCTTCTCGGGAGCCGTCCGGCACTGGGTTTGGCCCGTCGCGCGGTCATGCTGCTGTCGAGCGGGTCGGCCGCTCGCCGGCCCGGGCTGCGGAATCCCGACATGGCTGAGAACCCCGCCAGTCGCGCTGTCGGCGTGGCGTTTGTCCAGGCGATCGAGTTGCGCGACTTCGACCGGCTTGAGGCCGTCCTCGCGCCCGCCATCCGGTTCCGGGCCCTCGTGCCGTCGTCATGCCGACGGGCTTCCTGCGCCGCGGATACGCGGCGGATGATCGAGGGGTGGTTTGCCGGGTGCGAGCGCGTCGACGTCGAGTCGATGCACGTCTGCGACATCGCCGACCGCCTGCACGTCGGCTACCGGCTGCGCGTCCACGACCCCGGCGGTTGCTACCTGTTGGAGCAGCAGGGATACGGCGACGTGGCGGAGGGGAGGCTGACCTCACTGTCGCTCGTCTGCTCGGGCTTCCTCCCCGCCGACGACGTGCCGCCGAGATAGAGGGTCGGGCACCGGCTGGGTCGGGCCGGCGCGGGAGCGGGTCCGCTGGCCCTCAGCCCTCGGGCTCCGGCCCGGCCTGCTCGTCAGCGGTCGGTTCGGGTGCTGACGCCGGCAGCAGCGGCAGGCCGTCCTCGCGGTTGGTGCCCATCAGCCCGACGCGGTGATAGACGACCAGCTTCTCGCGCGAATCGGCGATGTCGAGGTTGCGCATCGTGAGCTGGCCGATGCGGTCCTGGGGCGTGAAGAACACCTCGTCGCCCTTCTCCATCGTCAGCCGCTCGGGGTGGTAGGTCAGGTTCGGGCTGGTGGTGTCGAGGATCGAGTAGTCGTTGCCGCGCCGCAGCTCGAGCGTCACCTCGCCGGTGATCGGGCGGGCAACCCACCGCTGGGCCGTCTCGCGGAGCATCAGCGCCTGGGGGTCGAACCAGCGGCCCTGGTACAGCAGCCGCCCCAGCCGCCGCCCGTTGGCGCGGTACTGGTCGATCGTGTCCTCGTTGTGGATGCCGGTCACCAGGCGCTCGTAGGCGATGTACAGCAGGGCCATTCCCGGCGCCTCGTAGACGCCCCGGCTCTTGGCCTCGATGATCCGGTTCTCGATCTGGTCCGAGACGCCCAGGCCGTGGCGGCCGCCGATCGCGTTCGCCTCGGTGAACAGCGCCAGCGGGGTCTCGAAGGCCCGGCCGTTGAGGGTGACCGGCTCGCCGTCCTCGAAGCCCACCCGCACCGTCTCGGCCGGCACGTCCACGTCTGCCCGCCACGAGGCGACGCCCATGATCGGGTTCACGATCGACACGCCGCGGTCGAGGAACTCGAGGTCCTTCGCCTCGTGGGTGGCGCCCAGGATGTTGGAGTCGGTCGAGTACGCCTTGTCGGCGCTCATCTTGTACTCGAGGCCGGCGCCGTCGAGGTAGGCCGACATCTCGGCGCGGCCGCCCAGCTCGTCGATGAACAGCTGGTCGAGCCACGGCTTGTAGATCCGCAGGCCCGGGTTGACGAGCAGGCCGTAGCGGTAGAACCGCTCGATGTCGTTGCCCTTGTAGGTGGACCCGTCCCCCCAGATGTTGACGCCGTCCTCCTGCATCGCCGAGACGAGCATGGTCCCGGTGACGGCGCGGCCGATGGGCGTGGTGTTGAAGTACAGCTGCCCGGCCGTGGAGATGTGGAAGGCCCCGCACTGGAGCGCGGCGATGCCCTCGGCGACGAGCTGCGGGCGGCACTCGATGAGGCGGGCCTGCTCCGCCCCGTAGGTGAGCGCCTTGCGGGGGATCGAATCGTAGTCGGCCTCGTCGGGCTGGCCGAGATGGGCCGTGTAGGCGTAGGGGATCGCACCGTGCGCGCGCATCCAGTGGAGGGCCGCGCTGGTGTCCAGGCCGCCCGAGAATGCGATGCCGACGCGCTCGCCGACAGGGAGGTGCTGCAGGATGTTGGGCACGGTCGGGGATCTCCTTCGGCCCAAGTATGCCCTCGGATCGCGAAGGTCGAGCCCGGAGGGCCAGCGTGCCCCATGATTCGGCGATCGATCTCGTTGAGGACGCCCGACCGCATGAACGACCGCCCCGCCGACGCCCCCCAAGCCGGCGATGCCGACCGCCCGGCCCTCCGCCGGCGGCTGCTGGCCGAGCGCCGATCGATGCCCGACCGGGCGGAGCGCTCGGAGCGGCTGGCCGCCCGGCTCCGGGCCTGGCTCGCCTCGCGCGAGGAGGCTGCGGTCGGCGGGTCCTGGCCGATCCGCGGCGAGTTCGACGCGCTGCCGGTGCTGGGCGACTGGCTCGCGGCGCTGCCCGGCCGGCGGGCCGGCCTGCCGGTCATCGACCCGGCGACCGACGCCATGACCTTCCACGCGTGGTGGCCCGGCTGCCCGATGGCGCCCGACCGGTACGGCATCCCGATGC
Organism: Chloroflexota bacterium; assembly: GCA_021787395.1. GTDB lineage: Bacteria > Chloroflexota > Limnocylindria > Limnocylindrales > CSP1-4 > CAIXZV01. The sequence goes on from JAJYLZ010000014.1 coordinate 21,081, forward strand.
CGGACGGCACCGAGCCCATCGTGCCGACGCTGCTGCTGGTCCCGTGCGTCGGGTTCGGGCGGGGCGGGCTGCGCCTCGGCTACGGCGGCGGCTACTACGACCGCACGCTGGGGGCCATGGCGCCCGGCGAGCGGCCGGCGACCCTGGGCATCGCGTTCGCGCACGGCCACCTGCCGGAGCTGGCCGCCCACGCCCACGACGTCCCGCTGGACGCGATCCTCACCGAGGACGGCCTGGTCGGCTGAGGTCCGGGCTCGCCCTCGGCATCGGGCGATCGCTCCGCCCGGCCGCGGTGGGGCCTCCCGCTAGGGGTTCGCCCGGCGGCCCCGGAGCCTCCCGAGCCGGCCGCCCGTCAGCGTCTGCCGGCTCTCCCACGCAAGGGCCACCATCGGGCAGTCGTTGATGGCCTTCCGGGCCTGGCGCATCAGGTCGTGGGGGACGGGCCCGTCGGGCAGGATCGGGTAGCCCCAGTCGTCGAGGACGATCAGGTCCGGCGCGGCGGCCTCACAGACGCCGTAGCCGTTGCAGGCGATCCAGTCGATCCTGAGCTTGGGCTGCTCGCTCACCGTCGGGCTCCGATCATGGCGCCGGAGGCGAGGCACCGGCGGCGGTGGACGTGGCTGGCGAAGTCGTCGGCGAAGACGGCCATCGCGGTGCCCATCTGCTGGGCGGCGCCGTCGGGGTGCCGGCACGCGCCGCGGCCGGTGACGAGCCCGGTCCAGCGGTCGATGTCGTAGAGGTCGGTGGGCCGGGCGTCGAAGGCGGCCACCCGTCCGCTGGCGCCCGCGAGGTCCGCCAGGCCGAACTTGCACGGCCCGCACTGCAGGGCCGACCCGGCGGCCAGGAAGTCCATGATCCGGGCGCTGTAGTCCACGCCGCACGACCTCGCGTCCAGCAGGCGCACGAGGCCGCAGCCGAAGGTGAGGCCGGCGGCCTGCAGCGAGGCGGGCTCCAGCGGCAGGCTCCAGGCCGCCTCGATCGGCGCCCACGTGCCGAAGTAGCCGCCGACGAGCACCGCCTGCGGCGTGCCGGTCAGCCCGCCCGCGATCTCGACCAGCTCGGCCAGCGGGGTGCCGAGCTCGATCTCCGCGACGCCCTCGTGGCGGACGGGCCCGGCGATGGTCACCAGCGCCGTGCCGCGGTTCGCGCCGCGCCCGCGCTCCCGGAACCAGTCGGGGCCGTGGCGGGCGATCAGCGCGGCCTGGGCGAGCGACTCCACGTTCTGGACCAGGGTCGGCCGGTTGCGCACGCCGCGCTCGGACATGCGCGGCGGGGTGGTCGTCGGCCGGGCGTCCTTGCTGTTGACGTAGTGGACGACGGCGGTGGACTCGCCGGCGACGTAGCCGATCGGCGCCTCGACGATGTGGAGCAGCCTGCGGTCGTGCGCCGGGCGCTCCTCGACCGCCGCCCGCATCGCCGCCACGGCCTGCGTGTGCTCGCGCCCGAGGTAGAGCTCCACCCGGTCGGCGCCCAGCGTGCGGGCGGCGAGGACCGCGCCGTCGATCACGAGGTGCGGCCGGTGCGTCATCAGGACGCGGTCCTTGGCGCTCTCGGGCTCGCCCTCGGCGCCGTTCGCGACGACGACCGGAGCGGCGCCGCCCTGCTGCTCGAGGATGGCGCGCCACTTCCGGCCCACCGGGAAGCCGGCGCCGCCGCGGCCGAGCAGGCCGGTGGCCTCGAGCGCCCCGACCATCTGGTCGGGGGACAGGGGCGGGAGGCTGCCGAGGCGCGCGTGGTGGCGCGACAGCGGCTCGGCGCGGCCGTCGAGGGGCGGGCCGGCGAGGAGGCGTTCGGTTGGCTGCATCAGGCTGGGCAGATCCTGTGGGTGTCGTGGGGCGGCGCACCGGCCACCATGCGGTCCATCCTCCGGGGCCCGCCTTCGAGTCGGCTGAGACCGGGATGAGACCGCTCCCATACGCGGGCGCCACCGGGGAGGGCCCCGTCCCCGCGTGCCCCAACCCGCAGAGTCTCGGCGGGGCGGCCGGGTTTCAGCGCCCGGCGATCGAGGCGGCGGTGAAGCCTAGAACAGCTCCAGCAGCTGGGCGAACCGGTCGACGTGGGCGACCCCGTCGTCGTCCGGGTCCACCTCGGCCAGCTCGAGCCGCCAGGTGGTGGCGTGGCTGACCAGCACCGCGCGGAAGCCCGCCTCGCGCGCCGGGACGATGTCGGACCGGGGCGAGTTGCCGATCATCACGGTTGCCGCCGGGTCGAGTCCCCAGCGCGCGGTCAGCTCGCGGTAGGTGTCGGGGACCTTCTGCTCGACGACCGCGATGTGCGTGAACCGGTCGCGCAGCCCGGACGCGTCGATCTTGGCCCACTGCTCCGCCGGATCGCCGCGGGTCACCAGGCCGAGGGTGTGGCGCAGTCGCAGCGCGTCGAGCGTCTCGGCCACGCTCGAGAACAGCGTCACCGCGCCGCGCGGCATCGCGGCCACGATCGCCTCGATCCGGGGGATCGCCGCCGCCAAGTCGGCCGGCGGGAGGATGCGCTCGGCCGCCAGCCGGAGGTGGACGCCGAACGCCGACGTGCCGACGCCTCCCGACCGGAAGTTGGCCTCCTCGATCCGGTCGAGCTCGTCGCGCGCGGCCTCGGGCGTCCAGCGGCCGTTGCACACCACCGCGAGCCAGGCCTCGATCGCCCGCTCGAAGTGGACGTTGTTGTCCCACAGCGTGTCGTCGGCGTCGAACAGCAGGGTGAGACGGTCGGGCATGGCGGGACGAGTATGGCGCGGCCGGGCCCATGCTGCTGGCCGCACCAATGAATCCTCGGCCATTGGGTCATACGCGCCGACATACTGGACGAATTCGCTCATGCAGCCTACGATATGAAGGCAATCTAGCCATCTGCGCTACGAAACATCGACTCACGACCTTGATCTCGCTCCCCATCCGCAACCTCGCCGCCACCCTCCGCCCCTGGGCGGAGTTCGGGGCGCGCCGCAACCGGCCCTTCGCGGCGATCGCCGGGTCGCAGGCCGTGCTGGCCGCGTTCGCCACCGACGCCCTGTTCGTCCCCTTCCTGCTGGTCCTGGGGGCGAGCCCGGCGTTCGTGACGGTCGTCGGCCTGCTGCCGGTGCTGGGCTCGGCGGCACAGGGCCTGATGCCGGCGGCGCTGCGACGGACCGACGGCAACCTTCGGGGGATCACCCTCACCCTGACGGCGCTGACCGAGACGCGCGGGATCTGGTTCGCGGCGGTCGCGGCGGGCGTGGCCCTGCACGCACTGCCCGACGGGGCAGCCATCGCCCTGATCGCGCTCATCGTGCTGGTCGCCAACTCGGGCGCGCTGGTCGCCGAGGCCACGCTGTACTCGTGGCTCGCCATCGTGCTGCCGGACGCCGAGCGCCGGGCGGTGACGCCCAGGATGATGGCCCTGACCGCCGGCGCCTCCGCCGTGATCCTGCTGCCGGCGGGCCTCCTACTCGAGGCCGCCGGGCCGGTCGTCGCGAGCTGGCTCTACGCGGCGTTCTTCGCGGCCGCGTTCCTCGCCTCGCTGCCGCTGGTCCGGACGGTCGCGCGCCTGCCGCGGCCGGGCCGGGTCACGATCCCATCGGCAGCTGCGGCGCCCGAGCCGACGCCCGCGCTGCGCTCGCTCCTCCGCGCCTCGACCTGGAACGCCGCCGGCGTCGGCCTCACGCCCTACCTCGGCGTGTACGCGGTGGCGGTCCTGGGCATGTCGCCCGGCTTCGCCGTGGTCCTGTCGGGGGTCTGGGCGACGGCGTCGCTGCTGACCTCGGCCGTGCTGGGCGCCGTCCTGGCCCAGGTGTCGTCGGCGTGGCTGCTGCGGGCCGCGTACGCGCTGCGGGGCATCGGCATGCTGCTGTGCCTGGCCGCGTTCCCCGGCAACGTCGCGGCCGGCGCCGTGCTGCTCGTCGGCGTCGCCGTCGGCGCCGCCGGCTACTCCGCCAGCGTGCTGGCGCAGACTGAGCGCCTGTTCCGCCTGACCGCGGGCCCGGCGCTGGTGGGCGCCCAGGCGGCCATGACGACCCGCAACGCGGCGGCGTTCACGGTCGGCGGGCTGCTGCTCTCCGGGGCGACCGTAGCAGGCGAGGGGATCGGCTTCCCGGCCTGGGCGGCCATGTTCGTCGCGGCCGCGCTGCCGCGGTTCGCGGCGGCCCGGAGCACGAAGGCGCCCGCGACGTGGCGGACCGCACCGTCGTCTGCAGCGCCTGTCCCGGGCCCGGTGACCGTCGCGGCCTGAGGGGGCCAGCGGCCCGAGGTGGCCGGCTGCCCGAGGCGCTCGCGGCCTGACGCGCCAGCTGGCCGGGGGGCTCGCGACTGAAGCGCCCGCGGCCACGGCGGCCCGGGCGAGACGGGCAACATCGTTGTGCGCGCAAGAATCCGGGCACGCCACTACGATGCGCGCATGACTTCCAACGATCCCCGCGCCGACCGCGACGCCTTCACCAACGCCCTCATCGCCGACCACCGGGCCCACGGCGGCCGGATCACCTCCGGCCCGTTCGAGGGCCGCCCCGTCCTGCTCCTGCACACCGTGGGGGCGACGAGCGGGCAGCCGCGCATCGCGCCCGTCGTCTACAGCCGCGACGGCGACCGCTTCGTCATCATGGCCTCGAAGGGCGGGGCGCCCACCAACCCGGCCTGGTTCGCCAACCTCGTGGCCCATTCCGAGGTCACCGTGGAGGCCGAGGGCGAGACGTTCCGGGCGCGCGCGATCGTGGCGGAGGGCGCGGAGCGCGACCGCCTGTGGAACGCCCACGTGGCCCAGCACCCGGGCTTCGCCGACTACGAGCAGCGGACCGACCGCGTCATCCCCGCCGTCTCGCTGGAGCGGATCGAGCCCTAGGCCGGACCGCCGGCGCCGTGCCTCATCCCCGCTCGAGCAGCGGTTTCACCTGGCCGATGAACCGCTCCAGCGTCTCGGCGTCGTAGGGCGCCGGCTGCTCGCTGATGATCGTTCGGAACCCCAGCTCGAGGTACGGCGCGAGGCGCTCCGCGGCCTGCTCGGGCGTGACGTTGAGGAACGTGACGTCGTCCTCGACATCGGACATCGGCGTCCGGTTGTGGGCCATGGCGGCCCGCCACACGCCCTCGGCCTCGGCCGCCGAATCGCGGATCGTGAGCTTCACGCCCAGCGTGAACTCGATGTCGGCGACGTCTCGGCCCTCCGCCTCGCAGTGGCCGCGCAGGACGTCCACCTTGCGCCGGAGCGTCTCGACGGTGCCCATCGCGTTCCACAGGTCGGCGTGGCGGGCCACGGTGCGCAGCGTCTTCTTCTCGCCGGAGCCGCCGATCATGATCGGCAGGCGCGGCTGGACCGGCAGCGGGTGGACCTCCGCCGCCGAGAACCGGTAGCGGCCGCCGGGCAGCGAGGTCACCGCCTCGCCCGCGAGCATCGCCCTGAGGCCGGACACGGACTCCTCGAGCCAGTCGAGCCGCTGGCCGAAGCCGGCGCCGAAGTCGATCCCGAACGCGGTGTGCTCGGGCTCCATCCAGGCGCCCCCGATGCCCAGGGTCGCCCGGCCGCCGGAGATGTGGTCGAGCGTCGTCGCGGTCTTGGCCACCACGCCCGGGTTGCGGAACGTGTTGGCGCCCACGAGCAGGCCGAGCCGGAGGTGCTCGGTGGCCATCGCCGCGGCCGAGAGCGACGCCCAGCCCTCGAAGATCGGCTGGAGCGGGTCGCCGAAGATCGCGTAGAGGTGGTCCCACGCCCACAGGTGGTCGTAGCCCAGCTCGTCGATCCGCTTGACCGCCTCGAGGTACGAGGGCCAGTCCGACGCCTGGTTCCAGAGCAGGATGCCGAGCTTGAGGTCGTTCATGCGGCGGTCTCCTTGGGCGGGGTGGACGCGGGTCAGGGGGCGGTCGTGGTCTGCACCACGAGGCGGTTGCCGTCCGGGTCGCGGATGACCACCGAGCTGCCCCAGGCCTGGTTCCGGACCGGAGCGTCCATGTCCACCCCGAGTGCCGCCAGGCGCGCGACCTCCGCATCCAGGTCGTCGGTCTCGAGCACCACGCCGGTGAGCGACCCGGCGGGCATCGACTCGAACCAGGTGACGAGCGTGATCGAGGTGTCGGCCCCCTTGGGGCGGACCTGCACCCAGCGCCGGCCGGGCCCCATCGGCATCTCGCGGACGAGCTCCATGCCGAGGGTGTTGACGTAGAAGTCGCGGGCGCGGTCCTGGTCGGCGACCGGTACGGAGAACAGCTGGACCCGGGTGATGCTCATAGGCCCGAGGATACGCCGGGGCGCCGCCGGGGCAGGAGCGGGCGGGCGGGGCCGTCGCTCCGGAAGGCCTTGACGGCCCCAGCCGCGCCGCCGCTGCTTGACGGCGAGCGGCCGGGGTGCCGTCACTTGACGGCGCTCGCCGTCCGGCGTGCAATGCTGTGGCCATGCCCGATGCGCCCGATCCGAAGCGCCTCGTCCACCGTCGCGGCCCCGACGGCAGGATGGAGGTCGGCCCCGACTGGGAGACGCTGATCGAGCGCCAGATCCGCGAGGCGACGGAGGAGGGCAAGTTCGACAACCTCCCCCACCAGGGCGAGCGGCTGCCCAACGACGAGAACCCCTACGCCGGGGAGTGGGGCCTCGCGTTCCACGTGCTCAAGAACTACGGGGCGGCGCCTCCCTGGATCGAGGCCGACAAGGAGGTCCGCGGGCTGCTCGAGAAGCGGGACGCCATCCTCTCGCGCGCCGTCGCGGGGCCTGCGCCGGCGCCGTTCACCCGCCGCAGGGACCGCGCCGCGCTGGAAGACCTCGTGACCCGGCTGAACGCGGCGATCGCGCGGCTGAACGCCGAGGCCCCCACCGACCGGCAGCACCGGCGGTCGCTGGCGCTCGCAGAAGAGCTCGCCCGCTACGACGAGGCGTGCCGGCGCTGACCGCGTCGCCGCCCGGGCTCCCGTCGGCTGGGCGGCACGATCGCGCAGCGTCGCTCATGCCAGGGCGCCCGCGGACGCGTCCGGCGCGGCCGGGGAGGCCGCTTTCGGCCAGGCGCGGATGCCCAGGATGGCCCCGACCGGGGCCACCACCGCGGCCGCAGCAAGGACCGCTGCCACCGATCCCGTGGCCGCCACCAGCGGCAGGCCGGCCAGTGCCACCAGCAGCGTGCCGCCGGCCTGGCTGGCGAAGTGCAGCGCGGCGGACGCCGCGTGCTCGCCGGGCGCGGCCGCCGCCGAGATGGCCGCCAGCGACGGCAGGACCACCCACGCATACCCGGCGCCGAACAGCAGCCTGGCCGCGATCAGCAGCCCGGGCGTGGGCGCGAGCGCCGTGGTGAGGCCGGCGACGCCGAGCACGAGGCCGCCCGCGAGGAACATCCGCTGCCCGCCGTAGGCGCGCAGCAGCCACGGGAGGGACAGGAACGCCGGCAGCTCCACGAGGGTGCCCGCGGCGATGGCCAGGCCGATCTCCCAGCCGGTCCCGCCAACCTCGGCGACCCGCGGCCCGGTGAAGATCGCCGGGGCGTTGGACCCGCAGAACACCATCGCCAGGCCGACGAGGAACGAGCGGTTGCGCCGGACGCCGGCGACGATGCCGGCGACCAGGCCCGTCTCTCCGGGGACGGCGGCGCCGCGGCCCGTGAGGAACTCGCCGCGCAGCCGGGCCAGGAGGACGCCCGTCGCGAGCAGGCACAGCACCGTGCCCACGACCCCGGGCGCCGCCCAGCGCAGCGCGGTGGCCGAGACCAGCACGCCGATCGCCACCACCACGACCATGTACATGCCGGAGGCCCCGACGCGCACCCGGGCGAATCGCGAGCGGTCGCCGTGCAGCCGGGCGAGCACCAGCGAGTCCGTCAGCGGGATGAAGGACGACGAGATGCCCGCCCAGGCGAGGTACGCGACGGCGATCACGGCCACGATGCCGGTGGCGTGGGCGGCCGCGATCGGCGCCGCGACGAGGAACGCGACGGCCAGCACGCGGCGGCGGCCGTGGCGGTCGCCGAGGCGGCCCCAGGCCGGTGCGGTGAGCAGGGTGATGATCGCCGCGATGGCCGCCAGCGGCCCGAGCAGGGCGGGTGCCAGGCCCGCCTCGATCAGCAGCACCGTGGCGTAGGGCAGCACGGTGCCGTTGACCGACCCGCGGAGCAGCATGACCGCGAATGCGCGGAGCGTGACCAGCTCGAGGTTGTCGAGGTCGCGGCGCATCGTCCTCACCGTGCCCGTCTGCCGTGCGCGGCGCTGGCACGACGTGCCGCGGGCGGGCGCGTCCGCGACCGTGCCGGGGCTGGGCGGCGGCGGCCCGGAGGTGCTCCGCGTCGCCGTCCGCACCCGTCCGGCGCTACTTGGCCTCGGCGCCGTCCTTCTTGATCTCTGCGTGGCCCCCGAAGCCCCAGCGCATGGCGGACAGGACCTTGCTGCCGTAGGTCTCCTCGCCCCGCGAGGTGAAGCGCGAGTACAGCGCGGTGGTCAGCACCGGCGCCGGCGCGGAGGTCTCGATCGCCGCGATGCTGGTCCAGCGGCCCTCGCCCGAGTCGGAGACCGTGCCGCTGAAGCCGTCCAGGCCCGGGTCGGCGGCCATCGCCTGGGCGGTGAGGTCCAGCAGCCAGGACGCGATGACGCTGCCGCGGCGCCAGACCTCGGCGACGGCGGGGATGTCCAGGTCGTACTGGTAGAGCTCGGGCTCCGCGAGCGGACTCGTCTCGGCGTTGACCTCGCGGCCCTCGGCGCCGGCGTTCGCGTGGCGCAGGATGTTGAACCCCTCCGCGTAGGCCGCCATGACGCCGTACTCGATGCCGTTGTGGACCATCTTGACGAAGTGGCCCGCGCCCGACGGCCCGCAGTGCAGGTAGCCCTCCTCGGCGCTGGTGGGCGTCCCGGTGCGCCCGGGAGTCCGCCCGGCGCTGCCGACGCCCGGCGCCAGGGCCCGGAAGACCGGGTCGAGGGCGGCCACGGCCTCCTGCGGGCCGCCGATCATCAGGCAGTAGCCCCGCTCGAGGCCCCAGGTGCCCCCGCTCGTCCCGCAGTCCACGTAGTGGATGCCCCTGGGGGCCAGTTCCTTGGCGCGCCGGATGTCGTCCCGGTACCAGGAGTTGCCGCCGTCGATCACGATGTCGCCGGGCGACAGGAGGGGCCCGAGCTCCGCGAGCGTCGCGTCCACCGACGCCGCCGGCACCATCACCCACAGCGCCCGCGGCGCGGGGAGCTGGGCCGCGAGCTCCTCGAGGGAGTGCGCCCCGGCGTCGATCGCGTCGCCGACCAGCCCGTCGACGGTCGCCGCGGTGCGCGCGTACCCGACCACCGTGTGCCCGTTGCGGCGCCACCGGCGCGCCATGTTGGCGCCCATCCGTCCAAGTCCGACCAGTCCGACGTGCATTGCGTTCAGCCTCCTGCAGCGGGTCGCGTCCATGATGCCCCGCATCGGCGATGGAGGCGTCGGGCCGCCGGCGTCCGGGCGTCCGGCGGTCGGGGCGCGAGCGGCGGACCGCGCCCGGGCGACCCGTGCCCTGGCGCGAAGGGTGCCCGGGCGAGTGGCGCTCTGGCCGGAGTGCGCCGGCGCGACCGGTGCCGGGCGCGAGTGGAGCCCGGGCGACCGGTGCCCGGGCGAGTGGCGCTCTGGCCGGAGTGCGCCGGCGCGAGCGGTGCCCGGGCGCGAGTGGACTGCCAGTCCAGACTTCCGTGGCTCAAGAGCATCCGCGTGGACCCGCAGTCCAGCCGAGGACCGATGGCCGGCTGATTGGCGGCTCAGGGGTGGCGCGGGCTGGACTGGGGGGCCAATCGGCGACCGCCATTGGCGGAACGTCTGGACTGGCAGTCCAGCAGGTCGTCGGAGGCGCGAGCGCCGTCAAGGACGCGAGGGGGGGCCGAGCGGGGCCGCGGAGGCGCGAGCGCCGCCAAGGACGCGAGGCGCGCCCGCTGGGGACGCTGCCGTCTCGCTACTGCGCGAGGCGAGGGTAGAGCCGGGACGCGATCGCGACCAGCACCACCACGGTCACGGCCAGGACGCTGATGTCCAGCGCGATCGGGTAGGTGGACGGGCCGCCGTCGATCATCAGCGCCCGGAGCGCGTCCACCTGGTAGGTGAGCGGGTTGAGGTGCGCCAGCACCTGGAGCCAGCCCGGCATCATGGCGATGGGGTAGATGGCGCTGCTGGCGAAGAACAGCGGCATGGTGAGGATCTGGCCGATGCCCATGAACCGCTCCCGGGTGCGGACCAGGCAGGCCACGATCAGCGAGAACGTGGCGAAGCCGGCGGCGCCCAGCACCACCACCAGCGCGGCGCCGACCAGCGCCGGGATCTCCCAGCGCAGGTGGATCCCGACCAGCACGGCCACGATGTAGACGACGAACGTCTGGACCAGCGCCCGCAGGCCGCCCGCCACCGCCTTGCCGGTCACCAGCGCCTCGCGCGAGGCGGGGCTCACGAGGTACTTGTGGAGGACGCCGAGGTCGCGCTCCCAGATGACCGCGATGCCGAAGAAGATCGCGCTGAACAGGGCGCTCTGGGCGAGGACGCCGGGCGTGAGGAAGTCCATGTACGACAGGTTGCCGGTCGCGATCACCCGCGACTGGGCGATGACCTGGCCGAACACCAGCAGCCACAGGATCGGCTGGACGGCTCGGGTGAGGACCTCGGTGGGGTCGTGGGCGAGCTTGCGGATCTCCGCGTGCGCGACGGTCCAGGAGTCCAGCAGGAACCGGACCGGCGCGACGGGCTCAGCCGAGGCGACGTGCGGTACGGCGCGTTCGAGCGACGTCACGGTACGATCCTCCGTCCTCCAGGCCGGTGCCGGTGAAGTGGGTGAACACGGCGTCGAGCGTGGCCCCGGGGCCCACCTGCGCCTCGAGCTCGGCGGGCGTGCCGAGCGCGGCCAGCTTGCCGAGGTGCATGATGCCGACCCGCTCGCACAGCTCGGCGGCCTCCTCCATGTAGTGCGTGGTCAGCATGACGGTCGTGCCGTCGCGCTCGCGGAGCCGGCGGACGTGCTCCCAGACGGTCCTCCGGGCGACGGGGTCGAGGCCCACGGTGGGCTCGTCGAGGAACAGCACCTCGGGCCGGTGCAGCATCGCCTGGGCGATCTCGAGCCGGCGGATCATGCCCCCCGAGAACGTCCGCACGAGGCGGTCGCCCACGTCCGCGAGGCCCATGAACTCCAGCGACTCCTCGATCCGGTCCCGGCGCTCGGCGCGCGGCACGTGGTACAGCCGGCTCGAGATGTCGAGGTTCTCGCGGGCGGTCAGCGTGCCGTCCGAGGACAGCAGCTGGGGCACGTAGCCGATCGAGCGCCGGACGGCACGAGCGTCCCGGCCGACGTCATGGCCGGCCACCACCGCGTGCCCCGACGTGGGGTCGAGCAGCGTGATCAGCATCTTGATGGTGGTCGTCTTGCCGGCGCCGTTCGGGCCGAGCAGGCCGAACATCTCGCCCTCGGCGACGGACAGCGTGAGCGCGTCCACCGCCGTCACGACGTCGAACCGGCGGGTGAGGGCTGAGCACTCGATTGCGTTGCGCATGTCTACCGCTGACCGCAGGTGCAGATTCCGCTGACAGTTCGTATCCCGAACATTCTACACTGGTCGCGTGGAGCCGTCACGCCCCGATCCGACGCCCGACGGCGGGCTGGCCCGGCCCGCGGCCGAGGTCGTGCTCGACACCGTGCCGCAGATCATGCGCGTCGTCCGAGGTCAGATGCGCGAGGGCCGTGCCGAGGGCGTGTCGACCCCCCAGTTCCGGGCGCTGCTGTTCGTGCGCCGGAACCCGGGCACGGACCTCTCGAGCCTGGCCGACCACCTGGGCGCCTCGATGCCCGCGGTGTCGGAGCTCGTGTCGCGCCTGGTCCGCGACGGCCTCGTGGTCCGCGAGCTCGACCCTGCCTCGCGTCGGCGGGTCCGGCTGACGCTCAGTGAGCAGGGTGACCGCCAGCTCGCCGATGCACGCGAGCGCACGCTCGAATGGCTGGCGGGCCGGCTTGGGGCCGCCTCGCCCGAGCAGCTGGCCCGGATCGAGGTCGCCCTGCGCGAGCTGCTGGCGGTGCTGGAGGCGGCCAGCGGCTGACCCGTCTCGTCGCCGCGCCGGACGCCCGCCCGGGCGACCGGTGCGCGTCGCGCCGCTTCCCGAGGCTGCCGACCCGACGGAGACCGGGTGCCGCTCCGAGTCTCCAGCAGTCGCCGGCCGCGAGGCGCTAGCGGACGACCGCCCGTCCGCTCCGGGTCCAGGCGCTGGTGCCGCCCCGGACCGAGACCGCGCCCTCGAAGCCCTGCGAGAGCAGGTAGTTGGTGGCGTGGCTGCTCCGGCTGCCCGTCTCGCAGATCACGGCGTACGGCTTGTCGCGCTTGAGCTTGCCCATCCGGTCGGGCAGGCGGCGGACGGGGATGTGAACGGCTCCGGGCAGGTGGCCACGGCGGAACTCGTGGTCCTCGCGCACGTCGAGGATGCGGACGGCGTTCTGCTGGAGGAGGGCGTCAAGCTCGACGACGTCGATCGACGGGGTCGCGGTGGTGAAGCGCTTGAGGAACGAGAACACGGGGACTCCGAGCACACTGGGTTCGGCCGCTGGCGGGCCGGGGATCAGGCGCCGAAGTCTACCGGGCGCCGCGGATGTCGGGGCCGATCGACGAATCGGGAGGGCTCAGCCGGGGGCGAGCACCCAGCTGGATCCCGCCACCCCGTCGCGGACCTCGATCCCGGCGGCCAGCAGGCGATCGCGGATCAGGTCCGCGGTGGACCAGTCCTTCGCGGCGCGGGCGCGGTCCCGCAGCTCCAGGAGGGTGTCCACCAGCGGCGCCATCCCGGCCCGCGGGTCGGACGCGCCGCTCGCCGCGTACTCGCCGAGCCGCACGATCAGGGCGCGGAGGGTGGCGGTCGCGTTGTCGAGGTCGGGGCCGTCCTCTCCCGATCGGATCCGCCCCTCCACCGTCTCGTCGAGCTCGAGGATCGCCGCCACCGCCTCGCGGGTGTCGCCGGCGTCGAGCGCCGCGATGAAGGCGCCCTCGAGCTCCTGCATCTGCTGGTGCACCGGGGCGGGGGGCCGAGCGGGCCGCTCGCGCGAGCCCGATCCGGCCAGCGCCGCGAAGTGGACCGCCTCGGTGGACTGGCCCTCGGCCAGGCCCCGCGCCGCGTCGCCCAGGGCGGCGATGGAGCAGGACGCCCCCGACGCGAACCGCGTGCTCCGTCCCCTGACCCGCACGGTGACCCCGCCCAGGCCGGCCACCGAGGCGGTGCCGGCCTCGAGGTCGAGCACGAGGGCGGTATGGCTGTCAACGCCCAGGATGAAGGCGCCCTCGGGCAGCATCGCCTCGAGCATCGAGATGCGGCGCTCGCCCATGTAGCAGAAGCGCGTGTCGTGATTGCCGCCCTCGGCGTTGTCGTAGTGGGGGACCACGGCGGCCCGCAGCCCGGTGGCCCGGCCCAGGAGGTCCAGGCCCGGCAGCCAGCGCGGCGCCTCGCCGACCTTGTAGACCTCGTACACCGGGATCGTCACGAGGCCGAGGGTGAGCGCCGCGGCGGAGGCCATGGTCAGGATCCCGCCCGTGGCCAGCTTCTCGGCCAGCGCGTCGGGGATCGGCCCGCCCGACCACTGGCGCAGCGCGTAGGACGGGCTGCCCGGCCCGGCCATCACGTACCGGGCCTCGCGGATCCTGGCCAGCGCCGTGGCGGCGGTCAGCGCGTCCACGTCGGAGGAGCGGTAGCTGGCCACCTCCACCGGGTTGCCCACGCTGGTGGCGAAGAACTCGACCATGCGCTCGGACAGCTCGTCGGCGTTCTCCTGGAACCCGTAGGGCGTGTCGATGACGGCCGCCGGGACCCGCCCGCCGAAGCGCTCGAACAGCGCGCGGTGCACCTTGGCCATCGCGGGCGCCACCTCGCCCGAGCCCATGATCGCGAGGATGCGCGGCCCGGTGGTCATGCGAAGAACCCGTCGTCGATGGCGTCGATCATCACATCGGCGACTTCGTCCGGGCGCTGCGCGTGGATGTCGTGGTCGCCCACGAACGGTCGCACCCGGGCTCGCGGGAGCGCCGCCCGCGCCCGCTCGACGGCCGCCTCGCGGTCGGCGCTGCGCTCGTCGGGCGCGGCCGGTCGGACCGGCAGCAGGAGCACCGGGTCGCGCACCTCCGCATAGCGCTCGGAGGGGCGGTGGTCCCACATGCCGCGCAGGACCACGAGGTGCCGGTCGAACGTCAGCCAGGGCGCGATTGTCCCGTCGGGGAAGCGCTCGAAGTTGGCGAGCGTCCCCGCGATGCCGGCCTCGGGCCAGTCGGGATGGGCGCCGCGGATGTAGCCCTCGACCTCGGCGAGCCGCCGGCCGGCCAGCCGCGGCGGCGCCAGCGCCTCACGGCAGGCCTCCCAGGACGGGAACGCCGCTGACGGCTCGAACCAGCCGCCGTCCACGCAGACGATGCCGCGGGCGAGTCCCGGGTGGCGGGCAGCGAGCTCGATGACCACGTTGCCGCCCCAGGACTGGCCCGCGATGACCGGGCGCCGGAGCCCCAGCTCCCGGGTGAGCGACGCCAGGTCGTCGGCGACCGTCGGGACGTCGTACGGGCCCTCGGGCTTGGACGAGCGGCCGTGGCCGCGGAGGTCAACCGTCACCGCGGCCTGGCCGCGGGCGTTGAGGCGCGCCGCCACCCCGTCCCACAGGCGCGCGTTCGACGCCAGGCCGTGGACCAGCACGAACGTGACCGGGGTCGTGGAGCTCGCGGGAGCGGGCCAGAGGTCGACCGCCAGCTCCACGCCGGCGGCGACCGGGACGCGACGCGTGTCCATGGGACCATGATGCCGTGGGTCCGCAACCCGTGCCGGGCACGCCGAGGCGCCCCGCGCAGCCCTGATCGGCGCCGCCCCCCAGCGTCCGGCCGACGGCCCGCCCTCCCGCGGCGGAGGTATCGTGTCGGGCGTGTCGCCGTGAGGCAGGCAGGTCGCTCGGCGGCCGCGGCGACGAGGGGTGCAACGGGTGAGGAAGCGGCTGGTCATCGGGGGCGTCGTCGCCGTCGCGCTGGTGGCGGTGGGGGGCGCGGTCCTGGCCCGGACGCTGAGCAGCCAGGCGCCCGCCGAGACCTACCTGACCGCCGTCGCCGCGGTCGGCGACGTCGTGGACACCGTGTCGGTGACGGGCTCGCTGCAGCCGGTGGAGACCTACGCGCTCGCCTTCGGGCAGCCGGCGGTGCGCAACCCGGGGTCCCCGGCGGTCGGGTCGCCCGCGACCCCGGCGACGCAGCAGTGGACCGTGGCGACGGTCGCGGTCAAGGCAGGGGACACCGTCGCCCGGGGCGCGGTGCTGGCGACCGCCGACACCGCCGACGCGAAGGCTGCCCTCGCGACCGCGCAGCTCAACCTCGACGCCGCCGAGGCCCGGCTCGCGTCCGACTCCGCGCCGCTGACGGCCACAGCCAAGGCCAAGGCGAAGCTGGCGGTGACCCAGGCCGACCAGCAGCTCTCGCAGGCCCGGACCGTGCAGTCGCAGACGGCCGCCGCCGGACGCCTTGCCGTCTCGCAGGCCCGGGCGGTGCTGTCCGACGCGCAGCAGCGGCTGGCGGACGACACGGCGGCCGGCCTGCCCGAGACGGCGCTCGCGGCCGACCAGGCGGCGGTCGGCCAGGCGCAGCGGGCCCTCGCGACCGCCCAGCAGCAGGCGGACACGGCGAACACCCAGGCCACCGCCGCGGTCGAGACCGCGAAGCTCGGCGTCCAGTCGGCGCAGCTCGCGTACGCGGCCGCGACGACCGTGGACAACGCCGCCGTCGTGGCCGCCGACAAGGCGTCGGTGTCGCAGGCCCGGACGGCCGTCTCCAATGCCCAGACGACCCTCGACCGCCTCACGCTGACCGCCCCCATCGACGGCATCGTCTCGTCGGTGACGATCCAGCCGGGCGACGTGGCCAGCGGGACGGTGATCACGCTGCGCAGCACCGGCCTCGAGGTGACGGCCTCCGTCACCGAGACTGACCTGCCGGTGGTCAAGGTGGGACAGCGGGCGAGCGTGACGATCGCCGCCCTGGGCGCGTCGGCGCAGGGCACCGTGTCCGGGGTGGACCTCGCGGGCGCCGCCAAGAGCGCGGGCGGCGTGGTCTCCTACACCATCACGATCGCCCTGCCGACCGCGCCGCCGGGGTCCGCGCCCTCGATGACCGCGGACGTGGAGATCACGACCGCCACGGCGGCCGGCGTGATCGTCGTGCCCGCGTCGGCGGTGGGCGGCAGCCCCGGCGACTACACCGTGACCGTGTACGACGGGCCGAACGCCGTCCACCCGGTGAAGGTCTCGGTCGGCCTCATGACGGCCACGCAGGCCGAGATCAGGTCCGGCATCGCCGCCGGGACCACCGTCGTGACCGGCATTGCCACCGCCAAGGACCTCGTGACGACGTTCCCGGCCGGGCCCGGCGGATCGACCCGCACCGCGGCGCCAGCCCCCTCGGGGCAGTAGCGCGACGGCGCGCGGCCGCCCGGAGGCGCACCCGTGATCTTCGCGGAGCTGATCCCGCTCGCGTTCTCCCGGCTGACCGCGTCCCGCCTCCGGGCCGTGCTCACGATGCTCGGCGTGATCATCGGCGTGGGCGCGATCGTGGCCCTGGTCTCGGTGGCCCAGGGCGCCACGTCGGGGATCACCAACCTGATCGAGGGGCTGGGCGTCAACCTGCTCCAGGTCAGCCCGGGCGCGTCC
Organism: Chloroflexota bacterium; assembly: GCA_021787395.1. Classification (GTDB taxonomy): domain Bacteria; phylum Chloroflexota; class Limnocylindria; order Limnocylindrales; family CSP1-4; genus CAIXZV01. Next base: position 37,645 of record JAJYLZ010000014.1, read on the forward strand.
ACCAACGGGTTCCTGCGCGGCGCCGCCGGCACGGCCACCACCCTGACCATCGACGACGCGAACGCGATCGCGGGGATCAGCGGCGTGTCGCAGGTCGCGCCCCAGGCGTCCACGGTGGCGGTGGTCGTGGCGGGCGGCAGCAACACCACCACCTCGATCACCGGCGTCACGCCCGAGTTCGCCCCCGTCCGCGCCTATGACATCTGGCGCGGCTCCTTCATCTCGGAGGCGGAGCTGGCCCGGGGCCTGCGGGTGGCCGTGCTGGGCTCGGCGACCGCCGACGACCTCGGCCTGGGCGCCGCCAGCGTCGGGTCCTCGGTGACCGTGGGCGGCGTGCCGTTCACCGTGGTGGGCATCCTCCAGCCCAAGGGCATCCTCGACGACCAGGTGCTGATCCCGTTGACCACGCTGCGCGACTACCTCGTCGCCGGCAAGTCGCTCAGCGCCGTCTCCGTGTCGGTGGTGCACCCGGCGGACATCCCGCTGGTCAAGTTCCAGATCCGGGAGCTGCTCCGCCAGCGCCACGCGCTCGCCGCCGGCGCGGCGGACGACTTCACGATCATCGACCAGGCCCAGCTGCTGTCCGCCTTCGGAACGATCACCGGCTTCCTGTCGCTGCTGCTGGCCGGCATCGCCTCGATCTCGCTCCTCGTGGGCGGCATCGGGATCATGAACATCATGCTGGTCTCGGTCCGCGAGCGGACGCGGGAGATCGGCATCCGCAAGGCGGTCGGCGCCAGGGGCCGGGACATCCTGGTCCAGTTCCTGGTCGAGGCGCTGGTGCTCTCGCTCAGCGGCGGCCTGGTCGGCGTGGTGTTCGGCGTGGGCGCGAGCGCCCTGATCGGGGCGATCGCCGGCTGGGGGCTCAACGTGTCGGCATCCACGGTCGCGCTGGCGGTCGGCTTCTCGCTCGCGGTGGGCGTGGTGTTCGGGGTCTGGCCCGCCCGCCAGGCCGCCCGCCTCGACCCGATCGACGCGCTGCGGTACGAGTAGGCGGGCAGCGCGTCCCGCCGACGCTGCGCCCGGCCGCGGCGCGGGGAGCGGCCCGCGCGACGCTGCCCGGATCGGCTCGGCCGCGCCGCGGGGTGGCGATACGATCGCGGCTGTGATCCCCGTCCTGTTCCGGCAGCGCTCGATGGCGTTCGCCCTCGGCTGCTGGGGCTTCGTGCTCATCGGCTGGGGCGGCCTCGTCGTGCCCGCGCTCGCCCGCGAGGTGGAGGACGGCTTCGCCCAGACCGATGTCGGGCTGGGCCTGTTCTACTTCCTGACCTCGATCGCGTACGCCGCGGGCTCGGTGCTGGGCGGGATGGCGACCGAGCGGGTCGGGCGGCGGGCCATCCTCTCGGGCGCGGCCGCGCTGCTCGGGCTGGGGCTGATCGGGCAGGGGCTGACGCCCGACTGGGTGGCCTTCACCGCGTTCGGGATCGTGCGGTCGGTGGGCGCCGGGGCCATCGACGGCGGGGGCAACGGCCTGGTGATCGACCTCTACCAGGGCGCCCGGGGCGGCCGGCTCAACCTGCTGCACCTGTTCTACTCGCTGGGCGCGCTCGGGGCGCCGTTCGTGCTGGCCGCCCGGGACCTGGCCGGGATCTCGTGGCAGGCGGTGATCGTGGGGTCCGGCGTGCTCGCGCTGCCGCTGGCCGTCGTGCTCGCCGTCACCGACCTCGCCGACGGCCGGGCGCGTCCGCACCTGGCGGCGGGCGGCCGGAGGTCGAGCCTGCTCGCGCTCCCGCTGCTCGTCCTGGCGGTGGCGATCGGGTGCTACGTCGCGTGCGAGATCGGCGTGTCCAACTGGCTGGTCCGGTTCCTGGCCGCCGCCCCGGCGGCCACCGCGACCTCCGCCCTCGGGCTCTACTGGGCCGGCCTGGCCGCCGGCCGGCTGGTGGGCAGCCGCATCGCCGACCGCTTCGACCACCTGCGGTTCGGGATCGCCGCGGCCCTGGTCTGCGCGGTCGCGCTGGTCGGCGCCGTGGTGGTGCCGTCGCTGGGCGTGTCGATCGCGCTGTTCACCGTGGTCGGCTTCGCGTCCGGCCCCATCTACCCGCTGATCGTGGCGGTGGGCGGGGAGCGGTTCCCGGACCGCGCGGCGGCCGTGGCCGGCCTCATCGTGGCGGCGTCCGTCGTGGGCGCGGTCGTCTACCCGCCGCTGATGGGCGTGATGTCGGTCACGGTGGGCCTGCCGGTGGCGATGATCGGCACGGCCGTGGTGGTGGCGGCGGGCGCGGGCGCCCTCGCCGTCGTGGGCCGGATGCCGGCGGCCGGGGTCGAGGCCCGCTCCGGCTAGTGCTGCTGGCTGTGCCTGCCGCGCCGCTTGCCGCTGCCCTTGTCGTGGTGCCTGCCGTGCTCGCGGCCGCCGGACGGCGGATCGGCTGACGCGGCGCCGGCGTCGGGCTCGCCGCCGGCGTCCGGTTCGCCGCCGGCGTCCGTCCCGGCGCGGTCGTGCCCCTCCGCCAGCAGCTCGTCGCGCGCCTCCTCGAGCGCCGCCCGCGCCTCCTCGCCGACCGTCGGGTACCGGGGGTTGATCTCCACCAGGGCGTGGGCGATCGCCCCGGCGGCGATCAGCCGCGCGTAGGGCTTGTCGTCGGCCGGCACCACGTACCACGGCGCCCATGCCGTGCTGGTGTGGGAGAGCATGTCCGAGAACGCCTTCTGGTAGTCGTCCCAGCGGGCGCGCTCCTTGACGTCCGCAGCGCTGAACTTCCAGTTCTTCTCGGGCTCCTCGATGCGGTCGAGGAACCGCCGGCGCTGCTCGTCCCTGGACACGTGGAGGAACAGCTTCACGATCCGGAAGCCCTGGTCGGTCAGGTAGCGCTCCCAGTCGTTGATCTCGCGGTAGCGGCGCCGCCAGACGTCGCCGCGCTTGGAGGCGGGCGGCAGCCGCTCTGCCGCCAGGAACTCCGGGTGCACCCGGACGACCAGGACCTCCTCGTAGTAGGAGCGGTTGAAGATGCCGATGGACCCCCGGCTGGGCAGCCGGCGCGCGTACCGCCACAGGTAGTCGTGGTCCTGCTCCTCGGCGGAGGGCACCTTGAAGCTGCTGACCTCGACGCCCTGCGGGTTGACCCCGCTCATGACGTGGCGGACGGTGCCGTCCTTGCCGGCGGCGTCGATCGCCTGGAGGATGACCAGCACGCCGTAGGTGTCCTGGGCGGCGAGCCGCTCCTGGTACTCGGCCAGCAGGCTCACGCTGCTCTCGAGCACCTCCTTGGCGTGCTTGGCGTCCGCCTTGCCGAACTTGCCCGGCGCGTCGGTCGGGAAGTCCTTGGGCAGGCGCACCCTGCGGCCGGCCTCGACCCGATAGGGGGCGATGAGCTGTGCGATACGCCGGTGCCGCAGGTCAGCCATCGGTGGATCCTTTCTCGCGACGCCGTCGTCCCGTCGCGCGGTGGGCGCATCATCGCCCTCCGGCGTGCGCCGCGCCAGCCGGTCCTCGAGGCAGCCCCGGGCGCTCAGCCCAGCACGCGCAGCTCGCGCGGGTAGTACCGCCGCCCGAGCCAGAACGCGACGTTCACCAGGCCGATCATCACCGGCACCTCGACCAGGGGGCCGATGACCGCCGCGAACGCGGCGCCCGAGCCGATGCCGAACGTCGCCACGGCGACCGCGATCGCCAGCTCGAAGTTGTTCGACGCCGCCGTGAACGACAGCGAGACCGTCACGCCGTAGGGGGCCCTCGCCCGGACGCTCATCGCGAACGTGACCAGGAACATCACCACGAAGTACACCAGCAGCGGGATCGCGATCCGCACCACGTCCAGCGGCAGGGTGACGATGTTCTCGCCCTTGAGGCTGAACATCACGACGATGGTGAACAGGAGCGCGACGAGCGTGATCGGGCTGATGCGCGGCACGAACACGCGCTCGTACCACTCCCGGCCCCGGCGCCGGAGCAGCGCGAAGCGGGTCAGCAGGCCGGCGATGAACGGGATGCCGAGGTAGATGAACACGCTCTGCGCGATCTGCGGGACCGTGATCTCCACCGCGGTGCCCTTGAGCCCGAACCAGGTCGGCAGGACGGTGATGAACACGTAGGCGAAGGCCGAGTAGAACAGCACCTGGAACACCGAGTTGAACGCCACCAGGCCCGCGCAGTACTCGGGGTCGCCGCGCGCGAGGTCGTTCCACACGATGACCATGGCGATGCACCGGGCCAGGCCGATCAGGATCAGCCCGGCCATGTACTCCGGGTAGTCGCGCAGGAACAGGACGGCGAGCGCGAACATCAGCAGCGGCCCGACGACCCAGTTCTGGACCAGGGACAGCGCCAGGACCCGCACGTCGCGGAAGACGCGGCCGACCTCCTCGTAGCGCACCTTGGCCAGCGGCGGGTACATCATCAGGATCAGCCCGGCCGCGATGGGGATGGAGGTCGTGCCCACCGACAGCCGGTCCAGTAGCGGAACGACGCCCGGGACCAGCACGCCGAGCAGGATCCCGCCCGCCATCGCCGAGAAGATCCAGACGGTCAGGTAGCGGTCGAGCAGCGCCAGGCGGCGGGCCGGCGGTGCAGCGGTGGCTGAGGGCATCGGGGACCTCGCGGGGTGTGCTGGGGCGCGGTGCGAACATGTGACGAGCGAGTCGGCTGGCGAACGGGCCGAGCGTCCTGAAGGCCGGGCCGGTCGGCCCGGTCAGCGGCCGGCGGCGCGACGCGCGATCTCGATGAACGGGCGCAGCCGGACCGCGAGCTCCTGCTCGGTGCGCCGGAACGCGGCCAGCTTCTGGTCATCCGTGCCGGCGGCCTCGGACGGGTCGTCAAGGCCCCAGTGGAGCGAGTTGACGGCTCCGGGGAACACGGGGCACGCCTGGCGCGCCCGGTCGCACACCGTGATGACGTAGTCCCAGGGCTCGTCGACGAACTCGGTGAGCAGCTTGCTCCGGGCGCCGGACCAGTCGATCCCCTGCTCGGCGAGGACGCGGACGGCGTACGGGTTGACTCGGGTCGCCTCCGTGCCGGCCGAGCGCGCCAGGAAGTCGCCGCCGCCGTAGCGGCCGAGCAGCGCCTCGGCGATCTGGCTGCGGGCGCTGTTGTGGGTGCACAGGAACAGGACGCGGATCGGGGCGCGGTCGGGCACGGTGGCGGTCCTCCTGGCGCGGCCGGCGGCCGCGACGGTGAGCTCGAGGTCCAGCAGCTCCGATTCGAGGCGGTCGAGGTCCGCGCGCTGGCGGGCGATCGCGGCGCGCTGCTCGGCCAGCAGCGGGGCGAGGTCGAGGTCCACCTCGCCGCGCTCGAGGCACAGCCGAGCCAGCCGCCCGGCGTCCTCCGGCCCGAGGCCGAGCCGTCGCAGGGAGACCACCAGGCGGAGTCGGGCAACGTCGGCGTCGCCGTAGACCCGGTAGCCGTTCTCCGCCCGCTGCGCCGCCGGCAGCACGCCGGCCTGTTCGTACCAGCGGACGGCGGTCGGCGCGATCCCGACCCGGCGAGCGAGCTCCCTGATCTGCATGACGACAGGCTAGACCTTCGAGCGACTCGAAGGTCAAGGGGATGCGGCGGACGCGGGGCCTCCGAGCTCGACGGGCCCGCGAGCCGTGCCGCTCGGAGCCGGATCTCATGACCTGTGGCCCTCAAACACTTCAGCGGATCGTGTGATGTTCAGCAAGTGCTGAGGCGTGTGCCTTGGCGGTGCGAGGACCCGATGCGAACTGAACTGCCCGTGGTGGGCGAGCCGCGGCTCGGCCTCCCAGCCCCGGATGTGGTTGACGCCACTGCGGCCGCCGGCATGCTGGCCGACCGGACGAGGGCCGGGATCCTCAGGATGCTCGCCGAAGGCCCGCACTGCGTGTGCGAGATGGCGGCCGCGCTCGGCGAGCGCGACAACAACGTCTCGAACCACCTCGCGAAGCTGCGCGACGCGGGGCTGGTGCACGCCGTGCGCCACGAGGCGAACGCGCGCTTCCTCTACTACGAGCGCGACGAGGCCGCGGTGGCGGCGGCCCGGGCTGCGCTCATGGACGTGCTGCGGTGACCGCGGCAGCGCGCCGCGCTCGGCGCCGCGAGGCGGGCGGCCTGGCCGCCGCCGACCGCCCGGGCTCGGGCAACCCGGTTCCCGCGAGGAGTAGCGACTGATGGCCGATCCCCAGAGCCTGCTGTTCATGATGACCCACGGCCCCGAGGAGCCTGAGCTGGCGAGCATGCCCATGGCGATGGCCGTGGGCGCGCTCCGCAGCGGCCGCGCGGTGGCCGTGGGGCTCCAGGGCCCGGCCGTCGAGTTGGCGGTCCACGGCCGCGTCGAGCGTGTGGCGGCCCCCGGGTTCGCCCCGCTGGGAGACCTGCTGGCCGAGTTCGGGCGCCTGGGCGGTCGCCTGCTCGTGTGCCCGGCCAGCGCGAGCGGACGGGGCATCGATCCCGCGGCGGACCTGGTGGCGGGCGCCGAGATGGTGGTCCCCGGCGGCTTCTTCACCGAGATGGACGCGGCCGACCGCGTCCTCCACTACTGAACCGAGCTACCTCAATGGACGACACCACGATCCTCGCCGACGCCCTCGCCTTCCACGGGCACAGGTGCTGGGCCAGCACCGCCGGGGTTCGCCTCGGCCTCGCCGCGATGCGCGCGCTCGGCGCGAGCCGGGCCGGGGCCAAGCAGCTGCACGCGGTCGTCGAGATCGGCGACCACCACGGTGGCATGTGCTTCGGCGACGGGATCCAGTTCACGACCGGCTGCACGTTCGGGAAGGGGAACATCGAGAAGAGCCGCGAGGGCAAGTTCGCCGTCACCCTGTTCGACAAGGCATCGGGCCGGGCGGTGCGCGTCGCCTACCGGCCGACCCTCCAGGCGCAGATCGGGGCCACGGCGTTCATGCGCAAGCGCGCGGCAGGCGTGCCGGCCTCGCAGATCCCCGACGAGGAGCAGATGGAGGTCGTCCGACTGGTCTGGGACGCGCCGGCAGAGGCGGTCATGACGGTCGGCCCCGTCGAGCCGCGGGCCTGGAGCGAACCAGAGGAGGTCGTCCGCTTCGCGGTCTGCGCGCGCTGCGGCGAGCTCGTGGCCGAGCCCTACCTGCGCGTCGCCGAGGGCGCCAGCGTCTGCATCGCCTGCTCGGGCTACCCGCAGCAGGGCTGAAGGACGGCGTCGATGGCCCTCTACGTCGTCGGCGGGGCGACGGTCTTCCTGTTCTCCGGCGTCATGGCCATGGCCGGTCTGGGCGCGGCGTTCCTGTTCGTGCCGCTCTTCTACTACCTCGGCGTGCCCCTCGGGCAGGCGACGTCGACCGCGCTGCTGCTCAATGCGGTCAGCCTCTCGATGGCCACGATCAGCTACGCCCGCGGGCACCTGATCGACTGGCGGGCCGGGGTCCCGGTCCTCATCGCCGCCGTGATCCTCGCCCCGGTCGGGGCGGCGCTCTCCGTCGGCGTCGACCGCTCGATCCTGCTCGGGCTGTTCGTGGTGTTCCTCGTCTTCGCCGGCGCGATGATGCTGCTCTACCGGCCGCCGGCGTCCCGGGCCGCAAGGAGCCCGGTCACAGAGGCGGGAGTCGGGGCTGGAGTCGGCAGTGTCGCCGGCTTCCTGGGCGGGCTGCTCGGGGTCGGCGGCGGCAACATCATCCTGCCCGGCCTCACCTGGAGCGGCCTCGACGCCAAGACGGCGGCCGGGACCACGGCGCTCGCGGTCGTGTTCAGCTCGCTCTCGGGCTTCCTCGGGCACGTCGCCGTCGGCAGCCTCGACCCGGCGTTCGTGCTGGTCATGGCCGCGCTGGCCGCGGCCGGCTCGGGGGTCGGCGCGTACGTCATGCGCACGCGCCTGACCAGCCCGCAACTCAAGCGGTTCATCGGCGTCCTGCTGTGGGTCATCGCCGCCAAGATGGCGCTCGACCTGCTGTGACCGGACCCGCCCCTTCCACGCACCAGGAGGTCTCTATGGCCGTCGCGACAACGTCCGCTCCCGCTGTGGCGATGCCACTCGGGCGATTGCGCGGGTTCCACCCCGGCTGGTTCGGCGCCGTCATGGGCACCGCGGTGATCGGCATCATCGCCTACCAGAACCCGGGGAACTCGGCGGCGCTGCGGGATGCCGCCCACGCCCTGGGGGTGGCGATGGTGGCCCTCGGCGCTGCTCTCGCCACGGTCCTCGGCGTGCCGTACGTGGTGCGCTGGGCGCGCCACCCCGAGGCCGCGATGGCCGACCTCCGCAGCCCGTTCGCGGGGGCCCTCTACGGCACGTTCCCGGGCGGGATCCTCGTCCTCGTCGTCGGGCTGGCGACGGTGGGCCCATCACTGGGCGCGCCGGACGCGGTCACGGCCGCCATCACCGTGCTGGGGATCGTCGGCATCGTCCTCGCCTTCGCGATCAGCGTGGTGTTCGCGTACCTGCTGTTCGTGGAGCACCAGGTCGGGCCGCACACGGCGAACGGGGCCTGGTTCATCCCGCCCGTCGTCAACATCATCGTGCCGCTCGCGCTGGTGCCGCTGCTGCCCCATGTCGCCGCGCCTGAGGCCGCCACCCTGCTCGCCGTCGGCTACGCCTTCTTCGGCATGGGCCTGCTGCTGTTCCTCCTCGTGGCGTCGCTCCTGTACGACCGGCTCGTCTTCCATCCGCTGCCGGCGGCCCCGCTCGCGCCCTCCCTCTGGATCGGCCTCGGGCCGGTCGGTGTCGGGTCGCTCGTGCTGCTCCGGCTCGCGCAGGCGGGCGCGCCCCTCTGGGGGTCAGGGGCATCCACGGTCGGCACCCTGTCAACCCTGGCCGCGACGGCGCTCTGGGGCTTCGGGCTGTGGTGGCTGGCCGCGGCCGCCCTGCTGCTCGCCGGCTACCTGCGGCGCGGCGGGCTCCCCTTCGGGATCGGCTGGTGGGCGTTCACCTTCCCGCTCGGCGCCTTCGCCGCGAGCACCCTCGGGCTCGCACGCGCCTGGAACTCCGGCGTGCTCGAGGGGTTCGCGGTGTTCCTGTTCCTCCTGCTGGTGGCGTTCTGGCTGCTCGTGACGGCCGGGACCATGCAGGCGCTGCGAACGGGCGAGGCCTGGCAGCGTTGACAGTGGCGCCGGGGGCAGTCGCGGCGACGTCGGGCGGACGCGACCCGACGCCTCCTCCCTCGGCGCCGATGGCTCCGGGCTCCCGGCCCCACGCCGGGAGCCAATCGCTCCCCCGTGCGGACCGCTTCCTGCTCGGCCTCCGCTGGGCGGCCCTCGGGACGGCGGTGCTGCTCGCCCTGTTCGAGAACGATCCGGTCGCGGGCCTGTCCGGGCTGTTCGCCATGGTGCTGGCGCTCAACCTCGTCGTGTCGGCTGGCGCGGTAGCCCGGCGGCCGTTCGCCCGCGGACGACCGACGGCGCTGCTCGCGATCGACGCGGCGCAGGCAACGGCCGCGACGCTGCTCGCGGGCGGTGCCCACAGCCCGTTCTTCCCGCTGTTCCTCCTGCTCGGGGTGGAGCTCGCCGTGGCGTTCGACGGCCGGGCCGTTGGCGCCTGGGTCCTGACTGCAGGCGGAGTCCACCTCGGAGCGTCGATCCTCCCCCTGCTCGGAGGGCTGACGGCCGTCGATGCCTACATGGCGGTCGGCAAGCTCTTCGTCCTGCTCATCGTCGGGTCGCTGGCGGCGGCATTCACCGCCCAGGTCCGGCTCGAGGAGTGGCACCGGGCCCTCGCCGAGCGCCACGCCGCTCAGCTCGCCCTGCTCAACGACCTGTTCTTCGACCTCAACCAGCCGCATGACGACCTCCAGCGGGCCTTCGGCGCGCTGCTCAGGGCGGCGCAGCGGCTGCTGGCGGCAGACGTGGGTCTGGTGTTCCTGTGCGAGCCGGTCCTCGGCTGCTGGCGCTTGACCGCCGCACTCGACGAGCCCTCCACGGCACCCGCCGGGCTCGCCCCGGCGGCGTGGGGCTGGCGGATCGCCGACGAGGAGACGTTCGCAGCCGGCCCGGCGCTCGGCTCCCTGCTGCCGCCCGGCTGGCCCGACCCCACGACCCGCGTCGTGGCCGGGGTCCGCCTCCAGGCTCCCGCGGACGGTGAACCCGGGGCGCTCGTCATCGGGCGCCCGGGCCCCGAGCTCGACGACAGCGAGTGGCTCGCCTTCCGCGCCCTGGCCCGCGAGGCCGAGCTCTCCCTGCGCAACGCGCGGCTCCTCGCGGAGGAGCACGCGCAGCTCGCGCGGCTGCGCAGGTTCGAGGAAGCCCGTCAGTCGTTCTTCTCCGCCGTCGCCCACGAGCTGCGGACCCCGCTCACCGTCCTGCGCACGCTCATGCCGTCGGTCGCCGACTGGGCGCGGCTGCCGGGCGACGAGCAGCCCAGGGTCGTCGGGCTGGTCGACCAGAACCTGCAGCGGCTCGAGTCCCTGATCGGCGACCTCCTCGACAGCGCCCGGGTCGAGGCCGGCGCCATCGCCCTGCGCCGCGAGCCGGTCGCTCCCGCCGGCCGCGTACGGAGGGTCGTGCGCTCGATGCAGCCGCTGTTCGACAGTCGCCGCCAGAAGGTCGCCGTCGAGGCGGAGCCTGGGCTGCCGCTGGTCGACGCCGACCGACGCAGGCTCGACCAGGTGGTGTCGAGCCTGCTGCACAACGCCCACAAGTTCGGGCGGGTCGGCGGCCGCGTCGACGCCCGGCTCGCGCGCGACGGCGACAACGTGCGGGTCTGCATCGAGGACGACGGGCCGGGGGTGCCGGACGGCGAACGCCAGCGGATCTTCGAGCGGTTCTACTCCGCGTCCCCGTCCGGCGCCGGGCAGGCGGGCCTCGGGCTCGGGCTGTACGTCTCGCGGGAGCTGGTCGCCCTGCACGGGGGTCGGCTGTGGCACGAGCCGCGGCCGGACGGCGGCGCCCGGTTCTGCTTCACCCTGCCAGTCACGGAGGAGGGGCCCGATGGATCGGGCGACGACCCGGATCCTGGTGATTGACGACGAGCCGGACGTCCGGCTCGCCGTCGGCCTCACCATCACCCTCCAGGAGCCGGGCTGGGAGGTGCTGACCGCGTCGAACGCCGAGGAGGGGCTCGGCCTGATCGAGGCCGCACATCCCGACGCCGTCCTGCTCGACCTCCAGATGCCCGACGCGGACGGCTTCGAGGTGCTCGGCCGGATCCGCCTGTTCAGCGACGTGCCGGTCGTGATCCTCACCGTCCGCGACGACGAGCTCGACAAGGTCCGCGGCCTCCAGCTCGGCGCCGACGACTACGTCGTCAAGCCCTTCGGCCGCCTCGAGCTCCTCGCCCGCATCCGATCAGTGCTCCGGCGCGCGGGCGGGCACGCGTCCGCAGACGAGGCTCCGTTCGCCGTCGGCGACCTCCGGATCGACTGGGCGTCCCATCAGGTCCTGGTGCGGGGCAAGGCGGTGCGGCTGACGAGCACCGAGTACCGCCTGCTCGAGCTCCTCGCCCGCAACGCCGGCCGGATCGTGGAGAGCGGCGTCCTGCTCGCGCGTGTCTGGGGGCCGGACTACGAGGGCGACACCGACTACCTCAAGGCGTACGTGCACCGCCTCCGGGTCAAGCTGGAGGACGACCCGGCCGACCCGCGCTACCTGCGCACCGAGCGCGGCACCGGCTACTGGATGCCGCGGTCGCTGGCGGTCGTCCACGGCGCGTGATGCGCCGGCTCGGGCGTGGCGCGGCCCCGGCCAGAGGTCTGGCCGGGGCCGCTCGGTCATGGGCTGGACCGGTCGGGGAGGCGCCGGCCCTCCGTATCGGGGTCGGCGCCTCCCACGAGCGGCTCAGGGGGATCGGTCACATGGTCCGCGGGTGCTGCGCCTGGCCCAGGGCCACGGCGGCCCAGCCGCCCAGGACGGCGACCGCGATGCCGACGAGGACGTCGTTCCAGAGCGCACTGGCGACCCCGGTGTAGCCGAGGACGAACGGCGCGGCGACCAGCCAGACGCCCACCAGCGCGTTGAGCCAGTCGAGCGTCCGAAGGGTGCCACGCAGGTCGGTGAGCGCCGCCCAGACGCCCAGGACGACGAGCGCGACGCCGATGATGATCGCGTCCGCGAGGAACGCGGTGGTGGCGGTGGCGCCCAGCACGAACGGCGCGGCCAGCTCCCATGCACCGACAATGGCGATCAGCCAGCTCAGCGGCTTCTGCACACCCATCACAAACCTCCTTGAGACTCCTGCTGCCCCCGGGGACCCTCCCCGTGTGGACTGGCCCTGTTGTATGGCGCCGACGTGGACGCGCCGGTGAAGGCCGGTGAACATCAGGTGAATGGGTGCGGGGCTCGGCCGCGGGCGGCCCCGGAGGTGGCGGGGAGGAGAGTGCGCAGTCGGCGCGCAAGGGGTAGGTGCGGCGCCCGCCTTCGTCATGTCGAGGGACGATCGCCATGCCGGTTGGCCCAGACTTCGGGCGGAGCAGCCCATTGGCCATCTCACTGTATCGTGAGATATTCGGCGCCAATCAGAGCGGAACCCGGAGGCTGGCGCCCGTCCGAGGCGCGGGTCTACCAGAGGGAGGCGGCATGTACCAGCGGATCCTCGTGGCGGTTGACGGGAGCGCCCCGTCGAATCGGGCGTTAGGAGAGGCCGTCCGGCTTGCTGGCGACCAGGGGGCCGTCCTTCGGATCGCCCACGTGGTGGACTACGGCGTGCTTCTTGCCGCCTGGGGTGACGCCGCCCTGCTCGACCTCAAGTCGCTCGAGGATGCCCTTCGCGCGACCGGCGTGGCGATCCTCGAGTCGGCTGTTGCCGACACCCGCGCTACAACGGTGGCGACCGAGACGGTCCTGCTCGAGACGGACAGCAGCGACCCTGCCCGGGCCATCCTGGCTGAGGCAGAACGCTGGGGGGCGGACGTCATCGCCATCGGGACGCACGGCCGTCGCGGACTGCGGCGTCTGCTGCTCGGCAGCGTCGCCGAGGGCGTGGTGCGTGCCTCGCCGCTGCCGGTCCTGCTTCTGCGGGGGGCGCGTGACGGGCAGGAGACGTTCTGAGCGGCGCTCCGCCATGCGCCTGGACGGGTCTCGCGGCGCGCCCGGTCGACCCGGACTTGGCAGTGCGGCAGCACGCGCTGGGAACTTCGGGCCCCGACCCTTAGTCCGGACGGACGCAGATACCTCAGCGACAATTGCTACACTTTCTGGCAATAGATGTGAGTCGAGTCCTCTCCCCTCCCTCGCGGCCCCGGCGCCCACACCTATGGGTGCCGGGGCCTCCGCGCCCTTCCTTCGGAGACGCCGCGATGCGTGTTGACCTCCCGATGCTGCCGGACCTTCGCCTGGACTACGCCCCGCCCGACGTAGCGGCGCCGCTGGCGGCCGCGGCCCTGGTCTCTGACGAGACCAGGGCGCGCATCCTCGTGCTGCTCAAGACCGGGCCCCGCTGCGTGTGCGAGATGGCGGCCGCCCTCGGCGCCCGCGAGAACGCCGTGAGCAACCACCTCGCCAAGCTGCGCGACGCGGGGCTCGTCCGCGCGGTGCGCGGCAGCGCCGATTCGCGCCGCATCTACTACGAGCGCGACGAGCAGGCCTGCCTCGCGGCGCTCCTCACCCTGGGGGATGTCCTCCGATGACCACCCTGTCCGCGTCGGCAGCACGGCGCATCCCGTTCCGGCTGTCCGTGGGCATCTCGGTCGTGGCGTGGCTGGCCGCGTGGCTTGCCGAGGCGCCGCTCTCGGACTGGCTGACGTTCTCGGTCCTGAAGCTCGAGCGCGGCTCGCACTTCGGCGAGGCCGTCGCCTTCTTCCTGCTCGACGTGCCCAAGGTGCTCCTCCTGCTCCTGGGCATCATCACGGTCGTCACGCTGATCCGGGGCTTCTTCCCGCCCGAGCGCGTCCGGGCCGCCCTGGCCGGCCGTGGCACGTTCGCCGGCAGCGTCGCGGCGGCCGCATTCGGGATCGTCACCCCGTTCTGCTCCTGCTCGGCCGTGCCGCTGTTCATCGGCTTCGTGGAGGCCGGCATCCCGCTCGGGGTGACGTTCGCGTTTCTGATCAGCAGCCCGATGGTCAACGAGGTCGCGCTCGTGCTCCTGTGGGGACTGTTCGGGCCCGGGATCGCCCTCGTCTACATGGCCGCCGGTCTGGCGGTCGCGATCGTCGGCGGGCTGGTCATCGGCCGGCTCCGCATGGAGCGCTACGTCGAGGACTACGTCTGGGCGCTCCAGGGCACCGCGGGCTCCGTGGTCGAGATCCGGCGAACCTGGGACGACCGGATCCGCGACGCGTGGGCCTACACCAAGGACCTGGTCCGCCGGATCACCCCGTACCTGTTGATCGGGATCGGGATCGGCGCCCTGATCCACGGGTATGCGCCCACCGAGCTGGTCGCCGCCATCGGCGGGCGCTCGAACCCGTTCGCGGTGCCGATCGTCGTGCTCATCGCGCTGCCGCTCTACTCCAATGCCGCGGGCACCATCCCGATCGTCCAGGCGCTGCTCGGCAAGGGCATGCCGCTGGGCACCACCCTCGCGTTCATGATGGCCATCACGGCCATCAGCCTGCCCGAGTTCGTGATCCTCAAGCGGGTCATCAAGCCGCCGCTGATCGCCGCCTTCGCTGCGATCGTGACGGTCGGGATCCTGTTCATCGGCTACCTGTTCAACTTCCTCATTCACTGAGCGGTCGGACCACCGCCCGCGCCCGGAGGTACCCACACGTGAAGAAGATCGAGATCCTCGGCACCGGCTGCAGCAACTGCCTCCGCCTCGAGGCGAATGCCCGGCAGGCGGCCGCCTCGCTCGGGATCGAGGCGGAGTTCGTCAAGGTCACCGACTACCGGGACATCATGGCCTACGGGATCATGAGCACGCCCGGCCTGGTCATCGACGGCCGGGTGGTGAGCTACGGCCGGGTGCCGAACCCCGCCGTGATCGCCGGCTGGCTCACCGAGGGCTGACGAACCCGCCATGGGCAGTGCGCTGACCTACACGGTCGATGCCGGTCGCACCGGGCCCGACGCCTCGGTCGGCTGGACCCGTCGGGCGGAGCTGCACTTCGACACCGGTGTCGACCTGTCCGACGAGCTGTTCGGGCCAGCGGACCTGCTCGGCGCCGCCTTCGCGGCCTGCCTCCTCAAGAACGTCGAGCGGTACTCGCGCATCCTGCCGTTCCGCCAGGAGGGGGCGCACGTCCACGTCACGCTCGAGCGCGAGGACCGGCCGCCCCGGATCGCGCGCATCCGCTACGAGCTGCGACTTGCGACCGACGAGCCGCCGCGGCGGGTCGACCTGCTGGAGCGCAACCTGGTGCGGTTCGGCACCATCTACAACACCCTCGCGCGCTCGTGCGAGGTGAGCGGCCGGGTCGTGGTCGAGGCGCCGGCGCGCCCGGGCGGCCAGGCGGCCGCGGAGGCCACGCCATGAGCCCGCCCGTCGGCCCCCGGGCGGCGCAGCCCCGCGCCGCCGCACTGGATGTCGGACGGAGCCGCGCCGTCCGCGTCGCGCCCCGAGCCGCCCTCGGGCCCCGCGGCTGAGCCTCCCGAGACGCCGCCCGATGTCTCGCCTCCGCTCCGTCCAGGAGCACCTCAACCGGTGGATGCTGGCCTAGGTCAGCCTCGCCATCGTCCTCGGCCTCGCCCTCGGCAACGCCGCCGCCGACTGGACGAAGGCGAACACGGGCCTGGTGAGCACCCTCACCACCGTCGCCGTGTTCCTGATCATCTACCCGATGATGGTCAATGTCCGGTTCGAGGCGCCCCGCGTCCTGGTCCTCCACCTCGGCGGCGACGCCGTGGGCGCCCTCGCGGTCATCGCGTCCGCGCTCATCGTCGTGGCCGGCAGGTCACCCGCCGCGGACCCCGCCGCCAGCCTCGTGATCGCGCTCCTGCTCGCGCTGGCGGGACTGCGGCTCCTCGGCCGGATCGTCCACCTGCTGGCCGAGGGCGTTCCCGCCGGGGTCCCGGTCGAGGCCGCGAGCGTCGCCCTGCGGGCGATCCGGGCGTCCGCGCGGTCCACGACCTCCACGTGTGGGCGCTCGCCGAGGACCTGCCGGTCGTCACCGCCCACCTCGAGACAGCGTTCGGGGCCGACATGCGCCGGACGCTGCTCGACGCCACCGAGGCGCTCCGGCGGATCGGCGTAGGCCACGCCACGCTGCAGCTCGAATCCGCCCCCTGCGGCCAGGGGCGGCCGGCTGACGCGGCCCTCGCTGAGGGCGCGACGGCAAGCCGGTACCACGCAAACCGCAGCAGCGGAGACCTCGATGTCCGAATTGACGCTTGAATCCGGCAGCCAACCTGCGGGCGCAGGCGCCTCGACCGCCGAGCTGATCGCCCGGCGCCTCGACACCCGCGGCCTGTCCTGTCCCATGCCCATCGTGAGGACGACCCCAGGCGATGGCCGAGCTCTCGCCCGGGCAGCTGCTCGAGGTCATCGCGTACAGCCCAAGTCCGTCTCGGAGTACCAGTCCTGGTCGAGGCTGACCGGGAACCCGCTCGTCGAGTCGAGCATCGAGGGCGGCACGTACCGCTTCGTCCCGCGCAAGAGGTAGCGGCTCGTTGGACCCCCGACGACCGGCGAGGGAACCACCATGACGCAAGCGATCAAGCCGACCGCGCCGCGATTCCGGGTGAGGGTGCGGCGGGTCAGCGGCCAGCTCGCGGTGGCCGAGGCGCACGGGCAGACGATGGAGCTCGCCATCAAGGGCGGTGACCCGGCGCTGGGCTTCACCGCCCCGGAGACGCTGCTCGCCGCGTTCGGCGCCTGCATTCTCTCCAACGTGACCCGCAACGCCGCGGAGATGGGCCTGCGCGTCGATGCCGTCGAGGTGGCCTTCGACGGCGTCAAGCGGGCCCAGCCGCTCGGGATCGATCCGCTCGGCTACCGAGTGAGCATCCAGAGTGGTGAGCCGGAGGAGGCCCTGCGCGAGCTGTACCGGAGGGCCACCAGCGACGGGACCGCCACGAACGCGCTGCTGCGCGGCCTCTCACCGGTGGGCGTGCTGGTGGTCGAACGGGACGACCCCGATGAGCCGGGCGACGTCCGGCTTGCCTCGCCCGAAGGCACGCACGTCGGGTCGCCGGTTCCGTCCGCGGTCAGGCCGCGTGCAGGCCGAGCCTCCCGAACAGCCGCACCTTGGACCAGTCCACCAGCACTGCCCACAGCGCGACCGCCGCGAAAACCGACGCGACCAGCAAGGGGCTGAGCGGTGCCATCAGCCAGCCCGCGGTCGAGAAGACCGTCACGGCGGCGACCGCGCCCGCCGACGCCGCCACGAGCCATGGTCCGGGCCGCGAGCCCCAGAGGCGGCCGGGCTCGCGGACCAGGTAGACCGTCGCCTGGCTACCGAACGCGAGCGTCACGAACGCGAGCGTCTGGAGGCTGGGTGCGTCCAGGCCGAGCGCGGTGCCGCCCGCCCAGAAGATCGCGAGCGTCAGCGCCAGCGAGGGGAGCGCGACGCCCAGCGCTCCGAGGAGGAGCGGCTGCACATGCCAGCGGTTCGGGCGTCGCGACGAGGGCACCCGGTCGGTCGTGATGGCCATGGTGGCGAAGTCGTTGGCGAAGAGCAGGAGGACCATCAGCAGGGGGCTCAGCGCGATGCGACCCGTCGCCAGGAACACCAGGCTCAGGAAGACAGGGACCTCCACCTTCTTGATGCTCGAGTTGAGCGCGTAGGTGAGCATCCGCTGGTAGATCCGCCGGCTGAGCTCGATGGCGGCGACCATCTCCCCGAGGCCCGGCTGCGTCAGCACGATGCTGGCCGCCGCGCGGGCGACGTCCGCCGCGTTGGCCACCGCGATCCCGACCTCCGCCTGCCGCAGGGCGGGCGCGTCGTTGACGCCATCGCCGGTCATGCCCACCACGTGGCCCTGCTCCTGCAGCCGGCGCACTAGGTTGAACTTGTCCTCCGGCAGCACGTCGGCCAGCACGGCGCAGTCCGCCGCCATGGGCCTGTCCCGGATCTCGGCAGCTTCGCAGGTGGTCCCGGCAAGCCCTACCTGCGCGGCCACGGCACGAGCGGTGGGCAGGGTATCGCCGGTGATCATGATCACCCGGAGCCCGAGTCGTCGCAGATCCTCCACGAGCCCCCGGGACTCGGGGCGCGGCGGGTCCTCCAGGCCCACGAGCCCGGCCAGGTGCAGCTTCCGCTCCTCGCCGCTCGCCACGGCCAGGACCCGCAATCCCCGTGCGGCGAGCGCCTCCAGGTCCCGGTCGAGCGTCGCCGGCGGGTCAGCGCACAGCGCGGCCACTACCGGTGGCGCCCCCTTCACCACGCGGAGGGTGGTCTCCGCAATCTCGACCCTGGCTTCGGTCACCTTGGTCTCCGGCGCGAACGGCGTGAAGCTCACCCGGTGCCCGGCCGCGACTTCGCCTGCCCGACTGGCCGCTCCAGCCAGGATCGCGAGGTCGATGGGATCCTGCGTCGCGCCGTCTGAGGCCAGGCCGGCGAGGGCGAGCAGCGTGGCCTCGGTCTGGGGCGGGTAGGCCACCGACTCCGACAGCGCGAGCTGGTTGAGCGTGATCGTGCCCGTCTTGTCAGTGCATGCCACGTCCACGCCCGCCGCCTCCTCGATGGCGGACAGCCGCGTGGTGAGGACACCGCGCTGGGCCAGCTCGTGAGCGCCGAGGGCGCCGGCCAGCGCGAAGGTGGCCGGAAGGGCGACTGGGACCGAGGCCAGGAGGAGCACCACCCCGAACGACAGCATGTCGACCGGCGCTCGGTGGTTGAGCAGCCCGATCCCGATCACCGCCACCGCGAGCGCCAGGTCGAGCGCGACCAGCGCCCGCACGATCCGGGTGACCACCGCCTCGAGGTGACTGGCTGTTCGGGCGGTGCGCACGAGCTCCGCGGTGTGCCCGAAGAACGTGTCGCCGGCCGTCGCGGTGATCATGCCGGTCGCCTCGCCACGGGTCACGGTGCTGCCCGCGTAGACGGCATGCCCGCCGCCCGCCTCGACGGGCAGCGACTCCCCGGTCAGCGCCGACTGGTCTACCTCCAGTAAACCGTCGTCGAGCGCCACGTCGGCGGGAACCACGTCACCCACTCGCAGGTGGACCACATCGCCCGGCACCAATTCCCGTGCCGGAACCCGCTCCCACGTGCCGTCCCGCAGCACACGCGCCACCACGTCGAGGCGCTTTCGGAGCAGGGCCAATGCGCTCTGTGCTCGGTTCTCCTGCACCCAGCTGATCAGGGCGTTGAACAGCAGGAGCACCGTGACCACGGCCGCCTCGAGGGTCTTGCCCAGGCCGAGCTCGAGCGCGATGGTCGCCTCGAGCATCCACGGCACCGGCGCCCACAGCTTGCCGAGCAGCAGCCGGATCGGCGACGCGCGCTGTTCCGGCGTCGTGTTCGCGCCGTGCTCACGCAGCCGGCGGGCGGCTTCCTCGGCGGAGAGACCGCTTCGCGCCCCAAGGCTCGCTTCGGCGCCCGTGGTGGCGGGCTCGACTGGCATGCCCCGACAATACCCCGCGGGCGTTCCCCGGCTGGCCGAGGTGACGAGATTCCTTGCGGGCGACCGCGAAATTCCGCGGGAGCGTGGAGGATCCCACGGCGGCCGCGACCGCCCGGTTGTGATGCCTCAGCAGCAGCCGACACCGCCGCAGCACGAGCCGGCGCTCTTCGGGGTCGGCAGCATCGCCAGCGGGGTTCGCGGCGTCCGCCGGGCGGCATCGCCCGACGGGGCATCGGTGTGCTCGCCGGCCGCCGGCTTGCGCGCCTTGATGATCGCGCTCGCCATGCCGTCGGTCACGAGGTGGGTGGGAGTGATCTCGACGTCCGTGAGCCCAGCCTCGGCGAGCCCGGCCTCGTACTCAGCGAACGAGAGCGCCCCGGCGATGCAGCCGGCATACGAGCCGCGCTCGGCGCGCTGCGCCGCAGTGAGCGCGTCGTCGGCCACGATGTCGCTCACGCCCAGCCTGCCGCCCGGGCGCAGGACCCGGGCGATCTCGCGGAACACGGCGGGTTTGTCCGCCGCGAGGTTGATCACGCAGTTGCTGATGACGACGTCAACGCTGGCGGCCGGGAGGGGGACCGCCTCGATGTGCCCCTTGAGGAACTCGACGTTCGTCGCCCCCGCCTCGGCCGCGTTGCGCATCGCCAGGGCCAGCATCTCGTCGGTCATGTCGAGGCCGAAAGCTCGCCCGGCGGGCCCGACGCGCTTGGCGGACAGCAGCACGTCGATGCCACCGCCGGACCCGAGATCGAGCACCCGCTCGCCCTCGCGCAGGTCCGCCACCGCGGCGGGGTTCCCGCAGCCGAGGCTGGCCAGGACCGCCGCCTCGGGCAACTCGTCGCGCTCGAGCGCCGAGTAGAGCTCGGGCCCGATGGCCTCGTCTGGGCCGGCGCAGCAGCCGCCCTCGCCCGCCTTGACCGCCGCAGCCGCGTAGTGGGCGCGCACCTGGTCGTGGATCGTGTCGTCGTGGTGGATCGTGTCGTCGTGCATGCGATATTGATACTTGTAAAAATAGATGATTGTCAATATGCTATTCGGCATGAAGCGCCTGACCGATCCCGACGCCCTCCTACTCCAGGGCGCGGCCGACCCGTCGAGGCTGGCCATCCTGCGCCAGCTCGCGCAGACATCGTCCGCGGTCTGCGCCTGCGATTTCACCGCCTGCGAGCGGATCGCCCAGCCGACCGTGAGCCACCACCTCAAGGTGCTGCGCGAATCCGGCTGGGTCACCTCCGAGCGGCAGGGCTCGTGGGTGCACTATCGGCTGCGGCTGGACGCGGTGGAGCGCTTCGCCGCCCTCGCCGCGGAGCTCCGGGACCCCGCCACCGGCGGCTCGCCCCGTGACGGGGACGGCCTCCGCGCCCTGCCCGTGCTCCCGCTGCGAGGGTAGGGCTCAGCCCCCCAGCGAGAGCCCCGCGGCCCGGCAGTCCTCGGCGAAGGCCGCCTGCCCGTCGGTCGTGGGGTCCCACCGGCCGGGGAAGCACACCAGCCGGGCGAGCCCGACCTCGGCGAAGCCCCCGAGGTAGTCCACCCGCTCCTGGCCCACCGGCTGCATCGCCTCGTCGCGGGCGTAGAGCGAGAAGCGCAGCGTGGACGGGTCCCGGCCCGCCGCCTCGCACTTGCCCCGCACCTCGGCGATCCGCTCCCGGATCTCAGCGGGCCGGAGGAACACGAAGTTGAGCTCGTCGGCGAAGCGGACCGCGAGTCCGGCAGTCTTGTCGCGGCCGTTGCCGCCCACGATCACCGGGATGTGGCGCTGGACGCCCTTGGGGATGTTGACCGCGTCCTTGACCTGCGCGTACGAGCCCTCGTACGTCGCGTGCCCGGGGCCGAGCATCCGCGAGATGACCTCCAGGTGGTCCGCGAACTGCGCCAGCCGCTCCGCCGTGGACGGGAAGCCGTAGCCGTAGGCCAGCCACTCGTCCTCCTTCCAGCCGGCGCCGATGCCGAGCTCGAACCGGCCGCCGGAGATGACGTCGATCGTGGACGCCAGCTTGGCGGTGAGCCCCGGGTTGCGGAAGCCGGTGCAGACCACCATGTGGCCGAGCCGGACGCGCCGGGTCGCCATCGCCAGCGCCGAGAGCATCGAGAACGACTCGAACGTGATCTCGTCGGTGGGCTCGGGCACGGTGTGGAAGTGGTCGAACACGAACAGGCTCTCGAAGCCGAGCCCCTCCGCGTGCTGCGCCAGCTCGACGCTGCGCGCCCACGCCGCGGCCGGGTCCCAGCCGTCGTACTCGCCCTTCCAGCCCTGGGGCACCATCAGCCCGACGTCCATCGCGTGTCACCTTGTCGCTGTGTTGGGGATCGCCGCCCCGAGGATTACACGGTTCGGCGCGGCAGGCGGCGGGCGCGGACCCGGGCGCGGCGGGTGCCCTCGCGCGGGCCCCGGTGGCCCCTCGGGCAGGCCCGGAGCGCTCCCGGACGACGCGCGCACGCGGCCCCGAGGCGTCAGCCCGCCGCGGCCCGACAGTGCGCCACGACGGCGTGCACGTCGTCGAACAGGCAGTCCTCGCCGATCAGCTCGGTCAGGCCGTAGGCGTCGAGCTGGGCGCGGACGTTGGGCGACAGGTCGCACAGCAGCAGCTGGACGCCCGCCTGGGCGAGCTCGTCGTGGAGCTGGCGGATCGCGTCCGCGCCCGTGAAGTCCACGTCGCCGACGGCGCCGGCCGCCACGCACAGCCAGCGCAGCGGCGGGTCGGCCGACTCGAACAGCTCGAACGCCTCCTCGGTGAACCGCGACGCGTTGGCGTAGTAGAGCGCCGCGCCGAAGCGGTACACCACCAGGCCCGGCGCGGCCTCCGCGTGCTCCTCGGGCGCCGCGTAGTGCAGGCGCCCATCCCCGTCCACGGTCAGCAGCGTGTCGTAGGGCCGATAGGTGTGGTAGAGGTGCTCGACCACGGACAGGCCCATGGCGAGGAAGATCCCCTGCTCGACGCCCGCGAGCACCACGGTGGCCGCCGTCGCGAGGGCCACTGCGAGCTCGCCCCGGCGCAGACGGGCGATCGACGCCAGGTGCCGCCAGTCCACCAGCCGCACGCCGATGAGGAACACCACCGACGAGAGCACCGCGTTGGGCAGGTAGGACAGCGGGCCGGTGAGGAACAGCAGCACCGCGAGCGTGATCGCGCCGGCCGAGAGCTGGGCCAGCTGGCTCCGGCCGCCGGCGCTGTCCACCATCTCGGTCTTGGTCGGGCTGCCGTTGACGACGAACGTGCCCGTGAGCGCCGCGCCGAGGTTCGCCAGCCCGAGGCCCACGAGGTCCACGTTCTCGTTGAAACTGTCGTTGTAGCGGGCCGCGTAGGCCCGCGACGTCGCGGCGCTCTGCGCCAGGATCACGGCGAACATCGAGACCGCGGTCGGGATCAGCGCCTCGACGTTGCCGAGGGTCAGGACGCCGGTCGGCAGCCCGATCGGCGGCAGCCCGCCCGGCACCGTGCCCAGGACCTCCACGCCCTTCGCCTGCAGACCCAGCGCCGCGCTCGCGACGATCGCCCCCGCCACCGCCAGCAGTGCGCCCGGGATGCGCTTGTCCGCCCGCCCGAGGCCGACCACGACCGCCAGCACGACGACCGACACCGCGAGCGTGGGCAGGTTCGTGTGCCCGGCCGCGATCTCGCCCAGGGCGTGGGCGAGCTTGTCGAGCGTGCCGCCGCTGCCCTTGGCGACGCCGAACATGCCCGCGACCTCGCCCGCGGCCACCTGCACGCCCACGCCGGTCAGGAAGCCCACCAGCACGCTGCGCGACAGGAAGTTGGCGATGAACCCAAGGCGCAGCAGGCGGGCGACGATGAGCAGCCCCGCGCACAGGAGGGCGCTGAGCGAGGCGAGCGCCGTGTACTCGGCCGAGCCGCCGGCGGCGAGCGCGCCGACGCCGATGGCCAGGATGGCCGCGGTGGCCGAATCGGCGCCCACCACCAGGTGCCGGGACGAACCGAACAGCGCGAACACCAGGACCGGTGCGAGGAGCGTGTACAGCCCCGTCACCACCGGCGTGCCCGAGATCTTGGTGTAGCCCATCACCTCGGGGATGGCCAGCGCCGCGAGGGTCAGGCCGGCGGCGATGTCGCGCGGCACCAGGGCCCGGTCCACGGGGAGGATGCCGCCGAGCAGGGGGCGCGATCGCCGGCGCGAGGGGCGGGCAGGTGTCCGGGCAGGTGCGACTGCGGTGCTCACGGCCCCTTCCGAAGGTCGGGACTTGCGCGGCGGGGCGCCGGGTGGAGTATAGGAGCCGGTCGCCCGGCCCGGTGGCGGCCCGGGCTGACCGCCCGCCCTGCCGGGCAGGCCGGTGACTGGCTGGAGGCGTGCGTGGCAGACGTTCCGGAGGATCCCGGGGGACCTGCGTCGGGGTCCGACGAGGCCCGCGCGTCGAGGGTCGAGGCGGGCTCGGCCGGCTCGCCGGCCGAGCGGCCTCACGCTGC
>JAJYLZ010000073.1 GCA_021787395.1 Chloroflexota bacterium
CCGGCGCTGTCCCGGCTCCGGCGCCGGGCGCCCTGCCGCGCGTCGCCCCGGCCGAGCCCTTCCCCACCTACCAGGAGCCGCCGGACCTCGCGGGCGCCGCGGGCGCGGACGAGGCGGACGAGCCGCCGCTCCCGGACGAGGCGCGGGCGCTGGCGGCCGCCGCGGCGCAGGCCCCCTCCAGGCCCGTGGAGGCGGCGCCGGGCGCCGTCCTCAACGTGCGCTTCACGCGCGAGGCCGGCACCGAGCGGGTGGTGTCCGCGATGCAGGCCTTCCGGGCCGTCCTGCGCGAGCGGCCCGGAGCCACCCGCGTCGTCGTCCACGTGCCGGCGCCGGGCGGCAGCGCGCTGCCGATGGAGCTGCGGGGCGTCGCCTACGACGCCGAGCTCGTGGCCGAGGTGCGCCGCCGGGTGGGCGACGGCGTGATCGACCTCACGCTCGGCTGACGCCGGACCGTCCGCCGCCCGGGTGGCGCGCAGCCCCCCGCGGCGGACCCTGCTACTCGCCCAGGACCAGGCGCCCGAACCCGACGATCGTCGGCGGGCCCCACACGCCGCCGCTTGTGTACGCGTCCTCCGCGACCAGCTGGCGGATCTCGTCCTCGTCCGCCGCGCGCACCAGGAGCACCGACTTCGAGAAGTCGGCGGTCCCGCCCACCTCGATCACCCGCTCCTGCACCTTCAGCCGCATCATCCGCGCCAGGTGCTGCTGGCGGAGCGCCGGGCGCCGCTCTCGCGCCTCCGGCGTGTAGGGCACCTCGACGAGGAAGACCTGCTCGATCCGCGCGCCCTCGGGCAGCTCGGACGGCGGTTTCGGCGCGGCGGCGGCCTCGACGGCCGCCTGCTCGCGCATCTCGCGCAGCTGGGCGAGCGCGGCGATCCGGTCGGTGAACGCCTCGCGGATCGAGTTGAGCCTCGACCGCGGGACGTCGAGCTCCTCGGCGATCCGGTTCACGAGCCACGTCTCGTCGGCGTCGATGTCGGCGTCGGCCGCGGCCACGCTGAGGCAGCACCGCAGGAGGTGCTCGCGCTGGTCGGGCGTGGAGATCGCCTTGAACTCGCGGGTGACCAGGTAGTCGTCGGTGGCGCCGAAGCGGTCCACCCGCGTGCTGGCGAGCTCGACCACCAGGGCTGCCGTGGCCGCGTCGAGCGTGCCCTCCTCGCTCACGAGGCGCGCCATCTCGGCGGCCTCCGCATCGGCGATCGGGACGTCGGCCCGGGCGGCGCGCGCGAGCAGGTAGGCGAAGGCGGCCACGTAGCGCGCCCGCTCGGGCGGCAGGGCCACCAGGCGGGCGGCGATCCGGCGGACGCTCTCCGTGTCGCCGACGGGGGCGGCGGCCGGCGCCCCGGGCGCCTGACGGGCGGCCAGGCCGCCGATTCCGAACATGGACTGGAACAGGCTCATGAGGTCTCCGAGGAACGGTGCTGCGGGCGAGTCTAGCGCGGGGGCCGCGGCGACCCGCCGGGGCGCGTCCCCGGCGGGTCGGCCCGGGGCTCAGCGGGTCAGGTCCTCGAGGTCCTCGCCGCTGATCAGCTCCACGCCGTGCTCGTCGGCGAGGTCGCGGGCAGGGTCCGTGAAGTCGGACGTGGTCACCAGGACCAGCCGCTCGGCGTCGTGGTGGCGCACGCCCATCGCGATCAGCAGCTGCACGTCGCGCGAGCCCACCGGGTGGCCCGGCGCATAGCGCTTGCACTGGACCACCGCCGGGCGGCCGCCGGGATCCGTGCCGGTGAGGTCGGCGACGAGGTCGCCGGGCCCGCCGGTCACCGAGAGCCGGTAGCCATGCCGCCCGAGGATCCGCCCGACGGCGATCTCGAACTCGCGCGGCGTCATGGCGAGGAACTCGTCCACGGACGTCTCGACCGGACCGTGCCGGCGGCGGACCGCGAACACGGACAGGAGGGCGGTGACGGCGAGCGCCGGCGGCGCGACGTCGGCGATCCCGGGCGGCGTGCGGACGCCCTGGACCAGCTGGACGACCGCCTGCACCCCCTCGAGCGCCATGACGCCCAGCGCCACCCAGCCCAGCAGCTGGCCGACCCACCGGGCCATCAGGCCCGACATCGGCAGCGTGTCGGGGGATCGCCCCAGGCCCAGGCCCAGCAGCCCGAGCGCCACGACGCCGGCGATGCCGCCCCGCAGCGAGACGGGCGTGATCGCCTCGGGGACGATCGCGAGCACGCCCAGGAACCCCAGGCCCGCGAGCCATATCCGCCCCAGCCGCCGGACGTCGACGCGCAGGTGGCGGCGGAGGACGTGCAGCGGGCCGACGCCGCGGGATCGTCCGCCGCTCGGCCCGGCGTCAGCTTCGTCGGCTGCGCTGCCGGTGCCACCGCCCTCACCCTCGCCGTCCGCTCCGGCGGCCGTGGCCCCCGGTGCAGCGGGCGCCTGCCGCGCCTCGGCCAGGTGCGCGTCGTAGCGCGCCCTGCGCTCGGGATCGGTCAGCCAGTCGCGCGCGACGTTCAGGCGCACCGCCCGGTCGCCCGCTGCCTCGCCCACGCGATCCGGGTGGTTCCGGAGCTGCAGCGAGCGGTAGGCGGCCTGGATGGTCTCGACCGACGCCCGCTCGCTGACCTCCAGCTCCGCGTAGAGGTCGAAGTCGGGGAACTCTCGGGCCATGTCCGACCAGCATGCCATGGACCGGGTCCGGGTCCCCGGCGCCGAGCGCAGGCGCCCGGTACGGCGCCGGCCACGGCGCGTGCCCGTGCCTGCCCGCGCCTGCCCGCCGAGCGGGCATCCCGACGCACGTTCCCGGTGAGCGGGCAGCACGTGCGCCGCCGGGGGCTCGACCGGCCCCGCGAGCGGCAGCTCGTGCACCAGCGTGCCCACTGGGCGGGCAGGTGCACCGCAGTGACCGCCGGGCGGGCAGGCATCAGGGTGGCGCGTGGCGTCATGGCGGCGGTCGGTCACCGAGGCGTCACCGCGCCGCTCGCGCTCTCCCGGCCCCCGCAGGTAGTTGTCCGGGGGCACCGAACGCTCTAGGATCTGGCACGCGGTGCCGGCCGCCGAGTGGCAGCGCCTCGGCCACCGCAGCCGAGGAGGCGTCCGCCCATGTCCCGCGTCCCGACCGTCTGGGCGACCGCCGTGCTGGCCGCCGCGTTCCTGGCCACGGCCGCGGCCCCGGTCGCCGAGGCGAAAGGCGGCCACTCGCAGCCGCCGAAGACCTCGAGCCCGTCCGGCAACGACATCGGCTGGCCCCAGTGCGGCGGCGCCTACCCGCACGGCCAGGCGTTCGGGATCGTGGGCCTCAACGACGGCCTCGCGAACAACCTCAACCCGTGCCTCGCCAGCGAGCTCGCGTGGGCGACCGCCTCGGCCGGGGGGACCGCGGTCAAGCTCGCCTCGCTCTACGTAAACACGGCGGACCCGGGGCAGGTCATCGACCAGATCAGCGACTGGCCCACCGACAACGTCGACCCGGCCGGCAACAACGAGGATCCCCAGGCCAGCGGCGCCTTCTTCCCGGACCCGTACGGCGCGTGCGGCGGCACGGACACGGCGGCCTGCTCGTGGCAGTACGGCTGGGACCGCGCCGTGGCCGACGTGCTGTGGCTCGAGTCCACCACGGGGACCGGCTTCTCCACCGCGCCGTCGTCCTACCCGTGGTGGCTCGACGTCGAGACCGCCAACACGTGGGAGAGCGGCAGCAGCGGCGCGCTGGCCAACAACACGGCCGACCTCGAGGGGATGGTCGCCGCGCTCCAGGCCTTCGGCGGCGTGGCCTCGGTCGGGGTCTACTCCACGTCGTACCAGTGGGGGGTGATCACGGGCGGCACCTCGAGCGCGTCGACGCTGGCGAAGCTGCCCGACTGGATCCCCGGCGCCCGGACGCAGTCCGGCGCGCAGTCGAACTGCAGCCTGCCGTCGTTCACCGGCGGGCGGGTCCTGATCGCCCAGTGGTTCGGGAAGTTCGACGGCGACGTCTCCTGCACGGGCTGACCAGGACGCAGCGAGCAGCGCTGGGCGGCTGACGCCGACCACCGCGACGTCGAGGTGATCCGCCGCTGACCACGAGCGCCGAGCCTCAGGGGCGGCCCGACCATAGCAAGCTCGCTGACCCGTCTCTAGGCGGTGCGGCGGCGCACCACCTTATCCCGATTCGGCCCCCCCGACGGCGACTTCTGGGTGATGGCGCGGCGTACATTCCCCCCACTCGCGGCCGACGGCCGCACGCATGCCCAATCGGTGGAGGAGGGTCCAGAGGGATGGTGTCACTCACGAGACGTCGCGTCGTCGCCCTCGGCGCGATCGCCGTGCTGCTCGCAGGCACGCTCGGGGTCGGGCGTCTCGCGATGCAGGGCGGCGCGAGCGTCAGCAACGACGGCACGCAACTGCCCCGCGCCGCGAAGGACTTCCTCGAGACCTCGCAGGCCGGGCAGGACGAGAACGGCGGCGAGTCCGCGGAGCTCGCCACGGCCACCGACGAGTTCGCCGAGGCGCGCCTGGCCCCGGGCATCGTGGCCCCCGGCGCGTACGGTGCGGCCCTGTCCTCGATGGAGGGGCTGGGCACGACCGGCGGCGCCTGGAGCGAGGTCACCAACGTCAAGTACGACGCCGACAACCCGGACTTCCGCGACTACTGGTCCAACTCGTCGGGCGGGTCCGGCCTGGTGACCGGACGCATCACGGGGCTGGCGGCGGACGGCGTCGGCAACGTGTACGCGGCCGGCGCCGACGGTGGCGTCTGGCGGTCCACGACCGGCGGCGGCGACTGGGCGCCGATCGCCGACGGGCTCGCGTCGCTCTCGTCGGGCGACCTGCAGCTGGCCGCTGACGGCTCGCTGTGGTACGCGACCGGCGAGGCGAACACCGGCGGCACGAGCTACGTCGGCGCCGGCGTGTATCGGCTGGCGGACCCGGCCACCGGCACCTTCACCCGCGGCGACCGCGTCGGCGGCGACGAGCTCGAGAGCACCACGATCAACGCCATCCGCTTCGGCGGGGGCCTGGCCTGGGTCGCGACGCTGCGGGGCATCTACTACCACAGCGCCAGCACGACGAGCGGGCCGTGGACCCTGTCCTTCGCGCCGAACCCGAGCTACCTGCCGGGCGGCGCCAACGCGGCCGACCCGAACGCGGCCTACAAGAACATCGTCAACGACATCGCCATCGACCCGCACAACCCGAAGCACCTCATCGCGGGCGTGGGCTGGCGCAGCGGCGACACCTACAACGGCTTCTACGAGACCTGGGACGGCGGGGCCGGGGGCGAGGCCGGGGACCACTGGGTGAAGATCAACCCGACCGGCGCGATCAACCCCAAGGACATCGGCAACGTCAGCTTCGCCTGGGCCGCGGACGGCTCGAAGCTGTACGTCATGAACCAGTCGCCGGTCCTGCTCAACAAGATGACCGGCACGGTCAACAGCTACCTCGACGGCATCTACGTCTCCAACAGCGGCTCGATCACGGGGCCGTGGACCAAGATCGCCACCTCGACCAAGCTCGCCAACTCGGGCTCCGCGCTCAAGCAGTCGGTCGGCGGCAAGGGCTACGGCCCGGGGATCCAGTCCTGGTACAACCAGTTCCTGATCGTCGACCCGACCAACCCGAACCACCTCTACGCGGGCCTCGAGGAGGTCTACGAGACCAAGGACGGCGGCGCCAACTGGAACACCGCCGGCCCGTACTGGAACTTCTACTTCTCGTGCTACCGGGTCGACTCCGTCTACCCGCCCAACGGCACCCCGAACGGCTGCCCGCAGACGACGCACGCCGACCAGCACTCCGCCGCGGTCGGCACCTATGAGGGGCACACGTACCTCTACGTCGGCAACGACGGCGGCGTGTACCGCCGGCCGCTGAACGGCACCGTGGACGCGAACGGCAACGCGACTGACTGGCAGAGCCTCAACGACGGCACCATCGACGCGCTGCAGTACTACTCGGTGGCCGTCGGCCCGGCGCACGCCGCGACCACGCCCGAAGGCTGGACGGGATCGCTCGTCAGCGGCGGGCTGCAGGACAACGGCGGCTCTCTGCTCTCGGTCGGCCAGGGCACCATGGTCTCGAACTTCGGCGGTGACGGCGGCGACACCTTCGTCGACCCGGCGAACGGCTGCAACATCGTCGGCGAGTACACGGGCCTGACGATGTACGTCACCAACGACTGCGCGTACAGCCACCGCAACTGGGACCAGTTCTTCGACTACTCGAAGTCCACGACCTGGACGATCGCCCCGCCCGACATCAACGCCCGCTTCATCGCGCCGTTCACGGGCGACGTGCAGGACCCGACGAAGTGGCTCGCCGGCGGCAACAGCCTGTGGTTCAACGACAAGGGCTTCGCCATCCGCTCCGGGTCGGAGTGGCAGAAGGTGCACACCTTCTCCAGCCCCGTCCAGGTCGCGACGGCGGTCGCCTACAACGGGGAGTGGGCGATCGCGACGTGGTGCGGCCCCTGCAACAACGCCGGGTTCACACGCGGCCTCGCCGTCGGGCAGTTCACCGGCGACACGTGGACCTGGACCGACTACACGCCCGCCGAGCTGGACTTGGCCGGCGTCATCCCGAACCGGTACCTGGCAGGGGCGTACGTCGCCAACGACGGGACCCTCTACATCGTGGCCAACGGCTTCAGCCGGCGGTTCACCGAGGGCCCGGGCGCCGGCGTCGGGCATGTGTTCAAGTCCACCGACCACGGCGCTACCTGGGAGAGCCTCGACAACCCGGGCGGCGCCGCCTTCCCGGACGTCCCGGCGAACAGCATCAAGGTGCTGCCGGACGGGTCGCTCGTGGTCGGCACCGACCTCGGCGTCATGTACCTCGGCAAGGACAGCACGAGCTGGCTGCGCGTCGGCCCGCAGACCGACACCGCCGGCGCGCTGCCGCTGACCACGGTCATGGACGTGGAGGTCGCCCCCGACGGGTACCTCTACGCCGCGACCCACGGCCGCGGCATCTGGCGGATTGAACTCTCGGCGCTGGGCGGCTGACGCCTGCCAGGCCGAGCGACGAGGCGCCCGCCGGCGACTGCCGGCGGGCGCCTCGATTCCGGCCCGGGCCGGACGGCTGATCGACGGTCGCCCGCGGCGCGACCCGGCGCGGCGCCGCAGTCGGGGCGAAGCCCCTCCCGGTCAGCGCCTACGCACGCCGAGCGCGCGAGAGCGCGAACCAGGCCACGAGCGCCAGCACGACGACGACGACCACCACCAGGGCGGCCTCTCTCCCGGAGAAGGTGATCCCGCCGAGGGTCACGAGGTACAGGGACGTCATCTGGCTCCTCCGAGTGGCTGCTGTGCTGGAACTGCTGCGCCGGACTGCTGCGCGGCGTCCCGGGATTGTGCGGCGACTTCGGCACCGCGGGGGACGAAGGTTGCCGAAACTCAACCGGCCGACGCCATGGGCACGCCGCTCGCCGGGACCGTCGCGGCCGGCGCCGGCGTCGCTGGGCCGTGGCCGGCGCCCGACGGCCGCCGGCGGCGGGTGACCGCCGTCTGCGTTCACGACCGGTGCCCGCTGGGCGAAGACGGGGCGCCCACGCAGCACTGGTGCCGTTCACGCTGGCGGGCGAATCCGGGGCCGCGGGTCGACCGCGGCGCGCGCCGAGCGGGCCTGGTAGCGAAGGTGGGATTCGAACCCACACTCCCTTGCGGGAAGCGGTGTTTGAGACCGCCGCGTCTGCCGTTCCGCCACTTCGCCCCGCGCCATCGTAGCCGAGCGGGAACCGCCGGCGCGGCCGCGCCGTCTTGACCGCGATAGCTGTTCAGCCTGCCATTGCGCACTCCGAGGGCGCCACAGCCCGATGCTAGACTCGGCCCGCCTCACCATCGCCGCCAGGGGGTTCAGACCCGTCGTGGACGACGTCCGGCCGGTCGACGCCAGCGAGGAGCAGGCGCGCCGTCGCGACCTGATCCTGGTGGAGCGGGCGCGCGAGGGCTCTCTGGAGGCCTTCAACGGCCTCGTTGAGCTGTACCAGGACCACCTGTTCGGACTGGTGGCGCGGATGGTGCCCGACCGGGACCAGGCCGCCGATGCGGTGCAGGAGGCGTTCTTCTCCGCGTACCGCAACCTGCGATCGTTCCGCGGCGGCAGCGTCCGGTCGTGGCTCGGCCGGATCGCCATC
The DNA here is from genome assembly GCA_021787395.1 of Chloroflexota bacterium. Lineage (GTDB taxonomy): Bacteria > Chloroflexota > Limnocylindria > Limnocylindrales > CSP1-4 > CAIXZV01. Next base: position 8,063 of record JAJYLZ010000073.1, read on the forward strand.
AACGCGGCCATGGACCAGCAGCGGCTGCGCAAGCGGCGTCCCGCCCAGCCGTACCCGGAGCTCGAGGACGAGGCCTGGCAGCCGCCCGCCGGCCCGGACGCGGACCCGGAGCGGACCGCGCTCGAGGTGGAGCGGGGCCACGTCCTCGAGGCCGCGCTGGCCGCCATCACGCCCGACCAGCGCAACGCGATCGTGCTGTTCGACGTGGAGGGCTACGACTACCAGGAGATCGCCGACCTGACCGGGGTGTCGCTGGGCACCGTCAAGTCGCGGATCCACCGCGGCCGGCTCGCGCTGCGCGACTGCCTCGCCGGATCGATGAGCCTGTTCCGGGGGGACGAGGGATGACGGCGATGCCCGATCCCACCGTCCACGCCGCCCACGACCGGCTGCTCGTCGCCGCCCACGCGGCGGGCGACGCGTCGGGGCCGGATCTCGAGCGGGCCGCGGCCCTGGTCGCCTCCTGCCCCGAGTGCGCCCGGCTGCACCGGGACCTGCGCGCGCTGTCGGCGGCGCTTGCGGAGACCCCGGCACCCGCCCGCCCGCGCGACTTCCGCCTCACTGACGAGGCGGCCGCCCGGCTGTCACGCCCGACGGGCTGGCGGCGCCTGCTCGCCCCGTTCTCGGGCGCCCGCTCGGCCGTCGGGCCCCTCGCCGCCTCTCTCGCGACGCTGGGCCTGGCGGGACTGCTGCTGGGCGGGGGCGTCAATCTCGGCCTGGGAGGCGCGTCGTCCATGAGCGCTCCCGCCCCGCAGGCGGCGGCCACGGCGGCTCCGGCCGCGGCAGGCGGTGGCGACAACGTCTACGGCAGTGCGGCCGGCCAGGGAGCGCTGGGCGCCGCTCCCGCCCCGTCGGCCGCGCCCTCGGCGGCAGCGGCCGGGACTCCACCGACCGCGCCCGTGCCGTCGGCCGAAGGAGCGGTGACGGGTATTGCGTCGGCGGCCCCGTCGGTCGTGCCGCCGCCCCCGGCGACAGGCCCCGCGGGCTCGCCGGCCGTCGCCTCGGACAAGAACGCGCCGTCCGCGGGCGTCAGTGCCGGGGCTCCGACGGCCGCCCCGTCAGGGGCCGGCGAGGCCAACGTGGCGCCCACCCGCTCGGCCGCGACCCCGCCCGCGACGCCAGTCGCCGAGCCACCGGGCCCGGGACCCTCGCCGCTGGCCGTTGGCTCGGCGCTCCTGCTGGCAGCGGGGATCGTGCTGGGCCTGCTCCGACTGGCGGCCCGCCGGCTCGCCTGAAGCGGCGCTGGCAACCAGCGTCCCCGGCGTCACCCTCGTCAGTCGGTCGCCGGCGGGGGCCTCCCGGTCGCCCGCCTCGCCCGCCTCGCCCCGCCTTGGGCCCGGACCGCGCCCCTGAGTCCTGACGCCCGTGTTGGGTCGGCCTCCCTCCGCAATACCGCTCGTGGCGGTGTTGGCTGCTGAAGCAGGTCTGCCTACCGCCCCGGGCGGTGCCGCGCGCTTCGACGAGCGTGGACGTGCTGAGACTCTGCCCACAGCACCGCCCTCGGCGGTATTCCGGAAGGGCGCGCCGGCCGCAGGACCAGCACCGCCCTCGGCGGTATTCCGGAAGGGCGCGCCGGCCGCAGGACCAGCACCGCCCTCGGCGGTATTCCGGAAGGGCGCGCCGCCCGCGCGCGCAGCACCGCCGGCGGCGGTATTCCGGAAGGGCGCCGCCCGCAACATGGCCAGTGCGGCACCGGGGGAGCCGCACCCGACGGCGGCCCGCGGACCCGCCTCAGTCGCGGACCGGCAGGTGGACGATGAACGTGGCCCCGCGTCCGAGGCCGCCACTGGCCGCCTCGACGGAGCCGCCGTGCGCCGCCGCGAGGTCGCGGACGATCGTGAGGCCCAGGCCGCTGCCGCCCGAGTCGGCCCGCCGCTGGAACCGGTCGAAGACGTGGGGGAGGTCCTCGGCGGTGATGCCCTCGCCCGTGTCGCGCACCTCGATCAGCGCCTCGCCCGGCCGGGCCCGGACCGCGACGTCCACCGAGCCCCCGGACGGCGTGTGGCGGATCGCGTTGGTGAGCAGGTTGGTCACGATCTCGCGGACGCGGACCGGGTCCACCGACGTCTCCAGGCTGGCCTCGCCGTCCAGGCCGAGGCGCACCCCCTTCTCGGCGGCCGCCGCCCGCTGGGCCGCCACCGCGTCTAGGGCGATCTCCACCAGGTCCGCCGGCTCGCGGTGCAGCGGCAGCGCCCCCGCCTCGGCCAGTGACAGCGTCCGCAGGTCCTCCAGCAGCCGCTCCATGACCTGGGTCTCGGCGAGCAGCGGGGCAATGTGCGCCTCGTCCATGGGGTGCACGCCGTCGAGCATCGCCTCCAGCCCGCCGCCGATCACCGTGAGCGGCGTCCGGAGCTCGTGGGTGACATCGGCCAGCATCGCCTGGCGGTCGGCGCGGGAGCGGTCGAGACGCTCGGCCATGGCGTTGAACGAGACCGCCAGGTCGCGGACCGGCCGAGGCCCGCGTACCCAGACCCGCACGTCCGCCTCGCCGTCCGCGAGGCGCGAGCTGGCCTCGGCGAGCGCCGCCAGCGGACGGACGTAGGAGGCGAACGCCCGAGCCGACACGCCGAGCGCGAGCAGGAGGACCAGCGCGATGGCCACGCCGGTCGCCCCCGACGGGCCCGCCGCCGGCGCCAGGAACCCGAGCACGGCAGCCGCGACCCAGGCGACGAAGGCGGCCGTCGCCCCCACCACCATGACGAAGCCGGCGATGGCGCAGCCGACGCAGCCGATCGGCGGGATGCGGCCCCGGCCGAAGCGGCGCCGACGGGCCTCCCTGCGCTGCTGCCGCCAGCGCTCGCGCTGGGCGCGCCAGTCGTCGTAGCCCTGCCCCGGCTCGCGCCAGCCTGGCGTCATCCGCCCGCCTCGACCAGCGCGTAGCCCACGCCGTGCACGGTGCGCACGTAGCGGCTGCCCTCGCCGTCGGGGTCGAGCTTGCGCCGCAGGTTCCGGACGTGGCCGTCGATGGCGCGCTCGTACGTCTCGAGGCTGAAGCCGTGCACGGCGTCGAGCAGCTGCGCGCGCGTCCAGACCCTCCCGGGCTCACGCGCGAGTGTGGCCAGCAGCTCGAACTCGGTCGGCGTGAGGTCAACGGCGCGTCCCGCCGCCACGACGCGCCGCCGGGCGACGTCGATCTCGAGGTCGCCGACCGCGATGCGCTCCGACGACGCGGACCGGGCCTCGGCCCGTCGCAGCACCGCCCGCACCCGCGCCACGAGCTCCTTGGGACTGAACGGCTTGACCACGTAGTCGTCGGCGCCCAGCTCCAGGCCGATGATCCGATCAGTCTCGTCGCCGCGGGCGGTCAGGACGACGATGGGCACCGAGGAGTCCGAGCGCAGGGCGCGGATCACGTCCAGGCCGTCCACCTTCGGCAGGCCGAGGTCCAGCACGATCGCGTCCGGGCGGCGCGCCCGCGCGAGGGCGAGGCCGCCGGCACCGTCCCCCGCGGTCAGCACGGCGAACCCGGCGTGCTCGAGGTAGTCGCGGACGAGGCTGGCGATGCGGGGCTCGTCCTCCACGACGAGGATCGTGCGCATGGGGCTCCCTGGAGACGACGATGCCGGGCGAGGATACCCGCCCGGCATCGCGATCGGAGGGGGAGGAGGTCAGCCGGCCGAGGGGCCGTCCGACGGGTTGGGCGCACCGGCGGCCGCACCGGGGGCCCAGGCGCTCCGCGCCTCCTCCTCGTGCAGGCGGCGGTGCTGCTCGGCGATCCACTGCCGCCGCGCGTCCCAGCGACCGCCGATCGGCCCGAAGCCCGCCAGGCCGTCGTCGTGGCCGTGGCGGCCCCAGCCGCCGCGCCAGGCGCGGCGCCGCGGCCCGAACACGAACCCGAGGAAGCCGAAGAAGGCGAGCAGGAACAGCGGGAACAGCAGGAACCCGAACGGGAACAGCCAGAGCCAGGCGAAGTGCGGACCGCCGTACACGACGGTGGCGCCGCCAGCCGCTGCCGTGGCCCCGGCCTGCGAGAGGCCGACGTTGTAGCCCGCGGCCGCGGCGCCGAGCGCGACGAGGCCGAGGAACAGGAAGGCGAGGAACCCACGCATGAGGTTGCGAACTCCGATCGATGGGCGGCCCCGGCGGGCCGCGGTGCTTGACGGAGACCAGCCTCGCAGCGCGATGTGCAGAACCTGTGCGCGCGGCATGCAAGTTCGACGCGGATCGGCGTGGCGTCGCCGCGGGCGACGGTGCAGGTCGGTGGCCGCCGGCCGTCAGTCGCCGAGGCAGGTCCCGGTGTGGCGGGCGGCCCTGATCCACGGGTGGTCGGGCGGCACCGTGTTGCGCCGGCCCGCGACGTCCTCGAGCGGCACGGCGGCCACCCCGTCGCCGTGAGCGGCGACCATGATCCCGTACGTGCCCTCGGCCACGTAGTCGGCGGCCGCCGTCCCGAGCCGGGTCGCCAGGAGCCGGTCCGCGCCCGACGGCGTGCCCCCGCGCTGGACGTAGCCCAGGATCGAGACGCGCGACTCGAGCCCGGTGAGCTGCTCGAGCTGCTGCGCGAGCCGGAGGGTGTTGCCCTGGTGCTGCAGCTCGAGGTGGGCCAGCTCGGCCTTGACGGCGTCGCGGACGGCTGGGTCCTTCGCCCGCGCGAGACGGGCCTCCGCCGCGCTCAGCGCGCGGGCGTCCTCGACGTTGCGAGCGCCCTCGGCCACCGCGACGATGCTGAACCCGGAGCCCTTGCGCACGCGGTCCTTGATGGCCCTCGCGATCTTGCTGACCCGGTAGGGGATCTCCGGGATCAGGACGACGTCGGCGCCGCCCGCGAGCCCGGCCCCGAGCGCGAGCCAGCCGGCCCGGTGGCCCATGACCTCGGCGACGATGACCCGGTGGTGGCTGTGCGCGGTGGAGTGCAGCCGGTCGATCGCCTCGGTGGCGATCTCGAGCGCCGTGGCGAAGCCGAACGTGGCGTCGGTCCCGGCCACGTCGTTGTCGATCGTCTTGGGCAGCGTGAGCACGTTCAGGCCCGCCTTCCACAGGCGCAGCGCGTTCTTGGCCGTGCCACCGCCGCCCAGGCAGACCACGCCCTCGAGCTCGTTGCGCTTGCAGACCTCGAGGATCGCGCCGGTCATGTCGCGCTCCTCGCCGCCCACGAGCATCCGGTGCGGCTTGTCGCGGCTGGTGCCGAGGATCGTCCCGCCCACCGTGAGGATGCCCGCCAGCGCCCGCTTGTCGAGCTTCACGCGCCGGTCCTCGGCCAGGCCGCGGAAGCCGTCGCGGAACCCCACCACCTCGAATCCGTGGGTGCCGATCGCGGCCTTGCCGAAGCCGCGGATGGTGGCGTTGAGGCCGGGGCTGTCGCCGCCGGCGGTCAGGATCCCGACTCGCCGTGTCGCCATCGGTCCATCCTACCCGCCGGCGCCGCCCGGCAGGCGGGGCCGCGACACGCCTGGCGGTCCGCCGGAGGCACAATCCCCGCATGACCGCATCCCGACCGCACCCGCTCGTCGTCCAGCTCCGGTTCGCCCGATCCGAGTTCCTGCGCGGCGTGACCGGGGTGTCCGACGAGGACGGAGCCGTCCGCCTCGGGCCGATGAACTGCCTGGCCTGGAACGTCGGCCACCTGGCGGCGCAGGAGCAGCGCTACTTCCTCACCTTCGCCCAGGCGCTCGAGCCGCTGCCGGCCATCGCCGCCGAGTTCAAGACGGGAGCGCCCGGGTCGACGCCCCGGCTGAGCGAGACGCTGGCCGCGTGGCGCGAGGTCACTCGGCTCGTCGACCCCTGGCTCGACGCGCTGACGGCGGAGCGGCTGCTGGAGCATCCCGTCCGCGACGGGAGGGCACTGCCGCCCACGTTCGGCAACATGCTGCTGCGGACGACCTACCACTACTGGTACCACTGCGGCGAGAACCAGGCGATCCGCCAGCAGCTGGGCCACACGGGCCTGCCGCAGTTCGTGGGCGACCTCGACGGCGAGGCGCCGTACCTCCCGGAGCCGCGGTAGGCGCAAGCCGCAGGGTCGGCCGCCGCGCGCCGACTCCGACCACCCGAGAGCGCCGCCCCTCGCCGCCCCTCGCCGCCCGCCCCTCTGGCACCGCGCCTCCCGCGTCCCCGCGCCGCCCTCGCCGCCCTCGCCGCCCGCCCCTCCCGCACCGC
>JAJYLZ010000015.1 GCA_021787395.1 Chloroflexota bacterium
GTCGCCCGCCGCCTGGTCGTCGGCTGCCGTCGCGTCGCCCGCCGTGCCGCCGTCGCCCGCCATGCCGTCGTCGGCCGCCTCGGGCTCGGGCGGGGCGCCCCGTCCGCGGGCGCTGCGCGTGTGGAACGCCTCCGGCGGCAGGGGGTCGAGCGGCCGCCCCGCCGCGAGGTCCCGGGCCCGGGCGAGGTTCACGGCGTCCCAGCCCTCCTCCATGCCCGGCGTCTCCACGATGTAGGCCACGTGCGCCAGGCCCGGGTGGACCAGGAACCGGGCCAGGCCCTCGTGGCCGATGCGCCCGCCCCCGAGGTGGGTGTGCAGGTCGGAGTGCGAGCCCAGCTCCGAGCGCGAGTCGTTGAGGTGCACCATGCGCACCCGGTCCAGGCCGATGCGGGCGTCGATCTCGGCGAGCAGCGCGTCCACGCCCTCGGCCGTGCCGATGGGGAAGCCCGTGCCCCACAGGTGCGCGGTGTCGAGGCAGAAGCCGGTGCGCCCGCGCGGCACGCCCAGCGCCGCCAGGGCGAGGTCGACCGACTCCATCTCCTGGGGCGTGTTGCCGATGCTGTAGCCCCCGCCGGCGCCGTTCTCCAGGACCAGCATCACGTCCCCGCCGCCGTCGCCGGCCGCCTCGAGCGAACGGCGGATCCCCTCGGCCAGGCTCGCCACGCCCGCCTCGACCCCGGCGCCGCGGTGCGAGCCCGTGTGGACGTTGACGAGCGCCGCGCCGTAGGCCGCGGCCACCCGCAGCTCGTTGGCCATCAGCTCGACCGAGCGCTGCCAGATGTCGCCGTCCGGGCCGGCCATGTTCACCAGGTACGGCGCGTGCACCGAGAGCGGGGCGACCCCGTGGGCGGCCAGGCGCTCGCGGAAGGCCGGCAGCTCGGGGGGCAGCGACGACCGCCTGCGCCACGACGTGGGGTTGTCCACGAACACCTGCATCGCCGACGCGCCGATGGCCGCCGCGCGGTCGGCGGCCCGGACCATGCCGGCCGCCAGCGGGAGGTGGGCGCCGAGGGGCCGGCCATCGTGGAGCATGCGGGCAAGACTAGCCCGAGGCGGGCCAGCGCGCCGAGCGCGTCGCACGGTGGATCGCGTCTCGACGCGCCCCCGACGGGCGGCCCGGCGCCGGGGCGCCGCTCACCGCGCCCCGGCCCCACATGCCGCGCCGGGCAACCTGGCCACCCGGTGGACCTGTGGTGTCAACACCGGTCGAAAACTGACCCCTTTCCGACGGCCGAAGTCTGACCCCTCCCGCCCGGGTCGTCATGCAGCGTCGTCCGTCGGCACCCTCCCCAGATCGCGGTCCTTGAGCCGGTAGCTGTCGCCCTTGAGGCTGACGACCTCGGCGTGGTGGACCAGCCGGTCGATCATCGCCGCGGCGACCGTCGCGTCCCCGAACACCTCTCCCCAGCGCCCGAACGGCTTGTTGCTGGTGACGATGACCGAGGCCCGCTCGTAGCGGCTCGACACGAGCTGGAAGAACAGGTTGGCGGCCTCGGCCTCGAACGGGATGTAGCCGACCTCGTCGATGACCAGCAGCGGGTAGCGGCCGAGGCGCACGAGCTCGGCCTGGAGCCGGCCCGCGGCGTGGGCGTCGGCGAGCCTCGCGACCCACTCGGCCGCGGTCGCGAAGGCGACCCGGTGCCCGGCCTGGCAGGCGCGCACCGAGAGCCAGATCGCGAGGTGGGTCTTGCCCGTCCCGGGCGGCCCCAGGAACACGACGTTCTCGCGGGCCTCGACGAAGTCGAGCGCGCCCAGGTGGGCGATCACCTCGCGGCGGGCCGACCGCTGGTGCTCGTAGTCGAAGTCCTCCAGGGTCTTGCGGGCCGGGAGGCGCGCCGCCCTGATGCGCGCCTCGCCGCCGTGGCTCTGGCGGGCGGCGACCTCGCGCTCGAGGCACGCCGCGAGGTACGCCTCGTGGGTCCAGCCGTCGGTCCGAGCCCGCTCGGCGAGCCTCCCCGCGGCATCGGCGAGCGACGGGGCCTTGAGCGCCCGGCACAGGTAGGCGAGATCGGACGACGCCTTCGCGCTCACGAGGCGATCCCGAGCAGGCGGTCGTAGACCGCGAGGTCGCGCACCTCGACCTCGGCGTCGCCGGGGAGGGCCGGGGTCCGCGCCCGCGCGCCGCGCAGGGCGTCCCGGGCGGCGGCGTGGGCGGGGTCGGTGACGACCGCGTGGGACACGAGCGAGCGCCTGTGGAGGGCGACCGGGTCGCCGGCGAGCGTGACCCGCACCGTCGCGAGGTCGGCCCGGACCTCGACCCGCCGCCCGATCGCCGCGGGGTCGACCGAGTAGTCGGAGCCGAGCACGCGGACGTAGTGGTCGCGGGGCAGCCGGACCGCGGTGCGGAAGGCGGGATCGGGCAGCACCGGCGGCAGGGCGAGCATGGCCGACCGGTCCTCGTCGATCCGGTCGGCGGGGCGGCAGCCGATGGCGCGATGGCGGCGGCTGTTCGCCCCGGGCAGCCGGTCGGCGAGCTGGCCGTTGAAGTCGTCCGGCGAGGCGAAGGTCCGGCCCGGCAGGAACGAGGTCTCGAGGTACCCGTTGGCGCGCTCGACGACGCCCTTGGCCTCGGGGTCCCGCGGCGCGAGCAGGATGACGCCCATGCCAAGGGTGCCCCGGAACGCCTGGAACGCCGTCGTGAGCTGGGGCCGCCCGCCGCGCCAGCGCCCGATCGCGCCCTCGTTGTCGTACACCCCCTTCCTCGGCCCGCGCCCGAGATCGACGAGGCAGGCGAGGTGCCCGAGCAGCAGGTCGTGGCTCTCGCGCGACGGGATCATCCGGGCGACGATCCAGCGGGGGTACCCCGAGACCCCCGCGATCACCGGCAGCCGGGCGGTCCGACCGGGGCCGACCGGGATGTCCGCCGGCGGGAACCAGAGGTCCCACTGGGCGAGCTCGCCCGGGCGGTACGCCGTGCGGCCGGCCGGATCGGGCGGCAGGTACACCGGGCGCAGCTCGGCGACCCGCTCGCGGAGCACGCTCATGCCCCGCGTCCAGCCCACCCGCTCCGCGATCACGGTCGCCGGCATCCGGGGATGCGCCGCGAGCAGCCGGCGGATGTCGGGCTCGACCGCGTCGACCGCCGAGCCCGCCGGCGCCCGCTCGTACCGCGGCGGCGTGCTGCTGCGCACCGCGTCGCGCACCGTGTTGCGGGCGAGCCCGAGGCGTCGGGCGATCTCCCTGATCGGGATCCCCTCGGCCAGGTGCAGGCGCCGGATCTCGGCCCAGTCCTCCACGTTGAGCAACTCCTCCCTCCCAGGCGGGTCCGTCGGGTCCAGCCTGGGCTCGTGTCGTCGAGTCCGCCAGTCGAGGCGGGAGGGGGTCAGATTTCGACCGGCGTCAGGGGGTCACTATTGGAGCGGCGCCGACATGTGGTTCCGCCGCCGAGCCATCGGGCCACCCCGCGGCCCGACTGACGCGCATCGCCGCGCCCCGCCATTCCGCGGGGCCACCCGCTGGCCCGTTCGTTCCGGGGCGGAACCTCAGGGCCACCCTGTGGCCGTGTGCCGCAGGAGCCCGCCCGGGCCTGAAGACCCACGGTCTCGTCTCTAGGCCCGCGGTCTCGTCTCTAGGCCCCCGCTCGCTGGGCGGCTCAAACCCACGGCCCGACAGCCGGGCCGCTCGCCCAGCGGAGCGGTCGAGCTGGCCGTCGGCCCGGCCACTCGACCAGCGAGCCGCCGGGCCAACGCGTCGTGCGGTTCACCCGCCCGGCGAGCGGCCGCAGGGGGAGGCGCGGGCGAGCGGCCGCAGGGGGAGGCGCGGGCGAGCGGGGACGCGGGCTCAGCGCGGGCGCGGGCGCGGGACGAGGCGCGGGACGAGGCGCGGGCGCAGGGCGATCTAGTGGCGGGTCAGTGGCTCTTGGCCGGCTTCCGGGGGCGCGAGTACTCCCCGCCCACCACCGGCTCGATCAGCCCGAAGTCGCCGTCCTTGCGGCGGTAGAGGACAGCGAGCCGCTCGTTCTCCGCGTTGACGAACACGTAGAAGTCGTGGCCGAGCTCCTCCATCGCGGTGACCGCGTCCTCCTCGAACATCGGCTCGATGGCGAAGCGCTTGGTCTTCACGATCCTGCGCTCCCGGCCGCCCTCGGCGGTGCCGTCCGCCAGCTTGCGGAGGAGGGTCTTCTCCTCGGTGGGGCGGGCCCGGACGCGCGGCTTCTCCTTGAAGTCGATCGCCTGCCGCTCGACCTTGTCCACCACCACGTCCAGCGCCGCCTGGTACGACGCGCCCGACGCCGTGCTGCGCAGCGTCTTGCCGTCGATCACGAGCTGGACGTCCACGATGTGCGCGTCCGTGGCACTCCGGTGCGCCTCGTTGGAGAGTTCAACGATGGCGTCCGTGCGGTCATCGAGGAGCCGCTCGAGGCGGGCGAACTTGCGCTCCGCGTACTGCCGGACCCGGTCCGGAACCTCGAGGTTCTTGCCCCTGACGATCGTCCTCACGGCTGACCTCCCGGCGCGTGCGATGCGCCTGGCTGCGGGGGCGGACGGGCCACGGGATCGGACCCCGTCCGGAAGCCGAGTATAGCCGCGGCGGCCGTCGGCCCCACCCTGCCGCTGGTCCAACAGGACGGGCCGAGGGCGGCGACCGGTCCGTCCGAACGGCCCCCCGGGCCGCGCCGCCGACGAGGCGTGCGTCCGTCGAGTCCCGCGCCGCCGGTGAGCCGAGCACGCGCGACCTGGCCCGCGCCGCCTGCGAGACCCCGCGCCACCGAGACCTTCCGCGCACCCCGCCGACTCGCCCCGCAGGACCCGTCACCGCTCCCTCGCCACGGTCACGGCCGCCACGCTGGCGGCGCCGGCGGCCAGCAGCGCGCTCGCGCTGGCGGCCAGCGTCGCCCCGGTGGTCACCACGTCGTCCACCAGGACCACGTGGCGCCCGGCCACGCGCGACGCCGCCCCGCGGCGGACGGCGAACGCCGCGTCCACGTTGGCCGCGCGGTGGCGCCGGTCCAGGCGGTACTGGGCGGTGGTGGCCCGGGTGCGCTCGACCGCGGGGAGCATGGGCAGCCCCAGGCGCCGCGCCGCCGCCTCCGCGATCAGCTCCGCCTGGTCGTAGCCGCGATCCCGCCGTCGCGAGGCGTGGACGGGCACCGGCACGAGCAGCTCCCCGCCGCCGCCGCAGCGCTCCCAGCGGGCCGCCACGGCCTCGCCCAGGGGCCTGGCCAGCCGCCGCTCGCCCGCGTACTTGAGCGCGTGGAGCGCCCGGCGCACGGTCCCGGCGAACGGCGCGCACCACTCGAGGCGCACGAGCGGGTCCGGGGGCCCGTCCAGCAGCCCGAGCGGCGTCCCAGGCGGCAGCGCCAGCCGCAGCTCCAGCGCGGGCCGGCAGGCTCGGCACAGCGGCTCGCCCTCGGCGCCGCAGCCGGCGCAGACCGGGGGGAGGGCCAGGTCCAGCAGCGCGGTCACCGGGCGTCCGAGGGCGAGCATGGCGGCAGCATGCGCGGAGCCCCTTACGCCGCCCGCATCGGGCCCGCGCCGGCCGCTTATCCGCGGCTTATGCGGTGGGTGCGGCATCCGCGCGCTCAGGCGCGCTCGCGGATCTCCACGCGGTCGCCCACCGCCGTCCCCGAGGCGTCGATCGTGCCCACCGGGAGCTCCAGCACCCCGTGGGCCCCCGTGATCAGCGGCACCAGGCCCGTCCACGCGCGGACCCCGCGGTGCACCGAGCGGACCCGCCGGACGCCCTCGGCGTCGGCCCTGGTCACGAACACCGCGTCGATCGGGAAGCGCATGAACATCATGTGGATCCCGTTGGCGCCCGGCAGCCACAGCCCGGAGCCCCGGGCCAGCGACGGCCGCCCCATGAGGCCCATGAACTTGCCCCAGAACGAGCCGGCCGTCTCCAGCGGCTCGGCCAGCACCGAGCCGCGGTCCAGGTTGCGCGCCACGCCCCGGCCGCGCGCCGACGAGCCCATCGAGACCCGTCGGCGGCTAGGTGTGGAGGTTGATCATGATCAGGATGATCGCCGGCCCCAGGATGACGATGAACAGCGACGGGAAGATGCAGCCCACCAGCGGGAACAGCATCTTGATCGGCGCCTTCGCCGCCATCTCCTCGGCGCGCTGGCGGCGCTCGATGCGCAGCTGCTCCGACTGGACCTGGAGCACCTTGCTGATCGAGACGCCCAGCTGCTCGGCCTGGATGACCGCGCCGATGAAGTTGGTCAGGGCCGGAACCTCGGTCCGCGGCACGATGTCCCGCAGCGCGTCCCGGCGCGCCTTGCCCACCCGGATCTCGGCGAGGGCCCGGCGGAACTCGTCGGTGAGCGGGCCCTTGAGCTTCTCGACCACCTTGCCCAGCGCCCCGTCGAAGCCGAGGCCGGCCCGGACGGAGATGGTCAGCAGGTCGAGCGCGTCGGGGATCTGGAGCAGGATGGCCTTCTGGCGGGCCCGGACGCGGCCGCCCAGCCAGAACTCGGGGACGGTGTACCCGAACATCACGCCCACCAGGATCATGGCGAAGTTGACCGGGAACGGCACCTTGAGCAGGCCCGGGAACACGAACAGCAGGAAGAACAGCACGCCGCCCACGATGGCGCCCACGGCCTTGATGCCCAGCCAGTCGGCCACCCGCAGGTCGCCGGGGTTGCCGGCCAGCGCGAGGCGCTTCTCGGTCTGCTGCGTGAACGAGGTGCTGGTGATCCGCGCCACGTAGCCGGACAGCCGCCCCGCCAGCGGGCGGATCGTCCGCTCGAACAGCGGCGCCTGGAGCTCCAGCTCCTCGAGGTTCTTGGCCTGCATCGTCCCCAGCTGGGTCAGGCGGGCCTGCACCGGGTCGACCGGCGTCCCGCCGGCCACGCCGACGAAGATCAGGAGGATGGCGACGGCCGCGACGCCCGCGACGATGAGGGCTAGGGGATCCATCGGCTAGACCTCGATGTCCACGATGCGGCGGATGACCATGAAGCCCAGGAACATCATGAAGCCGCCGGTGAACAGGATGATGATCCCGGCCGGCAGCCCCAGGATGGACACCCGGTCGTCGAACATCGGCGACATGAACTGGGGCGCGGCGATGAACAGGAAGCCCGCCAGGCCGATGGGCAGGAAGCCCACCACGTAGCCCGACAGGCGCTGCTGGGCGGTGAGGGTGCGGATCTCGCCCTTGATCCGGACCCGCTCCCGGATGGTGAACGCGATCGAGTCCAGGATCTCGGCCAGGTTGCCGCCGACCGTGTGCTGGATCGAGATGGCGGTGGCCATCAGCTCCAGGTCGTCCGAGCGGACGCGCCGGACCATGTTCTCGAGCGCGGTGTCGAACGCCAGGCCCAGGTTGACCTCGCGGATGACCCGGCCGAACTCGGTGGAGATGGGCGGCCGGGACTCGCGGACCACCAGCTCGATGGCCTGGAGGAACGAGGAGCCGGCGCGCAGCGCGTTGGCGATCAGCGTGATCGTGTCCGGCAGCTGCTTGTTGAAGGCGTTGATGCGGCTGGCCTTGCGGCGGCCCAGCCAGAAGCGCGGCAGCATGAACCCGATCAGCAGGCCGACCAGCAGCACGATCGGGTTGCGCAGGGTGGGCAGGGCCACCGACGCCAGCACCATCAGGATCGGGACGCCGACGGTGGTGCCGGCCCAGATCGCCAGGTACTCGCTGACCTTGAGGCGCAGGTCGGCCCGGGCGATCTCGCGGGCCAGGTTGGCCCCGAAGTCGCGCTGCTCCACCACCTTGTTGAGCTGGGCCATGGCCGCCGACGACTGGAGCGCCTCGGCGAGGGACGGGGTGGCGCCGGAGGCCGCGGCGGCCTTCTCGGTCTTCGTGGACGCGTACCGCTCCAGGCGGGCGTTCACGTCCGAGCCGCCGCGCGCCATCGACAGGCCGACCGCGATCATGAAGATCGCGACGGCCGCGATTCCGGCGATGGCGAGCGTCATCGGGTTCACAGCCGGTCTCCCGCGCGCCTAGTAGCTGTAGCCGAAGAGGCCGGGCGGCAGGTGGATGCCCTGGACCTCGAACTTCTCGACGAACTTGGGCCGGATCCCGGTGGGCTTGAGCCGTCCCTGGATCTTGCCCTCCACGACGCCCGTCTGCTCGAACACGAACACGTCCTGCATGACGATGACATCACCCTCCATGCCCTGGACCTCGGTGATGTTCGTGATCCGGCGCGTCCCGTCCTTGAGGCGGGCCTGGTGGACGATCAGGTCCACCGCGGACGCGATCTGCTCCCGGATGGCCCGGACCGGCAGGTCCACGCCCGCCATCAGGACCATGGTCTCGAGGCGGGACAGCATGTCGCGCGGGCTGTTGGCGTGGCCCGTGGACATCGAGCCGTCGTGGCCGGTGTTCATCGCCTGGAGCATGTCCAGCGCCTCGCCGGCGCGGCACTCGCCGACGATGATCCGGTCGGGCCGCATGCGCAGCGAGTTGCGGACGAGCTCGCGGATCGGGATGGCGCCCCGGCCCTCGATGTTGGGCGGCCGGGACTCCAGGGTGACCACGTGCTCCTGGCGGAGCTGGAGCTCGGCGGCGTCCTCGATCGTGACGATGCGCTCGTCGTTGGGGATGAACGAGGACAGCACGTTGAGCGTGGTGGTCTTGCCGGACCCGGTGCCGCCGGACACGAAGATGTTGAGCCGGGCCTCCACCGAGGCGCGCAGGAACTCGAACATGTCCGGGGTGGCGGTGCCGAACCGGATCAGGTCGTCCACGGTGAACGGCGACGCGGAGAACTTCCGGATCGTGATCACCGGCCCCACCAGGGACAGCGGCGGGATGATGGCGTTGACGCGGGAGCCGTCGGTCAGGCGGGCGTCCACCATCGGGCTCGACTCGTCCACGCGCCGCCCGATGGGGGCGATGATCCGGTCGATGATCCGCATCACGTGGTCGTCGTTCTGGAACACCACGTTGGTGAGCTCGAGGCGCCCGGAGCGCTCGATGTACACCTGGCGCGGCCCGTTAACCATGACCTCGCTGATGGTCTCGTCGCGGAGCAGGGGCTCGAGCGGGCCCAGGCCGATGATCTCGTCGGTGATCTGCTCGAGCATCCGCACCCGCTCGGCGCGGGTGAGCGCGAGGCCCTCCTCGTCGATGACCCGGCCGAAGATCTCCTCGATCTGGCGGCGGACCTCGACCTGGTTGGACAGGTCCAGCTTCGGGTCCAGGTCCTGGATCACGCGGTTCTGGATCCGGAACTTGACGTCCCGGAACGACTCGCGGACCGGCGCCTGGGTCATCAGGCGCCCGGGCGCCGGGGCGCCGGGCTGCGGTGTCGGACTGGCGCCCGGGGTCGGGACGGGCAGGCTGGACCCGCCCTCCGGAGCGGCGCCGGGACGGGCGCTCTCGATGCGCTTCAGCAGCGACATTGGCTACTCCCCTTCGGCCGCGAGCGGCCCCGTGGTGCGGCGGCTCAGCGCCATGCGAACAGCGACTTCTTCTGGCTGGCTTTCCGGCTCTCGCCGGCGTCGGCGGTGCGGGTCCCGGCGACCGCCGACGCGAGCCGCAGGACGTCCTGGGAGACCTGCGCCTCCCGGTTGGACAGGAAGAACGGGACGCCCCGGTTCAGGGCGTAGACGACGCTCCGGCCGTCGGACACGATGGTGTGGTCCACCCGGCGGCCGATCGAGTGCTCGACGTCGGCCACGCGGATGCCCAGCGACGAGTCGGCCCGGTTGAGCACGAGGCGGACCTTGTCCGCGCCGTACCCGAGCTGCTGGGCGACCTCCAGGAACAGCCGGATGTTCTTGATCGAGGTGATCTCGAGCGACAGCATCGTGAGCACGGTGTCGGCGAGGTCCAGGATGGCGAGGGTGGTGTCGTTGAACGAGGACATGCAGTCCACGACCACCAGGTCGTGGGTCTCGCGCAGCGCCTCGACCATCCGCTTGGTGACCGCCGGGGTGATCAGCTCCGCCATCTCGGGCGACGGCGGGGCGAGCAGCACGCGGATGCCCGAGGAGTGGTTGATGACGAACGTCTCGAGCGACTCCGCCTCGCCCGACTCGAGCTCCGGGATGAGGTCCGCGATCGACTTGTTCTTGGGGTTCAGGTTGAGCAGGACGCCCACGTCGCCGAACTGGAACGACGCGTCCACGAGGCAGGTCCGCAGGCCCAGCTCGGTGGCGGCCGCCACGGCGAGGTTGACGGCCAGCGTGGTCCGCCCGACGCCGCCCTTGGGACCGAACACGGCCACCACCCGGCCCGGCTCCGCGCCCTCGCGGTCGTCGCCGGGCCTCGCGGGCGCGCCCGCGGCGGCGCCCGGCTGGGCGCCGATCCGCGACTGCTTCTCCCGCTCGCGGGTGTAGACCTGCCGGATGGACGAGGTCAGCTCGTCGGACGAGAACGGCTTGACCAGGAACTCGCGCGCCCCGGCCAGCATCGACCGCCGCAGGTAGTCCGCCTCGCCCTGGACCGACATCATCACGACGGCCGCGCTGGGGGCCTCGGCCGACAGGCGCTCGGTGGCCGCGATGCCGTCCATGTCCGGCATGTTGATGTCCATCAGGACGACGTCCGGGCTCAGCTGCCCGGCCAGCGCGATCGCCTCGCGGCCCGACGCGGCGGCCCCCACCACCTCGATGTCCGCCTCGAAGCCGAGCAGCTTGGCGAGGTGGTCGCGGGTCTCGGGGATGTCGTCCACGATCAGGACGCGGATTCGGTCTGCCATGCGGCTGGCTGTGCCTCGTTCTCCGCCCGGCGCGCCGGGCTGTCCGGTGTCGGTGGGCCGGCTCGCGCCGGCCCGTCGACGTGGCCTGTCGCGGCCGTGGGGCCGCCGGCGCTGGTTACGGAGCGGTGCTGCCGCTCGGGCTCGGGCTCGGGCTCGGGCTGGGGCTGGGGAAGACCCGGATCGGCATCGGGCTCGGGTACGGCGTGGGCTCCAGGACCTCCACGATCTGCGGCGGCAGGACCCCGAAGTCGTCCACCATCTTGCGCAGCGTGATGCCCGTGGTCGGGATGATCGGGCAGGAGGTGGCCGTGCCGTCGGTGGCGGTGCAGTCGGTGGAGCTGCGCAGGACCAGCGCGATGGTGCCGGACACCTGGGCGAAGCGGATGGCCTCCGCCTGCTGCGAGGTGGCCGCCAGGATCACGATCTCCTGCTGCCCGTTGAGGCTGGTGCCGCTCGCGGGCTGGCCGCTGGCGGCCGCCGCCTGCTGCGAGGCGGGCGGCAGCAGCGTGCCCAGGACCTGCAGGCCCTCGACCACGGTCTTGATGGAGTTGGGGTCGTACTGGAGGTCCAGGGTCTTGGCACTGGCCTCGGGCGAGCCCGCCGGCGCCGCCGCCCGCGGGCTCGCGGACGGCCCGCCGTAGACGACGAGCGGGAAGGTGGAGAAGCCCGTGACCACGTCCACGCGGTCGCCCGGCTTGATCAGCGTGCCGACGCCGGTGACCTGGTCCACCTGGACCGCGATGCCCACGTATCCCGCGGGGACCGCGATGTTGGCGATGCTGCCGCCGCCGTTGAGGATCTCGCTCGTGATCAGCTGCTGCGCCGTGACGGGCTGGCGGGCCGTCTGCCCGATCACCAGCGACGTGTCCCCATAGCTGTCGAGCGGCTTGTCGGCCGCGTTGATGTCCTTGGTGGTGACCATGTCCGCGGTGATCCGCGACCCGAGCGGGATGTCCTTGGCGGCGACCACCACCGGCACCTCGGCCGGCGCGGCCGTGGCCGCGTTGCCGCCCCCGCCGGGACCGCCTCCGCTGAACATCACCGCGATGAGGACGAAGGCCACCACGGCGAGGAACAACCCCACCAGGAGGACAAGACGATTCGAGCTTCGCTTCAAGGTACTCTCCCCGAGCCGTGTGACAGGCTGCACCACTCTAGCATCGTGCTCGGCGCAGGCGATCCACCAAATGACCTAGGACCATTGGGAAGAAATGGGCGGATGCGGATCGTGGCGCAAGGTTCGTTGCAAGCAAGTTGCGGCCAGGTCCCAGGCACGCCCGAGACAACGAACAGCCCGCCGGGGAGCTCCCGGCGGGCTGTTCCAAGTGCTGCTACAGCGCGTGGCCGATGGTGCTCAGCTTGTCGCTGATCTGGCTGCCGAGGAAGATCAGGGCCACGATCGCCACGATGGCGATCAGGGCCAGGATGAGTGCGTACTCCGCGAGGCCCTGCCCGTCCTCATCGGACTGGGGCAGGAACCGGGCCGCGAGGGCCGAGAGCTGCATGAGCACGGCGATAGTCACCTCCCACCCGGGCTATGGACGCCGGGGGCGGGTCGCCGGCGCATTCCTGCGCCCGGCCCTTCCGGGATGGTCGGACGGCACGCCCCCGGGCCGGCCGTCAGCCATCTGGGAAGCCCATCCCCCGGCGGTACAGCCACGTCTCGAGTGCAGAACGGCGCCGACCACCCGGTGGCGATCGGCGCCGTCGTCGACGTCAAGCTGCGAGCTAGATCGAGTGGCCGACGTTCGACAGGATCTGCGAGACCTGGCCGCCCAGGAAGATGAGGGCGACGATCGCGACGATCGCGATGAGGGCGAGGATCAGCGCGTACTCCGCGAGGCCCTGGCCCTCCTCCTTGTCCTGATGGAGGAACGAAATAAGTGCGGGAATGAGGGACATCTGGGGTTCACCTCCTTTCCGGGTGGGATGCCGCTGGTAGCGGGGAGGTCAAGGTAGGGCTGGGCGCCCCGGGTGTCAACGGCCGGGCCGATGTTGCGGTGTGGCCCCGCACCGAGACAGATGACTCGATCCCGCACGCGAAGCGGCCGCCGGCGGGGTGCCGGCGGCCGATGGTGCGGCGTCAAGCTGCGAGCTAGATCGAGTGGCCGACGTTCGACAGGATCTGCGAGACCTGGCCGCCCAGGAAGATGAGGGCGACGATCGCGACGATCGCGATGAGGGCGAGGATCAGCGCGTACTCCGCGAGGCCCTGGCCCTCCTCCTTGTCCTGATGGAGGAGGGAGCTGAGATAGGAGACGATGAGTGCCATGGGCGCGTTCCCCTGCTTCCGGCATCAAGAGGGCAGCCGGCTATGGCGCGCAGCCTAGGGGGTGCGCCAGCGGGCGCAACGGGACTTTGGTACTAAGAACGGGCCGCCGGCAACCGCCCGCGGCCCGTTCCGTTGCTCGCGGCTCGGCTAGATCGAGTTGCCGACGTTCGAAAGGATCTGGGACACCTGGCCGCCCAGGAAGATGAGGGCGACGATCGCGACGATCGCGATGAGGGCGAGGATCAGCGCGTACTCCGCCAGGCCCTGGCCTTCCTCGTCGTGCTGGATCAGGGACAGGAGCTCGTGCAGCTGGGTCATCCAATACCTCCCATTGATGATTGCGGCCCCCGGCGGTGGCAGCGCCGACCATACAGGGACGCACCGATAGGTTCCACTAGGAAATTGGTTTACCCCATCGGAGCCTTCAGGCAGCGCCGCGCGCTGGTCGGCGGGGGCCCGGCCTCAGTGCCCGCCGTGGGCCAGGTCCACCAGGGCGCCCACCAGCTGGGCGAGCTGGCTGCCGAAGAACAGCACCACCACCGCGGCGACCAGCAGCGCGGCGCCGATGAACACGGCGGTCTCGAGGATCCCCGGGCCCGTGTCGCCGGACGTCCGGCCGCCGCTCATGACGCCGCGGGGCCGCCCGCCTCCGCCAGCACCAAGCTGACCCGGACCTCGCCGGCGTCCTCCACCTCCACCGTCGCGCCCACCGCGGACGCCCGCTCCGCGAGCTCGCGCCGGACGCCGGCTGGCAGCGGCAGCCGGGCGGCGGCCTCTGCCGCTGCGACCGCCGCGGCGTGCGCCTCGTGGCGCTCCTCGATCATGCGCCGGATGGCCTCGGGAACGTCGCCCTCGGGGGCGGGCGGCAGGTCGGCCTCGGACGGGTAGACGGGGGCGCGCGACGCCGCGACGACCGCGGTCAGGTCCGCGGCGCCCCACTCCAGGGTCAGCGAGGCCCGCTCCGGGCCCTGCGCCAGGTACGCCGCAAGGGCCTCGTCCAGCATCCGGAACACGCTGCTCTCCACCTCCATGGACAGCCGGCGGTCCTGGCCGTGCGACACGAACTCCACCGCGACGTGCGCGTGGCGGCCGCGCTCCCGCGCTGACCGGCGGAGCGTGGGCACCAGGCCCAGGTCGTCGAGGACCATGGGCCGGACGTCGAAGATGAACCGCTTGGTGGTGTCGAGGGTCTGCTGGACCATCTGGGCCAGCAGCCGCGCCTCGTTGCGGGCGGCGGCCGGGTCGCGGTCCATCAGGCGCTCCACGATCTGCGTCTGGAGCACGATGTTGGTCAGCGACTGGGCCGGCCCGTCGTGCATCGAGCGGGCGATGTCGCGGCGCAGGTCCTCCTGGGCGGACAGCACCACCCGGGACAGCGACGGCGGCAGCGGCTCGTCCGACGGGGCCACGGCGGCCCCCGAGCCCGAGGGCCCCGAGCCGTCCTGACCTGCCGCGCCCGCGGGCTCGCCGCCGCCCGCACCGGCCGCGGCCGGGCCGCCCGCGGCCTCGCCCAGCGCGAGCAGCGCCGCCCGGTGGCGGGCGAGCGTCTTGCGCTTGGCGTCGAGCAGGTCCGCCTGCGCCTCCATGAGGGTGGCCCGCTTGGTCAGCGTGACCAGCTGGTTGAAGGAGTCCACCACGTCGCGCAGGGCGGGGTCGCCCGTCGCGCCGGCCACCTTCTCGGCGGCGGCGGCGCGCCGGCCCTCGTGGCGGGCCGCCTCGCCCTTGACCTGGTTGGCCAGCATCTCGATCTCGGCCAGCTCGCGGTCAATGGCCTCGAGGTTGCTGGTCAGCAGCGAGGCGAGCGACGGCTCGCCCTCGTGCCTGGACGCATGGCTGGTCATCGGCTGCAGGCCCCCGCCCGGCGGGAGGTCAATCCTCCGGCATCCGGATCCAGCCCTGCCGCATCGCGTACACCACGGCCTGGGTCCGGTCGTTGACGGACAGCTTGCGCAGGATGGAGCTCATGTGGTTCTTGACCGTCTGCTCGCTGATCGACAGCGCGTAGGCGACCTGCTTGTTGGTCATCCCCTGGGCGATGTTGTCCAGGATCTCCACCTCGCGGGGCGACAGGGGGGCGAAGATCGGCGCGGCCTCCTGGCCGTACACGGCCAGCTCTCGGAACTCCTTGAGCACGCGCGACGCCACGGCCGGCTTGCTGAACACCTTGTCGTTGATCAGGTACTCGCCGGCCACCACCCGGCGGATGATCATCACCAGGTCCTCGGGGGCGATGTCCTTGAGGATGAACGCCGCCGCGCCGGCCTTGATGGAGTCGAACAGGGCGTCCTCGTCCTCCTCGGTGGACAGCACCACGATGGCCGCGGACGGCAGCTCGCGCTTGATGCGCTGGGTGACCTCGATGCCGCCGGGCGCCGGCAGCGAGAGGTCCATGAGGATCACGTCGGGGTTGGTGGCGAACGCCGCGTCCATCGCGGTGTGCCCGTCGTCCGCCTCGCCCACGACCTCGATGTCCGGCTCGCGCTCGAGGATGTTCCGGATGCCCACGCGGAACAGGGCGTGGTCATCGACGACGAGGATCCTGACCCGCTCGTAGCCCGCCGAGCGGCGCTCCGCGCCGCGCCGGCGCTCCGGGCCTGTGTAGTCCGTCATCCGTTCTCCTTCCGAGCCAGCGGGATGGCCAGCCGCACGACCGTGCCCGCCTCCGGTCGCGATTGCACCTCGAACCGCGCGCCGACCAGCTCGGCCCGCTCGCGCATGAACTGGAGCCCGAAGTTGCGCCGCCCGCGGGCCGCCACCGCACCGGTGTCGAACCCGCGACCGTCGTCCCGCACCTCCAGGACCCAGTCCGTCCCGTCCAGCCGGGTGACCAGCATGACGTTGCTTGCCCCCGCGTGCTTGCGCACATTCTGCAGGGCCTCCTGCGCGATGCGCAGGACCACGGTCTGGGCCGCCTCGGACAGGCCGTCGGCGGGGGCCGAGAGGTCGGTGGTGATGGCGAGGCCGGACAGGGCCGCCTGCGTCTGCGCGGCGTCGCGGAGGGAGCCGTCGAGGCCCAGCTCCACCAGGACCGGCGGCCGGAGCTGGACGATGAAGCTGCGGACGTCGCCCAGCTCGCGGCGGAGCAGCTCGCGCAGGAAGCCCAGCTCCACCTTGGCCAGCCGCGGCTCGCTCTCGATGATCCGCTCGATGTACTCCACCTGGAAGATCGCGTTGGACAGCGCCTGGGCGGGGCCGTCGTGGACCTCCTGCGCCAGCCGGCTGCGCTCGGACTCCTGGGCCTCCACGATCCGCATCTGCAGCTCCGTGGGCAGGCTGGGCAGCGAGCCGTCCATCACCAGCGAGCTGTCGCCGCGCTCCAGGAACAGCCAGGTGCTCTCCAGGTTGCGGATCGCCAGGTCCAGGCGGCTCAGCTCGAACTCGTGGGCCGCGATGCCCGCCCGGGCCCGGTCGGCCTCGCCCCGGACGAAGCGAAGCCGAAGGTCCGCCGCGCCCGCCTCCGCGGCCGAGGCGGCGGAGGACTCCGAGGTCGCCCCGCCGGCGCCGTCTGCACCGCCCGCACCGTCGCTGCCCGCGCCGTCCGCCCCCGCGCCCACGCCGACGCCCAGGCGCTCGAGCACGCTCAGGTCGTCCGCCAGCTCCTGCCAGCGGCCCAGCTCGTCGCGGTACGCCGCGCGGTAGCGGTCGCGGACCGATCGGACCGAGTTGGCGGCGTAGGCCAGCGCCTCGGCCACCTCGGCGTGCAGCTCGTTGAACCGCGAGCCGACGGGCTCGCTCATCGGCGCGTCCATGTGCCGCGAGTGTAAACCGGGAGCGCCGTGCGTCGAAGGGGGAACGCCGCGGAATACGCCGCACGTGCGCCGCGCCGACGCCTCGTCTTCGCCCCGTCCCGGCCGCGTCGCCCCGCTGCCCGCTGGGCGGGCACTCCAGCGCAGATGACCGCTGGGCGGGCGGCATGGCACGCGGGGCTGGCCCCGGGACCCCGCCCGTGCCCCTGCCGTGCGCTGCCCTGCCCGGGGGGCGGGCACGTGCGCCAGAGTGCCCGCTCATCGGGCAGGCCCCACGGACGGGAGATCCCCGGGACCAGGGCGCCCGGCCCGCGCGCCGGGGCGCCCCGTCCGATCAGGTCCCTTGGCTCGCCTGACACGGACTTCCAGCCCGGGAGCATCCGGGGGAGCGAGGGCAGACTGGTCCAGCGTCCGGCAGGGAGCGGTGGATCGATGGGACTGCGGGTCGACGGGCTGCGCAAGCAGTTCGGCGAGGTGCGAGCGCTCGACGGCGTCACGTTCGCCGTCGAGCGGGGGGAGGTGTTCGGATTCCTGGGCGCGAACGGCGCCGGGAAGACGACCACGATGCGGATCGTGCTGGGGCTCCTGCAGGCGGACGAGGGCTCGAGCTCCTGGGAGGACCGGCCCAACTACACCTGGCCGCGGCGGACCTGGGGGTACCTGCCCGAGGAGCGCGGGCTGTACGCCCGGATGCCGGTCGTGGACCAGCTGGTCTTCTTCGCCTCGCTCTACGGGATCCCGCGCAGCCGGGCGCGGCGCGAGGCGCTCGCCTGGCTGGCCCGCTTCCGCATCCCGGAGTACGCGGACCGCCGGGCGGACAGCCTGTCCAAGGGCAACCAGCAGAAGGTCCAGTTCATCGCGACGATCCTCCACGATCCCGACGTGCTGCTGATGGACGAGCCGTTCTCCGGACTCGACCCGGTCAACGTGGCGCTGCTCAAGGCCGCCTTCCTGGAGATGCGCGACCGGGGCAAGACGCTGGTCTTCAGCACCCACCAGCTGGACATGGCCGAGGAGCTGTGCGACTCGGTGGCGATCATCGACCGCGGGCGCCTGGTGACGGCGGGGACGACCCGCGAGGTCAAGCGCTCCACGGGGCACCAGGTCGTCCGGCTGGCCACCTCCGGGGACGGCGACCTCGGCTGGCTCCGCGCGCTGCCCAGCGTCACGGTGACCCGGCCCGGCCGGGACTTCACCGAGCTCCACGTGGACGACGGGAGCGACCCGCAGCGCATCCTGCGGGCGGCGCTGGAGCACGGGGACGAGGTCTTCCGGTTCGAGGTGGTGGACCCCTCGCTCGAGGAGGTCTTCGTCGAGCGGGTGGGCGCGCTCGACACCGAGGAGCGGACGCTGGCGGCGTCGGAGGCGATGGCATGAGCACGGTCTCCAACATCGCCGCGATCGCGCGCCGCGAGGCCACCGTCCGGGTCCGCACCCGGAGCTTCATCGTCGGCACGCTGCTCCTGGTCCTCGGCACCGTCGCCATCGCGATGGTCCCCGTGGTGGTCCAGTACGTCGAGGGGCACGTCAACCAGAAGGTGCTGGTCTACGTCAGCGCCCCCGGCCTCAAGGCCGACCCCGTGCCCACGCTGCAGACGCTGCTCAACGCCCGGCCCGCGACCGGCGACGGGTCCTCGGCCGGCGTGACCGACCCGTTCAGCGTCACCGCGGTCACCGACCTGGCGGCCGCCCGCGCCTCCGTGGTGGACGGCCAGGCAAATTCGGTCCTGGCCGTCGAGCGCGCACCTGGCGGCGACCTCGCCTTCACCCTCTACACCAACGACTCGGCCGGCGGGTCCTCGTCGCAGCTGATCCAGCAGGCGGCGACCGCGATCGCCGTCGCCGACCGGCTCGACCGCCTCGGCGTGGCTCCGGCGGACCAGGCGACGCTGTTCAGCCCGCCCGCCTACGCGATCGCCTGGCCCGACCCCGCCCGGACCGAGCCGACGCAGGGCTCGGCCGAGCTCGGCTCCTCCTACCTGCTCGGCTTCGGCATGACCATCCTGATCTTCATGATGATCATCCTGTACGGGAACTGGGTCGCGATGAGCGTGGTCGAGGAGAAGTCATCGCGGGTCATGGAGGTCATCCTCAACGCCGCCACCCCGTTCCAGCTGCTGGCCGGCAAGGTCCTGGGCGTCGGGACCGCGGCGCTCGTGCAGTACCTGTTCATCCTCGCGGCCGGGGCGGTGGCGCTCCTGCTCCAGGGGCGCGTCGCGGACCTGGTCCTGGGCCAGGACGGCGGGGTGGCCCTGCCCGAGGGGCTGACGGTCCCGCTGCTGATCCTGTTCTGCGTCTACGGCGTGCTGGGCTTCCTGCTCTACGCGGTCCTGTACGCCGCGGCCGGCTCGCTGGTCAGCCGCCAGGAGGACATCAGCTCGGCGGTCATGCCGATGACGCTGGTCACCATGGCCGGCTACTTCGTGGCCGTCTACTCGTCCACGGGCCTGCTCGACATCCGCTCCGGCTGGATCGAGGTGCTCTCGCTCATCCCGTTCTTCAGCCCGTTCATCATGCTCGGCCGGGTGATGGCGGGCGGGGCCGCCGTCTGGGAGGTCCTCGCCTCGATCGCGATCCTGGTCCTCTCGATCGGCGCGGCCCTGTGGCTCGCCGCCCGGGTGTACGCCGCGGGCGTGCTGCTCTACGGGCAGCGGCCGGGATGGCGGGCGGTCTGGCGGATCGTGCGGGCGCACGGCTGACGGCGGGCACGGGCCGCGCCGGCCGGCGGAGGCCCGGCGCCGGGCAGCTCGCCCTCTGGGCCCTCAGGGGCAGGCGATCCGCCAGGCGCGCACGCCCTGGAGCGCGGCGGCGTCGGCCGGGTCGGCCGGCGTCGGCAGCGCCAGCTCCCGGAAGCAGGCCGAGGCCGGGTCGCCGCCGGCCAGGACGCCGGGCCAGACGCCCCGCGTGTCGCTGGCGAGGATGAGCAGGCGGACGCCGAAGTGCTGCGCCAGGTTCACGACCGACGACGGCGGCTCGTTGGGCAGCGCGAGCGCCGGCACGCGCTCGGACTCGGCGGTCCAGATCGGGAAGTCCGTGATCACCGGGCTCGACTTGGAGAGCGGCTCGCCGACGGCGGCCAGCTCGCGCGCCAGGACCGCGTAGGTGCGCGCCGTCTCGGCCGAGGACGTGGCGTTCGACGGCAGCAGGGCGGCGGTGAACATGAGCGACCAGCCCACGGTGAGCAGCGCCCCCAGCCAGGCCACCGGCCGCGCCCAGCCCATCCGCGAGGCCAGCCGGGCGAGGCCCGCGTCGAGCGCGCCCAGCGCGGACACGATCAGCAGCACGTGGGCCGGCACCGCCGCGTGGAGGTAGGTGCCCCACGTGGTGGCCACCGGGAACACCAGGCTGGTGAACAGGAAGGTCAGCGCGGACACCAGCACCACGGGCCGCAGCGCCCGGTCGCGGGCCTGCCACGGCAGGGCCAGCAGGCCGATGACCGAGACCGGCACCCCCAGCAGCAGCAGCACCGAGACCAGGTTGTGGCCGATCCCGTCCACCCGCATCCCGATCAGGGCCGCGGGCCCCTCGGCCAGGTAGCGGGCGAGCGTGGGCGGGTCCTGCCAGGCGAAGATGTCGAAGCCGGTGACCGAGAGCGCGTTGGACGCCGCCTGGCCCGGCAGCGGGCTGCCGAACACCGCCCAGTCGCGGGCCGCCCAGGGGGCGAACACCGCGATCGACACGACGGCCACGACGCCGATGAGCCGGAGCCGAGCCGCGCGCCCGAGGCCCGGCGCCCGCCAGGCGAGCCACGCCCAGGCCAGCGCCAGCCAGATCGCGTCGTTGCGGGTGAGGGCCGCCAGGCCCAGCAGCAGCCCGATCCCGAGCAGGCGCGGGTCGCGCAGGCGCGCGTCCCGCGGGTCGCGCAGGACGCGCGACGCGAGCAGGCAGGCGCCCAGGACCAGCACGCCGAACGGGATCGTGGAGTCGGGCTGGACCGAGGGCAGGACCAGCGGCAGGTAGGCGGCGGTGGTGAGCCCGGCGCCGATCGCGAGCACCCGGGCCCGTCCGGCGGGCAGGCGCCGCTCCTGCGCCACGTCGGCCGCCAGCCTCCACGCCAGGACCGCCAGCAGCGCGCCCAGGATCCCGGTCACCAGCTGGGCCGACCGGAGGGCGTCGAGCAGCGGGATCGGCGCCGGCCCGCCGAACAGCGCCAGGGGCACGGCGGCCAGGACCGAGGGCAGCGGCAGCCAGACCTCGAAGGCGGGCCGCGGGAACACCAGCGGCGGCGTGCCGTAGCTCCACAGCGCGTCGCTGACCATCCCCCGGCCCTCGGCGAGGTTGCGGGCCACGCCCACGTAGTAGGCGGAGTCCTCGGGGCGCGGGAACACTGTGCCGACGGCCGCCCAGGCGCGGACGGCCAGCGCCGCGGCGAAGATGCCGAGCGCGGTCAGCCAGGCCTCGCGGCGGCTCATCGAGCGGATCTCACGAGCCGGCGCCGCCGCACCGCGTGTCCGACGGGGCCGTGCACAGCGGGTAGACCGAGACGTCCGGGCGGGCCAGGATCGGCGGGCCCACCCAGGGCGGCCGGATGCCGTCCACCAGGATCTGGGCCGCGGCCGGGACCGAGTCGTCCCGCTCCAGGACCAGCCACCGGGTGTCGTACGCGCGGGCCACCTGGAGCACGGTGGGGAGCGGGTCGTTGACCAGGACCACGCCCGGGTGCCCCGTCCAGTACCTGGTCCCCGAGGCGTCGATCGACATCACCCGGTCGTCCGCGGGCGCGCCGGCCGCGTCGAGCGCCGCGCCCACCGCCTGGAACCGCCCCGCGCTGGCCGCCCAGGTGGCGTGGACCGTGACCGCGCCGGCCGCCGCCGCCAGCACGCCGAACGCGACCGCCGCGCTGGTGAACACCCGGCCCGCCTGCCCGGCGTTCCACGACGGCCGCCGCCGGGCGATCCAGCCCACCGCCACGACGATGCCCTCGAGCGCGAGCACGTACCCGTGGGGCGCGAGGGCGACCGCCGAGTGGATGAACGTGCCGCCCGGCACGTGGACCGCGGACACGATCCCCGAGAACAGGAACAGGGCCGCCGCGTAGCCCAGGTACGGCCCGAACCAGACGTCGCGGCGGCGGTGCCAGGCGCCGACCAGCATCGGCGGCACCAGGACCACCGCCCCCACCAGCACGCTGAAGATGAACGCGGCCGCCACCAGGCCGCCGACCCGGGTCAGCAGCAGCGGGCCGATCCCCATCCCGAGGAGGTGGTCGAGCGTGGCCGGCGTGGTGATGCTGTTCCACTCGCCGATGTTGCGGATGAACAGCACCCTGCCGGTGGCCGTGGACGGCGACAGGGAGCCGAACACGGCCAGCTGCCGCGCGAACCAGGGCGCCACGCAGAGCAGGAACAGCGCCGCCCCGCCGACGGCCGTCCAGAACGGGACCCGCGGCGGCCGGGGCGGCTCGGCGCCGAACGGGCGCCAGGCCCGCCAGCGGTCCCACAGGAACGCCAGGCCCATCACGCCCAGGACCAGCACGCCGTCGTTGCGGGCCAGGGTCGCCAGGCCGGCCAGCACCCCCGCCAGCAGGAACGACCGGCGGCTGCCGCGGAGGCCTCGGGCGGTGAGCCACAGGGCGCCCGCCACCATCGGCTGGTACAGGGAGAAGTTGTCGGGCTGGCCCATGTACACCCACGACAGCGCGGGGAACGCGGTCAGCAGCCCCGCGCCCAGCGCCACGTAGCGCGGCACCCCGGCGTCGCGCCCGATGACCCAGGCCAGCGGCGCGGCCGTGGCCCCGATCAGCGCGAACGGCAGCGCGGACGCGAGCGCCGTGGGCCCCAGCAGCCAGATGAACGGCACCTGGACGATCGACGCCAGCGGCATCCAGTGCGCGTTGGACGGGATGGGCAGCACCGGGTTGGCGGGGATCCGGCCGCCCACCTCGGGGAAGATCCACACGAAGTCCACGCTGAACCCGTGCCCCGCCGCCAGCTGGCGCGCGACGTCCACGTAGTAGAAGGAGTCGGGGTAGGCGGGGTCGGGGAAGCCGCCCACCAGCACCAGGCGGCCGACGAGCGCGAGCAGGTAGAGGGCGATCGGGATCCCCACGGCCGGTGCAGCCTAGCACCGGGGGCAGGCGGCCCGAAGGGGTACGAATCGCCCACCTCGGTGCGCCATCCCGCAGCGTAGAGTGCAACCCATGCCGTCGCTGGGGGCCACGTTCAGCCTGTCGCCGCAGGGGCGGCGCGCCGTGACGGCGGTGCTGTGGATCAGCGCGGCGGTGGGGCTGCTGCTGGGGCTCGAGACGGTGGTGCTCCACCTGCGGCTCGACCCGCTCGCCGACGCGCGCATCTACTACGACGCCGGGGCGCGCCTCAACGCCGGGCAGCCGCTGTACGGCGTGGGGTCGGAGACCGGCGTCGGGTGGTACGTCTACCCGCCGCTCCTCGCGATCCTCTTCCGGCCGCTGGCGCTGCTGCCGTTCCCCGTGGCGGCGGCCGTCTGGGAGGCGGTCATCCTGCTCGCGACCGCGCTGGCGCTGTGGCGGGTGGGGTTCACGCGGCGCACGGCACTGGTCGCGGCGTGGCTGGCGCTGCCCATCGGCTGGACGCTGGCGGTCGGGCAGGCGGAGCCGCTGGTCACGGCGCTGCTGGCGATCGGGACGCCGGCGTCCGTGGCGCTGGCGGGGCACATCAAGCTCGTGCCGTGGCTGGTGGCCGTCTACTGGCTGGGACGGGGCGACGTCCGCGCCCTGGCCCGCTTCGCCGCCTGGGTGCTGACCCTCGGCCTGCTGCAACTGCTGCTCGCGCCCGACGCCACCCTGGCGATGCTCCGCGGCCAGTGGCTCGCGCCCGCCTTCAACACCCGGAACATCTCCCCGTTCGCCCTGAGCCCGGCGCTCTGGGCCGTGCTCGCAGCCGCCGGGGCGGTCGCCCGCTGTGGCTGGTGCACGTCCGGCGCGCTTGGTGGGCCGCTGTCGCCCTGGCCGTGCTGGCCAACCCGCGCCTGCTCGTGTACCAGCTGATGTCGCTGCTCGCGGCGCTCGGCGGCCCCCAAGACGCCGCGCGGCGGGAGGGGGCGGGATGAGGCGCGCCGCCGACGGGCTCGCGGCCTGGCTGCTGGTCGGGGTCATCGGGTGGGCGGGTGTCGCCTACATCGGCTGGATGCTGTGGCAGTCCACGCCGCCCAAGGCGGGGTTCGACCTGTCGCTGCTGCTGGAGGCGGCCCGGCGGGTGACCGCGGGCCGGGGGCCGTACGACCCGGCGATGCTGGCCGGGGCATCACCCGACGCCACGGCGCTGTTCTACTCCTACCCGCCGCCGGTGGCCCAGGCGATGACGCTGCTGGCCTGGCTCCCCGACGGCGTGGTCCTGGTGCTGTGGGGGATCGGGGCCGCGCTGGGCCTGCGCCTGGTGGCCTGGCGGCTGGCCGCCGCCGCCGGGCGGCGGGACCCCCGGGCCGACGCGATCAGGGCGGCGGCCGTGCTGCCGCTGGTGCTGCCGTTCGCGGTGGCCGTGCTGTTCGGCAACCTCGACGCGTGGTACGGCCTGGCGTTCGGGGCCCTCGTGCTCGCCGTGGCCGCGGAGCCGCCGAGCCGGGGGCGGGCGGTCGCGGGCGGGGTCGCGCTGGGCGTCGTGTCGGTGGCCAAGCTGCACCCGGCGTCGCTGCTGGTGTGGCTGGCCGTGCGCGCCCTCGTGGACCGGCGGGGCCCGGCGGGCCGGGTGCTCGTCGCCGCGGTCGCCACCGGGCTCGTCATCGTGGCGGCCAGCCTGCTCGTGGGCGGGGCGGGGCCGTGGCAGGACTATGTCAATGTGATCAGGGCGGGAACCGGCGCGGCCGTGGTGGACCCGCGGAACGCCGGCCCCGTGTCGCTGCTGGGGCAGCTGGACCCGCTCGACGGCGCCGGGGTGAAGCTCGCCCAGGCCGTGGTGTCCCTGGCCGCGCTGGCGGTCACCGCGGTCGCGGCGCTGCGCGTCCGAGACCCGCTGGCGAGCGTGGCCGTGGCCATCGCCGCGTCGCTCGTGGTGCTGCCGGTGACCTGGTACCACTACCCGGTGGCGCTGATCCCGGTGGGCATCGCGCTGGCGGTGCTGCGGCCGGCGTCGCGGGCGCGGGTGGCCGTCGCCGCGGTGGTGGCGGACGTCGCGATCGGGTTCATCCCGCTGCTGTGGGTGGCGGTGGGCGTGCTGCTGGCGGCGACGCGGTCGCGCGCCGATGACGCAGCCGCGAACCCTGCCGCCCGGGCCCGATGACGCTCTCCGATCGCCTGCGCCGGCTCGAGGGCCGGCCCGCCTTGCTGGCCATCGCGACGATGAACGCCATCACCGGGCTGGTGGCGGCGTGCGTCCTCGCCCCGCTGTCGTTCGGGGCCGACGCGGACACCTACCGGCGGGGCGCCGAGGCGCTGGCGGCCGGCACGTACGACAAGGACTTCCTCTACTCGCCGCTGGCCGCGCTGCTGGCCACCCCGCTCACGTGGATCCCCGCCGCCGCCGCGGCCGTCCTGATGACGGCCATCGGCGCCGCGATCCTCGCCGTCGGCGTCGCCGTGGAGACCCGGGGCATGGCGCGCCTGGACCGCGCGCTCGTGGCCGTCGCGGCGTTCGGCTTCCTGCCGGTGGTCAACGAGCTGCTGCTGGGCCAGATCACGCTGCTCTTCGCGGCCGCCCTGTGGCCCGTCGCCCGCTGGCCGGACCGGCGGCGGAACGGCGTCGCCTTCGGCATCCTGATGGCCCTCGCGCCCAAGCCGGCGCTGCTCCCGGTGCTGGCCTGGATGCTGCTCCGGCGTCGGCAGGCGTTGCTGGGGGCGGTCCTCGCCGGCCTGGCGACCGCCCTCGTCGGCCTGCTGGCGTGCGGGCTGGACGCGCACCTCCACTGGCTCCAGGTGCTGACCCGGGCGGGGAGCGTGGACCGGCGGGGCAACGTGTCCCTGTGGACCGACGGCGTGGCGGCCTGGAACGTGGCCGCGGCCGTGCTCGTCACCGCGGCGACCGCCCTCTGCCTCTGGCGGTCGGAGGACGCCGGCCTGGTGGCAGCGCTCCTGGCGGGCCTGCTGTTGGCGCCGTACACGCTGATCTACTCCGCGACCATCCTGCTGCTGGTGGTCCGAGCCGCCGCCCGGCTCGCGCCGTGGTCCACGCGCCTGCTGGCCCTGGCGGCCAACCCGGCGTTGCTGGCGGCGGCCCCCGCCTGGCTCGCCGTGGGCCTGGCGGCGGACGCCGGCGCGATCAGCCGCCGGCGACGAGGGCCCTGACCCCGCTACCGCTCGACCAGCTGCCGGATCGCGCTCCTGAACACGGACGCGTCGAACTGCGCCGCGCGGGCCCGGGCGGCGGCGGGGTCGAGGCGGGCGCTGCCCAGCCGCTCGAGCGCCGCGCAGACCGCGTCCACCGACTGCTCGGGGACCAGGATCCCGGTCTCGCCGTCGACCACGGTCTCGGCGGCCCCACCCCGCCCGTACGCGACGACCGGCTTGCCCGCCGCCATCGCCTCCACCGGGGCGATGCCGAAGTCCTCCACGCCGGGCACCAGGTACGCGCTGCACGTCCGCATCAGCTCGACCAGCCGGGCCCGGGGGACGAAGCCCTCGAAGCGGACTGTGGGGCCGGCCGCCGCCCGCAGGCTGGCGAGCTCCGGGCCGTCGCCCACCACCACGAGGTCGCGGCCAAGCCGGGTCGCCGCCGCCACCACCAGGTCCACGCGGCGGTAGCGGAGGAGGCGCGCGGCGACCAGCAGGAAGCCGTCGTCGCGGTCGCCGGGCTGGATCTCGTCCACGTCCACGGGCGGGTAGACGACCGCGGACTCGCGGCCCCAGCGCCGACGGATGCGCTCCTGGACCGTGCGCGAGTTCGCGACCAGGACGTCCGGCCGACCGGCCGCCCACCGGTCCCAGCGCTGGAGCGGGGCGCGGGCGAGCCGCCCGCCGACCCGGCTGGCGAGCCCCGCGCTCGACCCCGCGAGGTACCGGTCGAGGTCCCACGCGTAGCGCATGGGCGTGTGCACATAGGCGAGGTGGCGCGCCCCCGCGGACGTGCGCACGGCGTGGGTGAAGGCGACGCTGCTGGAGATGACCAGGTCGTACCGGCGCAGGTCCAGCAGGCTGAACCAGGCGGGGTAGAGCGGCAGGAGGCTGCGGAAGCGGCGCGTCGGCCCCACCAGCCGCTGCGCCGGCCACGGGTGGACGCGGGCCGGGTCCAGCCGGCCGCCGAAGCGCCGGGCGTCGAAGAACGAGGTGTAGACGTCCGCGTCCGGGAACATCGACGCGAGCTCGATCGCGACCCGCTCGGCGCCGCCCTCGGTGACGAAGAAGTCGTGGACGATCGCGGTGCGCGAGGGGAAGGGAGCGCGGTGCATGATGCCCCTACGATACGAGTCCGAGGTTGGGAGCGAACGATGGTCGACCGGCGGCTGAACTACGGGCGCGAGATCGTGGCCCGCATGATCGCCGACCTGGACGTGAGGCTCGCGCTGGATCTCGGCCCGGGGCTCGGTGAGGACATGCTGGCGGTGCGCGCGGCGCATCCGGAGGCCCGGGTCGTCGGCCTGGAGTCGCACGGCCCCTATCGGGATCGGCTGCACGCAATGGGGCTCGAGACGGCCGCGTGCGATATCGAGCGCGACCCGTTCAGCTTCGACGCGGGATCAGTGGACCTGATCGTGGCCAATCAGGTGTTCGAGCACATCAAGGACGTCTTCTGGGTCCTGCACGAGTGCGCGCGCGTCCTCCGAGTCGGCGGCGCCCTCGTGGTCGGTGTCCCCAATCTCGCCTCACTGCACAATCGGCTGCTGCTCGCGTCGGGCCGGCAGCCGACGTCCCTCACGAACTGGTCTGCGCACGTCCGCGGGTACACCAAGCGGGATCTGGTCGCCACGATCGACAAGCCGTTTCCCGGCGGGTTCCATCTGAGTGACACAGCCGGTGCGAACTTCTACCCGCTGCCGGGGCCCATCGCTCGGCGAGCGGCGCGGCTCTGGCCGAACGGGGCGTGGGCATTCTTCGGCCGCTTCGAGAAGGCGCGTGACTACGACGGTTCGTACCTCCGCTGGCCGCTGACTCAGCAGCTTGAGACGAACTTCTACCTCGGGCCCGAGCGTCGGACCTGACTCGGGCTACCGGCGCCCCCGGATGAGGCGCGGCGCCCCGACCGTCCGGCCGACCAGGTAGGCGAACAGGAACGGGACGTCGAGGACGCAGGCGAGGAGAAACGGGCCGACCGGCCGCGGTCGGTAGCGCGAAACTGAGTGGCTGACGCCTGGCGCGATCGACGCAAGTGGGCCGAGCAGGAGCCAGCGCGCGTCAGCGACGACAGCGCCGACGGCCTAGGTAGCGATCGACGAGCCAGGCGCTGATTCGTCCTCCGTGCTGTTGCCAGTACCGACGCTGGCTCGCGCGGTAGTGGCGCATCACTTCTCGGCGACGACCGACGGCGCTCGCTCCACGGTGATGGACCACAGTTACTGTTGGGTCATACCAGATGGGGCCCACACGACTGGAGAGCCGCTGGCACACGTCGGCGTCCTCAAAGTACAGGAAGTAGCCTTCATCGAACCCGCCGACGGCCTCG
The DNA here is from genome assembly GCA_021787395.1 of Chloroflexota bacterium. Taxonomy (GTDB): domain Bacteria; phylum Chloroflexota; class Limnocylindria; order Limnocylindrales; family CSP1-4; genus CAIXZV01. Next base: position 28,132 of record JAJYLZ010000015.1, read on the forward strand.
AACGCCTCGCGTCGGAGAAGGAGGGATGAACCCGTCACCCACGGGACCCGGCATGGCCTAGAGAAGCAGTGGTCGATGAAGCGCGCCAGACGGACGTCGCCGCGATCGAGCCGACGCTGGACCACCATCCGGACGAACTCGAGCAGGAGCGAGGGTGCCGGGCCAAACGAGAGCTGGAATACGCCAGCCGCGTCAACCTGGCGGAAGCCTATCGCTCCCGCTCCGGGGCGCTGCGCCAACAACTCGACCATCTGGGGCAGGCTCCCAGGCCCGATCTGGGCGTCCGGGTTGAGTAGGAGGAAGCAGTCGCTGGTCGCATGGCGTGCAGCCTCGTTCACGCCGGCCCCGAAGCCGCGGTTGACGCCCGATGCGACGAGGACGACATCGGGGAACTCGTGCCGAGCCATCTCCACGCTGCCATCGGAGGACCCGTTGTCTACGACGACGATTTCATCGGCATCCGCGAGGCTTGCTAGGCAGCGACGGAGAAGGTCGGAGGTGTCGTAACTGACAATGAGGACGGACACGGTCAGGCCGTGGCGATCACCGACGGGATCGGTGCTACCGGATCTGGTCATGGCGGAGAGTAGCGACCTCCGGGCTCGCCTTGTCGGCGCGGTCGACGGACAAGTGCCCTACGTTCGTCTATCCGATTGTCTGCGGCTCGCTGGTTAGTATTGCGTCTGACTATCGTGTTGCGGCGGGAGCGAGTGGGGGCAAGACTGAATTAGTGAACACAACGCCGCCCCTCGCGCCGCGGACGATAGCCGTAATCATTCCGTCCGCTCTGAAGGCCGACAGGGATGGGCGTCCACTCGTGGACCGGTGTCTCGAGTCGCTCCTTCCGGCAGCGCTCCATGCGGGAGGCGGCGCTTCCGGGCCTAGCAGCTTCTCCGAGGTGATTCTGGTCACGCAGGGGGCGCCGTATGTGGGTCAGGCCGCCACTTGGCTGGAGGCGGCGGGAGTCAAGGTTCGTCAAGTGGACGTTCCAGGGCCGTTCAACTTCTCACGGAAGGTCAACGCGGGCGCGCGAGCGGCGAGTGCCGACATCCTCTTCCTCCTGAATGACGACGCGGTCGTCGAAGGGTGGGAGTGGCCCGATCTCGTCGCTGAACTACTTGCGGACCCCAAGACCGTCGGTGTTGGTCCACTCATTCTCAACCCTGATCGAACCATTAACTCGGCGGGCGACACCTATCGGAAGGGTGCTGTCTGGCATGTCGGTGAGTTTGACCTCCGCTATCGGCCCGGCCTCGCCGACGTCGATGTCCATGACCGAGAGGTACGCTTGCTTACAGCCGCGGCCCTCCTGGTTCGCCGATCGGACCTCGCCGAGATTGGGGGCATGGACGAGGCATTCCCCGCCTCGTACGGGGACTGCGATCTATGCGTGCGGCTAACTCAGAACGGGAGGCGGCTGGTCTGCACGCCACGTTTCACGGTTGTCCATGAAGAGTCCTCGACGCGGAACCCCGTCGTTGGCGACGTTGAGGCCAGGCTACTGATCGGGAAGCATCCCGTGCTGCTGGGGACAGACCCGACGCTACCGCCTGTCGTGCTTCCACCGCTGGTCGCCGTCCAGCGCATCATCACGGGTATCGGTCGGCGCTTCTACAGGTGGACGCTGAAGCCCATGTTGGGAGCTAGGACGCGTCGGATCCTCCATGAGGTCGCTGTTTCCAGCGAGAGATGGTCGGCAACTTCCCAAGGCCGGCGGCCCGGCTGGTTCGTTCGTGTCCTGCGCCGACCGATCTACATCGTCTCCGGTCTGATCGCCTCCTTCGCCTGGAAGGTCGACGCCCGGACGGCGGGCGTCCGATCCGCGATCCTCAGCGCGACTGGGGCCATCGATCCGCGATCGCCGCGAGCTCTCTTGTATGTCCACTTCTCACGCGATGGGAGTCCGACAGCGTGGGAGGCCGCGTGCCTCACAGATGCACGAGCATCCGGCATCGGGGTATGTGTTGTCGTCAACTCCCGCCGAGGCGCAGTCATAGTGCGTAGGTGGGCTACCCTCGCCGACCTCGTTATCGTCCGAGCGAATCGGGGTCGAGATCTCGCTGCCTATCGCGATGGGATCAGGCTTCTTCGAGGGAGCGGCTACGGTGGGCCTCTCGCCCTGGCCAACGGGACGGTGTTCTGGCGTCCCGGAGCGTTCTCCGAGTTATTCGACGCCGCGGAGGCACTCGGTGCAGATGTCGTCGGCGCGACCTCGAGCGCAGAGGGTGAGCCACATCTGCAGACCTTCTGGCTTCGCCTCAGTCCAGCGGTCTCCGAGGAACGCCTGCAGCTCCTGATTGACGGCTGGCGCGACTACCGGACCCGCGGAGCCGCGATCCGCTATGGAGAGCTACCCTCCACACGTCGCGCCGAGCTGCTGGGCTATTCGACTGCGGCCGTCTTTCCGTACGACTCGGCGGTTGCCGCTCTGCGAGGGAGGGCAGCAGATGGCTCGACGGCCGCCAAGGCGCGACGGCGGCGTGCCATCAGACTCATCGACCGCGGACGACCATTGAATCCGACCCAGTTCATGTGGTCCGAGCTGTTGGGCTTGGGCTTCCCTGGCATCAAGCGAGACCTCCTGACGATGAACCCGTTGGAGATCGAAGACCAAGCGGACATCCCGGCCACGGCGACCGGCTACGGATTTGACGGCGACACCCTGGCAGCAGAGCTGGGTTGGGTCCGCGGTGGTTCACGTGTTCGCCGGTTGGTGGGACTCTGAAAGCACGACGGGTCTGCGCCCAGGCCGGACCGTCACAACTGCCTCGCACGCCTACAGGCAGAATGCCGCAGACGCGGTGCTCGCCGCCGGGCACGGTCCAGTTCTTCCGGCGACGGCTCGACTGTGCGGACGAGTCGCTGGGTGTCCGATGGCGCGATCGTGACAGAATCCAGCCCTGATGAGAACGAGATCCCGTGAGACTCAGTCTGGAAGCTTGAGCGCCGTAACGGTCGTAGAAGTGGGCCAGGGTCGGCGGCTCCTCGGGCTCGAGGATCTCTGGGAGTACCGTGAGCTCCTCTACTTCCTCACGTGGCGTGACCTCAAGGTCCGCTATAAGCAGACCGCCTTTGGTCTCGCGTGGGCCATTCTGCAGCCGCTACTGCTGATGCTTGTGTTCTCAGTCTCCATTGGTCGGATTGCAGGACTTGCCCCGGATGGGATGGCCTATCCACTGTTCGCGCTCAGCGGGTTGGTGCCATGGACCCTGTTCTCTCAGGGAGTCAGCGGCGCGTCGGACAGCCTCGTCGGCGGCGAGTCAATCATCACGAAGGTCTACTTCCCGCGGTTGATCGTGCCGCTTGCGGTTGTCGGCTCCTTCCTGCCGGATTTCGTCGTCGGTCTTCTCCTCCTGCTCATTGTTCTCGGCGTTGGCGGCGTCACCCCGTCCGTGACGCTTCTTGCGCTGCCGCTCGCCGCGCTCGCGCTGATCGTCACCACCGTGGGTGTGGGTTCATTCCTCGCAGCGCTCAACGTGCGGTACCGCGACGTCCGCTATGCCGTCCCGTTCTTGCTGCAACTCTGGCTGTTTGGTTCGCCCATCGTTTACGCGAGCTCAGTGATCGGGCCTTCATTTCGCGTCGTCTACGCGATCAATCCCCTCGCCGGACCCATCGAGCTGTTTCGCTGGTCACTACTTGGCGGCACCCCGCCCAGTCCGTCGATTGCGGTTTCGACCGCGGTGTCCCTTGCGGTTCTGGTTGTCGCACTCTCCTACTTCCGGCGCGTCGAACGCACACTGGCGGACGTCATCTAGTGAGCAGGATCGTCGTCGAGGGGCTCGGAAAGCGCTACCGGGTCGGTGCCACCCAGGCACCCTACGGCCGGTTGACTGAGTCTCTGTGGAACGCGGCTCGCGGCCTATTGGGGGGGCGCGAGAAGCGAGAGGCCGACCGAGAGTTCTGGGCGCTCCGCGATGTCAGCTTCTCGATCCCCGAAGGGGCTGCCGTCGGCGTCATCGGCCGGAACGGCGCCGGCAAGTCCACTCTGCTCAAGATCCTCTCCCGGATCACGGAACCAACCACGGGCCGAGCCGAACTTCGCGGCCGGGTGGGTTCGCTCCTCGAGGTCGGGACCGGGTTCCACCCGGAACTTACTGGTCGCGAGAACGTGTTCCTGAGTGGCGCGATCCTCGGCATGCGGCGGGCCGAGATCGCCCGTAGGTTCGATGAGATCGTCGATTTCGCCGGCGCCTCGCAGTTCCTCGACACGCCGGTGAAGCGCTACTCGAGCGGGATGAAGGTCCGTCTGGGGTTCGCGGTGGCAGCTTTCCTCGAGCCGGAGATCCTGCTCGTGGACGAGGTGCTCGCCGTTGGTGACGCCGAGTTCCAGAAGAAGAGCCTTGGCAAGATGTCCGAGCTCGGGGGCGGCGGCAGGACGGTGCTCTTCGTCTCCCACAGCATGCCGTCGATCCTGCGGCTCTGTCCCCAGGCGATCCTCCTCGACAAGGGACGCGTCCTAGCGACTGGCGCGAGTGGCGAAGTCGTGCGCCGGTATCTCGAGAGTGATGTCGGTCGGACCAGCCAGCGCGTATGGACCGTTGATGATGCACCCGGTGACGTGGTCGCACGCCTCCGATCTGTGCGTGTCGTTGCGCGCGACGGCTCACCGGACGAGATCGACATTCGACAGCCGCTGGACGTGGAGGTCACGTACTGGAGTTCGGACCCTTCAGGGCTGCGTCCATCGGTCAACCTCCACTTCTACAACGATGAGGGCGTGTGCCTCTTCGTCACGAACGACTGGAGCAACCGCGACTGGTGGACGCAACCGCGCCGGCCCGGACTGGTCCACGCCACCTGCCGGGTCCCGGGTAACTTCCTGGCCGAGGGCCGCGTGACCGTTACCGCCGCGGTTTCGACCTACGATCCGACAGTTGTCCACGCGGTGGAATGGGATGCGATCGCATTCCAGGTGGTCGACCGATCGGAAGGCGACGGTGTCCGCGGTGTCTACGCCGCCGACTGGCCAGGGGTCGTCCGTCCGATGCTCGAGTGGGACATCGCGTTCGAGCCGACGGTCCGTGACTAGCGAGGGGATGCATGGCCGGGCACAGCCCATCGCCGGTCGGGGGCTCATCCGCTACGCCGGCCGGGAGGTGCCGGGTTCCCTTGAGTCGTCGCCCAGTGGACCGACTTCCGGCGACGAGGTCGGGTGCGAGTGGCTCAGAGCCGTTCGATCTGGAGGATGACGAGGACCGAGCAAGTCTCCCGGCGTGACTCGAATTGCGTCGTTCTCGCCTTGCGGCGATGAGCAGGGGACGGAGACAATCGCTCGCATTTGGGGTTGCTCCGCAGTCCACGCCAGCGGCCCGGGCACTTACGGACGGCCAACCCAGCCACATACCATGTCCGAATGCTTACTGCCGTCACGCGACGCGTCGCCGACAGGGTCCCCATCTCGTTTCCGCGGGCCTTGGGCGTCTACGAGGCGCTTCGCTATCCCGAGACTGGGACGCTCGAGTGGATGCGTCGACACGCGTTGCTCATCGGATGGCTCGAGCAGGTTCGGAATGAGGTCGGTGCATCGCACCTTGTCGTTCTCGATTTCGGGGGCGCGAGTGGTTCGCTACGGAGCGCCCTGCGACTGTATCGGCGTCAAAGCAACTATTCGTTCCTCGTTGCGGATGTGGACACCGAAGCGCTGGAGGCAGTCCCGGAGGACGAACGGATACGCCTCTACCCCGAAGGGACACTTCCCTTGGGCGACGCGAGCGTCGACGTCGTCGTGTCCTCGGATGTGTTCGAACACATTCCGCAAGGGTGGCGTGCGCATTGGGCGGCTGAGCTCCACCGCGTTACACGGCTCGGCCAGGCACATACGTTCCCAGCTGACAGCCGGGACGGACGCTGGGCATCGACCGAGGCTGATCGTGCCCTCGACGCATGGTTTCGCGAGACGTTCGGCCGGCCTGAGCGGTGGACCGCGGAACACTTGGCCTCGCCCGAACCGGTCGTCGAGGAGATGGTCGCCTTGTTCCCCGGGGCAAGCGTTGTCGGGTTCGGCAACGTGGAGGTCTGGGGCGAGATGCTTCGGGATCAGCTCGCCCCAGCCTCCGCGCCGCGCCGTCTTGCATTCGCGGTTCAGTACCTCCTTAGCCGTCGAGCCGCCGACCATCGGCCTCCGTGGAAAGGGGCTCTGCTCACGGTTCGGACGCGGTCAGGGCGTTGAGTGTTCACTCAGCGTGCCGAGGACCTCCCGGACTTCGGGCGGCTCGCCCCGTCACCGGCGCAGCACTTGACCCAGCGCCTCGAGCACGCTGCCTCCGACATTGGAGGGCGGCGTCCACCCGCCCGAGACCTCCGGCCGCGCCAGCGCTGCGTCAATGGCTGTGGCCAGCGCCTCCTCGTCGAATGGATCGGCGAACACGACGCGGTCGGCCGGGATCGTGGGCGCATAGCCGGTGCGGGTCGCGATGACCGGAAGCCCCACAGACGCTGCCTCGACCGCGGGCAGGCCGTAGCCCTCCTCGATCGACGGCAGCACTAGGGCCCGGGCGGTCGCGAGCAGATCGTCCAGGTCCTCGTCTGGGCACTGGCCCCGGATCTGAATGCCGGCGAGGCGCTCATTCGTCAGCCACGCCGAGATCTCCGCGACCTCCTCCGTCGATCCGCCGACCAGAAGGAGTGTGCCGCCGGCAGCGCGGAACTCGGTCCGCTGGAAAGCCCGAGAGAGTCTGCGGAGGTTCTTGTGTCTGGCGAACCGACCGACGTAGATGATCTGCTGGCGCCGTGGTGCCCGAGCCCGCAGGCCGACGAGGCGCCGCGCCCGCTCCGGATCAAGGCCAAGGGCCGCCACGTGAATGCGGCGAGGCGCGATCCTCAGATCCTGCACGATCGACTGCCTCGACCATTCGGACACCGTGATGATCTCGCTGCTGAGACGGGCAGCGATCTGGAGGTAGACCCGCTTGGCCCCGCGGACGAGCCGGCGCGGCTCGAGGCGCACCGGGATCGTGTCGTGGATGAACGTGATGGAGGGACCGGGCCGCAGGGGCCGGATCTGGTGGAGGTAGATCGCCACGTCCGCGGGCGGCACGCGCAATAGGTCCGCCTGCCCGAACCATCGGTCCGGCCGGCCGTGCCACTCCACGATCGTCGCACCCGGGAAGAGCATCGGCCGGATGCGGTCCGGGTCGCCCCACAGGAGCCAGGTCCCGGCGGGAGGTTCGCGCTGCAGGTCCCGCAGCAGGAGCTCGGTCACCCGCCCGGCGCCTCCGGAGCCGAGCCAGCGGCAGTCCAGCAGGATGCGCGCTCCGCCGGCGGCGCGTCCGGACCGCTCTGGCTGTGCCGTCACCGGCCCTCCAGCGCCGCTGGGATCGTCCGGGCCAGGATCTTGAGGTCCAGCCAGAGCGACCAGCGGTCGATGTAGTCGAGGTCCAGCGAGGCGCGGCGGTCGAAGTCCGGGTCCGCCCTGGCGGTGACCTGCCACAGGCCGGTGATGCCCGGCTTCATCGACAGCCTCCGCCGGTGCCAGATGTCGTAGGCCCCCACCTCGACGGCCGGCGCCGGCCGCGGCCCGACGAGCGACATGTGGCCGAGCAGCACGTTCCAGAGCTGCGGCAGCTCGTCGAGGCTGCTCTTGCGCAGGAGCCGGCCCAGGCGCGTCACCCGCGGGTCGTTGTCGGCCTTGAAGGCGCGCGGGTCGGCGTCGGGGTTGGCCTCCTGCTGTCGGGCCTCGGCGCCCACGACCATCGAGCGGAACTTGTACAGGCGGAACGGCCGGCCGTGCAGGCCCACCCGCGTCTGCGCGTAGAGGACCGGGCGCCCGGAGTCGAGCCGGACGAGCGCGGCGACGACCAGCAGCACCGGAGACAGGACGACCAGCGCCAGCGCGGCGACCGCGACGTCCACGAGGCGCTTCACGGCGAGGGCCACCAGGCGGTCCGGCCCGCTGACCAGGCTGTAGACCGGCATGCCGTCGAGGTCCTCGACGCGGCCCGCCGCGAAGGCGTGCTCGAGCACGTCGATGGGCACGCGGACGATCTTGCCCTCCTCCTCCGCCAGCTTCGCCACGGCGTCCACGAGGTTCCACTGGGAGAACGGCAGGCAGACGGCCACCTCGTCCACCACGCGGCCGTGGAGGACCTCCTGCAGGTCGGCCAGCGTGCCCAGCACCCGCGCGGGGTCGTCGGCGAGCGCCGCGTCGTCGTCGAGGTAGCCGATGACGTGGAGGCCGAGATCGGGGTTCTCGCCCAGCCTGCGCGCGAAGGCCTGGCCGCGCGGGCCGGCCCCCACGACCAGCACGAAGCGCGTGTTGTAGCCGCGGCGCCGGAGCCACCGGAAGCCGAGGCGGAGCGCCGCCCGGGTCCCCAGGGCCACCAGGTACTGCGTCGGGAACAGCATGAACAGGAACAGGCGGCTGACGTCCGGCAGCTTGAAGAAGAACAGGACGCTGAGCGAGATGAGCGCCATCGCGATGATCGCGCGGACCAGGTCCGCCGCCTCGGAACGGATGGACCAGCGCGCCCTCGGCCGGTACATGCCGAAGTACGCGAGGACGGCCACCCAGGCGACCGAGTACAGGGCGAGGAACGCCAGCGGCTGGGGGATGACCTGGCGCCACAGCACGTCCCACTCGGGGCCGAACCGGACGACCGAGACCACCACGAGCAGGACCGCCGCGAACACGGCGTCGAACACCATGAGCGCGGTGCGCAGGCCGATGGCGTGCCGACGGATCATGGCGCGCAGCCTACGGCGCCCCCGCAAGGGCGGCAATGGTACCGAGGTGCCGGATGGTCATCTCGCTACTCGGTGAGGACCAGGTGGGGGAGGCTTGGCACGAGCTGGTCACTCGGCGTGGGTCGCCGGTACGTGTAGATGCCCCAGGCGATGGAGTTCAGGCCCGCGACGGGACGCCCCGGGCTCTGCGGCTCACCGACGGCGACCTCGGCCCCCAGCGCCCCCGTGTTCCCCCCCACGGTGTCGGCCCAGTCCCGGTACATCTGCGAGCGCTGGTAGTCCTTGGCGCGGGCGGCGACCCGGGCCGAGTACGTGATGGCGGTGATGTCGAGGGGGTGGGCGCTCGTGTAGGCGTACAGCGCGCTCCGCGCGGCGGCGTCGCCGTCCCAGGCGGCCAGCACGTCGGGCAGCGAGCCCTGGTCGGCGGCCGGGACGGTCGCCAGCGCCGCCCTCGCCTGCACTACGTCGTCCGCCGAGAGCCACAGGTCGGCCCGCCCGAAGGGGTCGAGCCGGGCCAGGGCGGCGTCGCGGATCTGCGGCCACCGGCCGGCGCGCGCGGGGTCGGCCCAGAAGGGGTCGCCCGCCAGGCGCGTCTCGAGGACCAGGGCGTTCGAGTACCAGGTGTCCGCCTGCCCGGCGTCGCCCAGCTGCTCGTACAGCCAGCCGGCCGCGAACGCCACCTGCGGCTGCTGCTGCCCCAGGCGGAGCGCCCGGCCCAGGTCCTGCCGGGCGCCGGCCGCGTCGCCGGCGGCCTGCTCGAGCGCGGCCACGTCCAGCCAGGCCGTCGGCAGGTCGTCGGACTGGGCCAGGCCCCGGAGGGTCTTGAGCGCGGCCGCCGGGTCCGTGCGCGCCTGCGCCAGCCCCAGCGGCAGCTCGATCGCGGGCATCGCCCGGTCCAGTGCGTGCGCCTGCTCGAGGTCGGGCAGGGCGCCGGCCCAGTTCCCGTCCGAGATCATGTTCAGGGCCCGGTCCTGGGCGAGCGCGGACTGCTCCGCCCATCCCGACCACGCGACCGCGGCGACCAGCGCCACCGTGCCGGCAGCCGTCAGAGCACGCCTGGCTGGGAGGCGGAGGCCGAGCAGGGGCCCCTCGTGGTCCATGGCGTCCACGACGGCGACCGGCAGCGCCAGCACGAACAGGATCGTCGGCATGTTCGCGAACAGGTCGAACTCCTGCTGGATGGCGATGTAGACCAGGGCGACCGCGGCGGCCCACGCCCATCGGCGCCGCACGGGGTCCCCGCCGCGGACGGCGCGCGAGAACAGGCGCCACAGCACCCACAGCACGAACACGCTGGCGGCGATCCCGACCACGCCGTACTCGGCCGCGATCTGGGCGGGGAGGTTGTGGGCGTACGGGATGTAGTAGTCGGTCTCGGTGGCCGTGGTGAAGGCGATCCGGTCCGCCACCCACATTCCGGGCCCCACGCCCAGTACCGGCGACTGCTGGAACATGCGCAGCGCCGCCGCGATGAAATCGGTCCGGGCCTCCACCCCGCCCGTGAGGAACCGGTCCACGACGCGCGGGCCGAGCGGGACCGCCGCCGCAGCGGCCGCGACGACCAGCGCGACAGCGACCGCTCGTCCGTGGCGCGTGCGCAGCCGGGACCGGACCCACGCCCGGACGCCCGGCCGGAGCAGCCCGACGACCGCGAAGACCCCAACCGTGCCCGCGATGGCCACCCACGAGGCGCGCGACGCGGTGGTGAACACCACGAATCCGGCGACGACGCTCTGGACGGCGATTGCGGCGACGCGCGCCCGGCTGCCGAAGCCGAGGTGCGCGGCCGTGACGATCAGGCCCAGGACGGCGAGCGCGGCGATCGGGCCGGGGTTGCCGAAGCTGAGGCCCTCGGAGAACGGCCGGAGCGGCGGGGCGGCCAGCCGGCCCACCCAGCCCCACCAGGTGATCCAGCGGGCCGTGATGGCGAGGAGGTAGGCGAGCAGCATCACCATGCCCAGGAGCATCGCCAGCGCGGTGATCCTCGGCCGGAAGAAGTGGTGGGCGAGCAGCTGCCGGAGCAGCAGGTAGAGGGCGGTGAGGATGACCGAGTAGGCCACGTAGTCGAGCCCGATCCGCGGGTTCCGGGAGGCGAGCATGGCCACGGTCATCACGGCCAGCGACACGGCGAACGCCGGCCACAGGCGCGCGTCCGGGCGCCAGCGCGCGTCGCGCAGGGCCGCGATGCCCCAGGCCGCCAGGACCGCGGCCACGATCACGACCGTGCCGGCGCGGACGCGGGGGTCGTAGACGCCGAAGTACGACCCTGCGAAGAAGTAGAGGTACGCGGTGACGACCGCGAGCAGCGGCCAGGTCACGCGCTGCAGGGCACTGCCCCGCTCCTGGCCCTCGCCGTCTCCGCCGCCACTCCCCGTCACGCCGCGATCCTAGCCGACCGCGCGGGCCCGGGTCAGCCGCCGGAAGCGGGGGACGGCCATGGCCCACAGGTCCCGGTTACGCGCCCCGCGGCCGCCCCGTAGACTGCGCGCTGATGCCCCACGAGTCGCTGACCCTGGTCCTGCCCGCCTACAACGAGGAGGCGCGCCTCGGCCCCGCCCTCGACGAGCTGTTCGCGTGGCTCCACGGGCCGGGTCGCCAGGCGCTGCCGCTGCCGGTCCACGTGGTGGTGGTGGACGACGGCTCGTCCGACGGCACCGCGGACCTGGTGCGCGCTCGGCCGGAGGCGGCGGCCGGCGAGCTCGAGCTGCTGCCGGTGCCCCACGGGGGGAAGGGCGCCGCGGTGCGGGCGGGCATGCTCCACGCCGCGGGCGACCTGGTCGTGTTCGCCGACGCGGACATGGCCACCCCGCCCGACCAGCTGGTGCCGCTGGTGGCCGCCCTGGAGACGGCCGACGCCGCGTACGGCTCGCGGATCCAGCCCGACGGGTCGGACATGCGGGCCAGCCAGCCGGCCTGGCGCCGGGCGCTGGGCAGGACGTTCCACCTGCTGGCCTCGGTCTGGGTGGTGGGCCCGGTCCAGGACACCCAGTGCGGGTTCAAGGGCTTCCGCCGCGAGGCGGCCCGGGACGTGTTCGCGCGCCAGAAGATCACCAGCATCGTGTTCGACGTGGAGGTGATCTTCCTGGTCCGCCGCCGCGGCTACGCCTTCCGGGTGGTGCCCATCCGCTGGACCGACGTCCGCGGCTCGCGGATGCACCCTGGGTTCCGGCTCGCGCTGCGGGTGGCCTGGGACCTGTTCCGCACCCCGCTCGTCCACCGCGATGTCCGGCGCGCCCGGGCCGGCAGCCCCGCCGCCTGACCGCGCCGGGCCGGCCGACCGGCTCGGCGGGGCGCTGGCGCGCCTGCTCCCGCTGCTCGCGGTCGCCGCCTTCGCCCTGACCCTCGGCGCCACCCTGGCGGTCGCCGGCGACACCCTGGGCTACGACTTCCGCGCGTACTGGGAGGCGGGCGTGCGCGTGCTGGCGGGCCAGCCCGCGTACGACACCTCCTACCAGGCCGCGGGCGGCTTCGGCCTGTTCTACTACCCGCCCGCGTTCGTCCCGCTGGTGCTGCCGCTCGCGCTCCTGCCGCAGGCGGCGGCGGTCTGGGCCTGGACCGCGCTGCTGGTGGCCGCGCTGCTCGGCGGGATCGCACTGCTGCCGGTGCCCTCTCGGCTGCGCTGGCTGACCCTGCTCCTGGCCGCGCTCTCGTGGCCGGTGCTGTACGCGGTCAAGCTGGGCCAGGTTGGCCCGCTGCTGCTGTTCCTGTTCGCCGCGGGCTGGCGGTGGCTGGAGCGGCCCGGGGCGGTGGGGCTCACGGGCGGCCTGGGCGCCGCGGTCAAGCTCCAGCCGGGCGTCGTGCTCGCCTGGGCGCTGCTCCGGCGGCGCTGGGCGGACGTGGCCACTGGAGTCTTTGTGCTGGCGGTGCTGGCGGCGGTGGCCACTGCGGCCGCCGGGCCCTCGGCCTGGTCCGACTTCCTGCTGCTGGTGGGCCGGGTCAGCGACCCGATCACGACGCCCCACAACTTCACCTTGGGCGCGGTCGCGTACCAGCTGGGCCTCTCGCGGGACGCCGCCTCGCTGCTGCAGTGGGCGTCGATGGCCGCGGTGGCGCTGATCGCGGCGCTGGCGGCGCTGCGCCTGCCGCCGGTGCCCGGGTACCTGGCGGCGCTGGTCGCCAGCCAGCTGCTCTCGCCCATCCTGTGGGACCACTACGCGCTGCTGCTGCTGGTGCCCGTGGCCTGGCTGCTCTCGCGCGGGTGGTGGTGGGCGGCGCTCGTCCCGCTGGCCACCTCGGTGGTGCTGGTGGGGGCGATCCCGCCGGCCGTCTACCCGGCCGCGTTCTGGGTGACGCTCTTGGCCGTGGTCATCGCGGGCCGCACGGGCGACGCCGCCGCTGCAGCCGTCAGCGCCGTGAGGTAGCTGCGGACGCGGTACGCGCGTCGTGGATCGCGACGACCGCCATCATCCCGAGTCACAGCTCGGACAGTGGGACGACACGGCCGGCCTCGGCGTCCGCGGCCCCCTCAACCGTCCGCTCCCATGCGCCGGGGATGGCGTCGAGCGCCACAACCGCGGGGCGGTTGAGCGACCGGCGGCTCGAGGCGTTCCCGCTGATCGCTCGACGCCGTCGCGTCTTCACGTAGGCGGCCACCCAGGACTTCGTGCTGTACCAGCCGTTGGGCTTCCGCACCGCCCGGAGCGCGTTTCGCTCGGCTGCGCGACGCAATGCCAGCGCCGAGACGGATCTCGTCGCGAGCGCCGAGAGAGGCAGCAGCTGGTGCGGCCCCCCGAGCGCTGGAAGGAGGAAGCGGTCGAGGCAATCCTTCACCGCCCGGGCAAGCAGCTCCCCGAGGGGACCATTGTCGCCGTGGTCCGCTCGGTCCAGGGCCCGCAGGTACTTCGGGCGGTCCTTCTTGTAGATGATGGCCGGGGCGAGCCCGTGGCGGACCAGGAGGAGGTCCAGCGCCAGACGCCCAGTTCGCCCGTTCCCGTCTCGGAAGGGGTGGATCCGCTCGAACTCGGCGTGCACTCCCGCGAGGTGCTCCATGAGCAGTCCGGCTGCGGCCGGGCCGCCGTTCGCCTGGCGGAGCCAGTCCGACACAAGGGCGGGGATCTCCGTGAAGTCGGGCGGCGCCATGCCGCCGCTGAACGCCCTGATGTTGTGCTGCCGGAAACCGCCGGGCGTCTCGCCGGGGAGCAGGTCGTCAGGTGGCTTGACCCTCCACGCCGGTTCGACGACGAGGCGGTGTATCTCGCGGAGCTCAGTCAGGGTGATGTATGGCATGTCGTGGCTCCGCTCGGTCTCCCGGTCGGATGCCTGCGCGTAGACCCACTGTGCAGCGTCCGCGTAGCCGCGGACCTCGAGGTATTCGGCGAGCTGCTTATCGCCTACGGCCTGGCCGGTGTCGAGCAGCGTCTGGACCTGCTTGAGGATCAACGTGTTGCCCTCGATCGCGGTCGAGTTGTGCGTCTCCTCGTACCAGATGTCGGCCCAGATGTCGGACGCAACATCCGGTCCCGGCAGCCCGCCGATCCTGTTGAGGTCGGCTGTCGACTGCTCGACGGCCGTGTAGATCGATGCCCGGCTGGGTCGCCCGCGCCCGACCTTCGTGATGACCACGGTGGTACGTCCTCACCAGGATAAATGGACCGTACCATGATCATGGGATGTGGTACGTCAGCCGTCAAGTAACACGACCGTACCAAGCGCCCGTGGCGTCGAGCTTGCGGACGTGCCGTTGCAGGCGCGGAACCTGGGCGTGCCGGCGCCGGGGCCGCTGCGTGGCAGCAATGCTGCTATACTGCATTGCATGAAGACGCATCTTCTCACCGTGCAGGCCCGGGGCACGTTCGTGCTGCCGGCCGAGCTGCGCCGTCGCCTGCACCTGGACCGGCCCGACGCCCAGCTCAAGCTCGTCGAGCAGGACGACGGGCGGCTCGAGCTGGTCCCGGTCGTCACGGTGCCGGCCGACCAGGCCTGGTTCTGGACCGAGCGCTGGCAGGCGATGGAGCGGGAGGCCGACGCCGACGTGGCGGCGGGCCGCACGACGGTCGTGGACGGGCTCGACGGCCTGCTCGGCCACCTCGACGGCCTCCGCCCGCAGCCGTGAAGTTCGAGGTCACCCAGAGCTTCGAGGCCGACTACCGGAGGCTGAGCCCCGGAGAGGCCGGCCTCTTCCGGGCGGCCCTGGGGACCTTCGTGGCCGCGTGCGACCGGTACGCGGCCGACCCGGCCGCGAAGTGGCCCGCGTCGCTGCGGGTCCGGGACGTCGAGGGGGCGCCGGGCATCTGGGAGATGACGTGGAGCTTCTCCGGCCCCGACGGCCGGGCCACCTTCGAGTTCGTGCAGATCGAGGGGTCCCTGGGCGTCCGCTGGCGGAGGATCGGCGACCACTCGATCTTCGCGCGGCCGTGAGGCGGCTCGTCGGTCTGGGACCTCCGTAATGGCAAATACTATTGACACGAAGGGCTAATCTGGTAAATAGTATTTTCCATGGGACGACCAGCACGACGCCTCTTCCCCGCCACTCAGCGGCGCGCCGAAGCCCTCGGCGAGCGTCTGCGCGCTGCCCGGCTGCGACGGCGCATGAGCGAGGCGGAGATGGCCGAGCGGGCATTCGTGACGCGCCCAACGCTGCGCAAGCTCGAGGCTGGTGACCTCACCGTGAGCGCTGCGGTGCTCGCGCGCGTGCTGGACATCCTCGGGATGGATCGAGACCTGGACCTCATCGCCGCCAGCGACGAGACCGGGTACCGGCTGTTGGAGGCGCGGATGCCCAGACCGCATCGGACGGCCCCGAGAGACGTCACGGCTGGCGAGCCGAGCGGCTGACTCGCTCGCGCCGACTCTTCGGCGCCCTGACCCCGACCGTCGGTATCCTTGCCCGGCTCCCCCCGGGCATCCGGCCCGGTCCCAGCAGGGCGGGTGACAGGTGCAGCAGAGCGGGTCGCGGACGGCGTACACGGCGGCGGTGGGGGCCGGCCTCGTCGTGGCCTCGTTCTTCGTCTTCTGGCTCTCGAACCAGCACTTCAGCGCGGGCCGCGCGGACTTCATGTACCTCGCGGACGCCTTCCTGCACCTGCGGACGTGGATCCCGCTGGGCCTCGCGCCCAACGCGCCCCAGGTGAACGAGAACGACGTCATCGTCCGCGGCGGCCACATCTTCGTGCCGTTCGCTCCCTTCCCGGCGATCGCGCTGATGCCCCTGGTGGCGCTCATCGGCCCGGTCAACGCGGACCACTGGGAGACCGGGATCAACGCGGCGCTGGCGGCGGCGGTGGTGGGCCTCGCCTACTGGGTGCCCGGGCGGATCGGCGTCCGGACGATCGCGGGCCGGCTGTTCCTGGCGGTCCTGCTGGGCTTCTCCACCCAGATCTGGTGGGTGACCACCCGGGGCGGGGTGTGGCACACGGGCCACCTGGTGGCCACGATCCTGACGCTGTTGCTGCTGGCCGAGATGTTCGGCCGGCAGCGGGCGCTGCTGATGGGCTTCCTCGTCGGCCTGGGCTTCCTGACCCGGGCGCCGCTGGCGTTCGCGGGGCCGGGCCTGGCGCTGTGGGCCCTGCACCGCTCGGGCGCGCTCGAGCGCGGGCTGGGGGCGTGGGAGCGCCTGGAGGCCCTGCCCTGGCGGGACTGGCTGCTGCTCGTCGTCGGCTTCGCGCCCAGCCTGGCGTTCTTCCTGTTCTACAACTGGGCGCGCTTCGGCTCGGCGCTCGAGTCCGGCTACGACATGGCCACCCTGCCGGCGTTCCTGGAGGCCCTCCGGGCGCAGGGGATGTTCTCGCCGGTGCACATCGGGATGAACCTGGACTACCTGTTCTGGAAGCTGCCCCTGTTCACGACCTCGTTCCCGTACTTCCGGCCCGACGGCCTGGGGATGTCGGTGCTCTTCACCAGCCCGGCCCTGTTCGTGGGCCTGCTGGCGCCGTGGCGGGACCGCCGGACCTGGATCCTCCTCGCCACCGCGGTGCTGGTGCTGATCCCAACCCTGCTCTACTACGGCGGCGGCTGGCTCCAGTACGGCTACCGCTACTTCCTGGACTCGATCCCCTTCGTGTGGGCGATGGCGGCGCTGTACGGGGCGCGGCGCGTCGGCTTCCCGTGGTGGGCGTGGGTGCTGCTGGGCTGGGGCGTGCTGATCGGGCTGGGCGGGGTGTACTGGGCGTACCACCTGTAGGGGTGCGGGCCGGCGCGGCTCCCTCGGACGACCCCTTCCGGGCCCGGTGCTATCCTCCGGCCGTGCCCCCCTCCACTGCCGTAGACGCGCCCGCCCGTCCCCCATCCACCGCGCTGCGCGCCGTCCGCCGGCCCTTCGAGCAGCTGGACCCGGCCGCCTGGGACGCCCTCGCGGCGGCCAGCCCGTGGGCCACCCCGTTCTCGTCCTGGGCGTTCCACCGCGCCTGGTGGGACGGCTACGGCGCCAACGCGCACGAGGAGACGCTGGTCCTGGTCCCGGCCGACGGGCCCGACGACGCGGACCCGGTGGCGATCATCCCGCTGATGCACCGTCACGAGGTGGAGCCGCGGGACCTGGAGCTGCACACCGCCATCCGCCACGGCGAGGGCCTCGAGCTCACCCCGGTCCCGGCCGACGCCAAGGCGCTGTTCTTCGGGGCCAGCTACCACGCCGACTACGCCACCATCCTGGGCGCGCCCGAGCGCATGGCCGCGGCCGCCGAGGCGTTCGCCGAGTACTGCGCGGCGGGCGGCGACCCCGAGCACCCCCAGCCGTGGGACGCGGTGGACCTGCGCCGCCTGCGCACCGGCGACCCCGCCCTGGCCGCCCTGTCCGAGGCCTTCGGCCGGCGGGAGATGGAGCAGGGCTGGACCCTCAACGTCGAGCCCGAGGAGGTGTGCCCGGTGGCGGCCCTGCCCGAGGGCGCGTCCATGGACGAGTTCCTGGGCACCCTGGGCAAGAAGGAGCGCCACGAGATCCGGCGCAAGGTGCGGCGGGCCGAGGCGGCGGGCGAGGTGCGCCTGGAGCCGTCCGCCGACCTGCTGGCGGACCTGCCCGAGTTCATCGACCTCCACCAGCGCCGCTGGGGCGACGACGGGCTGTTCCCGGACACCGAGGGCGGCGCCCAGAGCCGGCGCTTCTTCGAGCGGCTGTTCGAGCTGGCCGGCGGCGACGGCCCGCTGCGCCTGGCCTTCCTGACGGTGGGCGGCCGCCGGGTCGCCGCCTGCGTGTCGTTCGACACCGGCGACGCCTGCCTCTACTACAACGCCGGCGTGGACCCCGACGCGCGCGAGCTGTCGCCGGGCGTGGTCATGGTGGAGCGCCTCGTGGAGCGGGCCGTGGAGCGCGGCGCGCGGCGGATCGACTTCCTGCGCGGCAACGAGCCCTACAAGTACGAGTGGGGGGCGGCGGACAGCCCAATCTGGCGCCTGCTGGTCCGCCGAACAGTTCCCAGATGACGAGACCGCTGCCCACCGACCCCTGCGTCGCCCCCATGGTCCACCGGCCCGTGCCCGGCCGGGACAGGGTCCGCGTGGTCCAGGTCATGGCCACCGGCACCAACGGCGGCGCCCAGGAGCACGTGTTCAACCTGGTCAGCCGCCTCGACCCCGACTTCTACGACGTGTCGGTGGTGTCGCTCTCGCCGGGCTCGGCGGTGCGCAAGCTCCAGCGGGCGGGCGTCGAGGTCACGGTGATCGACGAGCCCGACGACGTGATCGCCACCGCCACCCTCGCCGCCCACCTGGCGGACGTGCGCCCGGACGTCATCCACAACCACATGTTCCGGGCCGAGGTGGTGGGCACCAAGGCGGCCGTCGCCCTGGCCAGCGCCGGTCACCGCCGCCCGTGGGTGGTGTCCACCGTCCACTCCTCGCGGGTGCGCTCGTGCGAGGACCAGGAGCTGCTGCGCCAGCTGACCCCGTCCATGGACCGCCTGGTGGTGGTGTCGCGGGCGATCGAGCGCAAGGTCGTCGAGGAGGGGCGCCATGGCGCCGAGCGCGTCCTGGTCTACAACGGCGTGGACCTGGACCGGCTGGTCCACCTGGAGCCCTGCTGCACCCTCCGCGAGGAGTACGGCATGGAGCCCGACGCGAGCCTCGTGGGCGTGGTGGGCCGCCTGGAGCTGGAGAAGGGCCACCCGACGCTGCTCGAGGCCTGGCCGCTGGTGCTCGAGCGGGTGCCCCGGGCCTATCTGCTCATCGTCGGCGAGGGCAGCCGCCAGGACGCGCTGCACCAGATCGCCCGCGAGCAGGGGATCGAGCGCCACGTCATCTTCACCGGCCGCCGCGACGACATCCCCGCGGTCACCGCGGCCCTCGACGTCGCGGTCCTGCCCTCCTACCGCGAGGCCCAGGGCCTCACGATCCTGGAGGCGATGGCGATGTCGCGCCCGGTGGTGGCGTCCAACGTGGGCGGCATCCCCGAGATGGTGGAGGACGGCGTCACCGGCCTGCTCGTCCCGCCCCACGACCCGCCCGCCCTGGCCGCCGCCGTCAGCCGGCTGCTCCTGGACCACCCGCTCGCGGACACCCTCGCCCGGGCCGGCCACGATCTGGTCCACGACCGCTTCTGCGTCCAGCGGATGGTGAACGCCGTCCAGGAGCTCTACGACGACGGCGCCCGCGCGGTGCGCCCCCGGGAGGTCTCCTCGGCGGCGGGCTGACGATGCGACCCCGGACCATCGGGGCTCGGCCGTGACGCTTCGCAGTCGCTAGCATCGGCGGCGATGGACCTCCAGTTCGGTCGCCTCGAGACCAGCCGCTCGGCTGGCCAGCTCGAACGCCATATGGTTGCCGCGGTTGCGACGGCCGCCGCTATCTGGGGTGCCTTCGCGGTCTTGTTCTGGCAGATGTACGGAAGCCGGGTACCGCACGGGGCTGGTTTCGACTTCGAGATCCTGCTCACCGGGGCGCAGCGCGCGGCGTCCGGCCAACCACCGTATGACCCGTCGCTGCTGGCTGGGCAGGCCACGGCCATCACCGAGGAGTTCTACACCTACCCACCGCTTGTGGCGCAGGCGCTGGTGCCGGTGGCGAGCCTGCCGCCCTTGGCAGTCATCATTCCGTTCCTTGCCATCGCGGCGCTGGCCGGGGCGGCAGTGCTCGGGCTGATCCTGGCCCGCGGCGGGATACCCCTCCGCGCCGGGGCGGCTGCGAGCGCGGCGCTGGTCCTGCTGCCGTTCTGGTTCCCCTTCACGCTGGCGATGCTGTTCGCCAACTTCGACGCGCTCTTCGTCGCACTCTACGGGCTTGTGGTGCTCGCTGCCGTGGAGCGGGTCCCGTCACGCCGCACCGTCCTGACAGCGGGGATCGCGCTCGCGCTCGCCGCCCTGACCAAGCTCCACCCGGCCGTCCTCGGCGTGTGGCTGTTGGCCCGTGGCTGGCGCGAGCGGACGCGGGGCGAACACGGCGTTGTGGCGGCCGGCAGGACGGTGCCCGCTAGTTGGATGGTGGCGGCTGCCGCTGTAACAGCCGCCCTCGTGGTGCTTCTTCTGAGCGTGCTTGTCGGCGGCATCGAGCCGTGGCGCGATTACTTGACCATGCTGCGGTCGAGCACGGGCGTCGGCCTGCTCGACCCGCGTAATCTCGCGCCTGTGCCCCAGTTCGCACTCCGGATGGGCCTCGGAGCGTCGGCCGTCGGGCCAGGCCAGTCCGCCATGGTCGTCCTGGCGCTTGCGACCACGATCGCGGCCGCGCTCACGGTGGACGACCCCCTGACATCGATCCTCTGGGCGATCACGGCCTCGCTGGTCGTGCTGCCGGTGACGTGGTTCCACCACCTCGCCGTCCTGGCGCCAATCCTCGCCGCGGCCCTTGCCCGGTCCTGGGTGATCGGGGGGACCGTCGTTGGTTGGACCGCGGCTGCCGTGCTGGCAGCGCTGCTCGTCGGCGTAGCTGGGTTCGGCACGGTGGTCGCGTGGCTCACCGTGGCCGTCGCGTTCGCCGCCGTGCGGATCAGCGCAAACCGGGGCAGTTCGTCGGTGGCAGCGCCGCCCGTCTCCACAGGCGCCTGATCAGGATCCGACGGCCCTCTGCCCTCGCGGACGGCCGACGCCGGCGACCAGCGGGACCAGCATCAGCGGCACGTCCTTGATGGAATAGAGCGGCCCACCGTCCGAGTTCGTCACGGCGACGAGCCAGTCCCGCATGAGACCGAGCAAGGGCAGGGTCGCCACGATCGAGAGGCCGCCCACGATCCACCAGCCTCGCCGCCTAACACCAACCAGTGCAAATGGGAGGAGGGAGGTCTTGATGGCGACGAGCGGGCCCGTGGGCAGCCCGGCGACCGCGAGCGCCTCGAACATCAGGGCCCACATCACAGGGTTCCCCTTCAGGATCTCCTGGAGGCCGATCGGCGGAAGGAGGCACAGAACCAGGCCGGCGAGGCGCCACAGCGACGGTCGGACGTGTCGTAGCGCCGCGACCGTACCCGCCAGCGGGACGGCCCACCAGAGCAGCCCTGGCAGCACGAGGAAGGGGGCGACGAGGTAGATGACCTGGGGCGGGTAAAGGACGTCGCCGTTGGCGATCTGGTAAGGCCCCATCAACTGGTGAGGCAGGTAGAAGCTGCCGCCTTCCAGCCATCGAGCTGTTGCGTCCAGGTAGATGCGGAAGTCGAACCCGATGAGGCCGAGGACTCCGCTGGGTTCGGTGATGATGGCCGCCACCCACGGGACAACGAGCGCCGTGATCGCTGTCGCCAGCGCGGCGCGCGCCGCAACGGGCCTCCAGCCCGCGAGGGTGGCCGGTGTTCTCGGGCTCACGCTGGGGCCGTGTCCACGGCCCGAGGCGCCGGACCGACCTGGACTGCACGGTCTGGGCGCGGACCTAGTGCCACGCAGCCCAGGAGCATCGCGAACGAATCCATCCAGACGACGGGCAGGGCCAGCATCGCGGCCAGCGGCACGGCCCAGCGCCGATCGGTGCGGGCGCCCCAGATCACGACCGCCGCGGCGACGAATAGCCGCGGGAAGAGGTACTGGCCGCCCGTGCCGCCGTCCCGCCGGAGGAGGGCGAGCCAGTCGAACCACAGCTGCGGCGCGACCGCGAAGGACGCGGCAGCGATCACGGCCGACGCTCCGAGTGCGACCGCGAACGGGCGCCACTCCCTGCGGACGAGGAACCACAGGAGCCCGACCCCCGGTGTCGCCTTGGTCAGCAGGGGGAACGCCCACGTGCCGGCCCAGCGGAAGCCGAGCACGATGGCCGCGGCCAGCAGCACGTGGATGTTGCCGATCAGCACGTCCTGGCTCACGGGCAGCGCGAGGACCAGCAGCGAGGCGGGCCAGGGGCGTGCGAGCCAGACCGCGATCCCGGCGAGGAAGGCGGTCCAGCCGACGACGAAGAACTCGCGCGGGACGTGGCCGATGAGCCAGAACACCTGGGCGAAGGCGGGGGAGTAGAGATAGGCGTTGGCGCCGCCCACCGTCGAGCCGACATAGAGGCGTGACAGGTCGACTCCCCAGTACACGACGCCGTCGGCCCCGGGGTGCCGCCAGGTCTGGTCACCGAGCACGGCGTAGACGTACACCGCCACTAGGATCCCGGCGAGCACCGAGCCGTGTCGGACAGCTCGCTGCTGTGACGGGGCAAGACGGCTGTACATCGCGTGCAGAGTACGACGCGAGCGCAGGCCCGGGGAACCAACCGGCCGGGGAGCGCCGAGCGTACCTTCGGGCCATCGTCCGCCGAGGCGTCTCGCGTACGATCCAGCGATGCGGACCCCGCAGCACCCGCTGATCTCCCGACTTGCCAGGGACGGCTTCGTGGCCATTGCCGTCGCGTTCCTGGCCCTCCGCCTGCTCCAGGTCAAGCCGTGGGACCAGAGCGTGGACGCCTACGCCTACTGGTCCACCGCCCACGGGGCGATGTACGGGCAGGTGGCCGGGCGCATGGGCGCCTACCTCTACTCGCCCGCCTTCGCCCAACTGCTGACACCCATCACGGCCCTGCCTTGGCCGGTGTTCGCGACCATCTGGTCGGGGCTCAACCTCGCGGCCGTGTGGTACCTGCTGGGCCGCTGGTCGCTGCCGGCGATGCTGTTCCTGCCCATCCCGTTCGAGATCGTCTCGGGCAACGTGCACCTCCTCTACGCCGCCGCCATCGTGGTCGGGTTCCGGGCCTCCGCGTCCTGGGCCCTGATGCTGATCACCAAGGTCACCCCGGGCGTGGGCCTGCTGTGGTTCGCGGTGCGCCGCGAGTGGGGCGCCCTGGCGGTCGCGCTCGGGCTGGCCGCGGTGCTGACGGCGGTGTCGTTCCTGCTCGACCCGTCGGCGTGGCGGGCCTGGCTGGACATCCTCCTCGCGAGCTCGTCCACGCCGGCCCAGACGCCCGGCTGGTTCCTGCCGGTGCCGCTGCTCGTGCGGCTGCCGGTCGCCGCGGTCGTCGTGGCCGTCGCCGCGTGGCTCCGCCGGTCGTGGCTCGTCCCGGTCGGGGTGGTGCTGGCGATGCCCGTCCTGTGGCTGAACTCGCTCGCGGTCCTCGCCGCCTGCGTGCCGCTGTGGCGTGTGGCGCGCCGGGCCGCGCCCGCCGGCGAGCCGATCGCGTTGTCGGCATGACGGGGCTCAGGGACCTCGTCGGCCGGGCGGGCCGGGCGCTCGAGCACCCGGCCGTGTTGCCGGGGGTGGCCCTCGCCTTCGCGGTCTTCGTGGGCGCGATGGTCTGGTACGCGGCGAACGGGGCCCCGACGGTCGGCTACGACGCCCACGCCTACTACCAGGCCGCGACGCTCCAGGACCCGTACCGGACCACCATCAACGGCGGCTTCGACGCGCGGGGCGGCATGTACGAGTACAAGTACCCGCCGCCCCTGGCGCAGGCGCTCTACCCGCTCCGGGCGGCCGGCGTGCCCTGGCCCCTGTTCCTCGGCGCCTGGACAGCGCTGCTCCTCGCCTCGCTGTGGTGGATGGGGCGGCGCTGGACGCTGGTGCTGCTCCTGTTCCCGCCGGTCCTCGGCGAGCTCTGGCTGGGCAACCTCAACCTGCTCCTGGGGCTGGCCGTCGTGGTCGGGATGAGACGGCCGTGGGCGTGGGCGTTCATCGCCATCACCAAGATCACGCCGGGCGTCGGGCTCCTGTGGTTCGCGGTGCGCCGCGAGTGGCGCAACCTCGCGATCGCGCTCGGGGCCACGGCCGCGGTCGCCGCCGTCTCGCTCGCCCTGGCGCCGAACCTGTGGGCCGACTTCCTCGAGGCGTCGCGGACCCAGGTGGGCGCCACCATCAACGTCCCGGTGCAGGCCGTCCCCATCGACCTGCCGGTGCGGCTGGTCGCCGGCGCGCTCCTCGTGGTCTGGGGCGCCCGAACCGACCGGGCCTGGGTCCTGCCGATCGCGGTCGCGATCACGGTGCCATTCCTGTGGTGGAACGTGCTGGCGGCGCTCGTTGCGGTCGTCCCGCTGTGGGGCTGGCAGCCAGATCCGACGCCGACACCGGCCGCCGCATGAGCCTCGCCCGCGTCTGGCTGTCGGTGGCCCTCGCACTGCCGGCACTGGTGGCGCTGCTGGTGCCGCTGCCGGCGGTGGACCTCGCCTACCAGGTGCGCGCCGGGGAGCTGATCCTCGCCGCGGGCGCCGTGCCGCGGACGGACACGTTCACCTTCACCATCTACGGCCAGCCCTGGACGGACCAGCAGTGGCTGGCGCAGGTGCTGCTGGCCCTCGGCTACCGGGCGGGCGGCTGGGAGCTGCTGGCGGTGCTGCGGGCCGGGCTGGTGGTGGCGACGACCGGGCTGCTCGTGCTGGCCGCGCGGCTGCGCGGGGCGGGCCTGCGCACGGCCTCGGCGCTGGCGCTGCTCGCGTTCCTCGTGTCCGCGCCGGCGCTCGCGCTCCGGCCGCAGCTGTTCGCGATCGCGCTGTTCGCGGCGCTGCTCGCGCTGGTTGCCGGTCGGGACCGCCACCCGCGCGCATTCCTCGCGGCGCCGCTGCTGGTGGTCGCCTGGGCGAACCTGCACGGCAGCTTCGTGCTGGCGCCGCTGCTCCTGGGCTACGCGTGGCTCGACGACGTCGTCCGGCGGCGGCCGTGGCGGCGGTCGCTGGTCGTGCTCGCGGTCGGCACCGCGGCGACCTGCGTGACGCCCTTCGGGCCCGGCGTCTGGGCGTACGCCGCCGGGATCGGCGCCGACCCGGTGATCGCCCAGCGGGTGTCGGAGTGGCAGCGGACGTCGCCGCTCACCCCGACCGGCGCCCTGTTCTACGCCTCGGGCCTCGCCGCCGCGTTCGTCGCGTGGCGCGGGCGCGCACGCCTATCCTGGCCCGACGCCCTCTGGCTCGCCGGGCTCGCCGTCCTGGGCGCCTGGGCCGTCCGGGGGGCGGCGTGGTGGCCGGCTGGCGCCGTGCCGGTGGTGGCGGCCGCGCTCGCGATGCCGGAGGGCGGCGTGACGCCCCTGCGCGCCACGCCCCGCGCGATGCGCCGCCTCAACGGGCTCGTCGTCGCCGTGCTCGCTCTCGCCGTGGCGGCGGCCCTGCCGTGGTGGCGCCACGGCGACCCACTGGCTGGCCGGGCCGGCCTGCTCTCGTACGCGCCGTCGGGCCTGGCCGCCTGGGTGCGCGACCACGCGCAGCCCGGCGCCCGCGTGTACGTCCCGCAGACCTGGGCCTCGTGGTTCGAGTGGGCGGCGCCCCGCCAGCGCTACTTCGTGGACTCCCGGTTCGAGTTGTTCCCGGCCGACGTGTGGGCCGACGACGACGCGATCGCTGCCGGCGGAGCCGCGGCGGAGGCGGCGCTCGAGCGACGGCAGGTTGATGTGGTGGTGCTCGGCCCGGGCGCGACCGAGCCGGTTGGGCCGTGGACCGTCGCCTACCGCGACGCGGACGGCGAGGTCCTTGTGGCCGCCTCGATCCGCTGAGGGGAGTACTTCGGGGCGGGTCGGCAGGCCGCGGCGGTTTGCTACAGTCGGCCGCGAGCCGCAGGGGGAGAGGAATGGTCGAGGAGCCGGCAGCCGAACGCTCAGATCTGGACGTCGCCGTGCTCGGCGGCGGCGGCCACGTGGGCCTGCCGCTGAGCCTCGCGTTCGCCGACACGGGCCTCCGGGTGGGCGTGTACGACATCCACCGGCCGACCCTGGACGCGATCGCCGCGGGCCGGATGCCGTTCCTCGAGAACGGCGCCGACGAGCTGCTGGCCCGGATCCTGCCCACCGGGCGCCTGGAGCTGGGCAGCGACCCCTCGATGCTGGGGCGCGCGGACGTCATCGTGGTGGTCATCGGCACCCCGGTGGACGAGTTCCTGGGGCCGTCCACCCGGGTCTTCGAGCGGGCGGTGGACGAGATCGCGCCCCACATGCGCGACGGCGCCCTGGTGGTCCTGCGCAGCACCGTCTACCCGGGGACCACCGCCTACGTGGCCCAGGAGCTGGAGCGGCGGGGCCGGCGGGTGGACCTCGCCTTCTGCCCCGAGCGGATCGCGGAGGGCCACGCGCTCGAGGAGTACCGCTCGCTGCCCCAGATCATCGGCGCCGACAGCCCCGGGGCGGGCGACCGCGCCGAGGCGCTGTTCCGCCGCCTGACGTCGCAGACGATCCGGACCTCCACCAAGGAGGCCGAGCTCACCAAGCTGTTCACCAACGCCTGGCGGTACATGAAGTTCGCCATCGCCAACCAGTTCTTCGCGATCGCGGACCAGGCCGGGGTGGACTACACCAGCGTCCTGCGGGCCATCCGCGAGGACTACCCGCGCGCCCGGGACCTGCCCGGGCCCGGGTTCGCGGCGGGGCCCTGCCTGTTCAAGGACACGATGCAGCTGGCCGCCTTCACCTCCGACCACTTCCCGATGGGCCAGGCGGCGATGCAGATCAACGAGGGCATGCCCGCCTACATCGTGGCCGCCCTCGAGCGCCGCCACGGCAGCCTGCGCGGCAAGACCGTGGGCATCCTGGGCATGGCGTTCAAGGCCGAGTCCGACGACATCCGCGCCTCGCTGAGCTTCAAGCTGCGCAAGCTGCTGGGCTGGGCGGGGGCGACGGTGCTGGCCACCGACCCGTACGTGGAGGACCACCGCCTGGTGGCGCTCGAGGACGTGCTGGAGCGGAGCGACATCCTCGTGGTCGGCGCCCCGCACCGCGCCTACCGCTCGCTCGACCTGTCCGGCCGCGAGGTGGTGGACATCTGGGACGCCACCGGCGGGGGGATCCGGCTCTGATGCGGGTCCTGGTCACCGGCGCCGCCGGCTTCATCTGCGGGTACCTGGTCGAGGAGCTGCTCGCGGCCGGCCACGAGGTGGTGGGCCTCGACAACTTCAGCAAGTACGGCCGGGTGGCCAAGAGCTACGACGGCCACCCGCGCTATCGGTTCGTGGAGGGCGACGCCAAGGACGGCGCGCTGCTGGCCGAGCTGGCCGAGGGCGCCGACCAGGTGGTGGCGGCGGCCGCGATGATCGGGGGCATCAGCTACTTCCACGAGTTCGCGTTCGACCTGCTGGCCGAGAACGAGCGCATCCTGGCGGCCACGTTCGAGGCGGCCATCCGGGCGCACCGGGCGGGGTCGCTGCGGCGGATCGTGGTCCTGTCGTCCTCGATGGTGTTCGAGAGCACGAGCCAGTTCCCGACGCCCGAGGGCGCCCAGCTGACCTCGCCCCCGCCGGTGTCCACGTACGGCTTCCAGAAGCTGGCCTCGGAGTACTTCGCCCGCGGCGCCTGGGAGCAGTACCGGCTGCCGTACACGATCCTGCGCCCGTTCAACTGCGTGGGGATCGGCGAGCGGCGGGCGGTCCGCGACACCGACGTGATGAGCGGCAACGTGAAGCTCGCGCTCAGCCACGTGGTGCCGGACCTGGTGCAGAAGGTGGTCAAGGGGCAGGACCCGCTCCACATCCTGGGCGACGGCACCCAGGTCCGCCACTACACCTACGGCGGCGACCTGGCGCGCGGCATCCGGATGGCGATGGAGTCCGACGCGGCCGTCAACGAGGACTTCAACCTGTCCACCGCGGCGTCCACCACGGTTCTGGAGCTGGCCGAGGCCGTGTGGTCGAAGGTGCACGCGGCCGAGCGCCCGTTCCGCTACGTGTCCGACCCGCCGTTCGAGCACGACGTCCAGCTGCGCGTGCCCGACGTGCGCAAGGCGCGCGAGGTGCTGGGCTTCGAGGCCGTGACCACCCTCGGCCAGATGCTCGACGAGGTGATCCCCTGGATCCGCGCCGAGCTGGAGGCGGGCCGGCTGTGACCGCTGGGGCTCCGACGTCGTCGGGTCGGGGCGATCAGGGCCACGGCTCGGGCGACGTGGCCCTCGGATACCGTGCCGATCTCGACGGCCTGCGGGCTGTGGCGGTCCTGCTCGTGATCATGACGCACGCGAAGTGGCCCTGGGTGAACGACGGGGGCGATGCCGGCGTCACGGCGTTCTTCGTCCTTTCCGGCTACCTGATCACGAACGTCCTCGTCTCCCAGCGTGCGCGCACCGGCCGTATCGATGTGCTCTCGTTCTACCGTCGGCGGATTGCCCGGCTGGCCCCGGCCCTTCTGGGACTGCTCGCGGTGACGCTCGCCTTCGGGGTGGCCGTCGGCTGGCCGGGCCAGTGGTGGGTCGGGCTCGCGTCGTGCCTCCTCTACGTCTCGAACTGGGTCCAGGTTGGCGGCGTCAACATCGGCCCTCTCGGGCACACGTGGTCACTCGCGATCGAGGAGCAGTTCTACCTTGTCTGGCCAGCCCTGCTGATCCTGCTTCGGGGCCGGGTGCTCCCGGTCGCCGTCCTCGGCATCGTCGTCGCGAGCGCTATTCGGCTGGTCGCCACCGGACCGCTCGAGTACTTCTCAACGATCACGAGGGCGGATGCCATCCTCGTTGGTTGCGTCATGGCGCTGGCCCGGTGGCGCTGGCCCCGGCCGGTCGCCGAGCTTGGTCTCACAGGGCTGCTCGCCGTGGCGTTGGTGATCCCGCCGGACATGCACGACCTTGCGATTCCGCTGGCCACGCTCGCCACGGCGGCCGTCATCGGCGGCGATCTCAAGCCCCTTGGCTGGCTCGCGCCACTCGGGCTGCGCGCGTACAGCCTCTACCTCTGGAATTGGCCGATGACCATCCTCTTCGGCTCGATCGGGGCCGTTGCCCCGCTGCTCACGTTCCTGGCCGGCGAGGCGTCTTTCCGCCTGCTCGAGGCTCCGGTGCTGCACCGCGGGCGCGGACGGTCGGCGAGCGCATCGCCCGCCAGGGCCAGCGTCGGCAGCGCCGCTGAGCCGCTCACCGCGGACGCGTGATGGTCCGACTCTTGGCCCCGCTGCTCGCCGCGGGGATCCTCGCCGGATGCGCTGCCGCGCCGCTGGATTCGTTCAGCGCCCCGACCCCGCTGCCGGCACAGCCGCAGTGTCGTGCCTATGGCGAGCCGGGGGCACTGTGCGTGGTCGTCCTCGGCGACAGCATCGCGGCGGGCGTGCCGCTCGGTGGCGGCGACCGCTGGTGGGTCCAGCTGCAGTCGCTGCTTGAGGCGGCGGTGCCCGGCCGCGCGGTCTCCGTCGAGAGTTGGGCTGTCCCCGGCAGCATGGTGGACGTGCTCGAGTCGGCCGCTCGCGAGCAGGCGGCCCTCGACTCCTTCGACGCGGCCATCGTGATCGAGGGCGTCAACGACGAGGGTCGGCTTGCCCTCGACGTGTGGCTCGCTCGGTACGAGGCGGCCGTGGCCGCGATGCAGCGGAAGGGCCTTCTCGTCATCGTCGGCACGCCGCCACCAGGCTTCGAGAGCGGGGCGTTCACGAGTCGGTATGACGCGACAGCGGCAGCCATCCGCAAGGTGGCGGCGGGTCAGCGCTGCCCGATCCTCGATGTCGCGAAGCGTTGGCGCGAGGACGGAGCCGCTGCGGCCGCTGCCTACTACGCCGACCTGATCCACCAGGCCGCCCCGGGTCAGCGGATCATCGCGGAGATGGCCTCCGAGCTGGTCATCCGCGGGACTGGCAGGTGATCGTGGATCCGGTCCGTCATGGAAGCGGCGCTGCCACGCTCTCGATCGTGGTGCCCGTGTTCAAGGAGGGCGAGGCGGTCGCGCCCGTGCTGCGCGCGCTCGACGCGGGGGTCGCGACCCCGCACGAGATCCTGGTCGTCTACGACTTCGACGAGGACCCGACGGTGCCGGTGGTCGAGCGCCTGCACGCGGAGAGGCCGGCGATCCGGGGCCTGCGCAACGACCTCGGCCGGGGCGTGCTCAACGCGATGAAAGCGGGCATCTCGGCCTCGGCGGGGGAGTACGTCCTAGTCTCGATGGCCGACGGCTCGGACGAGCCGGGGGTGGTGGACCGGATGGTCGCCCTCGCCCGCGGCGGCGCGGACGTGGTGGCCGCCTCGCGCTACATGCGGGGCGGCCGGCAGCTCGGCGGGCCCCGCCTCAAGCGGCTGATGAGCCGGACCGCGGGCCTCACCCTCCACTGGTTCGGCGGGGTGGCCACCCACGACCCCACCAACAATTTCAAGCTCTACGCGCGCCGCTTCCTCGACCTCACGACCATCGAGTCGCAGGCCGGCTTCGAGCTGGCCCTCGAGCTCACGGTCAAGGCCACCCTGGCCGGCCGCCGAGTCGCCGAGGTGCCCACCACCTGGCGCGACCGCACCGACGGCCAGAGCAACTTCAGGCTCCGCAAGTGGCTGCCCCACTACCTGCACTGGTACCGGGCGGCCATGGTCGGGCGGCTCCGGCGCTAGTCCCCCTCGGGCTGCGGCACCGGTGCCCCGAACCTGACGCGCCGGTCCGCCTCGGCCTGGACGCCCGGCGGCACCGGGCGGACGGCCCAGGGCACCAGCGAGTCCGTCCTCGGGTCGCCGTAGGACTTGACGATCCGCTCCAGCGAGGCGGGTGACGGCACCAGCACCAGCGTCCGGTTCGGGTCAGTCTCCGCGGGGAGCGGACGGCGCAGCCCGGCGATGACGAGGGCCCGCGTCATGTCGGCCCGGTCCAGGAACAGCCCCCGCCCGCCGACCAGGAGGGCCAGGTTGAACGCGAACGCCAGCAGCGCGACGCTGGCCGCCGCGGCGACGGCGTACGGGCGAAGGCGGGCCGGGCCCGTCATCCTCGGCCGCCCGACCAGCGACGAGACGGCCACCAGCAGCAGGATCCCGGACACGTACGTGTAGCGCGTGTAGTCCACCTGGCCCGAGAACAGGTCGCCGCGGACGAGGCCGATCAGCGCGTACTGCACGGCGATGGCCGCGACCAGGCCGATCGCCAGGCCCGGGACGCGACGCTGCCGGACGCGCACGCCGATGCCCACAAGGACGAGGGCGACCAGCGCCAGTCCGCCCAGCGGGCCTAGGCCCGTCAGCGAGGCGCCGGCCTCCCCGAACCCCCCGACCACGAACCGCGGCACGTCCGCCAGCGCGGCGAGCGTGAAGGGGTTGCGGATCGTCGCGACGCCCGACCGGCCGAACGTCGCGTACCAGCACGCATAGGCCCCGGCGGGGATCGCCAGCCAGGCGACGTGCCGGCGCCACCGCGGGTCGAGCAGCCAGCCCACGCCGACGGCGACGCTGACCAGGAGCCCGGTCCCGGACGACATGAGCGACAGCAGGAGCAGCAGCGCGACAGTCCCCGCACGCCCGCGCGTGGCCGCGCCGTCCGAGACGGCCATGGCGGCCAGCCCGAGCGCCATCGAGCCGTCGAACCCGGTCTGGAACCCCCAGAAGATGTTCTCGAAGCCTGCGCCGAACAGCAGGACCAGCAGCCCGGCGAGGAAGCCCGGCCCGGGCCCGCTGCGGCGCCGCACGAGCACGAAGACGAGCGACGCGACGCACAGGTGGACGAGCACGACGGCCGCCTGGTAGGGCACGTACGAGCCGATCCCGATGGTCTCCACCATCAGCCGGTACAGGATGATCGGGAGGGTGGACCAGTGCTCGTTGTGGGGCCTGAGCCAGTCGACCGGATCCCCCAGCGAGCGCGTCTCGATGAACGCCCACTCGTCGCTGAAGAAGGTCATCCCGGCGCCGAGCGCCAGCAGCAACAGGCCGGCGAGGACGGCGACGGCCGCGAACAGGCGAGCGGTCAGGCGCCGCTCCAGCCTGTTCCAGGCTCCGGCGCCCCGGGACGCAGACCCGCCACCCCCCTCGGCAGTCACGCCGCCGCCTCTCCTTCGGCCGCGTCGTCCTCGTCGTCCTTGGCCTCGGCCGCCGTCGGGCCAGGGCGTGTCCGCTCGGCCCGCGTCGCCTCCTCGCCGGGCCCGGTCCCGCCGCGCCACGTCCAGCGGATGGCCGCCACGGCCACCGCGGTGATCACCACCGAGCCGGCCACGCTCACGAGGTCGCCGGCCGGCGGGCTGACCCCCGGCGGCGGCACGGCGTACACGAGGTTGAGCGCGAACGCCACCGCGAACGCGGCCCACGCCGCGACCACCTCTCGCCGCGGCCAGGCGAGGACCAGGAACACCAGCGCCGGGTACGCGTACCGCTCGTGCATCGTGGTCAGGGTGACGAACGCGCCCAGGCTGATCGCCGCCAGGCCCATGGCCAGGTTCTGGGCGCTCGGCCGCCGGTAGACGCCAGCGAACACAACCAGCGCCGCCAGCCCGGCCGCCGCCAGCCCGACCAGCCGGAATGTGACCGGGCCCGCGATCGCGTTCTGGTCCGGCACGAAGCCGCCGCCCGCGCCCAGCTCCTGCAGCAGCCACCAGGGGTTCCACGCCCGGAGCGAGAGCACCGAGAAGATGGCGCCCTGGTACTCGCCCAGGTTGCGCAGGTAGTCCAGGGGGCCGCCGGCCGCCAGGAACGGCAGCCAGGCCACGACGGCCACGACCGCCGCCACGACCGCCGCGCGCGCCGCGCCGCGCCAGCCGCCGGTGGCCAGGAACCAGGCCGCGAACGGCACCGCCAGCGGCAGCGCCTGGGGCTTGGTCATGAGGCCGACCGCCAGCAGCGCCGCGGCGAGCCCCGGGCGCCCGCCCCGGGCCGCCAGCACCGCCAGCAGGACCGGGAGCACGTAGAGGGGCTCGTACTGGCCCCACCAGGCCGAGACGTACCACGTCGCCGGCCACAGCAGCACCGCCGCCGCGGCCGCGACCGCGAGGCGCGGGCGGCCCCGGAACCACCAGGCCACGCCCGCCGCCAGCCCCAGGTCCGCCAGGCTGGCGGGGGCCTTCATCAGCGCCCGGATCGCCGGGTCCGACGCGCCCGCCGCGGTGGCGAAGGCCGGCTGCACCAGGGCCAGCGCCCCCCAGACCCAGGCCATGACGGCCGGGAACGAGAGGTTCTGGTCGTAGGCGTTCCCCCAGCCGCCCACGGCGATCCCGTGGACCCAGAGCGCGAACTGGTCGAGGTCGCCCGCGAACCCGGGCTGCGGCAGCAGGACCGCCCGCACGGCGATCCCGGCGGCGACCGCTAGGGCCAGCGACGCCGCGGCGCCCGCCGACCACCCCCGCGCGGCCAACGGGGTCAGGCCCGCCTGGGGGCCCAGTAGCGCTCGGCGGCGCCGCTGGGGACCGAGCCCGCCGCGGCCACCCGCGCGGCGTAGG
>JAJYLZ010000016.1 GCA_021787395.1 Chloroflexota bacterium
AGCCGCGCCTGTACGCGGTCCAGGCGGCGGGCTGCGCGCCCCTCGAGCGGGCCTGGCGCGCCGTCCGGGCGCGGGCGGACGAGGTCGGCGTGCCCGCCGCCCTCGAGCACGCCCGCCGCCACCGCTCGGCCTACATGCGCCCCTGGGAGGCGGAGCCGGAGAGCGCCGCCCACGGGATCCTCGACGACGAGACGTACGACTGGTTCGCCGTCGTGGAGGCGATGGCGCGGACCGGGGGCGACGCCGTGGTCGTGGACGAGGCGACGGTCCTCGAGGCGAACGACCTCGGCCGGGCGTCGACGAGGATCGACGCCGACCACACCGGGACGGCCGGCCTCGCCGGCCTCCTGGCCCTCGCGCGGAGCGGGCTGGTCCGTCCGGACGAGACCGTGGCCGTGCTGTTCACCGGCGCCCGGCGCCACGACGGACGCGACGAAGCGCCCGCCGGGGCACCCGGCGCCACCTGGCGTCCCGGGGAGCGGAGTGCACCATGAGGAGCTTCCTCGGCCGCGACATCCTGTCGCTCAAGGAGTTCAGCCGCGACGAGTTCTTCCGGGTCTTCCAGGTGGCCGACGACCTGCGCCCCATCGCGCGCGACCGCCGCAACAGCGACCTGCTCAAGGACAAGACGCTGCTGACCGCGTTCTACCAGCCGTCCACCCGGACGCGGCTCTCGCACGAGGCGGCGATGCACCGCCTCGGCGGCCACGTCCTCGGCTTCAGCGACGCCAAGATGACGCGGGCCGGCGACTTCTACCAGGAGTCGATCAAGGACACGTTCCACATGCTGGAGTACTACGCGGACGTCATCGCGATCCGCCACTTCCAGCAGGGCGCCCCGGCCGAGGCCGCGAGGTGGGCGTCGGTGCCGGTGATCAACTGCGGCGACGGCTGGGGCGAGCATCCCACCCAGGTCCTGACCGACCTGTACACGATCCTGCTCGAGAAGGGCACCCTCGACGGGCTGACCTACCTGCTGGTTGGCGACATGCGGATGCGGACGATGCACTCGCTGCTGTACGCGCTCAGCCAGTTCGACGCCAAGGCGATCGTGGTCGGCCCGCCCGAGATGTCGCTGCTGCCGGAGTTCAAGGCCGAGATCGACCTCCTCAACGTGGACTACGAGGAGGCCGGCGACGTCCGCGACGTGGTGGACCGGGCGGACGTCATCTACATGGAGCCGGTGGTCCAGGCCGACTACACCGCCTCGCGCGTGGAGCGCGGGAGCGCGGTCGGGCTCACCCCGCCCGAGTACTGCATCACCCGAGAGCTGCTCCGCGACAGGGCCAAGCGCAGCTCCATCATCCTCCACTCGCTGCCGCGCATGGACGAGCTGCTGCCCGACGTGGACGCCACCCGCCACCAGCGCTACTGGGCCGAGGCGTTCAACGGCGTCGTGCTCAAGATGTCGCTGCTGGCGCTCATCCTGGGCGCGGTGGAGTAGGGGGCCGGCCATGCACACGGACCTCCGCGGGCGCGACCTGATCAGCCTCCAGGAGTGGACGCGCGACGAGGTCGACACCGTCCTCGACGTCGCCTTCGAACTCAAGCGCAAGCGCGCGCTCGGCGAGCCCCACCCGTACCTGCGGGACAAGGTGCTCGCGATGCTGTTCTTCTTCTCGAGCACCCGCACCCGCGCCTCGTTCGAGGCCGGGATGGCGCAGCTCGGGGGCCACGCGCAGTTCATCGAGAGCCGGACCACCCAGATCGCCCACGGCGACACCGCCCGGGAGATCGGCGAGATCCTGGGCCGCTACAACGACGGGATCGCGATCCGGCACTGCGACTGGGGGGTCGGCAACCGCTACATCCGCGAGGTGGCCGAGGCGAGCCGGGTCCCGGTGCTCAACATGCAGTGCGACGTGTTCCACCCGCACCAGATCCTCGCCGACCTGATGACGATCCTGGAGCGCAAGGGCGACCCCCGCGGCAGGACCATCACGGTCAGCTGGGCCTACGCGGCGAGCTACCAGAAGCCGATCAGCGTGCCCCAGGACCTGATCCTCGCGGCCACCCGGTTCGGCATGAACGTGCGCCTCGTGCACCCGCCGGAGTTCGAGCTGATGCCCGACATCGTCGAGCAGGCGCGCGAGAACGCCCGGCGGGCCCACGGCTCGCTCGAGCTGCTCGACGACTTCGACGCGGGCTTCCGGGGATCGGACGTCGTGTACGCGAAGAGCTGGGGCGCCCTGCTCCACGCGTCCGACGACGCCGAGGCCGCGGCGATCGCCGCCCGGCACGCCGACTGGATCACCGACGAGCGGCGGATGGCCCTCGCCGCCGAGGACGCCATCTACATGCACCCGCTGCCGGCCGACCGCAACGTCGAGGTCGCCGACGCGGTCATCGACGGGCCGCACTCGGTGGTGTACGACCAGGCCGAGAATCGGCTCCACGCGCAGAAGGCGGTGATGGCCCTCACGATGCGGTGACGCGGCGGGGCGCCCGGGCTCGCTGCAGGGGCCCGAGCTTTCGCCTCCGCCGAGCTCTCCCCGGCCCGCCCCGGGGATCCCGTGCGGCGTTCTGCCCCCGAAGCCAGCCGCGTTCGTTCGCGATACCGCGGACGGCGGTGGTACCGAGCGCCGCCCGGGACGCGCGAACGTGGAGCATGCGCTCCGCACCGCCCCGGGCGGTGCGACGGGCTGCTTGGGCGTTTACCACCGCCCCGGGCGGTGCGACGGGCTGCTTGGGCGTTTACCACCGCCCCGGGCGGTGCGACGGATGAGGGCCGGCGGTGCGACGGATGAGGGCCGGCGGCACAGGGGAGGGCCGGCGGCACAGCGGATGAGGCCCTGCGGCGCAGCGGGAGAGCGCCGCCCGCTGCCCCCGTGCCCTCGCTACGCCACGACGGCCTCGCGCATCGCCAGCGACCGGAGGTGCGCGTAGCCGGGCTTGATCACCTCGGTGATCAGGCGCAGGCGCAGGTCGAACGGCGCGAAGGCGCTCTTCATGGCGTTGATGCTCAGCCACTCGATCTCGTCGAGGCCGAAGCCGAAGGCGCTCGACAGCGTCGCGAACTCGCTGGACAGGGTGACGCCGCTCATGAGCCGGTTGTCGGTGTTCACGGTCACCCGGAAGCGGAGCCGGCGCAGGAGCTCGATCGGGTGCTCCTCGATCGACGGCGCGCCGCCCGTGTGGATGTTGGAGGTCGGGCACATCTCGAGCGGCACCCGCCGGTCGCGCACGTACGAGGCCAACCGCCCGAGGTGGTAGCCGTCGGCGTCGTGGGTGATGTCGTCGGCGATCCGCAGGCCGTGGCCCAGCCGCTCGGCGCCGCACCACTGGAGCGCCTCCCAGATCGACGGCAGCCCGAAGCTCTCGCCCGCGTGGATCGTGATGTGGAAGTTCTCCCGCGCGATGTGGTGGAACGCGTCGAGGTGCCGGGTCGGGGGGAAGCCCCGCTCGGGCCCGGCGATGTCGAACCCCACCACGCCCTCGTCGCGGTGGCGGACCGCCAGCTCCGCGATCTCGAGGGAGCGGGCGGCCTGGCGCATCGCCGAGAGGATCGCCCGCACCACGATCGGGTGCCCGGCCGCGGCCGCTCGGGCCTCGCCGATCCGGAACCCCTCCAGCACCGCCTCGACCACCTCGTCCAGCGACAGCCCCCGCTCCACGTGGAGCTCCGGCGCGAAGCGCTCCTCGGCGTACACGACCCCGTCCGCGGCCAGGTCCTCGGCGCACTCCGCCGCCACCCGGACGAGCGCGTCGCGGGTCTGCATCACGCCCACCGTGTGCGCGAAGGTCTCGAGGTACAGCTCGAGGCTCTTGCGGTCAGCGCCGCGGTGGATCCACCGGGCGAGCTCGTCGACGTCGGTCGTGGGCAGGCCCGCGTAGCCGCCCTCGCGCGCGAGCTCGACCATGGTGGCGGGCCGGAGGCCGCCGTCGAGGTGGTCGTGGAGGAGGGCTTTGGGGGCCTCGCGGATGATCTCGATCGCGACCACGGTGTCCCTCCTCTGGGCTCTCGCCCCGTCGCGGGCGCGCGTTCCTCGCCGCGGGGGCGGATGGGCTCCGGCAAGCACACCGCTCCCGGCTGACGCCGTCAAGAGTCGCACGGCTGGGCGGACACGTCTGGGCGGAGCCCTCGGCGGCTCCGCTCGGACGCCGGACGGAGCCCTCGGCCCGGTCGGCCGGGAGCGGCCCGAGGCCTCGGCGCGGTCAGCGGGGCCCGGCGCGGTCAGCGGGGCCCCGGCCGGGATCCCGCCACGGTCAGCCGGCCCCGGCCCGCAGCCGCTTGAACGACTTGCGGCGGTGCCGGTCCTCGCGCTCGCGCTGCTCGAGGGCGAACTCGATCGCCCGGACCTCGCCGTCCAGCTCCGGGATCACCCGAGTCCGCAGGGCGTTGACCCGGCTGCTCGTCCGTCGGATCTCCCGGGCGAGCCGGCGCACCCGGCTCTCCATGCTCGCGAGCCGGAGCGCCAGCGTCAGCTCCTCCTCGAACCGCTCCGCCGCCAGCTCGAGGGCCGGCCCGGACGCCTCCGGCGCGCGTCCCCGCTCGCCCGGGGCGCGGACGAGGCCGTGGCTCTCGATCGCCGGCACCGGGACGCCCATGACCGTCACCGACACCAGGTCCACCGACAGCCCGCCGTGCGCCGCGCTGGCCGCCGCCGAGACCGTCTCGGCGCCCAGGCGGACGCGCGCCGCCTCGAGCGCGATCCGGGCCGCCGCCGCGGCGGCCTCCACCTCCTCGTGCGCGGTGAACACCAGCCGGACCTCGCGGTACAGCTCGCGCAGCAGCGCCTCGCGCTTCTGCTCGAGGAGCGCCTCGCCGAGTCGGGCCATGTCGAGCTGCCCGCGGGCCGCGAGCAGCGCCATCCGGGTGCGCGGCCGTCGCATCAGCGGGGCTCCGGGTAGGCCCGGTCGAGGACGTCGTCCGGGAGCCGGCGGAGCTCGCTCCGCGGCAGGCGACGGAGGACCGCCCACGCCGCCTCGAACGTCTCGTCCAGGGTCCGGCGGGCCCGGCCCTGGCCCACGAAGCGTGTCTCGAACTCGTCCGCGAACGCGAGGAGCCGCTGCTCGACCGGCGACAGGGCCGCCTCGCCGATCACGGTGACGAGGCGTCGCAGCTCGCAGCCGCGGGCGTACGACGCGTACAGCTGGTCGGCCACCAGCCGGTGCTCCGCGCGCGTCCGGCCCGCCCCGATGCCCGCGTTCATCACCCGCGACAGGCACGGCAGCACGTCGATCGGCGGGTCGATGCCGCGGCCGTGCAGGTCCCTCGAGAGCACGATCTGGCCCTCGGTGATGTAGCCGGTCAGGTCCGGCACGGGGTGCGTGATGTCGTCGTCGGGCATCGAGACGACCGGCAGGACCGTGAGCGACCCCGG
Organism: Chloroflexota bacterium; assembly: GCA_021787395.1. GTDB lineage: Bacteria > Chloroflexota > Limnocylindria > Limnocylindrales > CSP1-4 > CAIXZV01. Next base: position 5,325 of record JAJYLZ010000016.1, read on the forward strand.
CCGCCCGCGGAGCCGGCCGGCCCGCTCGAACAGCGTCGCGAGGTCCGTGTACAGGTAGCCGGGGTAGCCGCGCCGCCCGGGGATCTCCTCGCGCGCGGTGGACAGCTCGCGCAACGCCTCCCCGTAGGCGAGCACGTCGGTGAGCACCACCAGCACGTCGAGGCCCAGGCCGAAGGCGAGGTGCTCGCCGAGGGTCAGCGCGCAGCGGGGCACCAGCAGGCGCTCGATGACGGGGTCGTCCGCGAGGTTGAGGAACACCGCGATCCGCTCCACGGACGCCGACGACGAGAAGGCGTCGCGGAACTCGTCCGCCTCGCGCCGGGTGACGCCCATCGCCGCGAAGATCGTCACGAACCGCTCGTCGCCCGGCAGGCGGGCGCCGATCGCGATCCGCGCCGCCAGCGTGCTGGCGGGCAGGCCGGGCCCCGTGAAGATGGGCAGCTTCTGGCCGCGCACCAGGCTCGCCAGCAGGTCGATGGCGGACACGCCGGTCTCGATGAAGTTGACCGGGTGGTCGCGCGCGGCCGGGTTCATCGGCGCCCCGCCCACGTCGAGGACCCGGTCCGCCACGATGGCCGGCCCGTCGTCGACCGGCCGGCCGCGGCCGTCGAACACCCGGCCCAGCATCGCGTCCGAGACGCCCAGGCGGAACGGCTCGCCGGTCGGCTCGATGCCGGTCGAGCCTACCTCGAGGCCGAAGGTCCCCTCGTACACCTGCACCACCGCGAGGTCGCCGGACAGCTCCAGGACGCGCCCGTGGCGCGTCTCCCCGGGCCCGACGACCAGGACCTCCTCGTCGAGCCCCATCCCGGCCACCCGCCGCAGGACCACGATCGGGCCGGCGATCCGGTCCACGCCGAGCTGCCGGACCGAGGACAGCCTCATGCCGAACCCTCCGGGGCCGCCTCGACCGGCCCCGCGCCCGCTGCGGCCGTCCCCGCCACCTCGGCCATCCCTGGCCCCGTCGCCCCAGGAGTTTCCGCGCCCGCCGCCGCCACCGCCCGGGCCTCGGCGCCGGTCCCGCCGGCCGCGCCCAGGTCGGCGACGCGCCGCTCGAGGTCGGCGAGGCGGGCGAGCACGTCCTCGCCCGACCAGGCGTTGGCCCGCGCGAGCTCCGCGAGGACGGGGCTCGCCAGCGCGGCCTCGAGGGTCGCCCCCGCGTCGAGCGCCGCCCGCAGCCCGGCGTCGGCGGCGAGGACCGCGCGCAGCAGGGCCACCTGGACGGCCGGCGGCCGCGCGGCGTCCACGGGGTCGTATGCGTGCTGCCGGAGGAAGGCCTCCCGGACGAGCCGGGCGACCGCGAGCACGACCTTGTCCGACTCCGGGATCGCGTCCGCCCCCACCAGCGCGACGACGTCGAGCACCTTCCGCTCCCGCGCCAGCGTCTCCATGGCGGCGGTCCGCAGGCGCGGCCAGGCGGGGTCCACGTTGGCGGCGTACCACGGCTCCAGCGCGTCGAGGTACAGGCTGTAGGACTGCGTCCAGCCGATCGCGGGGAAGTGGCGCGCGTGGGCCAGCTCGGTGTCCAGCGCCCACAGCGCGCCGCCCAGGCCCAGGCTCGCCTGGGTCACCGGCTCGCTGAAGTCGCCGCCCGGCGGCGACACCGCCGCGACCAGCGTGACCGACCCCGTGCGCTCCGGCGCGCCGAGCGCGACCGCGCGGCCCGCGCGCTCGTAGAACGCCGCGAGACGGCTCGCGAGGTACGCGGGGTAGCCCTCCTCGCCGGGCAGCTCCTCGAGGCGGCCGCCGATCTCCCGGAGCGCCTCGGCCCAGCGGCTCGTCGAGTCCGCCAGCAGGGCGACCCGCAGACCCTGGTCGCGGAAGTACTCCGCGACCGTCATCCCCAGCTGGACCGAGGCCTCCCGGGCGGCCACCGGCATGTTCGAGGTGTTGGCGATCAGGACCGTCCGGTCGAGCAGCGCCCCGCCCGTCCGCGGGTCCGCCAGCGACGGGAAGGTCGCCAGCAGCTCCGCGACCTCGTTGCCGCGCTCGCCGCAGCCCACGTAGACCACGACGTCCACGTCCGACCACCGCGCCAGGGACTGCTCGACGACCGTCTTGCCGGTCCCGAACCCGCCCGGCACCACCGCCGCGCCGCCCTCCGCGACCGGGAACAGCATGTCCAGCACGCGCAGGCCGGTCACCAGCGGACGCTCGACGGGCAGCCGCCTGGCCACGGGCCGCGGACGCCGCACGGGCCACGGGCTGGCCAGCCGGACGGGCTGCAGGCGCCCGTCGGCGCACTCCAGCAGGCCGACCGCCGACTCGACGGTCGCCTCGGCCTCCCGGAGCTCCAGCACGACGGCGGGTCCGAGGTCAGCCTGGGCCAGGACGCGATGGCGGATCGGGCCCTCCTGGACCTCCCCGAGGACGTCGCCCGGCCCCACCCGGTCCCCCGGCCGCCGGAGCGGCGTGAACGTCCAGCGGCGGTGCGCGTCGATGCCGACCGGCCGGTCGCCGGCAGCGCGGTCGTCGTCTCCGGCGCCTCCCGCGGCCAGGTGCGGCCCCTCCGTCTCGGCGAGCCGCCGCAGCGGGCGCTCCAGGCCGTCGAGGACCGTCCCCAGGAGGCCCGGCCCGAGCCACGCGACCAGGGGCCGGCCGGTGGCCACCACCGGGTCGCCGACGCACAGGCCCGCCGTCTCCTCGTAGACCTGCACCGTGGCCACGCCCTCCTCGAGCCGGATGACCTCGCCGAACAGGCGGCGCTCGCCCACCAGCACGACCTCGCCGACCGACGGGGCGAGCCCCGCCGCGCGCACGATCGCTCCCGCGGCGCGCACGACGCGGCCGGGCACGGGCGCTTCGGTCGCCGCCCGCGGCTCGCTCATCGCGCCTCGCCCCCCGGCCCGCCCCCCGGCTGGCTCTCGGGCGGCGGGCTCCCGGCCAGCTCCAGCCGGTAGCCGATCGCCCGCTGGAGCATCTCGCCGATCAGCTGCCGCCGGGCCGTGACGTCGGTGACGGTTCCCGCCGGGATCGCCTGGACGATCGGGCGGGGCAGGTGCTCGAGGCCGTCGCGCAGCCGCTGGTCGAGGCTGGTCCAGAGGTCCTCGGTCACCAGCAGCAGGCCGGTGCCCTCCTCGGCGGCGAGCGCCCGGACGATGCGGGCCGCCTCGGCGCCCGGGCCGGCGACGTGGGTGGCCGCCCCGGCGAGGCGGAAGCCGTCCGCGAGGCCCGCCGACGTGAGCACCGCGACGCGCGCCATCAGGCGGCCCCCGCCAGGCGGCCGAGCAGCTCGTCTGACCAGCCGACGACGGCGCGGGCGAGGGCGCCCCGGACCCGCATCGCCTCCAGCTCCACCGCCGCGACGTACCCGGCGACGACCCCGATGCCGAGCGGGTCCCGCCGCGCCGCGCGGGCGAGCGCCTCGAGGCGCGCCGCCGTCGCCGTCCGCTCCAGGAAGCTCGCGGGCGCCGCGCCGGCCGCCTCGAGCTCCGCGACCGCCGCCGCCCTGATCGCCCGCTCGTCGTCGAGGAGGGCCCGGACGCGCCGGCACGCCCGGGTCCGGCCGGCGGCCAGCGCATCGCGGGCCTGGTCCGCCGCCTGCGCCAGCAGCCGCTCGACGCGCGCGTCATCCGCCCCGCTGCGGATCGCGGCGACGACGCGGTCGGCACCCGGCCGCCCGAGCACGCCGAGTCGGGCGGCGAGGAGGACCCCGTCGGCGGGGGACGGGGCGCGCGCGATCCGCCCGAGATCGGAGACCGAGAGGAGCGCGCCGCGCACGAGCGATTCGCCGATCGCCTCCGGGCGCTCGCCCGCCCGCCGCCGCCGGAGCAGCGCGACTAGGCGTGCGTGGTCGAGCGGCAGCACGAGCGCCTCCACGGGCCCGGCGAGGCTGCCCCCGTAGAAGCGGGGGAGGGCCGCGAGGCGCTCGGCGTGGACACGCTCCGCGGCGGCCTCCACGGCCGTGGCGGGGTTCGCGGCCAGCGGTCCGAGCCCGCGCAGGACCGCCTGCCAGTCGGCGGCGCGCTCCAGCAGCCCCAGCAGCTCGGCGGCCCCGCTCGCCTGCTCGAGCCGTCGCAGCTCGGCCGCGGTCAGCAGGCGGCTGCGCATCGCCGCGACGCGGGTGTTGCCGTACTCGATCATCGTCGCGACCCTGCGACGGCCGGTGTGGGGCCCGGACTCCCCGCCGCGCCCTCGCCCGCGGGTCCCCGCGATGGGTCCGGGCGGAGCAGGGCGGCCACGCCCGGCTGGAGCGCCGACCGCGCCCGGGCGAGGCGCACCGGGATGGTCGCGTCCACGACGAGGCGCCCGTCCGCGGACCGCGCGCGGACCCCGGGCGGCATCTCGGGGTCGGTGCCGGTGCGCACCGACGCCGCCGCCAGCCGTCCCGCCACAGCGTCCAGCGCCCCGAGGTCGCGGGGCCGGACCCGGAGCTCGCCGGCGCCCGTGGTCGCCGCCGCCTCCTCGGCGAGCCGGGCGATCGCCGCGTCCCACCGGCCGGGCGCGGCAGCGGGGGGCTCCGACGGCGCGGCCCCTCCCGCGGCCATCGCCTCCAGGCGCCGCTCCGCGAGGGCGAACGCCGCCTCCACCCGCGCGGCGAGCCGAGCCGTCCGGCGCGCGGCGAGGTTCAGGCGCGCCTCGTTGAGCGCCCGCGTCTCGGCGCCGAGGATCGCCGGCTCGGCCTCCGCGAGCGCCTCGGCGACCTGCCGGGCGGCGGCGGCCTCGGCCGCGGCGGTCCGTGCCGCGGCGGTCGCCCTGGCGTCCGCGAGCAGCCGCTCCGCCTCGGCGGCGGCCTCGGCCCGGATGGCGCCGACGAGCGCGTCGACGGACATCCCGGGCCTCAGAGCACCAGGACGGCGAGGGCGATGACGAAGCCGAGGATGACGATCGTCTCCGGCAGCGCGACCAGGATGAGCATCCGCCCGGTCAGCTCCGGCTTCTCGGCGATCGCCCCGGCCCCGGCCGCCCCGATCTGGGACTGGGCCAGCGCGGTCGCGAGGCCGCACAGACCGATCGCGATCGCCGCCGCGAGGAACCGCAGGCCTGCTTCCATGTCATGACCTCCTGACCGGGGTCCCGGCCCCGACGACTGGCTGGACGGAAGAGCGGAAGGGCGCGTACGCGACGCCGCCGGACTCGACGAACCGACCGAAGAACTCCACGTAGTGGAGCCGCAGCGCCTGGATGGACGAGTCGAAGAAGCCGAGGCCGATGTTGAGCGCGTGGAGGAGGACCGCGACGAGGGCGCCGACGACGGCGTTCTCGGCGAGCCCCCCGAGGCGGTTGGCGACGACGGCCAGCATCACCGAGGCCAGGCCGATCGCCATCAGCCGCGCGTAGCTCAGGACGTTGCCGACGACGCCCACCATCTCCACCGGCCCGGCCATCCCGACCGAGACCGCCGATACGGCGACGGCGACGAGGATCGCCGCGACGGCGACGGCGGCGGCCTCGGCCGGCACGACGCGCGCGACCGCGCCGACGAGGACGAAGACCGCGAGGAGGCCGACCAGCAGGGCGGCCCGGCCCACGGCCTCGCGCCCATGGCGCAGCAGCACCGCGTTGGCCACCCCGAGCAGCAGCCCTAGCGCCACCTGCACCGCGCCGATCGACACCGTGATGACGAGCAGCGGGATCATCGCCTCCACCCGGTCGAGCCAGATCGGCTGGATCCCGAGCAGCCGGTGGCCGGCGTCGCCGAACCACTCGCCGTACAGGACGCCGAACGCGACGGTGGACACGGCCGCCAGCATCCCGACCGGCCACAGGACGGCCATCGCGGCCGTGTCGCGGCAGCGCCACCGGGCCAGCAGGAGCAGCACGGCGAGGACGAGGCCGTACCCCACGTCGCCGACCATCATCCCGACGAAGGCCGGGAACGTGAGCGCGAGCAGCGGGGTGGGGTCGATCGTGCCGTACGCCGGCAGCGTGACGAACGACGCGAGGGGCTCGAACGCGCGGACGAGGCGTCCGTTCGCGAGCGACACCGGCGCGCGGGCCTCCACGGCCCCGGGCGCGTCGGACCGCTCCACGACCTCCACGACGGGTCCCAGCGCGGCCGTCAGGGCCGTCCGCAGCCCGTCCAGCCGCTCCTCGGGGATCCAGCCCGAGACCACGACGAGGTGGTCGCTGACCGTGGCGTCCCGGAGCGCCTGCGCCTCCGCGGCGCGGTCCGCGAGCACCAGCCGCAGCGCCTCCACCCGCGGACCGTGCCGGGCGGCGAGGGTCGCCAGCGCCTCGTCGGCGCGGCGGATCTCCGCCTCGATCCGGGCGATCTCCTCGTCGAGCCGGGGCAGCAGCTCGTCGAACGGCACCCCGGCGAGCGACTCGGGGAGCGTGACGTCCTCGATGTCTCGCCGGCCGAGCAGGGACCGGACCGCCACCACGTCGCGCGCCGGGTAGATCAGCAGGGCGGCGATGTGGCCCGGCGGGAGGTCGGCGGCGACGACCTCGCACCGCCCCCTGGTCACCGCCTCGAGCTCGTCGCGGACGAGCGGCACGACCGAGCGGTACCGCACGTCGAGCACGATCGCCGTGGAGCCGTAGCCGCGGAGCGAGGGCAGGTGCTCGAAGAAGCCCTGCAGCCCGCCCACGATCCGGCGGTACGCGGTGAAGCGGTCGCGGGCAGCCACCAGCCGCAGCCGCTCGCCCGTCAGGGCCGCCGCCTCACCGCGGAGGGCACCCGCCGCGGACGCCTCGGCGGCGAGCCGCTCGTCGGACGCCGGCCACAGGGCCTCGATCGCGGTCGCGTCGGGCGGCCAGGTCCCGAGAACGGCGGCCAGCTCCGTGACGGTGTCCAGCCAGGCGCCGACCCGTGCCGCCCCCGGGCTCGGCGGCGACGGGGCGAACACCGCCTGCCCCAGTCCGCCGGGGGCGTCGAACGGGGCGAGGTGGACGGTGCCGACCCGGTGGAGCTCGCGGATCAGGGCGTCGGCCGACCGCAGGGGCGCGATGACGTCCACGGCCCGCATCGGCACGTGCATGGCTCACGGCTGCCCTTCGGCGAGCACGGCCGCCACCACGAGCGCGGCCGCGCGCTGGACTGCCGGGTCGTCCGCTTCGGCCGCCGCGAGGTCGTCGAGCGCCCGCGAGGCGTCCGCGAGCTCGCGCAGGCCGCGCGCCAGACGGTCGTCGGAGGCCGCGCGCGCCGCGGCGAGGGCGGCGGCGACGGACGCCCCCACGCCCGCCTCGACCTCCGCCACGCGCGCCGCCGCGTCCGCCAGGATGCGCTCCGCCTCGGCGGCGGCGGCCAGACGGCGGGTGCGGGCGTCGAGCTCGGCCTCCTCGAGGATCGCGAGCGTGTGCCTCTCCATGGGCCTTCCTTCCGTCCGCACCCGATGCTGCGGGCGCCGAGCGGGGGCGGCCAGTGGAGCGCGAACGGAACGCTCGGGACGTTCGGACCGTCAGCGGCCGGGCGTCGCGGGGGCATCCCGGGTACGCTTGGCCTGCGCCCGCAGATGCCGGGGTGTCCCCCCCGGCCGTCGCAGGACCCCCGACCGCACTGGCAGTTCGCGAGGCATGCCCTGGACGCACCACGCGCGGACGGCAGAGGAACGGCCAACATGGATCGGCAGATCGGGCGCCGCCGCGGGCTCGCCCTGACGTCGCTCGGTCACTTCATCAACGACGGCACGGTCTTCTTCGTGCCCGTGATCGCGGCGATCGTGGCGACGCGGCCGGACGTGTCGCCCGCGTTCATCACCCTGCTGTTCCTCGTCTTCTACGCGTCCACCGCCGTGCTCAGCCTGTACGTCGGGCGGCTCGCGGACCGGCTCGGCCGGCCGGGCTCGCTGATGGGCCTCGGCCTCGCGGTCATCTCCGTCGGGCTGCTCGTGTTCTACGTCGCCCTGGAGGAGGCCGGCGGTCCCGCGCTCCTCGGGACGCTGCTCGTCGCGGCGCTCCTGACCGGGGCCGGCGCGGCCTTCTACCACCCGCTCGGGGGATCGCTGCTGCAGGCCGCGTTCGAGGGCCGGAGCCTCGGCCTGGCCCTCGGCGTCAACGGGGCGCTCGGGAGCCTCGGCCGCGCCCTGTACCCGTCGCTCTACTTCGTGGCCGCGGCCGCGATCGCCGGCTACGGCTCCGTCGTCGTGTTCGCCGCCGTGGGCCTCGTCGCGGCCGGCTCGATCCTGCTCGGCATGCGCGCCCCGGGGCCGGTCCGCCGGCCCCGCCGAGACGTCGCGCCTGCCGGGCCGCGGGCCACGGCCGGTCAGCCGTCTCCCTCCGGCGCCACGGGCATGCGGGCGGTGCTGACCCCGGGGATCCTCATCCTCACCGGCGTCGCCTTCCTGCGCTCGACTGCCACGCAGGGGATCGCCGCCTGGATCCCGACCTACCTGTCCACCCAGCGCGGGCTCGGCGTGTCCGCGGACCTCGGGCTGGCCGTCACCGTCATGTACGCGGCCGCGGTGATCGGGCAGCCGATGTTCGGGCTGCTGGTGGACCGGCTGGACAAGCGTCGGGTGCTCGCGGTCGCCTCGCTCGGCTCCGCGGCTTCGATCCTGGTCTACCTCGCGGTCGCCGGCGGCGGCTGGGCGGGGGAGGCATGGCTGTTCGCCTTCGGGTTCTTCACCTTCAGCGGCTTCCCGCTGCTCCTCTCCCTGGTCGGCGACTACGTGCCCCGCGGCAGCAACTCGCTCGCGAACGCGCTGGTCTGGGGCGTGGGCTCCACCGCCGGCGGGGCCCTGGGCCCGGTCCTCGTGGGTGCGATCGTCGGGTCCGACTACGGACGGCTGGGCTTCGCGTTCACGCTGGCCGCCGGCGCGGCGGTGGTGTCGGCGGCGGCCACGATGCTGCTGCGCAAGCCCACGCGCGTGACGCGGATGCCGGTCTTCGGGTAAGGCAGCCGCGTGCTGGCCCGCCACGGCGCGCGATCCGCGGCACAGCCGCCCGCCGCCAGGCGTCTCCTTGCCGCAGAGGGGTGGCGCGCATGGGGCGGACGGTCGGGCTTCTCCTGGTGGCGGCGCTGCTGGCGGGCTGCGGCTCGCCGGCCCAGACGGCCTCCCCGGCCGTGACCTCGCCCCCGGCCCCGCTCCCCGCCAGCCCGTCCCCGGCGCCGCCGTCCACGGCCAGCACGGCGCCGTCCACGGCCGCGACCGCGTCGCCGGCGCCCAGCCCCGCCGCATCGCCCAGCCCCACGGCCGCTCCGTCTCCCTCGGTGACCCGCGTTGCCGGCGACCTCGTGGCCCGGCTGGTCGTGCTCCCGGACGTCTGGGTCAGCCCCGTCGTCGCCGACCTCTCCGTCTACGACGACGGGACCGTGCTTACGCCGGGCTGGCGCTCCACCGGCTTCGAGGGCACCCGCTTCACCGTGCGGAGGCTGACGCCGGCCGGGCTGGCTGCCGTGCGCGCAGCCTTCGACGGGGCCGTCGTCCGTGTCGGGCAGGTGGGCACCGTCCAGCCCGCGACCGAGGGCCAGGGTCGAGGGTTCTCCACGTACCAGGTCACCGCGCGCCGCGGATCCGAGCTCGTCACCGCCTGGACGACGAACGCCTCGGCCGGGACCGGGGTCGCCTCGCTGATCGCCTTCGGGGACCGCTGGCTCGCGCCGGAGGCCGCCCTTCCGGCCGGCGCCTGGGCCGCGGCGACGCCCGTTCCATACGTGCCGGCGTACTGGTCGGCGTCCGTTGACGTCTCCGCTGGCTGCTGCGCGGAGCCCGGCCGCCCGTCCGACGCGGTCGTGGTGCCGGCGCTCGGGCCGCTCGACGCGTTCGGGGCGCTCGTCGTGGCCGACCCGCCGTTCGCCCGCTGCGCCGTCATCGACTGGCGGACCAGGGGCGCCCTCGGCGCCGCCCTCGCGACCGCCGGGATCGACCTCGGCGACGGGCTCGACCGGAGCGACGTGACGCTCAACCACGGCGACGGCATGACGACGCTCACGGTCGTGCCCATGCTCCCGGAGGCCAACGCCTGTGTCGGCCCCGGCTCCGGGACCTCGGTCCCCTCGGCGTTCGGCCTCCCGGCCCCGGACCGGGTCGCGGCCGTCAAGTCGGCTGTCCCGTGCCCCGGTGCGTCGGCGGGCGCCGGGCACGTCTGCGGCGTCTCGGCCCTCGTCTCGTGGCGGCCCAGGGGGACGGAGCGGACCGCCTTCCGGATCTACACGACCTCGGCAGGCGCCGGAGCGGGGGCGACCTGCCTGGCCCAGTACGTCCTGCCGCTCACGACGACGAAGATCGGCGCCACGAGCGTCCGGGTGGGGCCGATCCCCCTGGAGACCGGCGGCGGCATGCGCTGCCTGTACGTCGCGGCAGTCGTGGGGGACGTCGAATCGCCGCTCGTCCGGGTCCCCGGGGACTTCCAGGGGCCGTAGGCGGGCGGGCAGCCCGACGACGAGGCGTACCGGGCCGGCGCGCCGGAGTCCCCGAGGCTGCGCTCAGACCCGGATGACCGGAAGCCCCGGCACCTCGACGTAGTCGTCGTCCTGGGTCACCACCGGCACGCCCAGGGCGAGGGCGGTCGCGGCGATCCACGAGTCGTTCACGGCCATCCGCAGGCCGAGGTCCCGAAGCGTCACGCGGAGGCGCGCCCATGCGCTCGCGACCTCCTCGTCGACCGGCACCGGCTCGAGGAGGAGGGCCGCCGTCAGCGTCGCCAGCCGCCGGTCGCGAGTGGCCAGGTCGTCCGCGGCCAGCACGCCCGCGCGGAGCTCCCCGAGGGTGACGACCGAGACGGCCAGGCGGTCGGGCAGCGCCTCGGCGTGCAGCGGCCTTCCCGACTCCCGGGCGATGAAGACGCTGGTGTCGGCGAGGCCGTCGCTCACCGGGGGCCCGGCCGGTCGGCGTTGTCGGTCATGTCGGGGGCGAGTTCGCGGAGCTCGCGGCGGAGCGCCGGATCGGCCTGGTGGAGCAGGACTGCCCGGGCGAACTCGTCGCGCGTGAGCCAGCGCGGCCGGCCGGGCGCCGGCGACGACGCGGCGGCCTGCGCGTCGCGGGTGTCGCCCGGCGTCGTGTCGCGGAGGGTCGCCGGCGCCTCGGCGGCCCGGTGGCGGGCCGTCACGTGGTCCACCCCGGCACGGATGAGGCGCGCCTCGCTCCGGCCCTCGGCCGCCGCGGCCCGGGCGAGCGCCGCCTTCTGCTCCGCGCTGAGGTAGACGGTGGTCTTCTCCATGCCACCCATCATGCCATATATCGGTGGCGGTCAAGACTGCGGGCCGGATGAACTCGGGGCCCGGGGCGATTGGGCTCTGGTCGCGTGCGGCCTCGCCGCTCAGCGTGTCGCCGTGGGCCTATCGGACTGTCCTCCCGCTCGACGACGACGGTGCGCGGTCGTCCGCGTCGGCGTGCTGTCGGTCGCCCTCGCCCTCGCCGGCTGTGGCGGCGCGACACCGCCGGCGGCGTCGCCCGCGCTCGAGGCGAGCCCGGCAGCGTCGGCCTCCACGCCGCCGGCGGCCGGCGCCACCGCGACGCCGCCCCCCTCGCCGTCCGTGCGCGGGTTCAGCCTGCAGGCCGCGCTGGACGCCGCCCGCACGGCCTACGGCGCCCCCGGGGCGCTCGCCGTCGTCAGCGTCGGCGGGACCCGCACCTTCCTCTCGTCGGGCACGGCCGACACCGCCGGGACACCGATCACCGCGACGACGCGCTTCCGGATCGCGAGCATCACCAAGCCGATCGTTGCGGCGCTGGTCCTCGACGCCGTGTCGCGCGGCGAGCTGGGCCTCGACGACGTCGTGGGGAGCCTGCTCCCGGGCGTGCTGCGCCCCGAGCCCGCCGTGACCGTCCGGCAACTCCTCGACCACACGAGCGGCATCTTCGACGAGACCAACGACGTGTCCACGCCGGCCGACATCGAGGCCGACATCGCGAGGCTGTCCGCCCCGGCCCTCCGCGCGGAGGCCACCGACACCCTCCAGCGGGCGCTCGCGGGCGACCGCGTGGTCGCCTCCGACCGCGTGATCGTCGCGCTCTCGGAGACCCACGACCGCTACGCCCCGCCCGGCGCCGCGTTCCACTACAGCAACACCAACTTCCAGCTGGCGGCCATGCTGCTGGAGAAGGCGACGGGGAGGCCGCTCGCGGACCTGCTCAGGACGCGGATCGTCGGGCCGCTGGGGCTCCGGCACACCACGATCGCCCCGCCGGACCTCGCGGCGCCGGAGATGCGGGGCTACGCGCCGGCCGACGGCGGCACGCTGGCCGACCTGACCGACGACCTCGTCTGGCTCGGCAACGGCGGCAACGGCGGGATCGTCTCGACCGCCGACGACCTGCTGACGATGCTGGAGGCGATCGTCGCCGGCGACCTCCTGCCCCCGGCACTGCGCCGGGAGATGCTGACGCCCGTGCTGGAGTCGTACGGGCTCGGCATCGGCGAGTCCCGCTTCTCGTGCGTCACGGGCTGGGGCCACCAGGGCGGGGTGAACGGCCAGGCGTCCATCGCGTACGTTGCCTCCGACGGCTCGAGGGGCGCCGTCATCGCGATGAACCTGCGCAAGGACACGGACCCCAACCTGTACGCCGTGGCCGACACCCTGCTCTGCGCCGCTGGGTAGCGGGGGCGGCGGGCCGCGGCGCCCGCCCGGCCCGATGCATGGAGCGAGCGGCCCCGGCGTGGGGCCGCTCGCTGTGCGGGCCCGGGTGACCGGGCGCTGGCGTCAGCGCAGGGCGGTCCAGTCGCCGAGCAGGTAGATCAGGTCGTGGACCTGGACCTGCTGGGTACCGCCGGCGTCCGGCCCGACGATCTGGGACGACTCCGAGACCAGGCACGACACATCGCCGTCGGCCGGAAGGGCGGGTGCGCTCACCGTGCCGCTGCACCACTCGATGGGGTGCAGATCAGGGTTGCTGACGTCCGACACCTGCGTCCACGGCAGCGGCGAGACGGCATCCTCCGGGTCCCAGAGGATGTCCACGCTGAGCGGGACGTCCTGGAGGGTCGGCTTGTAGATGTGGACCACGTTGCCGTCGCGAGTGATCGTGATGGGGATGCACGTCGTCGCGCTCAGGTTCGTCACCGTGACCCCGTCCACGGTGATCGTCGCGCCGGCGGAGAGGAGCGTCCCGACCGTGGTCGTGGGCGCCGGCGACGAGAGCTGGAACGCGTCGCCGCTCAGGTTCGACCCGGTCCATGCCGCGGTCGCCCACGGTGTCCCCGTGTCGCAGCTCGTCGGCAGCGGGCCGCCGAACGTCACCCAGACGCCGACCCTGACCCACTGGCCGGACGACACCGGGTACAGGTTGGTCACCGCGACGGTCTGGCCGTCGTTCGCCACCGAGAAGCCCGTGTCCCCGGAGCTGGTGGTGACCGCGACCGGCACGCCGGTGTCGATCGTGTACCCGTTCGGGGCGGTCAGGGTGAGCGAGTTGAACGACGCGATGCCGCTGGGCGTCGTGTTCGTGTAGGTGAACTCGACCAGCCCCGCGGCGCTTGACGCGTTGTACGGCACGGTCGTCGCCGTGACGCTGTAGGTCTTCTTGACCGGCTTCGCGGCGGAGAGCGGCCCTGCTGCCAGCCCCAGCAGCAGGGCGGCGCCCACGCCGATGACGACAATCCTTCGGAGCACAGGTGACATGAACCCCTCCCCAATGCCCTCCCCGCACGGTTGGCGCAGGTGACATTCGGGGTGCCCGTGATCGGGGTCAAGGTCCGTTCGGACCGCACCCGTCTCGGGCCGTCGTGGGGGATCGGCCTCAGGCGGCCGAGCCCTCCGCGCGCGAGGCGCCGCCGTCTCCCTTGACCGCGCGCTCCCCGAGGACGCGGACCGTGCCCCGGAAGATCGCCCCGTGGATCGGGTACAGGACGTACCAGTAGGCGAGGCCCGGAACGCCCTTGGGCTCGAACAGGGCGGTCTGGACCAGCCGGCTGCCGCCGCCCTCGCGGAACACCTCGTACTGGAGCCAGGCGCGCCCCGGCACCTTCATCTCGGCTCGGAGGCGGAGCAGCTCCGGGCGGCGGACCTCCTCCACGCGCCAGAAGTCCAGGGCGTCGCCGACGCGGAGTCGCTCCGGGTCGCGCCGACCGAGGCGCATCCCGACGCCGCCGACCATCCGGTCCATGAGCCCGCGGATCCGCCACAGGATGTCGAGGTAGGGCCAGCCGGCGGCGCCGCCGATCCGCTCCACCTCGGCGAAGACCCGCTCCGGCGGGGCCGGGACGACGCGCTGGCGCCGCTCGACGATCATCCCCTCGAGCGACGTCATCGACGTCAGGCTCGCCTTGTCGGGCGCATCGATCGAGTCGAACCAGGTCGACTCCACGTCGCGCCGGTCGGTCCGGTCGATCGCCCGGGCGAGCGCCTCCCTGAACGGGGTGGGCGTGATGCCGAACGCCTGGGCCGGCCGCGGATCCCGCACGACGACCTCGTTGCGGAGGCCCTCGACGAGCGGGCGCGCGATGCCGGACGGAACCGGCGTCACCAGGCTGACCCAGTACGAGCTCAGCCGGGGCGTGAGGACCGGGACTCGGATCATCAGGCGGCGGAGGCCTCGGAGCCGGGCGTACTGCCGCATCATCTCGCCGTACGAGAGGACGTCAGGTCCGCCGATCTCGACGACGCCCGTGATCTCGGGGTGGTCGAGCGCGCCGATCAGGTACTTGCGGACGTCGGCGACCGCGATCGGCTGGCTGCGGGTCCCGACCCACTTCGGCGTGACCATGACCGGCAGGCGCTCGGTGAGGTGCCGCAGGATCTCGAACGACGCGCTGCCCGAGCCGATGACGACCGCCGCCCTGAACTCGGTCACGGGCACCCCATGGGCGGCCAGCTCGGCGCCGGTCTCCTGGCGGCTGGACAGGTGCGCCGAGAGCCTGCCGTCGTCCTCGCCCAGGCCGCCCAGGTAGATGATCCGCTCGACGCCGGCAGCGGCCGCGGCGCGCGCCAGGTTGCCGGCCGCGATCCGGTCGCGCTCGACGAAGCCCCGCTCGCCCGCGCGCATCGAGTGGGCGAGGTAGTAGACGACCTCAGCCCCCTCCACGGCCGGCGGCAGGCTCTGCGGCTCCAGGAGGTCGGCCGCGACCACCCGCGCGTCCGGGAACCGGGCGGCGAGCGGCCGGACGTCCCGGCTCATGAGCGTCAGCTCGTGGCCGTCCGCCATCAGCCGCGGGACGAGCCGGCTGCCGATGTAGCCGCTCGCTCCGACGACGAGGATGCGCATGGCCGGAGTATGCCCCGCCGACCACTCGGCGTCTCGCCTGCCGGACGCCATCAACCGCCCGGGATCCGGCCCCGCTGGTGGGGTGCGGGGTGGTTTGTGACAGAAGTCCCTAGCCGTCAGGCGGCTTGTCCCTGACCATCCGCGCAAGCCACCGGGGAAGGGGAGAGGGCCATGGTCGGGTTGTCCACGGCGCCACCGGATGCAGGGGCTGGCCACGAAGCCGTCCTCACCGACGGCTCGCGGGTCGCGGTCGTCGGGGGCGGGCCGGCCGGATCGCTGTTCGCCTACTTCCTGCTGGACATGGCCGACCGCTTGGGCACGCGCCTCGCGGTCGACATCTACGAGCCCCGCCTGTTCGAGAAGCCGGGTCCGGTCGGCTGCAACATGTGCGGCGGGATCATCTCCGAGTCGCTCGTCCAGAACCTCGCGGTGGACGGCGTCTGGCTGTCCTCCGACGTCGTCCAGCGCGGGATCGACTCCTACGTCCTCCACACCGACGTCGGCAGCGTCCGGATCGCCACCCCCAACGACGAGATGCGGATCGGGGCGGTCCACCGCGGGGGCGGGCCGCGGGACGTCGCCGAGGCGAAGTGGGAGTCGTTCGACCACCACCTCATGGCCAACGCGACCGGGCTCGGCGCCAGCGTGGTCAACGCCCGGGTCGAGGAGGTCGGCCGGGTCGAGGGCCGGCCGGCGATCCAGGTCAAGGGGGGCGAGCCGACGCCCTACGACCTCGTCGTCGTGGCAGCGGGGGTCAACACCTCGATCCTCAAGGTGCTCGAGGGGCTGGGGATCGGCTACGAGCGGCCCAGGCTGACCAAGACGCTCATCCGCGAGTACTACCTGGGCGCCGACGTCATCTCGCGGACGATCGGCACGTCGATGCACGTGTTCCTGCTCAACATCCCGCGCCTGGAGTTCGCCGCCGTCATCCCCAAGGGCGACTACGCGACGATGTGCCTCCTCGGCGAGGACATCGACAACGAGCTGGGCGACCGCTTCGCGAGCGCCCCCGAGGTCCGGGCGGTCATGCCGGAGGGCTGGGACGCGGACGGCAAGAGCTGCCAGTGCCTGCCCCACATCAACGTCCACGGCGTCGAGAAGCCCTACGCGGACCGGGTCGTGTTCATCGGCGACAGCGGCATCACCCGCCTCTACAAGGACGGCATCGGGGCGGCCTACCGGACGGCGAAGGCCGCCGCCCGGACGGCCCTGTTCGAGGGCGTCTCGGAGGAGGCCTTCCGGGACTACTACATGCCGGTCTGCCGGTCGATCAGCGGCGACAACCGGATCGGGGAGTACGCCTTCGTCCTCACGCGCGTCGCCCAGCGGCTCCGGATCATGCGGCGCGCGATCGTCGCCATCGCCCGCGACGAGCAGGCGAACGGCCGCCGTCCGCGCCTGAGCGGGGTCCTGTGGGACATCTTCTCGGGCAGCGCACCCTACAGCGACATCTTCCGGCGGATGTTCGACCCGATCCTGATCGCCCGCGGCGCGGCCGCCATGCCCGGAGTGCTGGCCTCGACCGTTCGCGGGACGCGGCCGGCGCGCCGGGCCGACAACGCCACATCCACGGAGGTCGGCTCATGAGCGTGGCGGCCCTGGGGCGTTTCTACGAGGACGGCGAGGTCATCGTCCGGCAGGGCGAGGCCGGCGACTGCATGTACGTCGTCCAGGACGGCGAGGTGAGCATCGTCCGCGAGGAGGACGGGCACGAGATCCTCGTCGGGTCGGCGGGCCGCAACGAGGTCCTCGGCGAGATGGCGATCTTCGACCACCGTCCCCGATCGGCGACCATCAAGGCGAAGGGCCGCGCGAGGGTGCTGACCCTCGACAAGCGCAACTTCCTCCGCCGGATCAACGAGGACCCGTCGCTGGCATTCCGCATGATCGAGACGATGTCTCACCGGGTCAGGGAGCTCAACGACCAGGTCGTCGCGCTCCAGGCCCAGCTCGACCGCCGGGGCGGGTAGCGGCTTCCCGGTCCGTCTGGCTGGCTGCGCGGCCGGGCCGGCCGCGCAGCGCTCGACGCCGGCGGCTAACGTGTCGCCACGGCGGGGACGGCCCGGGCGCGTCGCCGGGGCCGCCGCGCCGCCGCAGGAGGAGCACGCCGGTGAGGGAGGGCGCTGGGGCCGCGATCGAGCGCATCGACGTCTACGGCTACGAGCTGACGTACGCTCACGGCGACTACGTGATGTCGTCCGGGCGCACGGTCCACCGCCTCCCCTCCACGGTGGTGCGGGTCACCACCCGGGACGGCGCCCAGGGCTTCGGGGAGGCCTGCCCGCTCGGGCCGACCTACCTGCCCGCGTTCGGCGAGGGCGCGCGCGCCGCGATCCGCGAGCTCGCGCCCGGGCTGATCGGCGCGGACGTCACCAGCCTCGCCGGGGTCCACCGGCGCATGGACGCCCGCCTCGCGGGCCACGGGTACGCCAAGAGTGCGCTCGACATCGCCTGCTGGGACGCGTTCGGCCGGATCGCCGGCCAGCCCGTGGCGGCGCTCCTGGGCGGCGCGCTGCAGGAGGACGTGCCGCTGTACGTCGCCATCCCGCTCGGGCCCGCCGACCGCATGGCGGACTTCGTGGCCCGCGAACGGGCGGGCGGGATCCGCAACTTCCAGCTCAAGCTGGGCGCCGACCCGGCCGAGGACGCGGCGCGCGTTGCCGCCGTGCTCGCGGTCACGCAGGACGGCGACGCGGTGATCGGCGACGCCAACGGCGGCTGGCGCCGGCAGGACGCGATCATCGCCGCCGGGCTCATGGCGGGCGCCCGGCGGTTCCGCCTGGAGCAGCCCTGCCCCACGCTCGAGGAGTGCCTCGCGGTGCGGCGCCCGACCGCCCTGCCGATGGTCCTCGACGAGGTCATCACCGACCTGCCGACCCTGGCCCGCGCCGCGAGCCTGGACGCGATGGACCACGTCAACCTCAAGATCGGCCGGGTCGGCGGGCTGCTGCCGGCGCGCCTGATGCGGGACGCGGCCGTGGCCCTGGGCATGCGGCTCACGATCGAGGACAGCTGGGGCGGCGACCTGGTGACCGCGTCGGTCGCCCACCTGGCGGCCGGCACCCCGCCCGGCGCCCTGTTCGCCGCCTCGTTCATGAACGACTGGACGCTGGAGCACGTCGCCGGCTACCGGCCGCGGTCGGCCGGCGGCCGCGGGCCGGTCCCGACCGGGCCGGGCCTGGGGATCGAGGTGGACGTCGCGGCCCTGGGCGAGCCGCTGTTCACGGTCGTGGACCCGGGCTGAGCCCGGGGCGTCCCGTCGGGGCCGGGGCGTCCTGCCGGCGCCGGGGCGTGCCTCAGCCGGCGGGCGCTCCGCCGCGGGCCCGGAAGTCGGCCAGCCAGCGCTCCCAGTCGCGCGCGACGATCCGGGCGCCGGTGAGCCCCTCGGCCTCGGGGGAGGCGAGGAACACGATCGGCGGGCCCATCACCCGCGGCGAGAGGAGCCTCTCGCGGACCGCCGCCGGGGCCTCGGGCGGGATCATGCCGGTGTCGGTCGCCCCGCCCGGCAGCAGGAGGTTGACCGCCACGCCGTGCGGCCGCAGGTCCTCGGCCATGATCAGGCTGAGCGCCTCGGCGCCGGCCCGCGACGGGCCGTAGGGGACGAAGCCGGCGCGGCGCATCGTCTCCCGGTTCATCGTGATGTTGACGATGCGGCCGCGCCCCTGGGCGAGGAACAGCGGGACGAATGCCCGGGCGACGAGGAAGTACCCGGTGAGGTTGGTGGCGACCACGTCGGCGAAGCCGGCCGGCGACACCTCCCAGAACGGCTGCGGCCGCTCGAAGAACCGGGGGTTCACCGTGCGCATGCCGATCCCGGCGTTGTTGACGAGGAGCTCCAGCCCGCCCCAGCGCGCCCGGACCTCCGCGGCCGCCGCCTCGGCCGAGGCCGGGTCGCGCACGTCGAGGGGCAGGGGCTCAGCGGCCCAGCCCCGCGCCTGCCAGCGGGCCACGCGATCCGCGAGGCGGGGCGTGGGCCGGGCGGCGACGGCGACCCGGGCCCCCTCGGCCAGCAGGGCCTCCGCCATCGCGGCGCCCAGGCCGAGCGTCGCCCCGGTCACGACGGCGCGGACATCGCTGAGCGCAGGCATGGGCGGATCATGCCGCGTCGCGCGCGGACGCGCCGAGCTGCGGCCTGCGCGACCGACCGGGCCGGGCCTCGTGGCGGGCGGGCGCTCCCGGGCGTCCGCCTAGGGCTGGGAGGTGTCGGGCCGCGGGGCGGGGACGAGGTCGATGGTGCGCACGCGTCGCGTCCGGCCCGCCTCCGTCCGGACGTTCGCCGCCGGGATCACGCCCCCGGCGATCGACTCCACCACCGCGGTCTCGCCGGCGTACAGGCCCCCTCCCAGGATCGTGACCCGCATGCCGACCTCGATGCCGGGCCGGCCGGTCCCCGCCTGGCGGTTGATCACCGCCACGGTGGGCGGGGTCACCTGCGGGACGTAGGCGGGCGCCGGCCCCTTGGAGCTGCGGGGCGGCGGGTAGTTCGGGCGGCGCTTCTTGGTCACGAGCGCCCGCCGCGCCCGGCGCGGCGCTGGGCCTTCGGCGGCTTGGGCTCGCGGCCGGGGCGCGGGGGATTGGGCTGCGTGCCCGGCGGCTGGTTCGCCGGCGGGGCGACCGGCCCCCTGGCGCGCGCCGCCTCCACCTCGCGCTCGAACGCCCGGGCGGCCTCCGGCGGGATGGAGGCGTACCAGGCCGCCTCGATCTGCCGGGTCCGCTCGGACTCGGCGGCGCGGCGCGCACGCTCGTACGGCGACTGCTTGGTCATCGGGTTGCCCTCCCCTTCGTGGTTGCCGCGCTGGAGTGGACGGCCGGCGCGATCCCCGCCGCGCGGCGGAGCCGCTCCCCCGGCAGGGCGACGGGGTGGCGCGCGGCAGCGCCACGGACGTCACGGCCCGACGGCATGCCGCCTCGCCGCGGGGCGGGGGCGGCCCGTCGGCCGGCGCCACCGCGAGGGGCGGCGCCGGCGGAGCGGAGCCGGATCGGCTCGGCGCGCACGGAGCGGTCGGGCTCGAGTCCGGGGATCACCGTCGACGGCAGCGGCCGCTGGAGCAGCCGCTGGATGTCGCGCAGGAGGTCGGCCTCGTCGACGCAGACGAGCGAGATCGCCTGGCCGCCGACGCCGGCGCGGCCGGTGCGGCCGATGCGGTGGACGTAGTCTGAGGCGACCATCGGCAGCTCGTAGTTCACCACGTGCGGCAGCGCCTCGATGTCGAGGCCGCGGGCGGCGATGTCGGTCGCGACGAGGATCCCCACCCGGCCCGCCTTGAAGTCGCCCAGCGCGCGGACCCGCTGCGCCTGGCTCTTGTTGCCGTGGATGGCCGCCGCGGCGATCCCGTCCCGGCCCAGCTGCTCCGCGAGGCGGTTCGCGCCGTGCTTGGTGCGGGTGAACACGAGCGCCTGCGACACCCGGCCCGACGCCACGAGGTGGACCAGCGCCTCCCGCTTGCGCTCGCGGTCCACGGGGATGACCACCTGGTCCACGAGCTCCGCGGCACTGTTCCGGGGCGCCACGTCCACCGTGGCCGGGTCCACCAGCAGGCCCTCGGCGAGGTCGCGGATGTCGCTCGAGAAGGTGGCCGAGAAGAGCAGGCTCTGCCGCCGCGCCGGGAGCAGCGCCAGCACGCGCCGGATGTCGCGGATGAACCCCATGTCGAGCATCCGGTCCGCCTCGTCGAGGACGAGGATCTCGACCCGCGAGAGGTCGATCGTCCGCTGCGCGACGTGGTCGAGCAGGCGCCCGGGCGTGGCGACCACGATCGGGGCGCCCTTGCGCAGCGCGCTCGCCTGGGGGCTGAAGCCGACGCCGCCGTAGATCGCCGCCGAGCGGACGGGCCGGTGCCGGCCGTAGGTGCGGACGCTCTCCTCGACCTGGAGCGCGAGCTCGCGGGTGGGCGCCAGCACGAGTGCCCGGACCGGCGGGGGGACCCGGCCGGGGGCCGCCGAGCGCGCCGTGCCGGCGGGGTCGCCCTCGCCGAGGCGCTGGAGCATGGGCAGCACGAACGCGGCCGTCTTGCCGGTGCCCGTCTGGGCGGCGGCCAGCAGGTCGCGGCCGGCGAGGACGATGGGGATGGCCTTGCGCTGGACGGGCGTGGGCTCGGTGTAGCCCTCGTCGACCACTGCGCGCAGGAGGTGGGACGCCAGCCCGAGGCTGTCGAAGGACATGGAGGATGCGCTCCTGAGGGCCCTCCCGCAGCAGCGGGGCCCGGTCAGGGCAGGCAGTTGGATCGAGATCGGGCGGCACCATGGCCGCGGACGCAGACCGGAGCGTCCATCGAGCGCGAAGAGGGAGAGTGTACCGCATCTGCGCTCGAACCCCCGAGAACGCAGGCGAGGATCGCCCGGGGCGCTCCCCGGATCGGGCGTAGAGTAGGGTCCCGGCATCCCGCCGGCAGCCGCTGCGAGGTGCGGGATTACCAGTCAGGCGCTTGTCCCGAGTTCGGGAACGTTCCACGGCGCCGCGGCGCCACCCCTGCTCGATCACGACGCGCTCCGAGAGCCCACCGCGCAGGAACTGGCAGAGACAGCCGAGGAAGAGGTCGGCGTGGCGGCCATCGCGCAGCCCGCCGTCGACGATTCCGTCCGGATGTACCTGGCGGAGATCGGCCGGACCTCGCTCCTGACATCGGAGGAGGAGGTCATCCTCGCCAAGGCCGTGCAGCTCGGCGAGGACCTCGGCCGGGCGCCGTGGCGCGGCATGGTCTCGCTGCGTGAGTGGACGCTGCACGACACCGAGCGCGCGACCCGGATCGCCAAGCCCCAGCACCGGCTGAGGTTCGGGCCCGAGGCTGCGGCCATGGTCGTCGACGCGGTCGCTGACGACGCAGCCCGCTGTTCGCTGCCCGTCTCGCCCGACTTCGGCCTCGCCAGGGCGGCCAGGTCCGCCCCGTCGGCGGACACGGCGTCGCTCCTTCGCGAGGCGGCCCGTCTGGTCGCCGAGTACAACCGGACGCGCTCGGGCGAGGACTTCCTCGTGCTCCTCGACTTCGCCTACCTCTCCGTCCACAACGGCGACCTCGACTCGCGCGACAGCCCCGGCCTGCGAGCGGTCTACGACTGGACGCGCGAATCCGTTGCGTACCCGGCGCTCCAGCGCTGGATCGAGGCCGGCCACGACGCCAGCCTGCTCAAGCGCCTGGGATACGACCCGGCCGTTCCCGAGGGCACCAAGCTGCATGAGCGGGACGGCGAGCTCGTCCGGGTCGGGCTGGCCGCGCGCGAGCAGCTCACGGTCGCGAACCTGCGCCTCGTCGTGTCGATCGCGAAGCGCTACTTCGGACGGGGCGTCAGCTTCCTCGCAATCATCCAGGAGGGCAACCTCGGCCTGATGCGCGCGGTGGAGAAGTTCGACTACGAGCGCGGCTTCAAGTTCTCTACCTACGCAACGTGGTGGATCCGCCAGGCCATCGGCCGCGCGATCGCGGACCAGGCCCGCACGATCCGCGTCCCGATCCACATGGTCGATGCCATCAACCGCCTGGCCCGCGTCTCCCGCAAGCTCACGCAGGAGCTGGGGAGGGAGCCGACGATCGACGAACTCGCCGACGCGTTGTCCGCTGGCCAGCCAGTGGTCGTCCTGCCCGACAAGGTCCGCGAGATCATGCGTGCCAGCCGGCAGACCATCTCGCTCGACACGCCGCTGGGGGAGGAGTCGGAGGCGACGCTGGGCGACCTCCTCGAGGATCACGGCGCGCTTGCGCCGGCCGAGGCGGCGACGCGCCAGTTGCTCAGGGAGCAGGTCGATGTCGTGCTCGGCTCCCTCACCGGCCGTGAGCGGCGCGTCATACAGCTCCGGTTCGGGCTCGAGGACGGCCGGTCGAGGACGCTGGAGGAAGTCGGCCGCGAGTTCGGCGTGACGCGCGAGCGCATCCGCCAGATCGAGGCCAAGGCGCTGCGCAAGCTGCGGCACCCCTCGCGGAGCCGGAAGCTGCGGGGGTACCTCGAGGACTAGGGGAGGCGAGGGGTGGGCGTTGGCGGCGAGGTTGCCGCCGTCGTCCGCGTCGCCGCCGGAATCGAGACGGCCCCGGGGCGTTGGCCCCGGGGCCGTCGCAGGCCGCTGAGATCTACCGGCTGCGGAAGCAGTCGGAGCAGTAGACGGGCTTGCCGCTGGTCGGGTTGAACGGGACGCGGGCCTCGCGCCCGCAGCTCGAGCAGGTCGCCGAGAACATCTCGCGCGGCCCCGAGCTGTAGGAGGAGCGGCCGGACCCGTAGGACGAGCCGCCGTAGGACGAGCCGCCGCCGTAGGACGAGCCGCCGTCGCGGGCGGCCTTCTTGGCGGCCCGGCAGGACGGGCAGCGGCGGGGCTCGGTGAAGCCCTTCTGGGCGTAGAAGTCCTGCTCGCTGGCGGTGAAGGTGAACTCCGACCGGCAGTCGCTGCAGGTGAGGGTGCGATCCATGGTCACGAAAAACTCCTTGCTCCGGCCGGTCGAGCGGGTTCCTGATGACCCGCATTGCGGCGAGAGAAAGGAGTTCCGATGGCTTTGGCCGGATATGGGTGCTGGTACCCGGCACTCCCGGGCTGCCGCGAATGGTGCGGCACGACGGGCGCGCGGTCAAGTGGGATTGTCAGCGTCCCTCCGCGACGGCGTGCAGGCGGGGCCCGCCGTAGAGCGCGAGGCGCCCACCGCCCGGCTCGATGACGACCTCCTGGGTGTTCACCCTGGAGGTGCGCCGGACTCGAGGCGCAGCGGCTACTC
Organism: Chloroflexota bacterium; assembly: GCA_021787395.1. Taxonomy (GTDB): domain Bacteria; phylum Chloroflexota; class Limnocylindria; order Limnocylindrales; family CSP1-4; genus CAIXZV01. Next base: position 29,047 of record JAJYLZ010000016.1, read on the forward strand.
CCAGCGGAAGAAGCGGGCCGAGACCGTCAGGCACACGAGGAACCAGCCTGCGAGCACGGCCACGTCCACGGGCAGCGGCGCGAACGCCGAGCCGCTGACCATGACCTGCCGCAGCGCGTCGCCGAGGTAGGTCAGCGGCAGCAGCGTCGCGATCGGGCGCAGGACGCTGGGCATGATCTCGAGCGGGAAGAACACGCCCGAGAGGAACATCATCGGGAACTGGATCACCTGCACGATGCCGTTGGCCGCCTCCTCGGTCCGGGCGAAGGCCGCCACCACGTAGCCGATCGAGATGAAGCTGAGCGCGCCGAGCACGACCAGCGCCGCCATGACCCACAGCGAGCCCAGGACCTGGACCCCGAACACCGCCACCCCGATCCCCACGATCAGCACCGCCTGGACCAGCCCGATGAGCAGCCGCAGCAGCACGTTGCTGCCGACGAGCGTCCAGCGCGGCAGCGGCGTCGCGCCGAGGCGCTTGAGGATCAGCTTCTCGCGCTGGGCGACCAGCGGCACGGCCCCGAACACGCCCAGCTGCATCAGCGCCATGCCCAGGATGCCGGGCACGAGGTACGCGGCCGAGGTGAGGTCCTGGGTCTGGAGCGTGCGGTCCGTGACGCCCAGGGCCGGCGAGCGCCCGGTGAGGGTGACGTTGAGCGAGGCCACGACCTGGCTCGCGACCTGGCGGATGGTGGTGCTGGCGGTCTGCTGGCTCGGGTCGGTGTAGACCTCCAGCGTCGCCGCACTCGACGGCCCCGCCGCGCCCGGCGAGCCCGGGCCCCCGGACGCGGCCGCCACGGACGCCCCCAGCCCGGCCGGCACCACGATGATCCCGTTCAGGGCACCCTTCTGCATCGCTTGGCGGCTGGCCTGGAGGGTGCCGTCCTCGAGGTGGAGCAGGGGCACCTGGCCGAACGCCTGCCGCAGACCCGCCGACGCGGCCGTGCCGTCCTGGTCCACCCAGCCCACGTTGTAGGTCGTGTCGCCGCCGCCCGAGAAGATCGCCCCGAACAGCAGGATGAAGATCACCGGGAAGGCGAGCGTCCAGAACAGGGCCGTCCGGTCGCGCACGAAGCTGCGGATGTTGGCGCGGGTGAGCATCACGAGGGCGTGCATCGCGGCCTCCTTGCCTCCCGGGCGGCTACTCGCGCAGCGCGCGGCCGGTGAGGTCGAGGAACACGTCCTCGAGCGTCGCCCGCCGGATGCCGAGGTTGCGGGGCTCCAGGCCGAGCTGCTCGGCCCGGCCCAGGAGCGCGCCGATCGTCGCGGAGACGTCTCCGGTGTACAGCACCGTCACCCCGTCCTCGAGCATCGCCCGCTCCACGCGCGGCAGCTGCTCGAGCTCCGGGACGGAGAGCCCGGGCAGCGTGTCGAAGAACACGGCGCGCTCGTGGAACCGCCGCGTGACGAGCGCCTCCACCGTGCCCGACTCCAGCACGCGGCCGTGGTCCATGATCGCGACCCGGTCGCACAGCTGCTCCGCCTCCTCCATGTAGTGGGTCGTGAGCAGGACCGAGGTGCCGCCCTCGCGGAGGCGCAGGACGAGGTCCCACAGCGAGCGCCGGGCCTGGGGGTCCATGCCGGTGGTCGGCTCGTCGAGGAACACGAGCTCCGGCTCGTTCACCAGCGCGAGCGCGACCGAGAGGCGCTGGCGCTGGCCGCCCGAGAGCTGGCGCGTCTGCGCGTGGCGCCGCTCGCCCAGGTCGACCGCCTCGAGCAGCCACGCCGTCGGCCGGCTGCGCGCGTAGAAGGAGCGGAACAGGTCGAGGACCTCGACGACGGTGAGGAACGGGTACAGCGCCGCGGTCTGCAGCTGCACGCCGACGCGCTCCTTGATGCGGTCGGCGTGGTGGGCGGCGTCGATGCCCAGGACCCGCACTGTGCCCTCGTCGGGGCTCCGGAGCCCCTCGAGGATCTCGACCGTGGTCGTCTTGCCGGCGCCGTTGGGCCCGAGCAGGCCGAAGATCTCGCCGCGGTGGACCTCGAAGCTGATGCTGTCGACGGCCTGGACGTCGCCATAGCGCTTGCGGAGCCGGGCGACCTCGATGACGGCGCCGTCACCGGTCGCCGGCGTCGCCGCCCCGTCCTGGCCGCTCGGGCTGATCGCCATCGGGGGCAAGTCTAGCCAGCCGTCGGATCGGCGCAGGATTCGGCCCCGGCTGTACCGGCGGACTCCCGATCAGGCGGCCCCGCGGTCGGCCCGCGGGCCTGCTACGGCCGCCCGGGGCGGGTCGGAGGCTGCCCCGGGATGTTGGCGGCCTCGGCGACCGCGGCGGCCACAATGGCCGGCGACACGCGGGCGACGCCCGAGGGTCCGCCGATCCAGATTGTCCCGTCCGGGGCGATGGAGACGGCCCCGGGCGCGATGTCCGGGACCGCGACCACGGCGCGGCCGCCGCTGAACCGGATCAGCCCGGCGTCGGTCCAGGTCCAGGCCGCCCCGTCCGGAGCGATGGCGATATGCCCGGCCCACCCGTCGCCGACGGGCCTCACCGTCCAGCTGGACCCGGACTGGTGGGCGATCCAGACTCGGCCCGGGGCCCAGGTCCCGCTCTCGCTCAGGGTGGCCCAGAGGCTGCCGTCCGGGCCGACGGCGAACCGCCCGGGGACGAGCTGGCGCGTCGCCGGCTGCGGGATGGCGACCGTGACCCAGTGGCCGCCGTCGTACCGCCCGATGGGCGCCAGCGGCGAGTCGGGGCTGGTGGCCCAGACGCTTCCGTCCGGGGTGACCACCACGTCCGATGTCGCCAGCGGCCACCCGATCCGCGTCCATGCCCCGCCCTCCTGCCGCCAGGCCTCGACCGCCGGGTCCCAGACGCTGAGGGCCCACACCGTGCCGTCCGCCCCGATGTCCGCCGCGGCGTAGAAGCCGTCGTCGAGCACGAACCACCGGCCGCCGCGGCGAACGTCGAGGCCGCGATACGAGGCCACGGCAAGCGTGCCGTCGCGCCCGATGGCGAGGTCGATGATCCATGTGTCTGGACCCGAGGACGGGAGCGGAACCGGCGTGCACCGGCCGTTCGCCACGTGCCAGAGCTCGTTGTCGGCCGCCCACGCCTCGGTCGCCGAGACGGCGACGATGACCTGCCCGACCCTGCAGGTGGCGGCCCGCGGGCCGAACCCGACCCAGCGGCTCCCGTCGAGGCGGGACAGGCCGTCGGCCGTGACCGCGACCACCCCGTCTCGAGAGGCGACGATGGCGTTGACCGTTGGCATCCACGCGGCCCCCGGCGTCGGCAGCCCGTCGCCCGGCCCGTAGGCCGTCCAGCCTGCGCTGCCCAGGTGCGCCACACCGGCCCCGGGCAGAGGGCCGGGGTCGACGTCCTCCGACTGCGCCTGCGCCGGGCGGGTTCCGGCCGCCGCCCAGAGGCTGCCGTCGGGCGCGATGGAGAGCGACAGCGTCCCGGTGAGCTCGACGGTGCTCCCGCCGCGCGCGTCCGCCCAGGTCGTGCCGTCGAACCGGGCGACCCCATCCTGGCCGCCCGCCCACACGGTCCCGTCGTCGCCGGCCGCGAGCACGGCCACGTCGCGCAGGCCGTCGTCGTCGTACGTCGTCCACTGCTTTCCGTTGTAGCGCGAGACCGAGATGTACCCGTCCGACCCCAGGTCCGTCACCCAGACGTCCCCGCGCCGGTCGATCGCGATCGCGCCGGCCCCGGGCCCTACCGCGTCGCGGCAGACCTCGGTCCACGCCTCGCCGTCCCAGTGGAAGACACCGACGTCCGTGGCCACCCAGACGGAGCGGTCGTACGCCTCGGCCAGGCCGGTGACATAGCCGACCGCCGGGAGGCTGTCCCGCATCGCCTGCCCGTCGAACCAGGCCGGCCCGAGCTGCTGTCCGCCGAACAGCCACACGCCGCCGTCCCGGGCGGCGGCGATGGAATACCCGCCGAACAGCGCGTCGTCGTCCACCGTCCAGGTGCCGATCGCCTGCCCGGTCGCGTCCAGGCGGGCGAGGTGGCCGCCCGCCATCGACCAGAACCCGGAGACCGCATCGGCGACGAGCTGGCCGCCCGCCGGCGACCAGGCCGACAGCGTCTCCAGGCCGGTGGGGTGGAGGGCCCGGGGATGGCGCGCGATCGGCCCGGGCAGCGCGACGGTCCGCGGCGTCCGGCACGACGCCTGGGCCGGGATAGGAGCAAGCGCGTTGCCTGGCATGGCCGACGGCACGACGGCCACCGGCGGCAGCGTCGGCGGTGGCGAAACGGCGGGCCGGTCCGGCGCCTTGCCCAGCACGCCGAGCGCCACGACCGCAGCCAGCCCGGCGCCCACGAGCGCGACCGACCGCCAGGGACGTCCACCCTCCTGCGCGACCCTCGCGGGCGTCAGACTGAACGACATCGACGCGCCTCGCTGCGACGCCTCGCGCGCCGCGGCCCGTCAACCCTCGTCGGGCCGCCGCCGGCGCGCAAGAGGCGTTCGTCGCCAAACGCCGCGCGGGCGCATGGCCCGTCGAGCCGCCGGAGGCGGCCGGGCGCTCCCGGTCAGGGCGCCAGCTCGGTGCGGCCGCTTGCCCCGACCGTCCCGTCCGCGTGTCACAGCTCCGGATAGTGGGTGACGTTCTGGATGTCGCGGTACAGCGGCAGCAGCCGCTGATACGTGCGCCGGTAGACCCGCTCGTAGATGCCGCGGTAGACCTCGACATTCGCGGGGATCGGCTCGAACCGATCGCCGATGCGGGTCATCGCCTCCGCTGCGGCCCTGAGGTCCGGGTACGCCCCCATTCCCACCGCCGCGTCCATCGCGGCGCCCACGATCGAGGTCTCGCTGGTGTGCGCCCGCGAGACGGGCAGGTCGAAGACGTCCGCGGTCATCTGCATCAGCACGTCGCTCCGCGAGCCGCCGCCCGATGCGCGGATCTCTGTGATCGGGACCCCCGTCTTGCGCACCGTCACGTCGGCCCCCTCCTTGAGCGCGTACACGATCCCCTCGAGGATCGCCCGGTAGACGTAGGGACGCGTGTGGACGGCCCCGAAGCCCAGCAGCGCGCCCTTGGCGTACGGCGCCTGCTGCGGGGCGGGCGTCCAGTAGGGCTGGCAGACGAGCCCCTTGGAGCCCGGCGGGATGTCTCGGATGAGGTCCTCGAGCAGGTCTTCGGGGGCGGTCCCGCTTCCCTCGGCCTGGAGCCGCTCCTGCAGCCCGAACTCCTCCTTGAACCAGGAGACCAGCCAGAGCCCCCGCACGACGCCGACCTCGTTGTAGTACTCGCCGGGCACGGCAGACGGGTATGGCGGCACCATGGGGAACAGCTCGACGTAGCGGCTGTTCTGGGTGTTGATCGTGGCCGTGGTCCCGAAGCTGATGCTCGCGCGGTCAGGCGTGAGGCACCCCGACCCGATCACGTCGCATGCCTTGTCGTTGGATGCGGCGAACATCGGCAGCCCGGCCGGGATCCCGGTCTCCGCGCTTGCCTTCGCGGTGACGTGTCCGAGCAGCTCCGTGGGCCTGACCAGGTCGGGCAGCTTCGCCCGCTCGAGCGGGTAGAGCCGCCATGCGAGGGCGCCCGGCTTCGCCCAGTCGAACCGCTTGAGGTCGAAGGGGATCGTCCCGATGATGTTGCCGGTCGAGTCCTTGAGCTCACCCGTGAGGCGGTGGGTGAGGAACCCCGAGAGGAACAGGAACTTGTGCGTCCTGCCCCAGACCTCCGGCTGGTTCTGCCGGATCCAGTTGGACCGGCAGTACTGCACCGCGAACTCGATGATCGGGTAGACCCGCGCCGCCTTCGCGAGCAGGATCGCGGGTGCCGACAGCACCTTGCGGACGTCGGCCCGGCGCTCGTCGAGCCAGACGATCGCCGGGCGGAGCGGGTTGCCGTCGCGGTCCACGTTGACCATGGTGAGGCGCTGGGTCGTGAGCGCCACCGCCGCCAGCCGCTCTCGCGGGACGGGGTGCTCCGCCAGGAGCTGCGTCGTGGTGCGGCAGAGCATCTCCCAGTAGTACTCGGGGCGCTGCTCGGCCCAGCCGGGGTGCTCGCTGAAGTAGGGCTCGATCGGCGTCTTGACGAGGTGGACGAGCGATCCGGTCAGGTCCACGAGTGCCGCCCGCATCGACTGCGTGCCGGCATCGATCGCCAGGATCAGGTCGCCGCCGGATCGGGTCGATGGGTCCATGGTGCGTCCTCGTTCGCGGCGCATGCGCTGGTCTGGTTGCCGGGCATAGCGTGCCCTGTGCGTGCGTGGTGCCGGGCGTCGATCTCGGCGAGCAGCGCCGGCACGAGCTCGTGCAGGTCCGCGACGACGAACAGGTCGGCGTGCGCGCGGAACGGAGCGTCCGGGTCGAGGCTGACCGCCACGACGGTGCGTGCCGCCCGCATTCCCATCCGATGCAGGATCTCGCCGGAGATGCCGAGTGCCACGTAGAGGTCGGGCCGGATCGTCTTGCCGGACTGCCCGACCTGACAGCTGGGAGGCGCCCAGCCGAGGTCGACCGGTGGCCGGCTGGCGCCGACGGCACCGCCGAGGGCGTCCGCGAGCTGCTCCACCACACGCCACGCGTCCGCGCTCCCGACGCCGGCCCCGCCGGCGACCACCACGCGAGACCCCTCCAGCGCTGGCCGTACCGCGGCCAGGGGCTGCGTCGCGACCGTGCTGCGCTCCACGCGTCGGACCTGCGACCGCTCCTCGTGGACCAGGCGGATCTCCACCTGCTCGAAGGCTCCCGGCCCGCCGAGCTTCACGGGCGGCGTCACGTTCGGCTGGACCGTGACGATCCCGTGCTCGGCGGCGAAGCGGCTCTGGACCCGGGTCTCGGACCTGAACACGATGGTCTCGATGACGGGGCCGTCATCCCAGGTGATCCTCTGGGCGTTGGAGATGACCCCCCATCCCAGGCGCGCCGCCAGACTGCCAGCGACCGAACGGCCCCATGGCGTACCGGGCACGAGCAGGTACGCGGGTCCTCGCTGCCTCGCCAGGTGGGCGATCGCGGCGGCGGCGTCCGCCGGGTCCACCCAGTCGCCGTGGGGCGGCAATCCGACCTTCAGGACATGCGGCACGTATGCCGCCAGAGCCTCCGCCTCGGCGATCCCGTCGCCTACCAGGATCCCGACCGGGATCAGGCCCGCCTGCCCCGCAACCGCGCTGCCGAGGGTCGCGACACCGGGCGTGCTCTCGGCCAGGGACCCGCGATCGGTCTCGCCGACGACCCAGACTTCGCCCGTCACGGCACGAATCCCCGCTCGGCCAGGAAGTCGGCCACCGCTCGGGCCGCGGCGGGCACGTCGCCCGTGACCACTCGCGCCTCCTGCGCCGGCTCGGGGATCGTGGCCTTCACCACCCGGGTGGTTGCGGCCGCGCGCCCGACGGTGTCCGGGCCGATCCCGAGGTCGTCGAGGGCCAGGATCTCCGGGCGCCGAGACCGCGTCGCCATGATGCTGCGCAGCGACGGGTACCGGAACGCGCCGACGGCCCGGGTGACGGTGACGAGCGCGGGCAGCGGCGCCGCGATCCGGTCGAACCCGTCGTCCCGCTCCTGGCGCACGTGGACCTCGCCTCCGGTGACGAGGACCTCGCTCGCGTTCGCCAGGAACGGCTGCCCCAGGAGCGTTGCCACAGCCGCGACGACCATGCCGCCGCCCCCGTCGGACGTGTCCTGGCCGCCCAGGACGAGGTCGAACGGCTGACGGGCGAGCGCTGCGGCCAGCACCCTCGCGGTCGAGAGGATGCAGCTGTCCTCGAGCCGCGCATCGCTCACGAGCACCGACCGGCCGACCCCGGCCGCGACCGCCTTGCTGAGCCCGCCCCAGGCCTCTGGCGGGCCCATTGTGAGCATGGTGGTCTGCACGCTCGGGTCGGCATCGGCGAGGCGCAGCGCCACCTCGACGGCGTGCTCGTCATTCGGGTTGAGGATCGGATCCGCGGCCGATCGGTCGATCCGCAGATCCGGGGTGAGGCGTGCGGTCTCGGCATTGTTCGGCACGGCCTTGACGAGGATGACGACGTGCATCAGCGCGCCTCCAGGGAGGCGCCAGACCGGGCGCCTCCCATCGTGGCGGATCCTGCCTACGCGGACATGGGCATCGGAAGCGGAGCGCCCGGCCAGGCGTGGTTGCGCGCGACGCGCTGGAAGGCCTCCAGCTCGGCGGCCCTCCTCGTGGCGCTCCAGCCGAGCAGGTCGCCCGCGATCTCGGCCGCCGCCGGGGCCGCCGCAAGGCCGCGGTCGTCGCTGAAGAGCAGAGCGGCGGTGCGCCGATCGAGGATGTCGGTCAACGTGAGCGCCATGCCCTTCTCCACGGCGATCTTCACCTCGCCGCGGAGGGCGGTTGAGTTGGGTGCCAGCGGCTCGAGCCAGGTCGGGTCGAGCTCGCCGAGGCCGAGCAGGTCCTCCACCTGGGCGCCGTACAGCCAGGTGACGCGTTCAGCCGCAGCCGCCGAGACGCCCCGGGCGCCGAGGCGCGCCACCATCGCGGACTGGAACGCAGCGAAGTCGCGGCCGCCCAGGTCTGCGCCGGGAAGCGGCACCGATGCCGTGCGGTGGGCGTCCCCGAGGTCCCTGCCGAGCTCCCGGGCGACGTGTTCCATGACCCGCTCGCCCATGCGCCGGTGCGTCGTGAGCTTCCCGCCGACGATGGTCAGCAGCCCCTCGCGGCTGCGCCAGATCTCGTCGTGGCGCGAGGTGTCGCGGGTTGACTTGCCCGCCTCCGCGATGAGCGGCCGGAGCCCGGCCCACGTCGCGACCACGTCCGCCTCGGAGAGGCCCAGGGCGGGGAAGCAGTCCTGGGCCAGCCGGAGGATGTCGTCCGCCGCCGCTTGGTCGGTCGTCGGCTGATCGAGTTGGCCGTCGTGCGCCACGTCCGAGGTGCCGATGTAGACGTAGTCCCAGCGCCGGATGGCGAACCCGGCCCGGCCGGACGGCGAGGCCAGCGCCACGGCGCCGCGGAGGGGGATGCGGTCGGCGTGGAAGACGAGGTGGATGCCCTTGCTGGGGAGCACGTGCTTCGGCGCGGGCGTGTCGCCGAGGCCGATGGTCTCCTCCGCCCACGGCCCCGTCGCGTTGACCACCACGGCAGACCGCAGCTCGCGGACCTGCCCGTCCAGCTCGTCCTGGACGCGGACTCCGGCCAGCCGCCCGCCCTCGACGAGGAGCGAGGTGACCTTCGTGTGGTTCGCGACGTGCGCGCCGTGCACCGCCGCGGACAGCGCGGTCTCGAGCGTCAGCCTGGCGTCGTCGGTGTAGTACTCCGTGTACTCGAACCCGCCGGACACCTGATCTCGGAGAGCGGGGACGCGCTCGCGGACCTGCCCGGCGTCGAGGACCTTGTGGCGCTCGCTCGGGGTGGAGCCGGCGAGCTTGTCGAACATCGTGAAGCCGACCCGGAACTTCGCCTTGCTGTCGCCCTTGTAGAGGGGATAGATGAACAGCACGGGATGGACCAGGTGCGGTGCGATCGCGTTGAGCACCTTGCGCTCGTGTGCCGATTCGCGCACCAGCGCGACGTCGCCGTAGGCGAGGTAGCGGAGTCCGCCGTGGACGAGCTTCGAGGAGCGGCTCGAGGTCCCGTAGGCGAAGTCGACCTTCTCCACCAGGCCCACGCGCAGCCCGCGCAGCGCGGCGTCGCGCGCCAGCCCGCAGCCCGTGATGCCCCCGCCGATGACCAGGAGGTCCATCGGCTCGCGCGCCATGGCGTCCAGCGCCGCGAGCCGCTCTGCCGGGCCGAATTGCGGAGTGGTCATGTCGGGGTTCCTCCTGCCGAGTTGGCGGCGGTGTAGGCGCGCACGGCCGCGACCGCGTGCTGCCAGGCGTGGAATCGATCGTCGAGGCTCGTGGCGTCGGGCCCGGGCTCGAAGACGGTCGCGGGGAGTCGCGTCTGCCGGATCTCGTCCGTGTCCTGCCAGAAGCCCACCGCGAGGCCCGCGAGGTAGGCGATGCCGAGCGATGTGGCCTGGACGGTGCTCGGGCGGTCCACCGGGACGCCCAGGACGTCGGCCTGGATCTGCAGGAACAGGTCGTTGGCGGCCATGCCGCCGTCCACCGGCAGGCGCCTGAAGGCGGGCGCCGGCGAGTCGATCCGCATCGCCTCGACGACCTCGCGCGTCCGGAAGGCCACCCCCTCGAGCATCGCCCGGGCGATGTGGGCCCGGGTGGTGGCCCGCGTCAGGCCGAGGAAGGCGCCCTTGGCAGACGGGTCCGGGCTGGGCGACCCGAGGCCCTGCAGGGCGGGCACGAACGCCACGCCCCCGGCGTCGGGCACCGAGGCGACCAGCGCCTGGGTCTCGGCGGGCGACTCGAGCAGCCGCACCGACCGCCCCCAGCCGATCACCGCGCCGCCCGAGATGACCGTCCCCTCGAGGACATAGGAATCCACGTTGCCGAGTCGCCACAGGCTGAGCGGGTAGGTGCCCCTGCCGTTCACCCACTGGCCGCCGGTGTTGACATCGACCATCACCGCCGTCCCGTAGGTGGCTTTGCCCTCGCCGGGCTCGAGGCACAGCTGGCCGAAGGTCGCGGCCTGCTGGTCGCCGGCCGAGGCGGCGACAGGGACGACCGCGCCGTCGAACAGGTCGGGGTCCGCGTTGGCGTAGACGACGCTGGAAGGGGAGACGGTGGCGAGTCGCTCGACCGGCACGCCCAGCACGTCGACGATGCGCGGGGACCAGTCGCCCGTGGCCGGGTCCCACATCGAGGTCGTCGAGGCGTTCGAGGCGTCGATCACGAACGCTGCGCCGCCCGTCAGCTTCCAGACGAGCCAGCTGTCCAGGGTGCCCACGAGCGCCTCCCCGGACAGCACCCGGTCGCGGACGCCCGGGACGTGGTCCAGCAGCCACTCGATCTTCGTGAGGGCCTGGAACGGGCTGACCGGGAACCCCAGCAGCTCGGTCAACTCGAGGCAGCGCGGCCACGTGCGGAGGTCCTGCCAGACGATCGCATTGTGCAGGGGCTGCCCCGTCTTCCTGTCCCAGGCCAGGGCGGTCGCGCGCTGGCCGGTCACGCCGATCGCGGCAATCTGCCGGGCATGTGCCCCGGCGCGCGCCATGGTCTCTGACATCAGGCTGCGCGTGACGGCCCAGATCTCCGCGGCGTCGTGCTCGAGCAGGCTGGGGGCCGGCGTGATCTGCGTGAACTCCCGATAGGCGCCCGCGACCTCCACGCCGCGACGGTCGTAGAGGATCGTTCGGATCCCGGTCGTGCCGGCGTCGATCGTCAGAACGAGCGATCTTGACATTCGCTGCCTTCCTGTGGGCGGCATCGGGCGGCGAGCGGAGAGGAGCGTCCGCTCGCCGCCCCGGGGGTCTGCGTCTCAGCCGTCCGACTCGACGCCCCCGGCCTCGAGCGGGATGAGGCAGCCGGGGTTCATGGTCCCGTTGGGATCCAGCTCCCGCTTCATCCGGCGCAGCAGGTCGTACGACGATCCGAGCTCGTCCGCGACGCGGTTCGCGCGCATCTTCCCGGCGCCGTGGTGGTGCACGCTGCCGCCCGTGGGCTCCTTGAGCACCTCCGTGACGATCGCACTCTTCACCGCCCGGTCGGATTCCCACATCCGCAGCGGGTCCTTGGCCTTGAGCACGTAGACGAAGTAGATGTTGGTGCCGTTCTGGTAGCTGTGCGAGACGTGCCCGCCGATCCCGAGGAGGTTGTCGATCTCGCCCGGCAGATTGGCCATCACGTTGCGGTAGATGCGCTTGATGTCGGTCCAGCTCGCGGAGACCTCGCAGGTGGTGTAGAAGGCCTGGGTCTCGCGGTACCGGTTGCGGATCTCCTCGGTGCCCAGGATCTTGCAGACGTCATTGCGCACCCGGAGCCAGTGGTCGACGACTGCGGTGTCCACGGCGCGGGCGCCATGATGCGGGGCGATCTCGTCGATCGCGGCGCCGATCGCGGCCGTGATGCTCGGCGGCCCCTCGGCCACGAAGAACATGCAGGCCTCTCCGTCCTGCAGCTCCACGAAGCCGCCGTAGTTGAAGTCCATGTCGAGCTTGTCGTACAGCCTGACGACGCCAGGCCGGAACCCCTTCACGATGACCTCGCGGATCGCGTCGAGGCCGGCCTCGAAGCTGGGCACGACGTAGGCGCCCTTCCACCAGCTGTCCGGGTAGTGGGTGAACAGCTTCACCGTGACTTCGGTGATGATGGCGATCGCGCCCTCAGTGCCCATGAAGAAGTGCCTGAGGTCAGGCCCGGCAGCGCTGCGGGGGACATTGCGGATGCGCACCACCTGGCCGTCCGGCAGGACGGCCTCGAGGCCGCACAGCATGTCCTCGATGCCGCCGTAGTAGGTGGAGAACTGGCCGATGCTGCGGACGGCGACGAGGCCGCCCATGCACGCAAGCGGCTGGGACTGCGGCCAGTGGCCCGTCGTGAGCCCCTGCTCGTTGGCCAGCTGCTCGAGGCGCGCCAGCCGCATCCCGCAGCCGACGGTCGCGGTCATGTTCTCGGCGTCCAGGGAGACGACGGCGTCCATGCCGCTCAGGTCGAACACGACGGTGTGGTCGTTGACGACCAGCAGCTGGTCCTCGCTGCTCGAGGCGCCAGTCTGGACGATCACGCTGAGCCCGTTCTCATTGCAGTACCGGACCGCGTCGGCGACCTCCTCGGTCGAGCGCAGCTTGAGGATGCACACGGGGAGATGCTCGGGGACGTAGTCGAACGCCTTCTCGAACTGGCGGACCAGCACCTGCTCGGGCTGGAGGAGGCCTGCCCTGTCGACGACAACCCGATCGCTGCCCAGCGCCTGGGACAGCTCTCGGATCGCCTGGTCCGTTGAGTGCATCGTCAGCTCCCGCGTGCTTTGGGTCCCGAGGATCACCTCGCTGGCGTGTAGTGTAACTACCTCGAACCGGCGGAGCAAGCGGCCTGCGCCCCATATTGGGACTTGCAAACAGCGAAAGGTAGTAGTTATGCTACATCCCTCGCCACTGCAGCGGGAGGGCACGGCACCGGAGGATACGGCGGCACCCACGGGCGCGTTCACGCGCTGCTCCAGCACGCCTCGACGCCCACCCCACAACGCCCACCCAGACAAGTCGAGAGGTATGCGCCAATGAACGGAACATGGCAGGGGAGAGGAATGGCGGCTCGAGCCGTGGCCCTCCTTGCCGCGGGCATCCTGGTCGCAGGGTGCGCGTCGTCCACCGCGACTCCGGCCGCCGGGACTCCCGGAGCCAGCACCGCCCCCTCCGCCAGCGCCGCGCCCGCGACCGCCGCCGCGAGTGAGGCGCCGACCGCCAGCCCGACGCCGGCGCCTACCGGCCCCTCCCAGGCCGAGATCGACGCCGCGCTGAACACCCCGACGACCCTCACCTACTGGTCGTGGGACCTGTCGGCGAAGGCGTCGGTCGACGAGTTCGAGAAGCTGCACCCGGCGATCAAGATCAACCTCACCAACGTCGGCGTGGGGCCCGCGGAGTACCAGAAGGTGCGGACCGCACTGGCAGCCGGCACGGGCGTCCCGGACATCGTGTTCATGGAGGGCTCGACGGTCCCGGCGTTCGCCCTGACCAACAGCCTGCTCGACCTGGGCTCCCTGGGCGCGTCGAGCCTGCAGGACCTGTTCCTGCCGGCCGCCTGGTCATCCGGCGTCGTGGGCGGCCAGGTCCTCGGCCTCCCCGTCGGGTCGAACGCGACGGCCAGCTACTACCGCAAGGACCTGTTCACGCAGGCGGGCATCTCCACGCCCCCGGCCACCTGGGACGAGTTCGCGGCAGACGCGAAGATCCTCAAGGACAAGACGGGCGCGGGCATCGCCGACTTCACGCCGAACGACGCGGGCCTGATCTACGCCTGGATGTACGAGGCCGGCATCACGCCGTTCGACTGGACCCCCGGCAGCACCCACGTCACCGTTCAGCTGAACTCCCCCGACATGAAGAAGCTCATGGCCTACTGGCAGGGGCTCATTGACGCCGGGTACGTCGGGTCCACCGCCGGCTGGGTCGACGCCTACTGGCAGGCATTCAACTCCAACAGCATCGCGACCTGGCAGGCTGGCGTCTGGGGCTCGCCGGTGCTGCAGGGCGACACGAAGACGGCGACCGGAGCGTGGAACGTCGCTCCGTGGCCGCAGTGGACGGCGGGGGGCCAGGCCGGTGCCCTGTGGCAGGGCGGCGTCGACGACGTCGTCATGAAGGCCAGCGCGAACCCGATCGCCGCGTACGAGTTCCTCAAGTTCCGCTCGACGTCGCCGCAGTTCGCGGTGGAGAAGTACACCAAGTGGGGCTGGGACCCGGTCCTCAAGAGCGTCGTCGCAGACCCGGCCTGGCTGTACACCAAGGACCCGTACCTGGACCAGAACGCCAACGTGGTCTGGGCGCAGGAGCTGAGCAGCGTCGGCCCCTCCTGGCACTGGCTGCCGTTCATGGAGTACGTCACCTCGTCCTACGTGGACACGCTCGGCAAGGCGGCCGCCGACAAGACGGACCTCGGCGCCGGCCTCGATGCGTGGCAGCAGGCGGTGGTCACGTACGCCCAGCAGCAGGGCTTCACCGTGAACTGATGCATCCTGACGTCTGATCGGGTCACAGCAGTCCAATCCGGGCTGGGCAGCGCGTCCTCCCACGCTCCCAGCCCGATCCCGTTTTCGGAGCAGCCAGGGTGACAGTCCAGGGTCGTCGCGCCGGCGGGCGCCAGCGCCATGAGCGGATCGCGGGACTCGCGTTCACGCTGCCGTTCCTCGTCCTGTTCGTCGCGCTGTTCGTCGTGCCGCTGCTGTACTCAGCCTGGCTGAGCACCTTCCGCTCCCAGCTGATCGGCGGGCAGGTGTTCGCGGGCCTCGCCAACTACATCCGCGCGGCGCAGGACCCGTCCATCTGGCACGGCATCTCCAACGTCGTCCTGTTCCTGGTGATCGCCGTCCCGGCGCAGCTCGCCGTCGCCCTGTTCCTCGCCCTGGTCTTCGACACGGGTCTCGTCAAGGCCGCGCGATTCGGACGGCTGGGGATCTTCATCCCGTTCGCCGTCCCGTCGGTCATCGCGACCATGATGTGGGCCTTCATCTACGGCACGCAGCACGGCCTGGTCACCCAGACCCTGCGTGCGCTGGGACTCCCGGCGCCAGATCTCCTGAGCTCCCGGTGGATCCTTCCGTCGATCATGAACATCACGGCCTGGGAGTACGTCGGCTACAACATGATCGTCTTCTACGCGGCGCTCAGGACCGTGCCCCCCGAGCTGATCGAGGCCGCCGCGATTGACGGCGCAGGGCTGTGGAGGACCGCGTGGAGCGTGAAGATCCCGGCCATCCGCGGCGCCCTGCTGCTGGTCATCATCTTCTCGATCATCTTCTCGTTCCAGCTGTTCAACGAGCCGCAGCTGCTCGCCCCGACCGCGTCAGCTGCGATCGGCCATGACTTCACGCCCAACCTGTACGCGTACAACGTCGCGTTCCTCAACCAGGACGTGAACTACGCGGCGGCGATCGCCTTCGCCCTCGGCCTGATCACCCTGATCCCGTCCGCCTTCGTCCTGAGGGTGTTCAACCGCGAGGAGGTCGCGTCATGACGCCGCGAATGGCCGACGGCGCCAGCGACGCCACGCTGGCCGAGGACCACGGCTCGAGTCGGGCGGTCACGTGGCGCCGCCATCAAGGTCCCCGGGCACTGGCGACCGCAATCGTCTGGATCAGCGTCATCTACTTCTCGATCCCGCTCCTCTGGCTGCTCCTGGCGGCGACGAAGACCAACCAGGACCTGTTCTCGACCTTCGGGCTGGGGTTCGGCACCTCGAACGAGCTGGTGCGCAACATCGTCAACACGCTCACGTTCAGCGGGGGCATCTACATCCGATGGCTTGCCAACAGCTTCGGATACGCCGCGGCCGGCACGCTCGGCGCGACAGCGCTGGCGACCCTGGCCGGCTACGGCCTGGCGAAGTACCAGTTCCCCGGCAAGGGCGTGGTGAACACGGTCGTCATCGGCGCGATCATGGTGCCGACCACGGCACTTGCCATCCCGACGTACGTGCTGTTCGCGAAGGTCGGCCTCGTCAACACGCCGCTGGCCGTGATTCTGCCCTCCATGGTGAGCCCGTTCGCCGTGTTCCTGATGCGCGAGTACACCCGGGCCGCGATCGACCAGGCGCTGGTCGAGGTCGCGCGCATGGACGGGGCCGGTGAGTTCCGGATCTTCCTCCAGGTGAGCCTGCCGCTGCTCGCACCGGGAGTCGCGACCGTGGCCCTGTTCTCGTTCGTGGCGACCTTCAACAACTACTTCCTGCCGCTCCTGATGCTGAACAACAACGACCTGCTCCCCGTGACCGTGGGGCTGGCGCGATGGTTCGCGCTCGGGGGGTCCAACGCGGTCGGTGCGTTCTCGGTGTCGTTCTTCCCCATGGTCATGGCCGGCTCGGTGATCTCGACCGTCCCCCTGGTCCTCGCGTTCCTCTACCTCCAGCGGTACTGGCAGTCCGGCCTCGCAACCGGCGCGGTCAAGGCATGACGTCCCGGGGCCAGCGCTGGACGCGCAGGAGCCTTCGGTGAGGCGGATCCTCCTCGGGCCCCAGCGCTACGTGCAGGGCGAGGGGGAGCTGGCGAACATCGGCCGCTACATCGGCGGCTTCGGGTCCTCGGCGCTCCTCGTGGCGGCGCCCAGCGGATATGAGCGGGTCGAGGCGCGCCTGGCCGAGGCGGCCGCCAGGAGCCCGTTCCGCCCGGTGCTGGCCGCGTTCGGCGGGGAGATCACGAGGGCCGAGATCGACCGGCTCTCGGAGCTCCAGCGCGCAGCCCAGTGCGACGTTGTCGTGGGGCTCGGCGGCGGCAAGGCGCTCGACACGGCGAAGGCGGTTGCCCACCGCAGTCGGAGGCCGTGCATCACGGTGCCCACGATCGCGTCGACCGACGCGCCGTGCAGCTCGCTCGCGGTCGTCTACACGGCCGAGGGCGTCTTCGAGTCGGCGATGCTCTTCGACCGGAACCCAGATGTCGTGCTCGTTGACACCCAGATCATCGCCGACGCCCCAGTTCGCTTCCTCGTCTCGGGCTTCGGCGACGCGCTGGCGACCTACTTCGAGGCGCGCGCCGCGAGCCGCGCCTTCGCCCCGAACGTCGCGGGGGCAAACAGCACTCGTGCGGCCATCGCCATCACCGAGGAGTGCTACCGCATTCTGCTCGAGGATTCGGCCCAGGCGATGGCTGCCGTCGAGGCGCATGTCGTCACGCCTGCTCTGGACGACATCATCGAGGCCATCATCCTGCTGTCAGGCATCGGCTTCGAGAGCGGCGGGCTCGGGGCGGCCCACTCGATCCACAACGGGCTGACCGCCCTGCCGGCCACGCACGGCTGCATGCACGGCGAGAAGGTGGCCTTCGGCGTCCTCGCCCAGCTCGTGCTGGAGCACGCCGCGCCGTCGGAGGCCGAACGGGTCCTGGCCTACCTCCGCTCCGTTGGCCTGCCGGCCACGCTCGGGCAGCTCGGCGTGGAGCGGACCCCCGGGAATGTCCGCCTGGTCGCGGAGGCGGCCGTGCGGCCGGGGGAGACCATTCACCACATGCCCTTCCCGGTCACCGCGCGCGACGTGGAGGCAGCGATCATGGTGGCTGACGAGATGGGCTCCCACTAGCCTTGTCACTTCCCACATCATCTTGCTCGCCCACTTCCCCGACGCGGCCCCGCTCTCCCTCGTCACGTGCCAACAGCCGGTGAGGTACAGACCGATGACGACACTGCTCGAGGCGATCGTCGAGCGTCGCGATTCCCTCCGTCCCGCCGAGCGCAAGGTGGCGGACCTCATCCTGGCCGACCCGGCGCGGGTGATGGACCTCAACATGGCGGGGCTCGCGTCGGCGGCCGGGACGAGCGAGCCGACGGTGATGCGGTTCTGCAGCGCGATCGGCTACCGCGGGTTCAGCACGTTCAAGATCGCCCTCATCCGAGCGGTGGCGCTGGGCCAGCCCTGGGCCTTCCCGGCGATCATGCCGGGCGATGACGTCCCGAACCTCGTGGACAAGGTCTTCAACCACACGATCAGCGGCCTCGACCGCGCCCGCGGCCTGCTTGACGCCTCGGCGGTCGCGACCGCGATCGACACGATCATCAAGGCCAGCGACATCCTGTTCATCGGGGCCGGCTCGAGCGGGATCGTCGCCCAGGACGCGCAGCAGAAGTTCCCGCTCTTCGGCAAGGCCTGCCAGGCCCCGGTCGACTACCACATGCAGTACATCGCCGCGAGCCTCAGCTCCCCCCAGACCGTCACCATCGCCATCTCCAACAGCGGTCGCACGCGCACGGTGATCGATGTCGCCAACGCCGCCAAGGCCGCGGGCGGCAAGGTCATCTCGATCACGGGCGGCGACAGCCCGCTCTCGAGGCTGGCCGACGTCGACATCCGCGCCAGCACCTTCGAGGACACCGAGTCCTACACGCCGACCGTCAGCCGCCTCGCGGCCCTCGTCATCGTGGACATCCTGGCGACGGGCGTCGCCCTCCGAGGCGGGGAGTCGTCACTCGACCGGATCCTGGCGATGAAGCAGGGCCTGGTCCGCCGGCAGCGCTAGCCGGCGGACCGCATTCCTGCGGCCGGGCGCTCCCGGTCAGGGCGCCAGCTCCGTGCGGCCGCTGGCCAGCGCCCCGGTGGCCCAGGCCGCGGCGCGCGCCGCCTGGCCGAGCAGGGCGGCATCGACGTTGTCGGTCGTGTCGCAGGCGAGGTGGTAGCAGGCGTCGCCCGGGGCGGCCTCGGCGATGATCCCGCCGACCGGCACGCCCAGCTGGTCGAACAGGTAGTGGTCGCTGGCGCCGGCGATGTCCACCGGCTCCGAGTCCAACCCGTCGGCCTCGAAGGCCTTCGCGAGCAGGCGTTGCAGGGCTGCCGACGCCGGGCTCGAGAGGGTGGCCGCGTCGTACACCTGGCGTGTCCCGCCCGGCGAGGCGAGCATGTCGAGGTTGAGGTAGGCGGCGATCGAGCCCCGGTCGGCGTCGACGAGCGAGCCGGTGTAGTCCGCCGAGCCCCACAGCCCGTACTCCTCGCCCGTCCAGAACGCGACGCGCACCTTCCAGGCCGGCTGGCCGTGGGTGAGGGCCGCGAGCTGGCGGGCGACCTCGAGGGCGACGGCGACCCCCGTCCCGTTGTCGTTGATCCCCGGTCCGTCGATCGAGGAGTCCAGGTGGGCGCCGAGCATGACGACGCGGCCGCCGTCCCCGCCCCGCGTCTGGGCGACGACGTTGTCGCTCTGCCGCCTGACGGTCGTGGTCGAGAGGCGGATGTGGGCCTCCTGCCCGGCCCGCGCCGCCTCGGCGAGGGCCAGCCCGGCGTCGCGCGTCGCGGCGAGGACGGGGATGACGAGCCCCTGGGGGTCGATCAGCGTCGGCCGAAGGACCTGCCCGGGGCCCCAGCCCGGGTTGGCGGAGATGAGCGCGGCCGCGCCCGCGTACTGGGCGTGCTCGACCATCGTGCGGTTCCAGCACGGCCCGGGCTGGACGAGGACGATCGCGCCCGCCGGGACGCCGGCCCAGGCGCTCGCGTCGCAGCCGACGCCGCTGCGGGCGTCCGGCGCGGCCTCGGGGTCGAAGCCGAGCGCGTACAGCGGCCCCGTCACCTCGCCCGGGGGCGACAGCAGCATCGCCTTGAAGTCGCGCGGCCCCTCGAGGGCCGGGGCGCCGGGCGCCAGGATCTCGAGCAGCCCGGGGCTGTTCTGCGTGAACCACGGCACCGAGACCGGGGTGGGGGTGACCTCGTAGCCGGCGTCGCGAAGCTCGCCCGCCACCCACTCCGCCGCCGCGGCGTAGCCGTCGCTGCCTGCCGCCCGCGTGCCGCCGTGCTGGGCGGTGATCTCGACGAGCCGGTC
This sequence comes from Chloroflexota bacterium, assembly GCA_021787395.1. Lineage (GTDB taxonomy): Bacteria > Chloroflexota > Limnocylindria > Limnocylindrales > CSP1-4 > CAIXZV01. Next base: position 48,755 of record JAJYLZ010000016.1, read on the forward strand.
GAGGTCGGCCAGGACCGCGGCCGGGTCCACCGCGTCGCGCAGGGAGACGGCGAGCGGCGGGGCGCCCGACGGGGTCGCGGCGCCGGACGGCCCGGGGCTCACCTCGGGCGCGGCGCACCCGGCCAGCAGCAGGGCGACCGTGGCGACCAGGACCCACGCCCGCGCCGGGCTGCGGGCCGGCGTGACGCCACGCGCGCGCGAGCGCCGCCTGTCCATGCCGGCAGTGTCCGCGCCGCGGGCGTCGTGGGACAGAGTCCAAGGCCGCGATCGGCGCGGCGACGGAGGGCCGGCTCGAGCCGGCGCGAGCCGCCGCGGTCGCGATCAATTCAGGGCAGCAGCGGGATGAAGGTCGATTCGGCCCAGTCGAGCGCACCCGCCGCGTCATAGGCGATGTCGGGTCGCAGGAGCGGGCGTACCTCGTCGAGGAACGGGCGTGTGCGCTTCGCCGCCAGGTTCGCCCGGAGCTCCGCGGCTCGGATCATCGGCCGACCGGCCGCGGCCTGGTACTCGCCAAGCAGCGCGACGATCCTGTTCGGGTCGGGCTCGGCCATCTGGTGGGCCCACCAGAGGTCGAACAGATCGCGGCCCTTTCGGCGCTGGTAGAGCGCGCGCAGCTTGGTCGCGAGGAGCTCGTCGAGCTCGTAGGTCGGGACGGCCGCGCTGTTGGCGACGGGCGGGTCCGGGATGGCGAAGAGGCGCGGCACGACGTGGCCGAAGTGCTCGTGGCTGTTGATCTCGAGCTTGACGCGGCGCCGAGCGCCCGCTTCCGTCTCGAACGTGAGCGTGAGTTCGGGTGCTCGCCGGTGTCGGACCGGGCGGGACCGATCCAGCCCAGCACGCTGCGGAGCCGGCTGAGGGTCGGGCCGATCGGGCACGGCTCTCGTTGGACGAGATCGATGTCCTCCGAGTATCGGGCGGCCGGGGCCAGGTGGAGCTTGTGCAGCGCCGTGCCGCCTCGGAATGCGAGCCTCGATCGCAGCGTCTCGTCGCGGAAGATGTCGAACAGGGCGAGCGTGATCACGAGGTCCTGCTCGACGTCGTCGTCGTCGGCCCACGGCGCAACGGCACGCCAGCGGACGATGTCCGTGCGCGGGAACAAGGCTCACTCCTCCCCGAGTTCGACATTGAGCACGACGCGCCATGCCGGGTCGCGTCCGACCCAATCCGCGGTCGCGGGCTCACCCGGCGCGAGGGGCACCCAGGCGACTCGCCGCCGCCGCAGCTCGGTGGCGAGCACGGTGGCCAGCTCGACTGTGCCGACCCGGTCGAGGAGGTGCCCCAGCCGCTGGAGGTCCGGCGTGGTCGGCTCGACCGTCAGCGCCGCCTGCAGGCGAGTGCGACGCATCAGGGGAGCGAGGTCCCGCAGCACGGCGAGGACGTTGTCCCACCCGCCGGCCCGGGCCGGGTAGCGTACGAGGTCAAGCCCGACCACCTCCGGCGTCGCGACCCGCATCCGCCCCGACGGCGTCGTGAGCAGGACGACGGGGGCCTGCGAGGCCGTTCGCCGGACGGTGAACTCGATGGCCAGCCGACCCACGCGGATCGGCCGCCTCGGGCGGGGCGTGACCACCTGGACGGCTTGAGCGGCCTGCGGCGTGGCGCCGTGGATCGATGCCGCGGTCAGCAGCCCGACGTAGTAGGGCGTCTCCAGGTGCGCCATCAGGGGGTCGAGGAACAGGCGCCAGGACGGCGTGCCGGCCGCTCGGTCCTCGAGGGGAAGCACCACGTGAAAGCCGCGGACGGGGGACACGATGACGCGATCGGCCTCCGCCCGGGCGAGGGCCGCCATGGTGCCCGCGGCGGACACCTGGCCCTGCACCGCTCGGGCCTCCGCTGTGGTGAACGTGAAGCGCCCCTCGGCGGGCAGCCCGAGCGCCCACTCCCGTAGCGAGTTCATGTTCTCAACTCTACGCCTCGCGTCGAGTTCTGCAAACAGATCTGCGTGGATGACGGTGGTCATCTACACGAAATGCGGGACCCGATGCCGCGCCGCGTGTGTGACAGGCAGCTGGCACGGCCCGGCCCCAGACTCGCGCCGTGAGCGCACGCCGCAGACCCTGACCCGCCCCCGATCGAGCCCCGCGCCGCGGGGATGACCGGAGGTGCGCCATGCGCTTGACCTACAACGCGACGACCGACGTCGCCTACCTCGTGCTGCGCCCGCTCGGACCTGACGAGCTCCTCGGGCCGACGCTGCTGCTCGAGCCGGACCCGGAGTTCCCCGGGGCCGTCGCGCTCGACTTCTCGCTCGAGGACGGCCGGACCGTGGGGCCGGAGTTCCAGATGGCGAGCCGATGCCTGCCCGCGGCGCTCCTCGCCGCCGCGGAGCGCGCCGACGGGGAGAACGCGACGCGGCGCCTCGAGGAGCGCATCCTCCGCCGGTTCGCGGCGGGCGTGCGCTCCGCCGGCCCGCTGCGGGAGGAGCGGCGGCGGCAGCACTGAGCCGGGGCGCGGTCCACCGCGGGCCGGGACACCCTCGTCCGCGGGCGGCGCCGGGCTCCGCACATCGCGGGGCGGCCGGGGACCCTACCCGTGCGGACCGCCCGGCGCGCTCAGCTCGAGGCGGCGGCGACGAGCTGGTAGAAGCTGATGACCGCCACCGAGAGCTGGACGCACAGGGCGAGGGCGTAGGCCGCCACCGAGGTCAGCACGACCGCGTTCGCCGCGAACAGCAGGAGGGCCGTGATGCCCGGCACGTACAGCAGGCGCCCGGCCCACGTGCGCAGGCCGCCGGCGCGGTAGATCTGCCGGCCCCGGCTGACCACGATCCAGGCGGCGTAGAGCGCAGTCAGCGCGCTCGAGAGGGCGATCGCCTGGCGGGCGTCGGGCAGCCACGCGCCGACGATCACCAGCAGCAGCGCCTCGAACACGACGTTGAAGCTGGTGGACACGATCGCGCGCTGCCGGATCCGGTGGAGCGGGCTCCACGAGCCGCCGGGCGGCGTCAGCGCAGCCGTCACGGCGGTGAAGCCGGCGATGGCGACCGCGATCGAGGCGATCCCGAGCAGGAGTGCCTCGTCGAGCATGGGCGGCATCCTACAACGGCCCGCCCCCGGCGATCAGGCCCGCGACGCCGGCCCGAGCGGCGCACCCAGCCCGACCGGGGCGCGTGCGACGCGGCCCAGCCCGGCCGGGGCGGCGCACGCGTCGCGGACCACGCGGACATCGCCTGCGGTGCGCGCCGGCACCACCCCGCATGCCGACCCGGTTGGCAGATCGCGCGGCGGCGCGCAAGATGCGGCGCACATGCGGGGCGCCCGGGGGCCGGCGCGAATGGTCGCTGCGGCGACGAGAGGAGTGGCTCGTGAACAGGAACATTCTCGGCGTCGCGGCGGCCGTCGCCGTCCTCATCTCGACGGCGGTTCCACCCGTGGCCGCGAGCTCGAACTCGCAGGGCTACCAGAACGCCTCCTGGTACCCCAAGTACCAAGTCGTCTCGAGCGGCGTGACCCCCCTGTGCGAGGGCAACAGCGGGTCGGTCCCCCAGCCGGACTTCGGCGCGAACGTGGACGCGGGCCACGAGTGCGGGTCGCAGAGCGAGACGTCGATCGCCATCAACCCGGCCGACCCGTCGAACGTGATCGCCGGCTCGAACGAGATCCAGCGCCTGCCCATGCGGGCGATGTACTCGACGGACGGCGGGGCGACGTTCAGCGGCGTCGACCTGCCGCTGCCCCCGGCGCGGACCAGGAACGGCTTCGACTTCGGGTCCGACCCGGGCGTCGCGTTCGACGCCGACGGGAACGCGTACTACTCGTACATCGTCGTCTTCTTCGGCGCCGGCGGCGGGGTCAACGGCACCGAGATGGCCGTCGCGCACTCGACCGACGGCGGGGCCACCTGGGCCGCGACGTACTTCGCCCCCGAGACGGGGAGCGGCCAGTTCAACGACAAGCCGATGATCGCGGTCGACCGCGGGACGGACCACCCCGGCCGCGTCTACGTCGCCTGGGACCACGCGACCGGCTCCTCGTCGTCGACCAAGAACGGCAACAACGTCCTGCTCGCCTACTCGGATGACGGCGGGCAGACGTTCTCGACGCCGGTCTCGGTCAGCGGACAGGTCACGGGCAAGACCGGCGGCATCGGCGCCGACCCGTACCTGACGCCGGACGGCATCCTGCACGTGGCCTGGCAGGACTACGCGCACGGGACGATCTCGGACGCCTCCTCCACCGACGGCGGCCTGACGTTCTCGGCGCCCCGGGTCATCAGCAGCGTCGGCGCGTTCCAGTTCGACATCGCCGCCCAGTCGAGCCGCGGCGCCCTCGTCTACCCCGCCTGCGGCGCGACGTCCTCGGCCCTGTTCTGCGCCTACATGGACGGGAGCAACGCGGCCACCAGCGTCTACGTGGCGAAGTCCACCGACGGCGGCTCGACGTGGACGTCGACCGCGATGCCGGGGTCCGGCGACCAGTTCAACCAGTGGCTGGCCGTGGACCCCTCGGACGGGTCCGTGAACGTCGCCTACTACGACACCGGCATCCACGGCGCCACCCCGGCCACCTACACCCTCGCGCGCTCGACCGACGGCGGCGCGACGTACTCGGCAGCCGCGGTCGCGACGGCCCCCACCGATGAGTCCTGCTGCGCGCCGAGCGTGGACCTCGGCAACCAGTACGGCGACTACGAGGGCCTGGCCGCGCTCGACGGCGTCGTGCGCCCGGTCTGGACGGATCGCCGCGACTCCGTCATCGCCCTCGGCCTGCGCGAGGAGGTCTTCACGGCGACGATCCAGCCGTAGGCATCGCCTGCGCCGCCATCGGCGGCCGGGTGCCGCGGCGCCAGGGACCCCCGGGGGCGCCTCGCGGCGACCGCGGGCGCGGCACTGCAGAGCGGTGGCCCCGGGTCGTCTACGGGCTGTCGCGGTCCGCGCTCCTCGTCGCGGCGCCAGGCGTCGCGGCCACTGGGCTCGCGGGCATGTCGGCGCCCGTCGCGGCGCCCGTGTGGGCGCCCGTCGCGGCGCCAGGTGTCGCTGCGCTCGGCGTGGGCCCCAGCCGCCAGATCGACCGGGTCAGGTCGGGCGCCGCCACGAACATGATCGCCAGCGCGGCGATCACCGTGAGCAGCGCCAGCGGGGTGCCGGTGACGACCACCATGCTCTCCGCCCCGTTGGTGAGCGCGCCGTAGAGCAGCGCCGCGAGCACGACGCCGCTCGGCCGCCGGCCGCCGAGCAGGGCGAGGCCGATCGCGAGGTACCCCATGTCGTTCGCGGGGCTGCCCGAAACGCCCCAGGCGGGCCCGAGTCCGAACAGCGCGCTGCCCATGCCGACCAGCCCCCCGGACAGCGCCATCGCGAGCATGGTGGTGCGGCCGGGCCGGATGCCGGCCGCGCGGGCGGCGGTGCGGCTCCAGCCGGTGGCCCGGAGCTCGAAGCCGAGGCTGGTGCGGAACAGTAGCCAGGACACGACCGCGGCCATCGCGAGCGCGACGACGAGGCCGTAGTCCACGCGGACCATCGGCAGGTCGACGAGCGTCGGCACGGGAGGGACCGCCGGCCGCCGCCCGGGGAGGCCCGTCGCCGCGACGATGAGGAACGCGAGGTTCGGCGCGATGCCGTTGAGCATCAGCGTGGTGATCACCTCGTGCGCCCCCGTCCGCGCCTTGAGGAAGCCCGGGACGAACGCGTAGGCCCCGCCGGCGACCGCCCCGCCGGCCACCGCCACCGCCAGGGCGAGCAGCGGCGGCAGGTACCCCGCCACGAGCGCGGCCGTGATCGAGGCGCCCAGGCCGCCGATGAGGAACGCCCGTCCACGCCGAAGTTGAACAGGCCGGCGTGGAACGCCAGCGCCGCTCCAAGGCCGGCGAAGATGAACGGCGTGGCGCTGACCAGGGTCTCGGAGAGGGGCCGGACGGCCGCCGCGATGTCCCGGGCGTTGCCGCTCTGCAGCGCGGCGACGATGCGGCGCGGGTCGCCGATCGCACCGCCGAGCATCGCCGGGTAGCCGCTGGTCACGCCGGAGATCGCGCCGCCGATCGCCGCCAGCGGGTCGGACCCGAGCCGCCGCAGGTGGTCGACGTCGGTCAGCACGATGAGGACCGCGCCCAGGAGGAACGACGTCAGCAGGGCGAGGGCGGGGATGCGTGCGCGAAGGAGCCCGTCGCGGATCCGCTGCATGCCGCCCAGTGTCGCCGACGAGCCTCGCGCGCGCCGAGCTGTGCGCGCGGGCCCGGGCCGCGCGGTGGCGTTTCGACGTCGCGCTGCGCCTGCGCCCCGAGGCGCGGGCGTAGACTCGGCGCAGAGCGCCGGTTCGTGCTCCCCAGGCCGGCGCGCGAGGGCCGACCGCCGCGGCTCGGGCCGCGGGCAGAACTAGGACGAGGAGTCGAGACGTGGCACGCATCCCCGAGGAGCTCCGCAGCCTGCTGGCCGGCGGCCACAACGTGTGGGTCGCCACGGTGGGGCCCGACGGCATGCCCAACATCGCCATCAAGGGCAGCGGGGCGCTGCTCGACGACGAGCACCTCTACTTCGCCGACATGTTCAGCCGCAAGACCCGCGCGAACCTGCAGCGCGACCCGCGGGTCGCGGTCGGCATCCACGACCCCGAGCGCAGGCTGGCCATGCAGGTCAAGGGGACGGCCGAGCTCATCGACCACGGCGAGGCGTTCGACCGGGTGAACGAGAAGCTCCACGCGCTCAGCAGCCGGGTCCAGCTGCCGCCGATGAAGTTCCTGGTCAAGATCACGGTCGAGTCCGTGTGGGACATGGGCCCGGGGCCGCACGCGGGTGAGCAGCTCGCGTAGCGGTCAGCTGGGAACTGGCGATCGGCGCGTCCGGAAGTTCGGCGCCAATCATCATCCCCGCCTATCGGTCTGGTTCGTCGGCCCCCCTCAGCCTGCCACGGCGCGAGCCGCCTGGAAGACGTCGGCAGGGAGATCGGTCTCCAGCCTCCAGGTGATCTCGATGGGCCGCTCGTTCCGGTGGCCCTCGTAGTGGGCGGGGCCCGCGTACAGGTACGGCTCGGCCACCCCCAGCACGGACACCTTCGACTCACGAACGAAGAGATGAACTGAACTCCCCTCGCGATCGTGATTCAGGTACCGCTGTGCGGTGGGCGACCTGAGCGTGGTGGTGCTCTGCGACTCCCACTGGAACAAATCAGGCGTGATCGCGCGGTCCCGGTACATCGTCGACGGGCTGAAGTGCTCCTCAGTCTTGTTGAGGGTCACGAGGAGGAGGTCCGCGCGCTCGGGCCTGACGTAGCGGACGCCCTCCCGGAAAGAGGCGGGATTCGTGATGCCGAATGCGGCCGCGATCTCGTCACGCGTGTACCGCGCGTGGACCGCCAGCGGGACGTCCGGATGCGCCGCCAGCGGACGCGTGACACGAAGTCGGCGGTCGTCAAGGAGATCGGCGACCTGGCGGAGTTCATCGATGCGCTGCGGTGCACGCCGGAGTGCGGCGATCCGTTCCTCAGCGGAGGCGACCGGCGTTCCGGCGCCCCACAGGCTGTAGTGGAGCATCGCCCGCAGCCGCCGCGCCCGTTCGTGGGCCGGCGTGCCCATCGCCGCCTCGTCCGAGGCGATGGCACGCAAAGACGCCAGCCGCTCGACGTCATCGACGTGAAGGAGTCGGCGGATCCCCTGGACGAGCAGGCCGTCTAGTTCGTCCGATGGGCCGTCGGCGAACCCGGCCCGTCGGAGCAGGCCGAGCCAACCCGGAGACTTCCCGTTTCGGTAGAGGTCCTCAAGTTCGAGCCCTGACTCCTCGAGGAAGCGGCGCAGGTCCGTCCCGGGACCCATCGCCCGCAGGTCCCGAGCGAGCTCGCGCCACGGGAGCCGGAGCGAGCGGCGGACATTCCCGAGCACGATCTCACGGGACACCCGATCAAGGCGGATCGCACAGCCGGCCGGAAGGTAAGGGAAGCCATCCTCGATCTGGCGCTCAACCCCGCGGCGCGTTGTCCCGGTCAACGCCCGGAAGCGGCGGTCGAAGCGGAACTCCGCGCGCTGGTTGCCGATGAAGTCGAGCACGGTCAGGCATGCCTTGCCGTCCGCCAGGCGCAGCCCGCGCCCGAGCTGCTGGAGGAAGAGCGTCGCGCTCTCGGTGGGGCGGAGAAAGAAGACCGTGTCGATCTCCGGGACGTCCACTCCTTCGTTGAACAGGTCGACCGCGAACACGGCGTTGACGCGCCTGTCGGCAAGTCCGCGCAGGGCCGAGCGCCGGTCGTCAGCCGGAGTCTCCGCCGAGACGGCGATAGCCGGGATCCCGGCGGATCGGAAGCGTTCGGCCATGAAGCGGGCATGGTCGACGCTCACGCAGAAGCCGAGCGCTCGCATCGCGCCCACGTCCCCGACGACACGCTCGACCGCCTCGATGACCTTGGCGGCACGCGCACCGTTGGAAGCGTAGATGGCCCCGAGTTCGGCGAGGTCGTAGCGGCCGCGCTTCCAGGCGACCCCCGACAGGTCGACGTCGTCTGCGACCCCGAAGTATTGGAACGGGCTCAGGAGCCCGCGCTCTAGCGCCTCCCAGAGGCGCAGTTCGACCGCGATGCGTCCCCCGAACCAGCGGGTCACGTCGCCGCCGTCGGTGCGCTCGGGAGTTGCTGTCAGGCCGAGCATGACCTCGGGCTCGAGGTGGGAGAGGATGCGGTCGTAGGTGGCGGCCTCCGCGTGATGGAACTCGTCGACGATCACCATCGAGAACCGGCGCGGGTCGAGTTGGCCCAACTCGATGCCCGACAGCGACTGGACCGACGCGAAGACGTGCTGCCACTCGTCGGGCCGGTGCCCGTCGACGTAGAGTTCGCCGAAGGAACCGTCGCGCATGACCTCGCGGAACGTGCGGAGGCTTTGCTCGAGGATCTCTTTGCGATGGGCCACGAAGAGAAGGCGGTCCACAGTGCCAGCCTCGCGAAGGCGCCGGTAGTCGAGTGCCGAGACGACCGTCTTGCCCGTCCCCGTCGCCATGACGACGAGGCTGCGCCGGCGGCCGTGAACCTGGCGCTCGGCGTCGAGGCGTTCGAGCACCTCGGTCTGGTAGGGGAAGGGGCGGACGACGAGGGGGCTAATCGCGAGGTCCATTGGGCGCCCGCCCCGAGCCGCGGCGATCTCGGCGTCGAAGCGAGCGGCATCCGCGGGTGCATACGGCTCGAACGACGGGTCATGCCAGTAGTCGTCGAAGGTCGCCGCGATTGTGCCAAGCAGGTGCGGTTGCTCCACCGCCGACAGGCGGACGTTCCACTCGAGGCCGTCCGTCAGGGCGGTCCGGGAGAGGTTCGACGAGCCGACGTACGCGGTCGAGAGGTGCTCCCGGTGGAACAGCCATGCCTTGGCGTGAAGTCGAGTGGTGCGCAGGTCGTACGAGACCTTCACCTCGGCGCCTAGGTCGACCAGCATGTCGAGCGCCCGCCGATCGGTCGCGCCCATGTATGTGGTAGTGATGACGCGGATTGCCCCACCGCGCTCCCGCAGGCGCGCGAGCGGGTCCTTGACGAGCCGCAGCCCATGCCACTTGATGAATGCGGAGAGGAGGTCCACCGAGGCTGCAGAATCGAGCTCCCGCACCACCTCGGCACCGATGCTTGGCTGGTCGCGTCCGTTGACAAGGAGGGCGCTGGACGAGAGGGGCGTCGCCGGCCGGTCAGGAGGTCGTCGTTTGCCGGGCGTGGCCGATGGGGCCAGCAACGCCATCAGGAGATCGTGGCGGGGCCCGAGCGCCTCAGCGCCGCCGAAGGCGTCCGGAGCGAATTCGTGGAGAGACGCAATGATGCGGTTGGCGAGCTCAACCTGGCGGCCGACAGCTTCCGCATCCTCGCCCTCGTGCGCCCTGAGCGCCCGGGTCACGAGCGCGGCGAGATACCGGCCGATCACGGCGGCGGAGTCGCCGGGGTCGAGCCGCTGGCGCTCCACGAGTTGCGGGTCGATCGGTGCTAGCGCCCGCTCAAGTGCCTCTGTGATGAGGTCCTCGTAGAGACCAGGGCGGAGCGCTCCCTCGTCCTGCATGGGGCAACCATAGCGTGCGCTGGTGCCAGCTTGGATGGCATGACATCGAGGACCTGCCCGGCTTTGGTCGCCATCGTCTAGCAGACACGAACGCAGGCGTGCCAGTCAGCAGGCTGCGGGGATGGGGAGGGGAGTGGAGCGGGAGACGGGATTCGAACCCGCGACATTCTGCTTGGGAAGCAGACACTCTGCCAGCTGAGTTACTCCCGCTCGGGAGGAGCCGAATCCTAGCGCAGGCGCGACGGCGCCTCAAGGGCCCTCGCCAAGCGGCTCGTCCCGGACCTGCCCTGCGCCCTCGACTGCCGCCGACCCTACGAGCCGAGCCTATCGTCCCCCGCTCTGGGACGCGACACGCCTGCGGTCGGCGACTCGAGCTTCGAGTCACGCCACTCTCGCGCAGCGCGCGCAGTGTCGAGCGAGTGCACGAGCGGTAGGGCGTACCGGATCATCGCGAGGAGTATCCAGATCGCGATGAGGACGATCATCACGACCGCGAGCCAGAGCACGCGCTGTCCGAGCGGATCCGGCGTCCATTCAGTAGAGGCGACTTGGAGCGCGACTGACAGGACGAACCCGACCGCTGCGGCACGGAACATCTGTGCCTCGGTCGTCTGCCACCGGCCAAGTCGACCCTCCGCATAGAACGGCAGGAGGTCGGCCTCGGCCGCCGGGCGGAAGAACAGCGGCAGCACCGGCAAGAACACCGCGAAGTACACAGCGATCGGGGCTGCCGCAGTACCTAGGCCTCCTGGCCCGCGAAGCGCCACCAAGGCTCCGAGCCCGAGCGCCGAAAGGTCCCACGCGACGAGATTGGATCGGCGCCGCGCCTCTTTGAGCCAGAAAAGCCGAACCGACAGGTCTTCCGGCCGAGCACCGGCAAAACTGAGGTTCGGAATGACCCCCAGATGCTCAGGACCGATGTTGTGGTCGGCGAGCACCTGAAGCATGCCGCGCGGGCGCTGTGGCAGCCAGATCAGAGCTGAGGCACCGGCGAGCGCGCATTCCGACCCGACGAAGAGGTCTGGCTGGGCAGCGTAGATGCCGTTCCGAATCTCGGGAAGCACCGACAGGTCTACCGGAATGAGGCCGCCCCGCCCGGACAACAGTCGCCGGATGGCTTCCTCCGCAGCGACACTCTCGACCAAGATCACTCACCATCCGGGCCGAACATGGTGGTCTGAGGGTCGTCCGTCGCCACGATCTGGTAGTCGTGGCGCAAGACCCGGTCGACAAGCTGCACCACCACCTCTGGCGTCAATGGCTCCTCCGCCTCGATCGTTGCCCGACGGTTCTCCCGAGCGCGCCGCTCGATGCGGTCACCGATCATCACATCGACCTCTTCGAGCCGTCCCGCTGCGAGAGCGCCTTTCGCGTAGAACGAGTCGGTCACGTTCGCGCTGGCATCATCCTCGTCTGCCAGGAGCGTGACCTCGGAGACGTTGCGATCGAAGTCGTGGTTCAGGTACGTGTGCAGCACGCCTTGAGCGTCCGGATCGGGATTGGTCAAGTCAACGTTGTCAGGCACTCGGCGGTGCGCAAGGCGACCGATGCGAATCCGGATTACGCGTCCCGCCCCGAGGAGCTCCCGCACCTCCTCCTCGGCCATCTCCTCTTCGAATGGTCGCAGTCCTACGAACCGGTCGGTCACCGGGCGGACGACGGTATCTAGGTACTCCCCGAAGTCCCGGATGACCTGTTGGTTGGTCAGCGACTTGGTCTGCGGCAATCGGCGGCGCTGCAGGAGGGCGATCTGCTCGTCGATGGCGAGCACGTAGGCGTAATGCTCGAACGTGTCCGCCGCAGAGAGAAGCTGTTCGAGGCCCTGGTCAGTCGCTCGGTATTGAGTGATCGCGTCACTCGTCTCATGAGCGAATGCGCCGAAGACGATGTCTCCCGTTCTCTGTGGACGCCAGACACCGAAGCGATTTCCGGGTTGGCCGCCAAGCCCTGGCCTCAGCAGTCGTTGGGCGACCGCATCGAGCCGCCGTGCGTCGCGCCTCCTAGGCAGTCCTTCAGCATGAAAGAGTGCTAGCTGGATCGGCGCCATGGGGCCCCCTTACCCTAGCTCCCGGATCGTCTGCGATCGAACCGCCACCGCTTGGCAGGGACGGCTCCGGGGTCGGCGGATCAGCGAAGGATACTCGTGCGTCCGCGTCACAATGCGCAAGAGAGGAAGCGAAGCGTGTTGCGCCAGGGTCTCCCACAACGGGCTACCTTCTGTCAATGGCCATCTGAAAGTCCCCGCCCGTGGCCATGAGAAGTCCCCGCCCTGACGTGGATTCTCAGGCTCGCTGGACCGGCATCCCTCCTCTCGTCCTCGCCTCCTTCATCCGGTACGA
>JAJYLZ010000017.1 GCA_021787395.1 Chloroflexota bacterium
GAGCCGCAGAGCTGGGAGCTGGCGACCGTCGGCGGCTGGGTGGCGGCACGCGGGTCGGGGCTCAAGAGCCTGGGCGCCGGGCGGATCGAGCAGCTGTTCGCCGGCGGCACCCTCGAGGCGCCGGCCGGCACGCTGGTGATGGCTCCGCACCCGGCGTCTGCCGCTGGACCCGACCTGCGCCAGCTGGTCCTCGGCTCGGAGGGCCGCCTGGGCATCCTCACCGAGGCTGTCCTGCGGGCCGCCCCTCACCCCGAGATCGAGCGCATGGACGCGTGGGCGCTGCCGGACTGGCCAGACGCCCTCGACGCCGTGCGCGAGCTCGTCCAGGAGCGCCCGGGCCTGTCGCTCCTGCGCCTGTCCACCGCCGCCGAGACCCGCACGCTCCTCGCCTTCGCCGACAGGCCCGCGCAGACGCGCGCGCTGGAGGCCTACGTGCGGGCGCGCCGCCGGCCCCGCGGCTGGGTCCTCGTGCTCACGGGCGTGGCGGGCCGGGCCCGTACGGCGCGGGCCGCGCGGGCCGAGGCCGGGGCCGTCCTCGGCGGCCGCGGGGGCATCCGCCTGCCGGCGCTCGCCGAGGCGTGGTCGCGGACGCGCTTCCGCTCGCCCTACCTGCGCAACGCCCTGTGGTCGGCCGGGTACGCCTCAGACACGCTCGAGACGGCGACCGACTGGACGCACGTGCCCGGCCTGCTGGCCCGCCTGGAGGCCGCTCTCGCGCACGCGCTCGAGCCGTGGAACGAGCGGGTGCACGTGTTCACGCACCTCTCGCACCTCTACCCGTCGGGGTCGAGCCTGTACGTGACCTACATCTTCCGGCTGGCGGTGGACCCGGACGAGACGCTCGCCCGCTGGAGGGCGCTCAAGACGGCCGCCAGCCTGACGATCGCCGCCGACGGCGCGACGATCAGCCACCACCACGGCGTGGGCGTCGACCACGCGCCCTACCTCGCGGGCGAGAAGGGACCGCTCGGGATGGCCGCCCTCGAGGCGGTGGCGCGGACGTTCGACCCCGACGGGATGATGAACCCGGGCGTGCTGCTGCCGGGCCCGCGGTGACCGCGGCGGACCGGCTCCTGGCGCTCGACGTCGGCACGCAGAGCGTGCGGGCGATGGTGTTCGACCCGGTCGGGAACCTGCTTGCGCGCACCAAGATCCCCATCGAGCCCTGCCTGCCGGGTCCGCCCGGCGACTGCGAGCAGGATGCCGACCTGTACTGGCAGGCCCTGGGCGAGGCGTGTCGCGCGCTGTGGCAGCAGCCCGGCATCGCGAAGGACGCGATCGCCGGCGTGGCCTTGACGACGCAGCGCGGCACGGTCGTCCCGACCGACGCCGACGGCGAGCCGCTGCGGCGGGCGATGGTCTGGCTCGACCGCCGCCGCGCCGAGGGGCTGCCGCGGATCGGCGGCAGGTGGGGCCTCGCGTTCCGGGCTGCCCGCGCCACCGAGACGGTGGCCACGTTCCAGGCCGAGGCCGAGGCGAACGTCCTCGCCCGCGCGGAGCCCGAGATGTGGTCGCGGGTCCGGCGCTACCTGTTCCTGTCCGGGTTCCTCGTGCACCGCCTGACCGGGCGCTTCGCGGACAGCATCGCGGCCCAGGTGGGCTACGTGCCGTTCGACTTCAAGGGCCTCCGGTGGGCGGCGGGCGGCGACTGGAAGTGGCTCGCCGTCCCGATCGACCGGGCTTGGCTGCCCGACCTCGTCCGACCGGGCGACCCGATCGCGCGGATCACGCCGGCCGCCGCCGAGGCGACGGGCATCCCGGCAGGCCTGCCGCTGATCGCGGCCGCGGGCGACAAGGCGTGCGAGGTGCTGGGCTCCGGGGCCCTCGACCCGCACGTGGGCGCCATCTCGCTGGGCACGACCGCCACGTTCAACACGACGCACCGCCGGTACGTCGAGGTCATCCCGATGGTGCCGCCCTACCCGGCGGCCGTCCCCGACGCGTACAGCCTCGAGGTCCAGGTCTACCGCGGGTTCTGGATGATCGAGTGGTTCAAGCGCGAGTTCGGCGCAGCCGAGGTGGCCCGGGCGCGTGAACTCGGCGTGGACCCCGAGATGCTGTTCGACGACCTCGTCGCGGCGACGCCGCCGGGCTCGATGGGCCTGGTGCTCCAGCCGTACTGGTCGCCCGGCGTGCGGATCCCGGGGCCCGAGGCGAAGGGCGCCGTGATCGGCTGGGGCGACGTCCACACCCGCGCCCACCTGTACCGCTCGATCCTCGAGGGCCTCGCCTACGCCCTCCGGGAGGGCATGGAGCGGACCGGTCGGCGCTCGAGGGTGCCCGTCACCGAGATCCGCGTATCCGGCGGCGGCAGCCAGAGCCCGGCGGCCGTGCAGCTCGTCGCCGACGTGTTCGGCCTGCCGGCAAAGCGGCCCCACACCCACGAGACGAGCGGCCTCGGCGCGGCGATCGACGCGGCGGTGGGCCTGGGCATCCACCCGTCGTTCGAGGCCGCCGTGGCGGCCATGACGCGCACGGCCGAGACGCGCGACCCGGACCCCGCCGCCCACGCCCTCTACGACGAGCTGTACCGGACGGCGTACCTGCGCCTGTACCGACAGCTCCGCCCGCTGTACCGCGAGATCCGGCGGATCACCGGGTATCCGCCCGAGGCCTAGTTGCGGTTTGCGGTCGCGCCTGTCGGCCCGATCGGGTCCCGAGCGCCCGGCGAGCCGATCGGGCCAGCCGGTGCCGGCCGTCCGGACCATTTGACAGCCGCGCCGGTTCGCCCCATGCTCACGCATATCGCCCGATGGATTGCGGCCGCCAGGCCCTTCGCCCACACCGCGAACCCGCCGCCGCACCGGGCCCAATGAACGCCGCTCCGGCCTCCGAATGCCACGGCCGTTGGAGCTGCAGGGCACCCCGTCCAAGACCCGACGGAGCCCGGAAAGGAACAACCGTCACATGCTCTCCCGCGCTACCACGAACGCCGTGACATCACGCGCGTCCTCGATGCGCCGGCTGCGCCGCCGCGCCTCGAACGCCGGGCGCCTGTACTGCGCGACCAACGGCTGCACCAGCTTCCTGGTGATCGACGAGGCGGCCGGCATCGCGCACTGCGAGATCTGCGGCTACACGCGCCGGCTCCACTAGCCGAGGCCGGGCATCAGACGCCCGGTCCACCACATCCCGAGTCTGCGGCCGACCCCAGCGCGCGGTCGGCCCGCTCGTCTCCAGCGGTTCGCGCCGCTGGCCCCGTCCCCGCCCGGGTGCCCTGCCCGCCCAGCGCGACGGAGTTGCCTGCACTCCCCTGCCCCCGGACAATCGTGCCGGCGTCGCGCCGCGCGCACCCGCAGCCGGGGAAGGAGCTCCATGACCACTGACCGCACCATCGACCGCGCCCGCCTGGAGCGCCTCATGGCGTCGGAGCTGGCGGCCTTCGAGCGCGCGAACCCCCGATCCCGGGCGCTGTTCGAGCGGGCGCAGGGCTCCCTGCTCGACGGCGTGCCCATGAACTGGATGGTCAAGTGGGCCGGCGCCTTCCCGCTATTCGTGGACTCGGCGTCGGGCGCCCGCTTCCGCGACGTGGACGGCCACGAGTACGTGGACCTGTGCCTGGGCGACACCGGTGCGATGGCCGGCCACGGGCCCGAGGCGACGATCCGCGCCGTGGAGGCGCAGTTGCGCCGCGGCATCACGCACATGCTGCCCACCGAGGACGCGATCGCCGCGGGCGAGGAGCTCCGGCGCCGCTTCGGCCCCCGCTACTGGCAGTTCACGCTCACCGCCACCGACGCCAACCGGTTCACGATCCGGCTCGCCCGGCACATCACCGGCCGGTCCAAGATCGTGGTCCACAACCACTGCTACCACGGCTCCGTGGACGAGACGTTCGCGGTCATCGGGCCGGACGGGTCCGCGGTCGCCCGGCGGGGCAACATCGGCGGGCCGGTGCCCCTCGCGGAGACGACGCGGGTGGTGGAGATCAACGACCTCGACGCCCTCGAGCGGGAGCTCGCGAACGGCGACGTGGCCGCCTGCCTGTTCGAGCCCGCCCTGACCAACGTCGGGATCGTGCTGCCCGAGCCCGGCTACCACGAGGGCGTCCGCGAGCTGACCCGCAGGTACGGGACGCTTCTCGTCAACGACGAGACCCACACGATCTGTGCCGGGCCCGGCGGCTACACGGGGGCGCACGGCCTCCACCCCGACTTCGTGACCATCGGCAAGACGATCGGCGGCGGGATCCCGGCGGCGGCCTACGGCTTCACCGAGGAGGTGGGCGACCGGATCCGGCGCGCCGTCGACCGCGAGGATTCCGACGTCGGCGGCGTCGGCGGCACGCTGGCCGGCAATGCGCTGTCGCTGGCGGCCATCCGGGCCACGCTGACCGAGGTCCTGACCGACGAGGCCTTCGCGCGGATGATCCCGCTGGCCGAGCGGTTCGAGGCGGGCGTCAACGGGGTGCTGCGCGCCCGCGACGTCCCGTGGCACGTCACCCGCCTGGGGGCCCGCGCGGAGTACCACTTCCTCGCCCAGCCGCCCCGCAACGGCACCGCGCTGCACGACGCGGCCGATCCGGAGCTCGAGCGCTTCCTGCACCTGTGGGCGATGAACCGCGGCGTGCTGATGACGCCGTTCCACAACATGGCGCTGATGTCACCGGCAACGACCGCCGCGGACGTGGACCGCCACACGGCGGTGTTCGCGGAGGCGGTCGACGCGCTGTTCGGGTAGCCGCGGTCACTCGCCGGCGGCGGCGGTCTCACGGTCCTCGAGGCGTGCCCGACGCCACCAGCGCCGCTCGCGCACCAGCTCGCCGGCGATCTCGTCGGTCAGCTCCTGGCCGGGGACGAAGCCGCGCGCGGCGTAGAAGGGCTCGGCCAGGTCGTTGTCCAGCAGGACGTCTGCGGCGAGGTCCTCGTCGGGGTGCGCGTCCCCCACCGCCTCGACCAGCGCTGTCCCCAGGCCCCGGCCCCGAGCCCCCGGAAGCGTATAGATCGCCACCAGCTGGACGTGGTCACCGTGCGCTGCCGCCTCGGCGAACGCCTGCACGTAGGCTGCACCGGCCCCATTCCCCGCCACGAGCACCTCGTGGCGCTCGATCCGCACGCCGATGCGCTCCTCGCTGTAGGCGGCGGCGAGGAACCGCTCGATCGCCTCCGGGGTCACACGGCCCGCGTAGGTCGCCCGCCACGCTGCCACCGCCACCTCGCGGATCGCGGGCACGTCGGAGGCCAGGGCGGGCCGCACCCAGGCGGACCCGTCGTCCGGGGGCGTGCGTGGGGCATCCTCGAGCGTGCGGGGGGGTTCCACGGGCGGAGTCTAGAGGCTCGAGCGGGTCGGCGCCCGCGCGGCCCGAGCGGCTACGCCCCCAGCGTCTCCACGACCCAGGCGGCCAGCACCCGGGCGCACGCCTCGACCTCGGCCAGCGGGACCCGCTCGTCGGCACCGTGGGCGAGCCGCACGTCGCCCGGCCCGTACACCACGCACGGGGTGTCGCCGACGTCGATGAACAGCCGCATGTCGCACCCGTAGGGCACGCCAACGCTGGGAGGCTCCGCGCCGGTGACCGCGCCCGCGGCAGCGGCGAGCCCGGCCGGCAGCGGGTGGTCCGCGGCGACCCGTGACGAGCCGAAGCGAGCCCCGGTGATCTCCACGCTCGCCGGGTGCTCCCGCAGGAAGGGGTCCGCCGCGCAGGCCGCGGCGATGCAGGCGCGGAGCTCGCCCTCAGCCTGCTCGGGCGTCTGGCCCAGCCGGACGCCGTAGCGGCCTTCCGCGACCACGCGGTCCATCACCGTGGACGCCCACTCCCCGCCCGACACCTTGCCGACCATCGACGGGTACGGCATCCCGAGCGCGGCCAGCAGCGGGTCAGCCTCGCCCGCGGCGCGGCGCGCCTCGTCCGCCTCGAGCGCGGCGATCAGGGTCTGGAGGTTGGCCAGCGCGGACACGCCCTCGGTGCGACGGCTGGCGTGGGCCGCCCGGCCCGGCACCGTGAGGCGGAACGTGATCGCCCCGGCGTGCGCGATCACCAGCTGCAGCCCGGTGGGCTCGGTGATCACCGCCATGTCGCCGACCGCGCCCGCCCGGATCGCGGCCAGGGTGCCCTGCCCGCCGTCCTCCTCGGACGGGACGAGCGCGACCATCAGCTCCCCGCGCAGGCGGGCCAGGGCGCCGCTGTCCCGCAGGGCGCGGACCGCGCCCAGGATCGACGCCAGGCCGCCCTTCATGTCGCACGCGCCCCGGCCGTGCAACTCCCCGTCCACGACCTCGCCCGAGAACGGCGGCCGGGTCCAGGTCGCCGGATCGCCCGCGGGCACCACGTCGGTGTGGCCCGACAGGACGACGCGGCGGCCGCCGGGCCGCCCGGCCCGCCCGAGCACCACGGTCAGCGAGGAGCGGGGCACCTCCTCGCCCGGCCAGGCCGGGTCGTCGCGGATGTCGGCGGGGTTGGGGGTGAACATCTCGACCTCGAGGCCCAGCGCCTCCAGCCGGTCCGCCAGGCTCGCCGCGATCGCGTCCTCGTCCCCGGTGACGCTCGGGGTGCGGACCAGCGCGGCGAGGTCCGAGGCCAGGCGCGCCGGGTCGACGGCGCCGGCCGCCGCGAGCGCCGCGCCGGAGAGGGTGCCGCCGGTCGTCGCCACCGCCGTCAGCCGCGCAGCACGGGTCGCGTCAGGCAGGTCACGCCACCCGAGCCGTTCTCGCCCACCTCGCGCAGCGGGACCGCGTGGACCTCGATCCCGGCCGCCTCCATCCGGCGCCGGGTCACCGGGTTGCCCTCCGCGGCCACCACCACGCCCGGGCGGACCGCCAGCACGTTGCAGCCCAGCGTCGGGTACTCCTCCTCGGGCACCTCGATCAGCCGGACCCCCAGGTCGGCCAGCAGCTCGTGCAGGCCGACCGGCAGCAGCGGCAGGAACACCACGGCCGCGTCGTCGGCCAGCGGGGACACCACCGACAGCAGGTGGACCAGCTCCGCCGGCCCCCTCCAGTACGGCAGGTCGAAGATCCGGACGTCGCCGCCCACGATGCCCGCCAGCTGGCGGGCTCCCTCGTCGTTGGTCCGCAGCGAGCGGCCGATGCACAGCAGGTCCGGGCGCAGCCAGAACGTGTCGCCGCCCTCGACCGTGCCGCGCCCGGAGATCCGGCCCAGCGTCGGGATCCCGCGGCCCGCCGTCCACGCCTCGAGCACCGTCGGCTCGCCGCTCCGGTTCGGCTTGCCCGGCGCCAGCGGGATGGCGCCGCCGTCGGCCACCAGGAGCGGGTCGAACACGTAGACCAGGTCGGGGTCCTCGGTCTCGGCGTCCAGGTGGTGGACGCGGACGCCCAGCCGGTCGAGCAGCGCCACCAGGCCGTCGTGCTCGCGGCGGGCCGCGTCGAGGTCCACCGGGCGGAGGAAGCCGGCGGCTGGCTGGTCGAACGCGCGGCCGAAGGCCGGGCCGGGCCGCTTGACGAGGACCTCGCGCAGCGGCGCGGTCATGGACTGGGCGCCGAAGGCGCGCGTGGGCGTCGTCATGGGCCGAGGATACGCGTCCGCCGGCCGTCCGGCCCGATGCCGGGCGCGGATCCTCAGCCCGCCGCGATCGCGCGGAGCTCGGCCAGGAGCCGGTCCACCTCGTCGGGCGTGTTGTAGTGCGTGAGGCCGATGCGGAGCACGCCCCGGGGCTGCAGCCCCAGCGACTCGACGGGCCCCACGGCGTAGAAGTCGCCCCACCAGGTCGCGATCCCCCGCTCGCCCAGCGCCGTCGCGGCGGCCTCGGGCGTGGTCCGCGCCAGGGTGACGGCCGCCGTGGGCGTGCGCTCCTCCATGCGCGCCCGGTCGGTGATCCCCCACACGCGGACGCCGGGGATGGCCTCGAGGCCGTCGAGCAGCCGCCCGAACAGCCCGAGCTCGTACGCGCGGATGGCCGCCATGCCCGCGTGGGCGTCGCGGCGGCGCCCGGCGGCCATGCCCGCGAACCGGTCCGCGAACGGCGACCCGTAGGACCGCCCGACCTCGGCGATGTACTCGACCGCGGCGCCGGCGCCCGCGTAGCCCTCGAAGTTGCCGGTGCCCGTCTCGAAGCGGTCGTGGGCGGGCCGGAGCTTGTAGCTGGGCAGCGAGTCGAGCACGGCGCGGCGGCCGTAGAGCACGCCCACGTGCGGCCCGAAGAACTTGTAGGCCGAGCAGGCCAGGAAGTCGGTGCCCACGGCCTGGACGTCGATCGGCAGGTGCGGGGCCGCGTGGACCGCGTCCACGTAGGTGAGCGCGCCCGCCTCGTGCGCGCGGCGGACCAGCTCGGCGACCGGGTTGATCGTCCCGAACGCGTTCGACGCCCATCCGAACGCCACCAGCTTCGGCCGGCCGTGGAGCAGCCGGTCGAACGCCTCGATGTCGAGCGTCACGTCGTCGGGGCGGATCGGGACGGTGTGGACCGTGATCCCGCGGTCCGCGGCGGCCGAGCGCCACGGCCCGACGTTCGCCTCGTGGTCCAGCCCCGACACCACGATCTCGTCCCCCGGGGCCAGCGCCGCGGTGATCGACCGCGCCACGTGCATCGTGAGCGTGGTCATGTTGGCGCCGAACTTGACCTCGTCCGGATCGGCGGCGTTGAGGAGGTCCGCGAGCGCCGCGTGGGCGTCCGCCACGATCGCGTCGCTGCGCCGGGAGGTGAGGAACGTCCCGTCGTGGTTGGCGTTGGACTCGCGGTAGTAGCGGGCGACCGCCTCGATGACGGTGTCCGGCACCTGGGTGCCGCCGGGGCCGTCGAACAGCGCGACGGGCCGCCCGTCCTGCTCGATCGAGAGCGCGGGGAAGCGGGCGCGCAGGGCGGTGGCGTCGAAGGCGGACATCGGGCGGTCACCTCGGGCTGACGGGTCTCGGCGCCGATGCTACCGCGGCCGGACTGGAGCGCGTGACGCCCGGGACGGGACACGCCCCGGCGCACGAGGCGTCCGGGGCGTGGTGGAGACTGGCAGCGGCCGCCCGTCGCGGCCGCTGGGGCGTCAGGCGGAGGCGGCGGCCTCGGCCACCTTGGCGGGCTCCTCGACCGCGAGGTCGATCTCGATCTTGACCTCCTTGCCCACGAGCCAGCCGCCGCTCTCGAGCGCGACGTTCCAGGTCAGCCCGAAGTCCTCGCGGCTGATCTTGGTGGTGGCGTGGAACCCGGCGCGGCGGGCGCCCGCCATCGACTGGTAGAGGCCGAGGTACTCGACGTCGAAGGCGACCTTCCGGGTCACGTCCTTGATGGTCAGGTCGCCGGTCACCCGGTAGTCGTCGCCGCCCTTCGACTCCACCGCGGTGGACGTGAAGCGCATCTCGGGGTGCTTCTCGGCGTCGAAGAAGTCGGCCGAGCACAGGTGGGCGTCGCGCTGGTCAACGCCGGTGTCGATCGAGGCTGTCTGCACCGTGAACGACCCGGACGACGCCGTCGGGTTCTCGAGGTCGAGGTTGAGGACGCCGTCGACGGTGTTGAACTTGCCGCGGACGGTGGTCACCATCATGTGCTTGGTGCTGAAGGTGACGTCGGTGTGGGCCGGATCGAGGTTGAACGTCGTGGTCGCCATGGCGCGCTGGGTCTCCTGTGCGGCGTCAGCGCCGCTTCGTCGATGCGGCGTCGTCGCCGCTGTCATTGCTTGACACAGCAACTATATCGCCCACTAGTTGCATTGTCAACAACCAGTCCGATGGTGTAAGGTACTGGCCATGACGTCCCAGGCCGCACCCGCGGCGACCCCCACCCCGGCCACTCGTCGGTCCCCGGTGAACGAGGCCGAGCTCGGGGCATGGCGCGCGTTCCTCCAGACCCACGCCCGGCTGCTCCGCCGCCTCGACGAGGACCTCCAGGCGGCCCACGGCCTGTCGCTGGCCGAGTACGACGCGCTGCTCCAGCTCGTGAACGCGCCCGAGCGCCGGCTCCGCATGAGCGCGCTCGCGGACCGGGTCCTGCTCTCGCGCAGCGGGATCACCCGCCTCGTGGACCGCCTGGTGGCCGACGGCATGGTGGAGCGCTTCGCCTGCCCCACCGACGCCCGCGGCTCGATGGCCGCCATCACCGCCCTCGGCGTCAGCCGGCTGCGCGCCGCGTCGAGGACGCACCTCGACGGCGTGCGCCGCTACTTCCTCGACGTCGTCTCGAGCGAGGAGCAGGCCACGATCCAGGACTCGCTCGAGCGCGTCTCCGACAGGCTCGCAGGCCAGCTGCCCGGCGAGGACAGCGTGTGCACCGCGGCGCTGGAGGGCTGACGGACCGTCGTCCCGCCCGCGGGCGGGTGTACGCCGGGACCAGCGGGTTCTCGTACGCGGGCTGGTCGCCGCGCTTCTACCCCGCCGGACTGCCCGCCACGGGCCGGCTCGCCCACTACGCGGGCCGCCTCTCGGCCTGCGAGCTGAACGGGACGTTCTACGCGCGCCCCACGCCGCAGCGGCTGGACGCGTGGGCGGCCGCGGTGCCCGACGGCTTCCGGTTCGTCGTGAAGGCCCAGCGCGGAGGCTCGATCCGCGCGCTGTACGGGGACCCCGCCGCGTCGGTGCCGTGGCTCACGGACCAGCTGCCGCGCCTCGGCGACCGACTCGGGGCGGTGCTGTTCCGCATCCCGTCGCAGGTCGCCCGAGACGACGGGCGCCTGGCCCGCCTGCTGGACGCGTGGCCGCGCGCCGTGCCGCTCGTGGTGGAGGCCCAGCACCCGTCGTGGCACGTGGACGAGACGTTCGCCGCCCTCCGCCCCGCAGGCGCGGTCCTGTGCACCACGGACCTCGACGACCCGGCGGACCCGCCCGACATCCGCCGCACCGGACCGTTCCTGTACCTGCGCCTGCGGCGCCTCCGCTACGAGGACGCAGACCTCGACGCCTGGGCTCGGCGCCTGGTCCCCTTCCTCGACGACGGCCTGGACGCCTACGTCGTGTTCCGCCACGACGACGACGGGACGAGCGCCCTGCTGGCGGAGGCGTTCGCCGCCCGCGTGGACCGCGCGCGGCAGCCCGGCTGAGTCCACCCGCGGGCCCGGCCCGCTCGGAGGCTCGGGCCACGGGCCCCACCGGGCCGGCGGCGAGCTTCACCCAGATTCGACCCCGATTGCAACGAGGCTGTAACGCCGCACGGCCTCGGCGTGGATGGAATCCAGCAGCGGCCGCCGTAACGTACCTGTGTCGCATGTACCAGCGGCGCGGCCTGTGACGGGGCTGCAGCCGCGGACCCCACGCCGCACGACTCGGTTCCCCTCGCGGGTCGTGCGGCGTGACCCTTTCCTGGGGGGCGTGCGCGAGGCGGAGCCGCCTCGCCGACCGGGTCAGGCGCCGAGCGAGCCCCTGGACTCCGGGTCCAGGCCGAGGTCGCGGATGGCCCTCGCGGCGGCCGCGGGGTCGTAGCCGCCGGACCGGGCCAGGCCCGAGATCGCCGCCGCCGCGATGGACACCGGGTCCACGTCGAAGTGCCGCCGGAGCGCCTCGCGCGTGTCGCTCCGGCCGTAGCCGTCCGTGCCCAGCGTCAGGTACGGCGCCTCGATCCAGGGCGCGACCATGTCCGGCAGCGCGCGGACCCAGTCGGTGGCGGCCACGATCGGCCCGCCGTCGCGGCCGAGCACCTGCGCCACGTAGGGCACGCGCTCGGGCCGGTCGGGGTTCAGCCGGTTCCAGCGGTCCACCTCGAGCGCCTCGTGGCGCAACTGCTGGAACGAGGTGGCCGAGTACACCTCGGCGGCGACGCCGTACTGCTCGGCCAACAGGTCACGTGCCTTGACCACCTGCGGCAGGATCGAGCCCGAGCCCACCAGGCGCACCCGGCCGTTCGCCCCGCCGGTGATCTCGGGGGCCGCCGAGAACCGGTACAGCCCGCGGACGATGCCCTCGTCGGCACCCTCCGGCTTGGGCGGCTGGGAGTAGTTCTCGTTGTAGACGGTGACGTAGTAGAAGACGTCCTCGCCGTCCCGGTACATGCGGGTGATGCCGTCACGGACGACGACCGCGAGCTCGTACGCGAACGCCGGGTCATAGGCGCGCACGACCGGCACCGTGGACGCCAGCACGTGGCTGTGGCCGTCGTCGTGCTGGAGCCCCTCGCCCGCCAGCGTGGTCCGGCCGGCCGTGGCGCCGACCATGAAGCCGCGCCCCCGCTGGTCCCCGAACGCCCACGCCTGGTCGCCGGTCCGCTGGAAGCCGAACATCGAGTAGAAGATGTAGAACGGGATCATCGCCAGGCCATGGGTGGCGTAGGCGGTGCCCGCGGCCTGCAGGCTGGCCATCGAGCCCGCCTCGTTGATCCCCTCCTCGAGCACCTGGCCGTCCGTGGACTCCCGGTACGAGAGCAGCAGGTCCGAGTCCACGGGCGTGTACCGCTGGCCG
The DNA here is from genome assembly GCA_021787395.1 of Chloroflexota bacterium. Lineage (GTDB taxonomy): Bacteria > Chloroflexota > Limnocylindria > Limnocylindrales > CSP1-4 > CAIXZV01. The sequence goes on from JAJYLZ010000017.1 coordinate 12,269, forward strand.
TGGGCGGCGTAGATGCCCACCTCCTTGAACAGCGGGTCGAGGCCGAAGGTGCGCGCCTCGTCGGGGACGATCGGCACGATGCGCCTGCCCAGCTGCGGGTCGCGGATCAGGTTGCGGAGCAGCCGGGCGAACACCATCGTGGTGGACACCTCGGTGCTGCTGCCGGCCGCGAACTCGGCGTCCACCGCCGGCTCGGGCTCGGGCAGGGGCGCCGCCCGGACGACGCGCCGCGGCACGGACCCGCCGAGCGACGCCCGCCGCTCGATCATGTACTCCACCTCCGGCGAGCTCGAGCCCGGGTGGAAGTACGGGTAGTCGTGCAGCTTGTCGTCGGGGATCGGCAGCTCGAGGCGGTCGCGGAAGACCCGCAGCTCGTCCTCGCGCATCTTCTTGGCCTGGTGCGTGTAGTTGCGCGACTCGATGCCCTTGCCCAGCGTCCAGCCCTTGACGGTCTTGGCGAGGACCACCGTCGGGGCGCCCTGGAACTCGGTCGCGGCGCGGTAGGCCGCGTAGACCTTGCGGTAGTCGTGGCCGCCCCGGCGCAGGTGCTCGATGTCGCTGTCGGACAGGTGGGCGACCAGCCGCCCCAGCCGGGGGTCCGGGCCGAAGAAGTGCTCCCGCACGTAGAGGCCCGTGGAGGTCGAGTACTTCTGGAACTCGCCGTCGAGCGTGCTGTTCATCTTCTCCACCAGCACGCCGTCCACGTCCCGGGCGAGCAGGTCGTCCCACTCCCGGCCCCAGATGACCTTGATGACGTTCCAGCCCGCGCCGCGGAACAGCCCCTCGAGGTCCTGGATCACCTTGCCGTTGCCGCGGACCGGTCCGTCCAGCCGCTGGAGGTTGCAGTTGACGACGAAGGTGAGGTTGTCGAGGCCCTCGCGGGCCGCGAGGGCGATGCCGCTGATCGCCTCCGGCTCGTCCATCTCGCCGTCGCCCAGGAACGCCCAGACCCGCTGGGCGCCGGTGTCCCGCAGGCCGCGGTTGTGCAGGTAGCGGTTGAAGCGCGCCTGGTAGATCGCCGCCAGCGGGCCGAGGCCCATCGAGACGGTCGGGAACTCCCAGAAGTCGGGCATCAGGCGCGGGTGGGGGTACGAGGACAGGCCGCGGCCCGCCGTCTCGCGGCGGAAGTGGTCCAGGTCGTCCTCGGACAGGCGGCCCTCGAGGAACGCGCGGGCGTAGATGCCGGGAGCGGCGTGGCCCTGGAAGAAGACCTGGTCGCCGCCGCCCGGATGCTCCTTGCCCCGGAAGAAGTGGTTGAACCCGACCTCGTACAGGGTCGCCGCGGAGGCGTACGTGGACATGTGGCCGCCGATGCCCGGGAAGCCCGTGTTGGCGCGCAGGACCATGGCCACTGCGTTCCAGCGGATCAGCCGGCGGATCCGCCGCTCGAGCTCCTCGTCGCCCGGGAAGTACGGCTCCTGCTCGGGGCTGATGGTGTTGATGTAGCGCGTCTGCGTCAGGCTGGGCAGGCCGATCTGGCGCTGCCGGGCACGCTTGAGCAGCTTGTACATCAGGAAGCGGGCCCGGAACTCGCCCTCCTGGTCGACCACCTGGTCGAGGGATTCGAGCCACTCGCGGGTCTCGCCCTCGTCGATGTCAGGCAGTTGGTGCTTGAAGTCGTCGAAGTACATCCGGGCTCCCGTGGACGCGACGGTCCGCCACCTTGTGTTGGGCGGCGCTAGGGTAGTACCGATCCCACGGAGGCGCCGCTGGCGGGACCGCGGCCGGCGGTGCCGGCGGCGTCGAGGTCGCCCCGCTGCAGGTCGGGCGGATCACCGGCATGATTAGCGGAGGGGCTCGCCCGCGCCCCATCGAGGTGAAGCATCAGCACCCAGCCGCTCGTGCTCGTCGCCGACGACGAGCCCCGCATCACCAAGCTCGTCTCGATCGCCCTGACCGGCGAGGGCTTCCGCGTCATCACCGCGGCGGGCGGCGAGGAGGCCCTCGCCCGCGCCGAGGAGGTCCGCCCGGACATCGTGCTCCTCGACATCGTGATGCCGGACCTCGACGGGATCGAGGTCATGCGCCGGCTCCGCGAGCGCCGTCCGGTGCCCGTGATCCTGCTCACCGCGAAGGGCTCGTCCACCGACAAGGCCAAGGGCCTGGACCTGGGCGCCGACGACTACATCGCGAAGCCCTTCCACCCCGACGAGCTGGCGGCGCGCGTCCGGGCGGTGGTCCGGCGCGCCAACGGCCTCCAGCCCGGAGCGGGCGTGCTCCGGTTCGACGACGTGGAGATCGACCTCGAGCGGCGGACGGTGACCCGCGGCGGCGCCCTGGTGTCGCTGTCCCGGACCGAGTGGCTGCTCCTGCAGCACCTGGCCGCCAACGCGGGCAAGGTGGTCCTCCACACCGAGCTGCTGACCAAGGTCTGGGGCCCGGAGTACCGCGACGACCTGCAGTACCTGCGCGTGTGGGTGTCGCGCGTCCGCCGCAAGCTGGGCGCCAAGCCGGGCGAGGCCGGGCGGATCCGCACATTCCAGGGCATCGGCTACCTGCTCGACATCGAGCCCGCGCCCGAGACGGCCCGGGCCGCGGCGGCGGACGACCCGGGCGGCGCGTGACGTTGCGCGCTGCGCTCCCGGCCGGCTCCCTGCGCGCGCCGGGCGCGACGCCGCGCCCCGGCTCGCAGTAGGGTAGCGCCATGATCCGCTACGGCCCGGGTGTGGCCCTCGTCGTCGTCGACATGCAGAACGACTTCGCCGATCCGCGCGGCTCGCTCCACGTCGCCGGCGCCGAGGCCATCGTGCCGGTCGTGAACCGCCAGATCGCCCTCGCCCGGGCCGGCCGGGCGCTGGTCGTGTTCTCCCAGGACTGGCACCCCAGGCACACGCCGCACTTCGCGAAGGACGGCGGCCCGTGGCCGGTCCACTGCGTCGCCGACACCTGGGGCGCCGAGCTGCACCCAGCGCTGGACTGCCCGCCCGGCTCGCCGCTGATCCGCAAGGGCACCAACGGCGAGGACGGCTACTCCGCCTTCAGCATGCGCGACGCGGACACCGGCGAGACCGTCCCCACCCCCCTCGAGATGCTGCTGCACGAGGCCGGCGTCGACACCGTGGTCGTGGTCGGCCTGGCCACCGACTACTGCGTGCGGTACACGGCGCTCGACGGGATCCGCCTGGGCCACCGCGTGACGGTCCTCACCGACGGCGTGGCCGCGGTGGACGTGAACCCCGGCGACGGGGAGCGGGCGCTCGGCGAGCTCCGGGCTGCCGGCGTCGCCCTGGCCGACGGCCAGGCGAGCTGACCGGACCCCGCGTGCTCCGGCGGGTCGCGGTCCTCGGCCTGGCCGGCATCCCCGCGGCCCTCGCGGCGGACCGGCTCGTCGCCCTCGCCCGCGGCGGCCGCGCCCCTGAGCCGATGCGGATGCTGGTGGTGGTCGACGCCCCCGTGGAGACCGTCTGGGCCGCCGTGACCGACGTGCCGTTCCAGGTGGAGTGGATGGCGGAGATGCGGGGGCTGACCCTCGACCCGCCCGGGCGCGCCCACGTGGGCCAGCGCGGCGAGGCCACCGTGCGCATCCTCGGGGTCTCCGTCACCGACCCGGTGGAGATCGTCGCCCTCGACCCTCCGCGGCGGTACGAGATCCGCCACCGCGGCCTGTTCCGGGGCGGCGGCGTCCTGTCCCTCGAGCCGGGCGCCGACGGGACCACCACGATCCTGCGCTGGGACGAGACGCTCGTCCCGCCGATCCTCCCCCAGCTCGGCGCCCTCGTGCAGGCCCCGATCCTGCGGGCCATCTTCCAGGCGGACCTCGAGCGGCTCAAGCGGCTGGTCGAGGACGGCGCGGTCGACTGACGGCCGAGCCCCGCAGGGACCCCGGGCACCGCCTCCCGTGCAGCTCCACCTCGTTGACGCCACCTATGAGCTGTTCCGCGCCCACTTCTCGCCGCGCCCCCCGGTCCGCGGCCGCGGCGGCATGGTCCTGTCGGGCGTGTCCGGGCTGGTGGAGCAGCTGTGCCGCCTGCTCAGCGACCAGGGCGCCACGCACGTGGGCTGCGCCACCGACCGCGTGATCCGCTCCTTCCGCAACGACCGCTACGCGGGGTACAAGACGGACGCCGGCGTGCCGCCGGAGCTGCTGGCGCAGTTCCCGGTCGCGGAGGCCGCGATCGAGGCGCTGGGCCTGGCGCTGTGGCCGATGGTGGAGTTCGAGGCGGACGACGCGATCGCGGCCGCGTCCGACCGCTTCGCGGCCGACCCCCGCGTGGACCGCATCCTCGTCTGCACGCCCGACAAGGACTTGGCCCAGTGCGTCCGGGGCGATCGGGTGGTCCTCTGGGACCGGCGCCGGGACATCGTCTACGACGAGGCCGGCGTCCGGGCCAAGTGGGGCGTGCCGCCCGAGTCGGTTCCGGACCGGCTGGCGCTGGTCGGGGACGCCGCCGACGGGTTCCCCGGCCTGCCCGGCTGGGGCGACCGGTCGGCGGCGGCAGTGCTGGCGAGGTACCGGCACCTCGAGGACATCCCCGCGGACGCGGCCGCGTGGGACGTGGCGGTCCGCGGGGCGGCGGGGCTGGCGGCCACGCTCCGCGAGCGCTTCGAGGACGCGCTGCTGTTCCGCGACCTAGCCACCCTGCGCACGACGGCGGACGGCGTGCCGATCCCCCAGGACGGTGCCGAACAGCTCCGCTGGCCGGGCGCCGACCGTGCCCGCTGGACCGCGTTCTGCGCCGAGTGGGGGCTGCCCCGGCTGGCCGGCCGGCCGCCCCGCTGGCGGTAGCGCCCCGCTGGCGGTAGCGCCGGCCCCTGTCGGACGCGCCCGGCCCGCGGCGCCGGCTCGCGTCGGCCGCGTCAGCCCCGGGGGGCGCGGGAGAGCCGGAGCAGCTCGCCGTGGTGCGCGGGCGGCGCGGCCACGCAGCCGAACGTCCGGGTGGCCCGCGTGACGTCGAACCACGGGCCGCCCTCCGCGTCGGTGACGGTGGCGCCGGCACGCTCCGCGATCAGCCCGGCGGCCGCGATGTCCCACGGGGAGAGGCCCGCTGTCTGGATCGCCGCGTCGAAGCGGCCGGAGGCGACGTACGTGAACGCGAGGGCCGACGTGCCGATGTTGCGGGACACCCGCACGGCCTTGCGGACTGCCCGGATCCGCGAGGTGACCGCGCGGCCCGCGAGCGCCAGCTGGATGACGAGGTCGGTCGCGCGCTCCTTCGCCGAGACGCGCAGCTCGCGGTCGCCGAGCATGGCCGGGCCGTCGGCGGTCGCCCAGAAGGTCTCGCCGCGCAGCGGGTCGACCACCACGCCGACGCTGGGGCGGCCGTCCACGGCGAGCGCCACGGACACGCAGAACAGGGGCAGGCCGTTCGCGTAGTTCACCGTCCCGTCGAGCGGGTCGACGATCCAGGTCCGTCCGGCGGTCAGGCTGCGCGCGGTCGCGTCGGCCGGGTCGCCGGCCCGCCCGTCGCCTGCCTGCCCGGCACCGTGCGCGCCGTACCCGCGGCCGCGGTGCTCGCCCGACTCCTCGGCCAGGATGCCGTCGCCCGGGAAGCGCTCGCGGATGGCCCCCAGGATCAGGCGCTCCGACAGGTGGTCCACCTCGGTGACCACGTCCTTGGGCGACTTGTAGGCGATCTCCCCCACCCGCTCGTAGCGCTCGCGCAGGATGGCGCCGGCCCGCTCCGCGACCTCGCGCGCGAACGCGGCGTCGTCGGCGAAGCGGCTCGCGGCGGGTGCGGTGGGCAGCGGGGGCGGCGGGTCGGCGGGCATGGACCGATCGTGCCAGAGATGGCGCGCCCGCGCCGCGCGGACCCCCTCCGTCAGCCCCAGGTCCGGAACAGGCGGATGTCGTCGGGCGAGGCGGCGTGCCCGTCGCCGCGGGTGGGCCCCAGGGCCGCTGCGGCGCCCAGCGCGTCGAGGTCGGCGGGCATGCGGCCCACCATGTCCAGCACCACCTCCCGGATCCGCGTCGCGTTCTGCTCGAACACGGCGAGCACGTCGTGGGCCGTGACCGCCTCGGTGCCCTCCAGCACGCCGGCGTCGTAGTCGGTGATGAGGCTGATGTTGACCACCGCCATGCCCAGCTCGCGGCACAGGTACGCCTCCGGGTACTGGGTCATGTTGATCACCTCCCAGCCGGCGTCGCTGAACCACTTGGACTCGGCCTTCGTGGAGAAGCGAGGGCCCTGGATCACCACCACCGTGCCGCCGTCGTGGGCCGTGATCCCGTGCTCGCGGATCACGTCGAGCGCGATCCGCCGCAGGACGGGGTCGTAGATCTCCGCCGACGAGACGTGGGTCACGATCGGCCCGTCGAAGAAGGTGTCCGCGCGGCCGCTGGTCCGGTCCACGAACTGGTCCGCGACCACGAAGTGTCCCGGCTCCACGTGGCGCTGCAGCGAGCCCGCGGCGCACGGGCTGATCACGGCCTTGACGCCCAGCGAGCGGAGCGCCCAGACGTTGGCGCGGTAGTTGACCCGGTGGGGCGGGATGGTGTGCCGCCGGCCGTGGCGGGGCAGGAACGCCACGCCGCGCCCGGCGACGTCGGCCAGGAACACCGAGTCGGACGGGGGCCCGTACGGCGTGTCCACCTTGATCTCGCGCACGTCGTCGAGCAGCGAGTAGAAGCCCGATCCGCCGATCACGCCGATCTCCGCCAGGTCCGCCATGACGCGCCTCCGCTGCCGCTGCCGAGGGCCGCATTGTCGCACGGGGGTTCCGTCGGACCGGGCCGAAGCGCCCCAACGACGGGCCGTTGGACCGGGGTGCACATGCGGCCCTCTCCCCGACCCTAGGCCCAACCCAACCAAGGAGAACGTCCCCATGTGGCCCCTGTCCGGCGTCCTGGCCGCGATCCTCATCGTCGTCGGCATCGTCCTGCTCGTCGTCTACGCCGTGCGCCGCGGCCTCGTGGCGCACGACCTGCCCGACACCATCGAGACCGCCGAGGTGCCGACCGCCGGGCCGGCGCCGGCCGCCGAGCCCCCGAGCCGGCCCCGGGCTCTGGGCGCCGTCGGCGCCGTCGTCCTCGTGGCGGGCCTGGCGCTGGGCGTGCTGACCGCCGTCGGCGGCTGGGGCGGCGGCGGCAGTGGCGGCGGCGGCTGCGCCCAGTCCTGGAACGGATGCCCGCCCCAGACCGCCCCCGCGGCGACGAGCGTGCCCCCCTCCGTGGTGCCCTGACCCGCGACGGCCTCCGCTGCGGCTGCGCTGCGCGGGGACGGGACGCCGGGCTACCATCGGGCCATGGACCATCCCCTGACCGCTGCCCACGCCGGGTTCCTCACCGGCCGCCACTTCGCCACGATCGCCACCGTCGACGAGGACGGGGCGCCCCGCCAGGCCGTCGCCTGGTACGCGCACCTCGAGGACGGGCGGATCCTGCTCAACAGCCGTCACCCCCGACGCTGGTGCGAGAACCTGATCCGCGACCGCAGGGTGGCGCTGGCCATCGCCTCGGACCCGTACCACTGGCTGGGGATCACCGGCGTGGTGGACGAGGTCGTGGACGACCCGGGCCGCGCCCGCGACGACATCGTCATGCTGGCCCGGCGCTACAGCGACGACGGCACCGTGGACCCGGCCGCCGAGGCCGAGTTCCGCAGCCAGCCGCGGGTGACGTTCCTCGTCCGCGTCACCGGCGTCCACGACCACCTCGCGGGCTGAGGTGGCCGCGCCGACGGTCGTGGCCCTCGCCGGCGGGGTCGGCGGGGCCAAGCTCGCCGACGGGCTCCAGGCGCTCCTCGGCGGCCGCCTGTCGGTGGTGGTCAACACGGCCGACGACTGCACCCGCCACGGCCTGCTCGTGATGCCGGACCACGACACCGTGCTCTACAACCTGGCCGGGATCGAGCAGCCGGGACTGGGCTGGGGCATCGAGGGCGACACGCATGCGGTGATGGACCAGCTCGGCGTCTACGGGGAGCCGACCTGGTTCTCCCTCGGCGACCGCGACCTCGCCCTGCACATCGCGCGGACGGCCGCGGTGCGGGCGGGCGCACGGCCCACCGAGGCGTGCCTCGCCGCCCAGCGGTCGCTCGGGGTCGCGGCCCGGATCCTGCCCATGGCCGACGCGCCGGTGGCCACCGCCGTCCGGACGGCCGAGGGCTGGCTCGAGTTCCAGGAGTACTTCGTCCACCGGCGGCAGGCGCCCGAGGTGCTCGAGCTCCGGCTCGACGGGATCGACGCCGCGACGCCCACGCCCGAGGCGGCCGCCGCGATCGACGCGGCCGGCGCCATCGTCATCGGCCCGTCGAACCCGCTCGTCTCGATCGGCCCGATCCTCGCGGTGCCCGGGATGCGCGACCGCCTCGCCGCCGCACGGGGCCGGGGCGCCCGGGCCGCGGCGGTCAGCCCGATCGTCGGCGGCCGGGCCCTCAAGGGACCCGCCGACCGCATGCTCGCCTCGCTGGGCCACGAGCCGACTGCGCTGGGCGTGGCCCGGCTGTACGCGGACCTCGTGGACGTGTTCGTCCTCGACGCCGTCGACGCGGCGCTCGCCCCCGAGGTCGAGGCGCTCGGCCTCGAGGCGCTGGTCACGGACACCGTGATGGCCGACGACGCGGCGAGGGTGCGCGTGGCCGCAGAGGTGCTGCGCGGCGTCGGGGTCGCCTAGCCGCGCGGGCCGGAACCGTGGGCGGCGCGTCGCCCCGCGGCTCGGGCGCCGGCCCCTCGGAACGGTCGGCGCGGGGCGACGGGCCGTCGCGCTAGCATCGTGGCGTGCACAGCGCCTCGCCCAATCCAGCCGGGCACCCCTCCCCCTCCCGCCGCAGGACTGCGGTCGTGGTGCCCGTGCGCGCCCTCGAGGGCGCGAAGTCGCGGCTCGGCGCGGTCCTCGACGCCGAGGAGCGGCGAGAACTGGTGGAGCTGCTGCTGCGCCGGACGGTGGAGGCGGCCCGCGCCGCGGACGGCGTCGGCCTGGTGGCGGTGGTGTCCCCCGACGCGGACGCCCTGGCGGTGGCCGCGGCGGTCGGGGCCGAGCCGGTCGTCCAGCGGTCGTCGGGCCTCAACTCCGGGCTGCTCGACGCGCGGGACGCCCTGGCCGGCCGCGCGGACCGGCTCCTGGTGCTGCCGGGGGATGTGCCGGGCATCGCCGCGTCCGACGTCGAGGCGCTGCTGGCCGCCGCTGACGCTGCCTCGGCCGGCGGCAGGCCGGTGGTCGTCCTCGCCCCGGACCGCCACGGACGGGGCACCAACGCGCTGCTGCTCGACCCGGCGGACGTCATCGAGCCCGCGTTCGGCGGCGACAGCCGCGATGCGCACGCCGGCCTGGCGCGAGCCGCCGGGGCCTCCTTCCTCGAGCTGCCCGGCCTGCTCGAGCTCGACGTGGACACGCCGGACGACCTGCTCCTGGCCGAGGCCGTCCGGCCGGAGGCGCTGCATGCCCACTGAGCCCGGCCGCGTGGAGATCCTCGCCCTCGCCGGCCTGCCGGAGGTCCAGCCCGGCGACGACCTCGCGGGTCTGATCGGCGACGCGCTGGAGGCCACCCCGCGGGCCCTCCCCCTCGAGCCGGGCGACGTGCTGGTGGTGACCCAGAAGATCGTGTCCAAGGCGGAGGGCGCGGTGGCGGACCTGCGTACCGTGACGCCGCGTCCCGAGGCCGTGACCTGGGCCGAGCGCTGGGACCGCGACGCCCGGGCGATCGAGGTGGTCCTGCGCGACGCCCGGCGGATCGTCCGCATGGACCACGGGGTGCTGATCGTCGAGACGCCCCACGGGTTCGTGTGCGCCAACGGGGGCGTGGACGCCAGCAACGTGGGGCCCGCGTCGGGTGACCTGGTGACCCTGCTCCCGGCCGACCCCGACGCGTCGGCCGCGGCCATCCGCTCCGCCCTGAGGGCGCGGTTCGGGGCCGATCTCGCGGTGATCGTCTCGGACAGCTTCGGCCGGCCGTGGCGCTGGGGCATCGTGGACGTCGCGCTCGGCGTGTCGGGGCTCCACCCGCTGGAAGACCTGCGCGGCGTCCCGGACGCCGACGGGCGGGTCATGCGGACCACGATCCGCGCGGTGGCCGACGAGCTCGCGTCGGCGGCCGAGCTCGCGCTGGGCAAGACCGCCGGGCGGCCGGTCGCCCTGGTCCGCGGCGCCAACCCGCCGCTGGGCGAGGACACCATCGCGTCGGTGCTGATCCCCGCGGAGATGGACCTGTTCCGCTGACGGGCCGGCCCCGGCGGGGGCGGCGGCCTGCGGGTCGTGACGGCGCAGGCGCGCGGCGACGACGCGAGCCGACCGGGCGGGCCGCGGCGTTTCGCCCGGGGACGCTACCCTGCAGGGCATGAAGGTCGGCCTGCAGATCCCCTCGTTCACCTGGCCCGGCGGCGCCGAGGCCATCGGCCCCACCCTCTCCCGCGTGGCGCGCGATGCCGACGACGCCGGCTTCGACTCCATCTGGGTGATGGACCACTTCTTCCAGATCCGCGGGGTCGGCCGGCCCGAGGAGCCGATGCTCGAGGGCTGGACGACGCTCGGGTACCTCGCCGCCAGCACGGCGCGGGCGCGCCTGGGGCTGATGGTCGGCGGCGTCCACTACCGCGCCCCGGGGCTGTGGGCCAAGGCCGCCACCACGCTCGACGTGCTGTCCGGCGGCCGCGCGTGGCTGGGGATCGGGGCGGCCTGGAACGAGGAGGAGTCCGCCGGCCTCGGGTTCCCGTTCCCGCCCCTCGCCGAGCGGTTCGAGCTGCTCGAGGACACCCTCCAGCTGGTGCACGGCATGTGGCAGGGGGAGCAGGGCTCGGACGCCCCGTTCGAGGGCCGGCACACCCGGGCCGCCCGGCTGCTCAACTCCCCGCAGACGATCTCGCGCCCGCACCCGCCCGTGATGATCGGCGGCGGCGGGGAGCGCAAGACGCTCCGGCTGGTGGCCCAGTACGGCGACGCCTGCAACGTGTTCGGCCGGCCCGAGGTGCTCCGCCACAAGTTCGAGGTGCTGCGCGAGCACTGCGCCGCGGTGGGGCGCGACCCGGACGAGATCGAGCGCTCGACGCTCCAGTCGGTGCGGCTGGACCTGGGCGACGGCGACGGCGAATCGCCGGCGCAGGTGGTGGACCGCTTCGGCGAGCTCTCGGACGCCGGCGCGCAGCACGTCATCTTCTCGGCCCGCGACGTGTGGGAGCCGCGCGTCATGGAGGTCCTGGCGCGGGACGTGGTGCCCGCGCTGCACGAGCTCTAGCCGGCGGCCGCGCTCCCGGCGGCCGCGCTCCCGGCGGCACCTCGATCCAGCATGCCCAGGAGCGGCAGGGCGCCCAGCCGGGCGAGGGTCGCCCTCGCGGTCTCCACCCAGCCGACGACCTCGGGCTCGCCCGTGCCGAGCATCCTCGCCGCCTCCACGCCGAGCAGCGCCTCGTCGAACGCCAGGCCCAGGTCGCGGTAGGCGGTCGCGGCGGCGCGGTAGCCGGCCAGGGCCGCGGCGCGGTCGCCGGCCAGGGCCGCCAGGCCCGCCCGGATGGTCGCCCGGTCGGCGTCCATGGCCCGCCCGCGAGCGCCGAGCGACGCCAGGCGGTCGAGGGCCTGCTGGGCCAGCGCCGCGTCTCCGGCCAGCACCGCCACCCTCCCGGCCCGGGGCAGCGAGTACGGCGCGTTGAGGTCGCTGGTGTCGGCCACCCGCATCCAGGCGGCGGCGGCGTCGGCGAAGCGTCCCTCGACCGTCGCGATGACCCCCTCGAGGTCGTCAATGGAGGACCCGACGTCGCGGTCCTCGACCGTCCCGATCGACGCCTTGATCTCGTCGACCTCGACCGGGTCGACGGCCCCGCGCCACGCCCCCAGGAGCGCGACCTGGATGCGATTGGCGAGGTGGACCCCGGGGTCGATCTCGTACTGGTCGATCTGGAGGATCGTGTCCAGGGCCCACTCCCAGTCGCCGACGCGCCGGGCGTCCTCCGCCGCGTTCTGGCTGATCACGATCTCCTGCGTGCGCTGGCCGAGCCGGCGGGCCAGGTCGATCGCCTCGCGCTCCTGCGCGAGGGCGGCCGCGGGGCTGTCGAGCGCCTGCACCGAGACCAGGACGGCGGCGGCCCGCAGCGCGGCATCCTGCAGCCCTGCTTCGAGCGCGACGCGCTGGGACCCCATGAGCAGGGCCTGGGCCTCCCACACCCGGCCGAGGTTGAAGGCCGCCGACCCCTTGATGCGCAGGGCGTCCGCGGCGACGAGGGCGTTGCCCATCCGCTCGGCCGCGGCGAGCACGCGATCCGCCACCTGGACGGCGGTCGCGTAGTCGGCGACCAGGTAGGCGACGGAGCCCCGGGCCTGCAGCAGGTAGATCAGGTTGATGTCGTCGTCGCCCAGATCGTCGAACTGGCGCGCCATCGGCCCGAGGTAGCTCGCGGCCTCGTCGCGTCGGCGGGCGTTGGACATCGCGTTGCCGATCCAGCTCGCGACCCTCGCCTGGCCGGAGCGGTCGCCCAGCTGGCCCAGCGTCTCGAACGCCGCCTCGAGGTCGGGGATGGCGGCCTCGGCGCGCTGCATGCGGACGGCGGCCACCGCGGCGCGCTCCAGGAGGTCCGCCCGAGCGGCCGGCACGGCGGTGATCTCGACCGCCTGGAGGAAGAACGAGCGGGCCTGGTCGAAGGCGCCCAGCCGCTCGGCGCGACCGCCCGCCGCCGTCAGGGCGTCCCGGGCCAGCCCGGCGAGCTCCAGCGCCTCCGCTCCCTCGGCCGACGAGCGGTAGGCGGCGACATAGTGGGCCGCCACGGCGCCGGCCAGCTCCTCGTCGCCGACCGACTCGAAGTGGCGCGCGGCGGCCAGGTGCCGAGCGCGCCGGTCCCGCAGCGCCAGGGTCGAGTACGCGACCTCGCGGATCAGCGCCTGCACGAACGCGTACTGGCCCCGCTCGGGCGAGCGCGGGTCCACCTCCACCTGCAGCAGGTCGCTGCGGACCAGCCGCTGGAGCCGTGCCGCCAGGGCAGCCCGGTCCTCGTCGACGATCGCCGCGAGCGCGTCCTCGGTGAACGACTGGCCGAGGATGGCGGCGTCCTGGACCAGCGCCCGGTCGCCCGCGTCGAGCCCGTCGAGGCGGGCGGCGATCAGGGCGTGCAGCGAGTTGGGGACGGCCAGCTCGCCAAGCTGGCCCACAGGCTCGAAGCCGCCGCCCTCCCGGGGAACGAGGCGGCCGTCCGCGACCAGCATCCGCATCGTCTCCACGGCGTACAGCGGGATGCCGTCGGCGCGGGCGACGATGGTGCGGACGGCCTCGGCGGGGAGGCCGGGTGCGAGGCCCGCCAGCAGCTCGCGCATCGAGGGCTCGTCGAGCGGCTGGAGGTCGAGGGCGAGGAACGCGCGCTTGCCGGCGCCCCAGCCGGGCCGGCGGTCGAGGAGCTCGGGCCGCGACAGGGTGATGATCAGGATCGGGACGTTCCGGCTCCACTCGAGCAGGTGCTCGATGAAGTCGAGCGTGCCCGTGTCCGCCCACTGGAGGTCCTCGAACTGCAGAGCCACGACGCCCGTGGCGGCGAGCCGCTCGAAGAACGTGCGCCAGGCGCCGAACAGCTCGGGCTGGCCGCCCGGCGGCGCCTCGCCGACGCCGAGGAGCGCGAGCAGCGAGGGCTCGATGCGGCGCCGCTCGCCCTCGTCCGGGACGTGCTCGGCGACCATGTCGGCGATCCGGGCCCGCGTCGTCGCGGCGTCGTCGGTCTCGAGCAGCCGAGCCCGGGAGCGGATCATCTCGCCCAGCGCCCAGAACGTGATGCCCTCCCCGTACGCGGGCGAGCGGCCCTCGTGCCACCAGACGTCCTCGACCACGCCGTCGACGTACTTGAGGAACTCCCAGGCGAGCCGGCTCTTGCCGATCCCCGCCTGGCCCGTGATCGAGACCAGGCGGACGCGCTGCTCGCGCGACGTGGCGTGGAACAGGTCCTTGAGCAGCCGGAGCTCGGCGTCGCGGCCCACGAAGGGCGCCTCCAGCCGGTCGTCGCGCCCGCGGCCCCGGCGCTGCGCCACGACGCGGACCGCGCGCCACGCCGCGACCGGCGTCTCCTTCCCCTTGACCACGTGCTCGCCCGCCGGCTCGTAGCTGATCGCGGTCGAGGTCGCCTGGTGCGTGCCCGCGCCCACCAGCACCGTGCCCGGCTGCGCCACCGACTGGAGCCGGGAGGCCGTGTTGACGAGGTCGCCCGCGACCATCCCCTGGCCGGCCGCCCCGAGGGTCACCGCCGCCTCCCCGGTCATGACGCCGGCCCGCGCCTGCAGCCCCGGGCCGAGGGCCCGGACGATGTCCAGCAGCTCGATGCCGGCCCGCACGGCGCGCTCCGCGTCGTCCTCGTGCGCGATCGGCGCCCCCCACACCGCCATCACGGCGTCGCCGATGAACTTCTCGACGCTGCCGCCGTAGCGCTCGACGACCTCGGTCGCCCGGTCGAAGTAGCGGGTCAGCAGTTCGCGCACCGCCTCCGGGTCGCGGCCCTCGGCCAGCGACGTGAAGCCCACCAGGTCCGCGAACAGCACCGACACCAGGCGGCGCTCGGCGACGGGCGCCGGGCGCTCCGGCGTCGAGGCGCCGGCCTGCGGCAGCGGCGCCGCCACGGGCGCGGACGACGCACCGGCACCCGCTGTCGCGGGCATGGGGTTGCCGCACTCGCCGCAGAACCGGGCCGTCGGCGAGTTGGGGGTCCCGCAGGCGGGGCATGCGACGGCCAGTCGAGACCCGCACTCTCCGCAGAACTTGCGACCGGGCTCGTTGGCGCTGCCGCACGCAGCACAGTTCATCGGTTCCTCCTCTGGCGTGCCAGCGTACCCGAAGCGGGGGCCCCCGAAGGCGGCGGTGCGCCTGCCGCCGTTCCTGGATCCGCCCTGATATACCCCCAGGGGGTATACGTCCGACGTGCTACAGTGTCAGGGACGAACCCTCCAGCCAACGAGACCCCGACCGACCATGACCGACCAGAACCACCCCGAGCCCGTGGACGCCCCCGCCCGCCCGTCCGGGGACCGCACGATCGACTTCGGCGCCGGCGGCAGCGCGCCGTTCGGCGGGCTCTCGATCGTCGGCGACGGCGCGCCCGAGGCCACCCCGCTCGCCGGCGGTCCGTCCGTGGCCGTCGCGGACGGCGCCCCGGTCGAGACCAAGGTCCTCATCATCGGCTCGGGGCCGGCCGGCCTCACCGCCGCGATCTACGCCGCGCGGGCCAACCTCGAGCCGGTCGTCGTCGCCGGGTCGGCGCCGGGCGGCCAGCTGATGCTGACCAGCGAGATCGAGAACTTCCCGGGCTTCCCCGAGGGCATCGACGGCCCCGAGCTGATGAACCGCTTCCGCGCCCAGGCGGAGCGCTTCGGCACCCGCTTCTACGACCTCGACGTGGACCGGGTGGACCTGTCCACCCGGCCGTTCCGCGTCTGGGCGAGGGGCCAGGAGTTCGTCGGCCAGTCCGTCATCCTCGCCACCGGCGCGTCGGCCCTGTGGCTGAACCTCGAGAGCGAGCAGCGGCTGCGCGGCCGCGGCGTGTCCGCGTGCGCGACCTGTGACGGCTTCTTCTTCCGGGACAAGGAGATCGCCGTGGTCGGCGGCGGCGACTCGGCCATGGAGGAGGCGAACTACCTGACCCGGTTCGCGAGCAAGGTGCACCTGCTCCACCGGCGGGACGGCTTCCGGGCCAGCAAGATCATGATCGACCGGACCTACGCCAACCCCAAGATCGAGGTCCACCCCAACACCGTCGTGGCCGAGGTCCTGGGCGACGCGTTCATGGACGGCCTGCGCCTGCGCGACGCGCGCGACGGGAGCGAGCGGACCGTGCCCATGGAGGGGCTGTTCATCGCCATCGGCCACCGGCCCAACACCGAGGTGTTCCGCGACTGGCTGGAGACAGACGAGCAGGGCTACCTGACCGCCCACGAGCACACGGCCAGCCGGATCGCCGGCGTGTTCATCGCGGGTGACGTGGCGGACCACCGCTACCGCCAGGCGATCACCGCCGCCGGCGACGGCGCCCGCGCCGCGATCGACGCGGAGCGCTGGCTCGAGGCCGAGGGCATCGCAGAGCACGCCACGCAGACCGCCTGGTAGCGGGGCCCGCGGCGTCCCGGCCACCGGGGCCAGTGACGCCTCGCGGCCCCCCGCGACGGGCGCTCCCCTGCCCGGTCGCCGCCCGCGGGCAGCCGCCCCGGACAGCTCGGCCCCTGCGCAGGAGGCCATGCCGCCCGCCCGGCGCCCGCCATGCGCCGCTCGCCTGGCGAGCGAACGCGCGGGCGGCTCGGTCCTCCCGCCCGCTCATCGAGCAGGCCGGCGGTCGCCGCGGCCTTAGGGCTCGCCCGGCGAGCGGCTGGGCGGTAGCGGCGGTCGGTACACCCGCCCGGCGAGCGGCGCGTCGGTGGGCTCGACCACGCCCCGCGCCTCGACGGTGCCCGCGGCACCCGGCCGCGCTACGTCCTCAGCCAGGCGTGGAGATCGTCGATCGACGACGTGGGGCCGCCGATCGATGGCGGGACTGGGGCCGGAGCGCGCCTCCGTGCACCTCCCCCCACGGCCGGCAGGGATGTGGCCTTCGGCGCGGCGGTGCGATATCGAGCCCTGCGGCACAATCTCTCTCCGCCCGCCGCCGCCCGGGCCGGTCCATCTTGCATGAGTATGCAGCGCGATGTATAGTCATTCGGTGACCACTCTCCGCCCGATCCTCGACCCCGTGAGCCGGCCGTCCGCGAGCGGCCGAGCGCGCCGGTGAGCGCGGACTCGACGGGCTCGGCGATCGCGGCGGAGCGTGCGTCAACCCCGAACGCCACCCCTGCCGGACGGGGCGCCCGAGCGCTCGCCGGCGCCGGCCCGGTCCGGGTCGCGATCGTGGGCGCCACGGGCTACGTCGGCGCGGAGCTGATCCGGCTGCTCGCGCTCCACCCGCACGTCGAGATCGCGGGGCTCGTGGGCCGGGAGCGCAGGGGCGACCCGATCGCGCACATCCACCCGCATCTCGCGACTCGGGACCTCCACGTGTACGACCGCGTGCCCGACGACGCGGAGGCGGTGTTCCTCGCCCTCCCCCACGGCGCCGCGGCCGGGCGTGTCGACGAGTTCCTGGCCCGCGGCCAGGCCGTCATCGACCTCGGGCCCGACTTCCGGCTCCACGACCCGGCCGACTACCCGCGCTGGTACCACTTCGACCACCCGCGGCCGGAACTGCTCGCCACAGCCGTGTACGGCCTGCCCGAGCTCCACCGCGCCGAGCTGGCCGCGGCGGGCACGAGGCCTGGCGCGATCGTCGGGTCCCCCGGCTGCTACGCCACCACGACGATCCTCGCGCTGGCCCCGCTGGCCCGGGCCGGGCTGATCGCCGACGCCGTCGTGGACGCCAAGAGCGGCGTGTCGGGCGCGGGGCGGGACCCCAAGGCCGACCTCCACTTCGGCGAGGTCAACGAGAGCGTCAAGGCGTACGGCGTGTTCACGCACCGCCACATCGGCGAGATCGAGCAGGAGCTGCTCGAGCAGTCCCCCGCCCCGGACGCCAATCCGGGGGCGGCGGGCATCGACTTCCTGCCGCACCTCATCCCCATGACGCGGGGCATCCTCTCCGCGTGCCACGTCCGGACGACCCGCCCGGTCGCCCAGGACGAGCTGGACAGCCTGTACGCGCTGGCGTACGGGGACGAGGCGTTCGTGACCGTGGTGCCGAGCCCGCCGGCCACCAAGCACGTGCTGGGCTCGAACGAGTTCCGCGTCTGGGCGGGGCGCGACGAGCGGACCGGCCGCGTGCTGGCTGTGGGCGTGCTCGACAACCTCGTCAAGGGCGCGGCCGGCCAGGCGATCCAGGCGTTCAACGTGCTCCACGGCCTGCCCGAGACGGCCGGCCTGCTCCAGCTCCCCCTGGCGCCCTAGGCGCCGTCCACCCCACCGAGGCTGTGTCGATGACGCGTTCCCCCGACCCGTTCCCAGCGCCGCTCCCCGATTCGCTGCCGCCCGTCGAGCGCGCGCCGCGGATGCCCGGGGGGTTCGCCGCGGTCGGCACGTCGGCGCGGATCAAGGCGTCCGGCCGGCCGGACTTCGCGCTGGTGGTCGCCACCGGGGGCCCCGTCCCGGCCGCGGCCGTGTTCACGCCCAACCGGTTCGCCGCCGCCCCGGTGCGGCTGTCGAGATCGAACCTCCAGGCCACCGGCGGCACCCCCGAGGCGTGCGGGTACGCATCGGCGGTCATCGCAACCTCCGGCTCGGCCAACGCCGCGACCGGCGAGGCGGGCGATGCCGACCAGGCGGCGATCGGGATGGCCGTGGCCGAGGCGATCGGCGCCCAGCCGGCCCACGTCCTCCACCTCTCGACCGGGATCATCGGCACGCGCCTGCCGCTCGACAAGGTGCAGGCCGCCATCCGGCGGGTGACCGACGAGGGCCTCGAGTACACGGACTACGCGCTGGGCCAGGCGGCCGTCTCCCTCCGGACCACGGACTCCACCACCAAGACGGCCAGCGTCGCGGTGCGGCTGCCCGGCGCGAGCGGCGGCACGGTCAGCGCGACCGTGACCGGGATCGCCAAGGGCGTGGGCATGATCCACCCGCGCATGGCCACGATGCTCTCGATCGTCCTCACCGACGCCACCGCATCTCCCTCGACGCTGCGGGCGCTGCTCCGCTCGGCCGCCGCGGTGACCTGGGACCAGCTGTCCGTGGACGGCGACACCAGCACCAACGACACGGTGTTCGTGCTCGCCTCGGGAGCGGCCGGCGCCGCGTCGGCCGATGACGACCCCGCGGCCAGGGCTGCGCTCGGGGCGGCGATCGAGGCGGTCGCCCGCGACCTCGCCCGCCAGCAGGCCCGCGACGGCGAGGGCGCCACCGCGCTCATCACCTGCCAGGTGACCGGGGCCGCGGACGACGCCGACGCTCGGGCGGTCGCCCGGGCGGTGATCAGCTCGTCCCTGGTCAAGGCCGCGGTCCACGGCAGGGACGCCAACTGGGGCCGGATCGCCGGGGCGGCCGGCAACGCCCTGGTCGCGGAGGCCGCGGTGCTCGAGGCCGCCGGGCTGGACCCGGAGGCGGCCGCCCTCCGCGCCGGCCGGCCGGCGGCCGTTGACCCCGCCCGGATCCGGATCGCGATCGCCGGCCACCTCGCCTTCGACGGGCCGGCGGGCGGCCCGGTGGGCATCGACAAGGCCGCGGCGCGGCGCGCGATGGATGCCGAGGAGGTCCTGATCCGGGTGGACCTCGGGCTGGGCGACGGCACGGGCGAGGCGTTCGGCTGCCCCCTCACCGAGGCCTACGTCAAGGAGAACGCGGAGTACACCACGTGAGCGTCGGCGGCGTCGCGGCGGAGTCCGTCGCGTGAGCGAGGTGGTGGTCGTCAAGCTGGGCGGCACGACCCTCGCCGAGCAGCGGCAGGTCCTGGCGGAGGTCGCCCAGGTCGCCCGGCGGCGTCCCGTGGTGCTCGTGCACGGCGGCGGCAAGCGGATGACCGAGTGGCTCGAGCGTCTGGGCGTGGAGACCCGGTTCGAGGGCGGGCTCCGGGTCACGGACCCTGCCGTCCTCGAGGTGGCGGCGGCCGTCCTCCGCGGCGTCGTCAACAGCGAGCTGGTGGCCGCGCTCCACGACGCGGGCTGCGACGCCGTCGGCCTGTCGGGCGTGGACGGCGGCCTGCTGATCGGCCAGCGGCTCCCGGACATGGGCCTCGTGGCCACGGTGACGGGCGTGCGCCGCGACCTCGTCGACTCGCTGCTCGTGGCGGGCCAGGTGCCGGTGGTGGCGCCGCTCGCGCGCGACGAGGAGGGCGTGGTGTGCAACGTGAACGCCGACGATGCGGCCGCCGGTCTGGCGGCCGGCCTCGGGGCCCGCCAGCTGGTGCTGATGACCGATGTGGACGGCGTGCGCGACGCTGCGGGGAACAAGCTCGACTCGATCACGCCCGCCCAGGCCGAGGCGCTGATCGCCGACGGCACGATCCGCGGCGGCATGGTCCCCAAGATCCGGGCCGCGCTTTCGGCGCTCGCGTGGGAGGGGGCGGAGGCGATCATCGCCGACGGCTCCGCCGAGCGGGCCCTGGCCCGCGCCCTCGACGACCCGACCTTCGGGACGCGCGTCTCGGCGCGCGCCGCGGCGGACGCCGCATGACCGCGGTGCTCGCCAAGCGCGACCGCCACGCCGCGATCCGCCGGCTCGTCTCGGAGCGGCCCGTCGCGAGCCAGGGGGAGCTCGTCAGCGAGCTCGGCGCGCTGGGCTTCGAGGTGACCCAGGCGACGGTCTCGCGCGACATCGCGGAGCTCGGCCTGGCCAAGGTGATGCGCGGCGACCACTCGGTGTACGTGCTGCCCGAATCGCTGGCCGGGGCCGCGCGCCCGCCCGATGACGAGCGGCTCAGGCGGATCCTGGCCGACATCCCCGTGACGGTCGGGCGCAGCGGGCTGATCATCGTCCTGACGGGCCAGCCCGGCACCGCCAACCTCATCGCCCAGGCCATCGAGGAGTCCACGCTCGACGGCTTCGTCGGCACCGTCGCCGGCGACAACACGCTGATCGTCCTGTTCCCCGACGAGCCGGCCCTGCTCCGCTGGCTCGACCGGTTCGCTGCGATCCAGGCCCCGGCCGAGGCCGGGGCCGCCACGGAGGCCATGTCCCGATGAACAAGGTGGTGCTCGCCTACTCCGGCGGGCTGGACACGTCGGTCGCCGTCGCGTGGCTCAGGGAGCAGTACGGGGTCGAGGTGGTCACGCTCAGCGTGGACCTCGGCGGCGGCTCGCTCACCGACGGCATCGAGCGCGGGGCCATGAGCGCCGGCGCGGCTCGCGCCTACGTGGTGGACGCGCGCGAGACGTTCGTGTCGCAGTACGTCTGGCGGGCGCTCCAGGCGGGTGCCGTCTACCAGGGCGCCTACCCGATGGCCACCGCGCTGGCCCGGCCGCTGCTCGCGCAGCTGCTCGTGGAGGTGGCCCAGAAGGAGGGCGCCGACGCCGTCGCCCACGGCTGCACCGGCAAGGGCAACGACCAGGTGCGCTTCGACGTGGCGGTCCACGCCCTGGACCCCGGGCTGCAGGTGGTCGCGCCGATGCGGGTGGGGATGGGCCTGACGCGGGAGCAGACGGCCGAGTTCGCGAGCGCCCGGGGCATCGAGGTCCCGGCCGCGCGCGCCACGCCCTGGTCCATCGACGTGAACCTGTGGGGCCGCTCGTGCGAGACCGGACCGCTCGAGGACCCCTGGGCCACTCCGCCCGAGGACGCCTACGCCTGGACGGTCAGGGCGGCGGAGGCGCCCAACCCGGTCGAGGCCGTGATCGCGTTCGAGGGCGGCATCCCGGTGTCGCTGGACGGCGAGGACCTGTCGGGCGCGGCGCTGGTCGAGCGCCTCAACGCGCTGGGCGCCACCCACGGCGTGGGCCGGATCGACCACGTCGAGGACCGCCTGATCGGGATCAAGAGCCGCGAGATCTACGAGGCGCCGGCCGCGGTCATCCTGCACGCGGCGCACCACGCGCTCGAGGGGCTGGTGCTGTCCAAGGAGCAGCTCCGGTTCAACCGGCTCGTGGCCGACGAGCTCTCGCAGATCATCTACGACGGGCTGTGGTTCAGCGCCCTCTCGCGCGACCTGCGGGCATACGCGATGAGCAGCCAGCGCGTGGTCTCGGGCGAGGTGCGGATGCGCCTCGACCACGGCCGGGCCTACGTGGTCGGGCGCCGCTCGCCGCTCTCGCTGTACGACAAGAACCTGGCCACGTACGGGGAGGGCGACGCGTTCGACCACGCGTCGGCGGTGGGCTTCATCGAGATCTTCGGCCTGCCGCTGCGCGTGGAGGCGGCTCGCCACGGCGCGGTGGGCAAGCACCACGGCGCCGCCTGGTCCTGGACGAACCCGTTGCTCGAGGGACTGCCGACGACCGTCGCCGAGGCGCCCGCCGGCTGACGATGCCGTAGGCTGAAGGGGTGACTGACAAGCCGTCGAGACCGAGGGCGGCCAGGGCCAAGCCCATCGACCCTGCCGCCGAGCCCGCCGCCAGCCGCGACCTGCCGCCCTCGTCGCCCGCCGCATCCGGCCGGGTGGACCGGCTCGCGTTCCTCCACGAGTTCGCGCAGCTGCTCACGCAGGCGCGCGACTGGGACGAGCTGATGCGCACCCTGGTGGACCGGACCACCGCGGCGCTCGGCGTCGAGGTCTGCTCGTTCTACCTGCTCGACCGGGACGGGGCCCGCCTCACCCTCGCCGCCACCAACGGGCTCGATCCCGAGCAGGTCGGCAAGGTCAGCCTGGCCGTCGGGCAGGGCATCACGGGACGGGCCGCCCGCACCCGCCGGCCCGTCAGCTCGCGCGACGTGACGACCGACGCGCAGTTCTCGTGGGTGCGCGGCTTCGACGTCCGCGGCCTGCACGCGATGCTGTCGATGCCGCTGCTGTGGAACGAGCGGCTGGTCGGCGTGCTCAACGTCCAGACCACGGAGGTCCGGGACTTCACCGCCGACGAGGTGGACTTCCTGGGCACGATCGCGGCGCTGCTCGGCGGGCTGGTCGAGAAGGGCCGCATGCAGGCCGAGGCCGAGGCGCAGCTCGACCGGCTGTCCCAGCTGGACGCGGCGCGCGCCGAGCTGCTGGCGGTCGTGACCCACGAACTGCGCACGCCGCTCGCCGTCGTGCGCGCCTACGTGGACCTGCTGGCCGACGCCGCGACGTCGGACGCGCCCGAGGGCCGGCGCACCCAGGTGGAGGCCTGGCGGGCCGGGGCCGTGGACCAGGTCACGCGCCTCGACCGACTCGTCGACGGCATCCTCGCCTCGGTCCGCGGCGAGGGGCTCACCGGCCTGCGCCGCGACCCGTTCGACGTCGTGGCGGCGATCACCGGCACCGTGGGCACGCTGGCGCTGCTGCTGCGCACCCGTGCCGTCCGCTGGTACCCGCCCGACGCGCAGCTGGTGGCCCGGGGCGACCAGGCGCGGTTCCAGCAGGTCCTGGAGCAGATCCTCGACAACGAGGCGAAGTACGCCCCGCCGGAGCAGGCCGTGTCCATCGGGGTGTGGCGCGTCGGCGACGAGGTGCAGGTCTACATCACCGACGACGGGCCCGGCGTGCCGATCGAGGACTGGGAGGCCGTGTTCCAGCCCTACGTGCGCCTGGACCGGGCGCGCTCGCGAGGGTCGGGCATCGGGCTGTTCGCCGCCCGGCGGCTCATGGAGGCAATGGGCGGCCGGGTCTGGATCGAGAGGAACGGCTACGGCGGGTCGCGGTTCATGGTCGCCCTGCCGGCCGTCTGAGGGCGTCGCCCGGGGCCAGCGCCGCCTTGGCGGGTTCCCGCCAGCCAGTCAAAGCACGACTGCAGGTCATGGGCCGACGGGCATCCGCGGGGGCGTCGTGAGGCGGACCGTGCAGCCGGCGCCGCCGAGCCTTGACGGCGAGTCACAGGACGCGGCCGTGTCAGCAACGGGGCGACCAGCAGTCGTCCTTCGACTGGCTGGCAGAACGGTCGCCGGGTCCAGCGCAACTGGAAGGCGCCGAGCCCGGGCCGCGACGCTCGAGGTGTCGATGCGGTGGACGCTCACAACCGCCGCCGCGCGGCATCTTCGGCGGGGGCGCGGCGCCGGGCGAGCTGCCCGCCCGCTGCAGGTTGTGGTGCACCCGCGCACCACGGCGGCCGGCGGGCGCACGCCGGTCGAGGCATCCCGGCGCCGCCTGGACTAGTGTGCCGACATCGGATCGCGGAGGAAGGCGACCCGTCTGTCGACACACCGCGACAAAGGAGGTCTAGCGCATGGATCGGAGGCCGATGCGCCTCTCGCTCACGCTGCTCGCTGCAGCCTCGATGCTGGTCGCGTTCGGGCCGGTGGGAGCCGTCACGGCGTCCGCCGCCAGCCCGGGCGCCACCGTCTCCCACCTGACCTATCTCGGCACCACGAGCCTCCGGGCGACCGGGGCGAACGCCACGGGCAACGGCGACACAGTCAACGAGTTCTCGCCGGCCGGCCTGACGGTCGACGAGGCAATCCCGAACTCCGGCACCAGCGCGGCTCGCCTGCCCGCGAACAACGTGCCCAAAGTGGCCAACAACGGGCTGGCCGCGCCCGGCAATGAGATGGTGCGCACGTTCGCGGGGCTCAACCATTACGACCAGCGGAACGCCGGCACCGGGGGCTACACCCAAACCCAGTTCAGCCTCGAGCCCCCCGACCAGGCGCTGTGCGTCGGCGGCGGGTCCGTCGTCGAGTCCGTCAACACCGCGATCGCGGCGTATAGCACCGACGGGACGCTGAAGACAGACATCACGCCGCTCAACCAGCTGTTCGGGCTCGCGCCGGAGATCGACCGGAACACCGGGACGTACGGCGACTTCACGAGCGACCCCAAGTGCATCTACGACAGCGGGCACTTCATCCTGTCGATCCTGCAGGCGGACGTGAACCCGGCGACCGGCGCCTTCTCCGGCCCCACGAGCGTGATGCTGGCGGTCAGCGCGTCATCAGACCCGGCCGGCGCCTGGAACGTCTACAAGCTCGACACCACCAACGACGGCGCGAGCTGCCCGTGCCTGCCTGACCAGCCCCTGATCGGCGCCGACGCCAACGGCTTCTACGTCACCACCAACAGCTTCCCGCTGTTCGAGAACGGCTTCAACGGGGCGCAGGTCTACGCGATCGCCAAGTCGCAGCTGGAGAGCGGCGGGTCGTCGATCGACGCTGTCAACGTCCCTGTTGTCGCGCCCGCTGGTTTCGACGGTCCCCCCTACTCACTCCAGCCCGCCAAGACCGCACCGGGCACTCCCGACGTTGCCGGCACGGAGTACTTCCTGTCGGCGCTCGACTTCAACGCGACGCTCGACAACCGGATCGCGCTCTGGACGCTCACCGGGACGGACACCCTTGGGTCGACCACGCCAAGCCTGACCCTGACCGGCAAGGTCATCGGCAGCGAGGTCTACGGGCAGCCGCCTATGGCTCAGCAGTCCAACACCGGACCGTTCCCGCTGCGCGACTACCTCAACATCAACCCGCAGCCCGTCCTTTACGGAGGCCTGTTCGATCGGGCGCAGTACCACACGGAGCTGCTGAATAGCAACGACGACCGCATGAACGAGGTCGTCTACGCGGGCGGGAAGCTCTACGGCGCCCTCAACTCGGTTGTCAAGCCCGCTCAGGGCACCGTGCAGACGGGGATCGCATGGTTTGTCGTGGATCCGTCGCAGGGAACCATGGCCAACCAGGGTTATCTGGCGGTCAGTGGCGAGAGCCTCCTGTACCCGGCCTTCGGCGTCAACAGCGACGGCAAGGGCGCCATCGGCGTCACGATCACGGGGCTCGACATGCACCCGTCCACCGCGTACGCAATGTTCGACGGATCGGGCTTCGGCCTGCTCCACATCTCGCAGGCGGGGCCGGTCGCCGAGGACGGCTTCACCGGCTACGAGAACGTCCTGCCCAACGGGAGGCGGCCCAGCAACACGACCGGCGTCGCCCGCTGGGGCGACTACGGGGCGGCCGTGGTGGACACCGACGGCTCGATCTGGCTCGCCAACGAGACGACGAGCACGACGCGCACGCTGTTCGCCAACTGGGCGACGCAGATCACCCACGTCCAGCCCTAGCCACTACTGCGCCAACAGTCACGAACGGGGAGGGCCGCCGGCCCTCCCCGTTCTCGTTTGTCTGGACCGGCGCGGGCGGGCGCCTGACCGTCGGACCTACCGCCAGAGCGACTCGTACGGGTGCTCGCCGAGCAGCGGCCGGCCGGCGGCGAAGCGCTCCAGCCCGAACGGCCGGATGTCCACGGTGCCCGGCCGCCCGTCGAGGATCCACTCCGCGAGGCACTGCCCGACCATGGGCGCGGTCTTGAACCCCGAGCCGGAGTGCCCGCAGTCGAGGAACAACCCGTCCGGCCCGGCCGGGCCGAGGATCGCCCGCTGGTCGGGCGTCATGCCGTCCTGGCCCCGGTTCGCGCTGCGGAAGTCGCCGTCGGCCATCCACGGCACGCGGGCGGTCAGCCGCTCCACCATCGGCCCGAGGACGCCCGGGTCGTAGCCGGGGATCGGGGCGTCGGGCGAGCCCCCCACCTCGTTGCCGGTCTCGAGGCCGACGAGCAGCAGCTCGCCCCCCTCCGGCCGGAAGTACACCGCGCCCGCATGGTCGAGGACGATCGGGATCGAGGACGGGCGGGCGGGCGGCAGGCCGAAGTACGCGGTGTCGTGCCGCCACGGCTCCACCGGGATCTCGAGCCCGGCGGTGCGGGCCAGCTCGGCGGCCCACGCCCCCGCGGCGTCGACCACGACCGGCGCGTCGACGTCCCCCTGCGCGGTGGCGACGCCCGCGACGCGGTCGCCCGACATCCGCACGGCGAGGACGCGCACCCCGGCGGCGTACGCGGCGCCGCGCGCGCGGGCGGCGGCCAGCAGCCCGGCCGCGGTGCCGGTCGGGTCGGCGTAGCCGGAGCGGGGCTCGTAGGCCGCCGCGCCGACGTCGTCCACGGCCATCCCGGGCAGGATGTCGCCCAGCTCGACGGGCCCCACCACCGAGGTGTCGATGCCGAGCCCCCGCTGGGCGGCCACGTTGGCCCGCAGGGCGTCCGCGTGGGCCGAGCCGACCAGCTGCACGAACCCGGTCCGCACGAACCCCGGGTCGCCCGTGCCGACGCGGTCGCGCCACTCGGTGAACCAGGGGAAGGAGCGCCACGCGAGCTCCGCCTCGAGGGCGAGGTCGTAGTGCATGCGCACGAACCCCGACGAGCGGCCCGTGGCGCCGGCCGCCACCGACGAGCGCTCCAGGACGAGGACCTCCGCGCCGCGCCCGGCGAGATGGAACGCGAGCGCGGCTCCCTGGACGCCCGCGCCCACGATGACCACGTCCGCGGTGCGGAGCGGCAGCCCGGTCATGCGGCTCGAGCTCCGGCGCGCCCGGTCACTCCAGACCGAGCCGCGCCTTCGCCGCGGCCAGCGCCTCGGCCACGCGCTGCGGGGCGGTGCCCCCGACGACGTCCGCCGACGCGAGCGAGCCCTCGACGGTGGCCGCGGCCCGGAGGGCGGCGACGACGCCCCGCTCGTGGGCCAGCCTCCGCGCGAGGGGGTCGTCCGAGCCGTCGAGGGCCGCGCGGTACGCCTCGTCCGGGAGGCCGGCCAGCGTGCCGATCCCCTCCGCCTCCGCGCCGCCGACCAGCCCGCCGACGATGTTGTGGGCCACGCGGAACGGGACGCCGCGCCGGACGAGCGCGTCGGCGAGGGCGGTGGCCGTGGTGAAGCCCTCCTCGGCCGCAGAGCGCATCCGGTCGCGGTTGACGGCCAGCGTGGCGACCAGGCCGCTCATCACCGAGAGCGACGCATCCAGCGTGCGGACGGCCGCGAACAGCGGCGGCTTGTCCTCCTGGAGGTCGCGCTGGTACGCCAGCGGCAGGCCCTTGATAAGCGTCAGCATGCCCGCCAGCGCGCCGATCACCCCGGCCGTCCGGCCGCGCACCAGCTCGGCGGGGTCGGGGTTCTTCTTGTTGGGCATCATCGAGGAGCCCGTCGAGAAGGCGTCCGCCACCCGCACGAAGCCGAATCGGGGGTTCGACCACCAGGTGACCTCCTCCGCCAGGCGCGAGAGGTGGACCATCGCGAGCGCCACCGCGGCCAGCACCTCGACCACGAAGTCGCGGTCCGAGACGGCGTCGAGCGAGTTGGCCGACACGCCGTCGAAGCCCAGCTCGGCGGCCGTGGCCCCGCGGTCGAGCGGGTAGCCCGCGCCGGCCAGGGCGCCCGCCCCGAGGGGCGAGACGTTGAGCCGGCGCCTCGCGTCGGCGAGCCGGCCCCGGTCGCGCTCGAGCATCTCCACGTAGGCGAGCAGGTGGTGCGCCAGCAGGACGGGCTGGGCCGGCTGGATGTGCGTCGTGCCGGCGAGCACGGCGTCCCCCTCGCGGTCGGCCAGGTCCACGAGCGCGCGCTCCAGGCCCAGGATCCCCTCGTCGAGCCGGCCCACCGCCCGCCGCGTCCACAGCCGAAGGTCCGTCGCGACCTGGTCGTTGCGCGAGCGGCCCGTGTGCAGCTTGCCGCCCACCGGCCCCACCCGCTCGGTGAGCAGCGTCTCGAGGTTCATGTGGACGTCCTCGAGCGAGGGGTCCCAGGCGATCGCCCCGGCGACCACGTCCTCGCGCAGGCTGGCCAGGCCGCGCTCGAGCGCCTCCGCCTCGTCGGGCGCCAGCAGGCCGGCGCGCGCGAGCCCGCGCACGTGCGCGATCGAGCCGGCGAGGTCGTCGAGCGCGAGCTCGGCGTCCACCTCGATGGACCTCGTGAAGTCCGCCATCCGCGCGTCCGGCCCCTCGCCGAACCGACCGCCCCAGAGCCGCATCGCGTGCCTCCTGTCCGGCTGCCTGCGGCCATCGTACCGGTCGCGGTCATTCCCCCGCCCAAGCGGGCAGGCCCGAGCCTGGATGCGGCCGCCCGGCGCCGGGGACTCGGCGCCCTTTCGGGTCTTCCGAACACCGAGCCGGCGAGGCACTCCATTCCGCAAGGCGCGCCTGCCACAGCTGGGCCGACCGGTGAGTGCGGGCGGCTTGGCCACGCTCACGACTCCTGGGCGATGGGCCACAAGGAGGAAGCAGGCGCGGCAGGAACCGCCGTCCCCGGCGTTCTTGTTCGCTCCATGCGTAATCCGGGGGGTGCGGGGGGCGGCCGGGTGCGGCACCTTGCGGACGCGACGTGCGGCGGGCGGGGCGCGGCGGTGCGGCGGGGCTAGGCCAGTCTAGGCCGGCCAAGGCCGGCACCCGCGCAGCAGGCGCCTGCCCGGGGCGACCCGAACGGGCTCACCCCCCCAGCGCCTCCCGCAGGCGGAGCGCCCCCTCCTCGGGGGTGAGGTCGCGCTGGGGCTCGGACAGCAGTTCGTAGCCCACCATGAACTTGCGCACCGACGCCCGCAGGAGCGGCGGGTAGAAGTGCGCGTGGAGCTGCCACGCCGCCGGGTCGCCCTCGCCGAACGGGGCCTGGTGCCAGCCCATCGAGAACGGGAAGGGTCGGCGGAACAGCGCGTCGTAGCGAAGGTTGAGGTCCTGGAGCGCGGCGGCGAGCGCATCGCGGCGGCAGTCGTCGAGGTCCGCCAGGCGACCGGCCGGCTCCGTCGGCACGAGCATCGTCTCGAACGGCCAGCCCGCCCAGAACGGGACCAGCGTCAGCCAGCCGTCGGCATCGCGCACCACGCGCGGGCCGCCGCGCTCCGCCGAGGCGTAGTCGACCAGCAGCCGGCGCCCCGCCTCGGCGAGGTGCCTCCCCTGCTGCTCGAGCTCGAGCGCCGCCTGGACGGGCAGCGCGTCACCCGACCAGATCTGGCCGTGCGGGTGGGGGTTGGAGGCGCCCATCGCCGAGCCCCGGTTCTCGAACACCTGCACCCACCGGTAACGCGAGCCGAGCTCGGTGGTCTGGTCTGCCCAGACGTCGATCACGCGGCGGATCGCATCCGTGTCCATCCCCGCCAGGGTGAGGTCGTGGCGCGGCGAGAAGCAGACGACGCGGCACGTGCCCCGCGTCCCCTCGGCGCGGAACAGCCCCTCGCCGACGCGGGCGCTCGAGGTGTCGGGCCGCAGGGCGGCGAAGTCGTTGGTGAACACGAAGGTCTGGGGGTACGCGGGGTTCACGTCCCCGCTCACGCGGGTGTTGCCCGGGCACAGGTAGCAGCCCGGGTCGAAGACCGGCCGCTCCTCGGGCGGCTCAGGCTCCTCGGCGCCCAGCCACGGCCGCTTGGTGCGGCCCGCCGAGACCAGCACCCACTCGCCGGTCAGGGCGTTGCGGCGCCGATGCGGCTCGGCGTCGAGCCCGGCCAGGGCGCCGTCGTCGGGGCGGCGCGGCTCAGTGGGCACGGGCTGCCACCCCGTGATGCCCGCGGCCCTCCTGGAGCGGCATCGGGACGGGCGGACCCGATGGCGTCTGGGCGACGATCACCTCGGGCACGGCCTCTCCGACCACCACGAGCACCTCCGGGTCCATCCCGGCGTCCGTGATCAGCACATCGGCTTCATCGAGGCGCGCGATCGAGGCGATGCCCACGATGCCCCACTTGCTGTGGTCGGCGACCACCACGAGGCGCCGGCCGGCCTCGATCAATGCGCGATCGGTGTCGGCCTCCATGAGGTTGGGGCACGTGAACCCGGCCTTTGCGTCCATGCCGTGGACGCCCATGAACACGATGTCGAGGTGGACCGACCGCAGCTGGGCCACGGCGAACGGGCCGACCAGCGCCTCCGACGGGGTCCGGATCCCGCCGGTCAGGATGACCGTCTGGTCCGGCCGCCGGGCGCGGTTGAGCACCTCCGACACCTGGAGCGAGTTGGTGACCACGGTGATGCCGGGGACGCCGGCGATCATGCCCGCCAGCGCGTACGTCGTGGTGCCCGCCGAGAGCGCGAGCGCCATGCCGGGCTCGACCAGCCTGGCGGCCTCCGCCGCGATGGCGGCCTTCTCGTCCTGCTGCAGCGAGGCCTTGGTGACGAACGCCGGCTCGAAGCTGGCGAGGTGCGACGGCGCGGTGGCCCCGCCGTGGACCTTCTCCAGCAGCCCCTGCTCGTGCAGGACCTCCAGGTCGCGGCGAACGGTCATGTCCGAGACCTCGAGCTCGCGGACGAGGTCCGCGACCCGGACGGCTCCGACCCGGCGGACGCGGTCCAGTATCAGCGCCTGGCGCTGGCGAGCGAGCATGCCCTCCGCTCCTGCTGCTGCCGGCCAGCTCTCGGTTCGTTCGGGGCGCGAACGGCTGGCGACGGGCCCAATCATGACCCCGCAGGCGCGAGAAAGTCAACGAAGATCAACAGAATGTTGTTCGAACCGGTGCGAGTCCCTTGACAATCCAACACCCGGTCGCAACAATCGCGCCTGTGGCCTGCCCTCGCAGGGACATGCGCGCGGGCGTCACAGAGGAGGACTCACATGGCTGATCTTGGCCAGCGCCCGGTCTCGCGCCGGACGCTCCTCAAGGGCGGCGCGGCCGTCGCTGCGCTGGGCGGCGCCTCGGCGTTCCTGGCCGCCTGCAGCGGCAGCACGGCGACCACCGCCCCGTCCGCGGCAGCCTCCGCGGCCCCGTCCGCGGCCGCCCCGTCTGCGGCAGCCTCCGCGGCAGCCTCCGCGGCCGCCCCGTCCGCGGCCGGGTCGATCACCTTCGGCTCGAACTACTCGGATCCCGTCCCGCAGAAGGCCTTCGCGGACACGATGGCCGCCTTCACCACGAAGACGGGCATCCAGTGCACGATCAACACCGTCGAGCACAACAAGTTCCAGGACACGATCAACGCGTACCTGCAGGCCACGCCTGACGACTGCTTCACGTGGTTCGCCGGCTACCGCATGCGGTTCTTCGCGGCCCAGGGCCTCGCGACCGACATCAGCGACGTCTGGCAGACGATCGGCGCGAACTTCTCCGACGCGTTCAAGACGGCCTCGACGGGCGACGACGGCAAGCAGTACTTCGTGCCGCTCTACAACTACCCGTGGGTGGTCATCTACCGGAAGTCGTTCTGGCAGGAGAAGGGCTACCAAGTCCCCAAGACCATCAGCGACTTCACCACGCTGGGCGACCAGATGAAGAAGGACGGGCTCATCCCGCTGGCCTTCGCCGACAAGGACGGCTGGCCGGCCATGGGCACCTTCGACATCCTGAACATGCGCCTCAACGGCTACGACTTCCACATCGGCCTGATGGCCGGCAAGGAGAAGTGGACCGACCCCAAGGTCGTCGCGGTGTTCCAGGAGTGGGCGAAGCTGCTGCCCTACTTCGACCCGCAGCCGCTCGGCCTGACCTGGCAGGAGGCCGCCCAGAAGCTGATCAACAAGCAGGCCGGGATGTACTTCCTGGGGACCTTCGCGGGCCAGCAGGCCAGCGACCAGGCCACCCACGACGACCTCGACTTCTTCCCCTGGCCGCTCCACGGCACCCAGTACGACAGCGAGATGGCGATCGACGCCCCGATCGACGGGTTCATGGTCTCCGCGAAGGCCAAGAACGTCGACGGCGCCAAGGCCGCCATGGAGTTCCTGGGCTCGCCGGACGCGCCGAACATCTACCTCAAGTCGGACCCCAACGACGTGGCCGCCAACAAGAACGCCGACACGAGCGGCTACAACGCGTTCCAGAAGTCGAGCGCCACGATCATCGCCGGGGCGAACAAGATCGCGCAGTTCCTGGACCGCGACACGCGCCCGGACTTCGCGGGCGCCAACGGGATGCAGCAGTTCCTGCAGAGCTTCCTCAAGAACCCGACGCAGGACCTGAACAAGTTCCTCAGCGGCATCCAGGGCTTCTACGACAGCCTGCCGCCGCAGTGACCCTGAGCGCGGACCGCTGATCCGAATGCAGGAACGGCCGTGAGCTCCTCCTCCGTTCCGTACGCCCCGCCGGCAGCCGCCGGCGGGGCGTCGCCTTCCACCGGCCGGAAGCGCCGCAAGCGCTTCAGCCTCCTCACGCGGCGGGACAAGCTGACCCTCGGGCTGATGGTCGGCATCCCGGCGTTCATCCACATCTTCCTGATCTGGATGCCCACGCTCGGCTCGATCGTCCTGTCGTTCACGAGCTGGAACGGCATCGGCGGCCTCGACAAGATCAAGTTCATCGGGTTCAAGAACTACGAGAACCTGTTCTCCAACTACCCGCCGTTCTGGCCGGCGTTCGAGAACAACCTGATCTGGCTGGGCGCGTTCCTGCTGATCGCGACCCCGCTGGGCATGCTGATGGCGGTGATCCTGGACCAGAACCTCAAGGGGACGCGGATCTACCAGAGCGTCCTGTACATGCCGGTCGTGCTGTCGCTGGCCATCGTCGGCTTCATCGCCCAGCTGATGTACTCGCCCAACATGGGCTTCATCAACAACTTCCTGGTCGCGGTGACGGGCGACCCGAGGTGGACCGCCTCCGGGACCGCCATCGACTGGCTGGGCACGCCCGGGCTCAACTTCGCGATGGTGCTCATCGCGGCCGGCTGGCGCCACGTCGGCTACATCATGGTGCTCTACCTGGCCGGCCTCAAGAGCGTCGACAACACGCTCCGCGAGGCGGCGGCGATCGACGGCGCCAACGCGCGCCAGACCTTCTTCCGGGTGGTGTTTCCGGTCCTCGCGCCGATCAACGTGGTCGTCCTGGTCGTGACGATCATCGAGTCCCTGCGCGCCTTCGACATCGTCTACATCATCAACAAGGGCCTCAACGGCCTGGGCCTGCTGTCGGTGCTGATCACCAACAACATCCTCGGCGAGGCGAGCCTGATCGGCTTCGGCTCGGCGATGGCCGTGATCCTGCTCCTGATCTCGATCGGCCCGATCATCTTCTACCTGTACCGGACGATGGGGAAGGAGGCTGAATGACCACCTCGACAGCCTCCGCCAGCGCGCGGACCGTGGTGACCGGCAAGCGCCAGCGACCCCACTACTTCACGCACCTGTTCCTGATCATCGTCTCGCTGATCTGGTTCCTGCCCCTGGCCTGGGCGATCTACACCTCGCTCCGGCCGTACGCCGACACCGGCGGCAACCCGCGCGGCTACTTCTCGATCGGCGGGGCCTACAACTTCAAGAACTTCGTCAACGCCTGGAACCAGGCCGACCTG
The DNA here is from genome assembly GCA_021787395.1 of Chloroflexota bacterium. Lineage (GTDB taxonomy): Bacteria > Chloroflexota > Limnocylindria > Limnocylindrales > CSP1-4 > CAIXZV01. The sequence continues at coordinate 45,623 of JAJYLZ010000017.1, forward strand.
CCGCTCCACTTCCTCCAGACGATCCTGGTGGTGGTGCCGGCGCTGATCCTGATCCTGCTGTTCGCCTCGATGGTCGCGTTCGCGGTCAGCAGGTACAGCTTCCGGTTCAACCTGGCGATGCTGATGCTGTTCACGGCGGGCAACCTGCTCCCGCAGCAGGTGGTCATCGTGCCCCTGTTCCGCCTGTACCTCGCGCTGCCGATGTCCGCGCCCCTGTCCGACAACGGCATCTGGTACGACCAGCTGTTCGGGATCGTGATGATCCACCTCGCCTTCCAGCTGGGCTTCTGCACGTTCGTGCTGTCCAACTACTTCAAGCAGGTGCCCAAGGAGATCAACGAGGCGGCAGTGGTGGACGGCGCCAGCGTGTGGCGGACCTACCGGTCGGTCCTCCTGCCGCTGGCCCGGCCGGCCCTGGCGGCCCTGGCCACGCTCGAGTTCACCTGGATCTACAACGACTTCTTCTGGGGCATCCTGCTGCTGCGCACCGGCGACAAGTTCCCGGTGACGTCGGCGCTCAACAACCTCTCCGGGCAGTTCTTCACCGACAACAACCTGCTCGCCGCCGGCTCGCTGATCGTGGCGCTGCCGACGCTGATCGTGTACTTCGCCCTCCAGAAGCACTTCGTCGCCGGCCTGACCCTGGGCTCCACGAAGGGCTAGGCGCCAGGGGCCCGGCCGCGCGGCCGGGCCCACCCGGTCCAGGAGGACCCCAGCCATGACTCCCCCGCCCTGGGCCGACCCCCAGCTGACCGCGCGCGGCCGCCTGCCGATGCACGCAGTGCCGCACCCCGACCGCCTCCCGCTCGACGGCGAGTGGCGGTTCCAGCTGCTCCACCGCCCGACCGATGCGGTTGTCGACGACGACTGGCGGCCGATCGCGGTCCCCGGCTGCTGGACGATGCAGGACACGTGGGACAAGCCCCACTACACCAACGTCCAGATGCCGTGGCCGAACCGTCCGCCGTACGCCCCCGAGGACAGCCCGACCGGCGTCTACGAGCGCGCGTTCGCGGTGCCGGCGGCCTGGGCGGAGCGGCGAGTCGTGCTCCACGTTGGGGCCGCCGAGAGCGTGCTGATCGTGGCGCTCAACGGCGAGGAGGTCGGCGCGGGCAAGGATTCGCACCTCGCCCAGGAGTACGAGCTGACCGACCGGCTGCGGCCGGGCGAGAACACCCTCCGCCTGACCGTCGTCAAGTGGTCCGACGCGAACTTCATCGAGGACCAGGACCAGTGGTGGCACGGCGGGATCACCCGGCCGGTCTACCTCTACGCGACCGGTCCCGCCTACCTCGCCGACGTGCAGATTGACGCGGGCCTCGAGCCGGACGACGCCACCGGCACCCTCGGGCTCGAGGTCCAGGTCGGCTGGCGGCCCGGGCACCGCGGTCCGGGCTGGCGGGTCGAGGCTCGGCTCGAGGGCCTCGACGGGGTCCTCGCGGCCGAGGTCGCTGCCGCCCCGCCCCCGCCGGGCAGCCCCAGCGACTTCGAGGTCCCCGGGCCGCCGCGCCGCGGCCGGCTGGACCTCGAGAGCCTCGCCGCCGCCGACGCCCTCGCCGACGCAGACGACGCGGCGGCCTGGGAGGCGGCCAGGCGCACGGTGTTCGCGCCGCGGGTGGGCGTGGCGACGCTGGCGGCCCGGGTCCCGGGCGTCACGCCGTGGTCGGCCGAGGTGCCGGCGCTGCGGACGCTGGAGGTGGCGCTCGTGGCGCCCGACGGGACCGTCGCCGAGCGCGTCGAGCGCCGGGTCGGCTTCCGGCGCGTCGAGGTGACGGCGAAGGAGCTGCTGGTCAACGGGCGCGCGGTGCTCATTCGCGGCGTCAACCGCCACGACTTCAACCCGCACACGGGCCGGGTGGTCTCGCCCGACGACCTGCGCGCCGACGTCGTGCTGATGAAGCAGTTCAACGTCAACGCCGTCCGTACCTCGCACTACCCCAACGACCCGATGCTGCTCGACCTGTGCGACGAACTGGGGCTGTACGTCATCGACGAGGGGGACATCGAGAGCCACGCCTTCTACGACGACGTGTGCCGGGACCCGCGCTACCTCGGCCAGTTCGTGGACCGCGTGGCGCGGATGGCCGTCCGCGACCGGCACCACCCGTCGGTGATCCTGTGGTCGCTGGGCAACGAGTCCGGCTACGGGCCCAACCACGACGCGGCGGCCGGCTGGCTGCGCCGGTTCGACCCGTCGCGCCCGCTCCACTACGAGGGCGCCATCAAGTTCGACTGGTCGAGCCCCCAGACCGCCAGCGACATCACCTGCCCGATGTACCCGCCGATCTCGGCGATCGCGGCCCACGCGCAGTCGCCCGACCAGCGCCACCCGCTGATCATGTGCGAGTTCAGCCACGCGATGGGCAACAGCAACGGCACCCTGGGCGAGTACTGGGACGCCATCGAGGCCACCCACGGGCTCCAGGGCGGGTTCATCTGGGAGTGGCGCGACCACGGCCTGGACCTGCGCCTCCCCGACGGCCGGATCCGCCACGCGTACGGCGGCGACTTCGGCGACGTGCCCAACGACGGGACGTTCGTGTGCGACGGGATCACGCTGCCCGACCGCTCTCCGAAGCCCGGCTTCTGGGAGCACCGGCACCTGGCCTCCCCGGTGCGCGTGGTGTCGGGTGCCGACGACGCGCAGGCCGGCCGCGTCACCCTCGAGAACCGCGGCGACTTCCGGGACCTGTCCTGGCTGCGCGCGACGTGGTCCGTCGAGGCCGACGGCGTCGAGGTCGCGGGCGGCCCGCTGCCGCTCCCGGCGACGGCGCCGGGCGCCCGGTCAGCGGCGGCGATCCCAGACTTCCGGCTGCCGCCGGCCGGCAGCGGCGAGCGGCTCCTGACGCTGCGCTTCGCGCTGGCCGAGGCGACACCCTGGGCCCCGGCCGGCTTCGAGGTCGGCTGGGCGCAGCTGGCGCTCGATCCCGCGCCCGAGGGCGACGGCACGGGCGCTCCGGGGGCCGACGGCGGCGGCTGGACCGGCGACGTGGAGCTCGACGCCGACGGCAACCTCGTCCACCCGGCGTTCGCGGTGCCGGCCGCCCTCGCGCTGTGGCGGGCGCCCACGGACAACGATCGGATCGGCGGGATGGCCGCCCGCTGGGCCGCATGGGGACTGCCGGAGCTGACGCGCACGCTGGTCGGCGTCGAGCGCGGCGGCCGCGAGACCGTCGTCCACTCCGTCTGGCGCACCGCCGCCGGGATCGAGGTGCCGCACACGGCTCGCCTCGCGCGCCGCGCGGACGGCCGGGTGCGCGTCGTCGAGACGGTCGAGGTCCCGGACGCGCTGGCGGACCTGCCCCGGGTCGGGACGCTGCTCGCGCTGCGCCCCGGCCACGAGGCCTACACCTGGTTCGGGAGCGGCCCGCACGAGACCTACCCCGACCGGGCCCGCGGCGGCCGCATCGGCCGCTGGCAGTCCACCGTGGCCGAGCAGCTCACCCCGTACGTGCGCCCGCAGGAGTGCGGCGGCCACGCGGCCGTGCGCTGGCTCGAGGCAGGCGGGCTGCGGATCGAGCTCGACCGGCCACGCCAGGTGTCGGCGCTCCACGTCACGGCGCGCGACCTCGACGCGGCCACGCACGACGACGAGCTGGCGCCGCGCCCCGAGACATTCGTCACCATCGACGCGGTCCACCGCGGCGTGGGTACGGCCTCGTGCGGCCCCGACACCCTGCACCCGTACCTCGTCCCCACCGGGACCCACACCTGGTCCTGGACGATCGCAGCCCCGGAGAGCCGCCGCCCATGAGCATCGCCTGGAGCCCCGAGACCCGCGAGTGGCACCTCCACAACGGCCGGACGTCCTGGGTCCTGGGCGTGCTGCCCAACGGCTGGATCGGGCTGTACCACGCCGGGGCCCCGCTCGCCGTCGGGCCGTCGTACGCGCACCTCGGCCCGCGCGACTTCAGCGGGTTCGACAACCGGGTCGGCGAGCCGGTCGCGCTGGCGCTGCCCGTGCCGGGCCTGGGCGACTTCCGGGTTCCCGCTCTCGTCGTGGAGGCGGCGGACGGGTCGCAGGTGGTGGAGCCGAAGTACGTCGCCCACCGCGTCCTCGCGGGGAAGCCGGCTCTGCCGGGCCTGCTGCCCGCCACGTATGCGGAGGACGACACGGAGGCCGACACGCTCGAGATCGACCTCGCGGACGAGCCGACGGGGCTCGAGGTCACGCTGGCGTTCACGATCTTCCGCGACCGGCCGATCGTCGCGCGCTCGATGCGCCTGCACAACGGTGGCGCGGCGAGCGTGGTCATCCGGACCGCGATGAGCGCCTCGCTCGATCTGCCCGACGACGACTGGAACCTCGTCACGTTCTCCGGCGCCTGGGCCCGCGAGCGGTTCCCGGCCGACCGGCCGCTCGTCCCGGGCCGGCAGGGCGTGGGCAGCCTGCGCGGCGGCTCGGGCAACGAGCACAACCCGTCGCTCGTCCTGCGCCGGCCGGCCACCACCGAGGCCGTCGGCGAGTGCTGGGGCCTGGTGCTGGCGTGGTCCGGCAACTTCCTGGCCGAGGCGGAGGTGGGCCACTTCGGCACCACCCGCGTCCGCATCGGCCTGCACCCCGAGCAGTTCGCCTGGCCGCTCGAGCCGGGCGCATCGTTCGCCACCCCGGAGGCGCTGCTCGCCTGGAGCGGCGACGGCCTGTCGGCGCTCAGCGACGCGCTGCACGCGCTCCTCGGCCGCCGCATGGCCCGCGGGCCGTGGCGCGACCGGCCCCGCCCGATCCTGCTCAACAACTGGGAGGGCACCTACTTCGCCTTCGACCACGACCGGATCGTGGCCATGGCGCGGGCGGCCCGCGACGTCGGGACTGAACTGTTCGTCCTCGACGACGGCTGGTTCGGCGTCCGGGACAGTGACGACCGCTCCCTCGGCGACTGGGTGGTGGACCGCCGCAAGCTGCCCCACGGCCTCGGAGGCCTTGCCCGCGAGGTCCAGGCGCTGGGCCTGCGGTTCGGCCTGTGGATCGAGCCCGAGATGGTGAACCCGGACTCGGACCTGTTCCGGGCGCACCCCGAGTGGGCGATCGGCGTCCCGGGCCGCCGGCGCACCGAGAGCCGCCAGCAGCTGGTGCTCGACTTCGCGAACCCGGCGGTCGTGGACCACATCGCCGCCGCCATCGGCGACGTCATCGCGAGCGCCCCGATCGACTACATCAAGTGGGACTGGAACCGGTTCATCACGGAGCCCTTCTCCCCCACCCTGCCGCCCGAGCGCCAGGGCGAGTTCTTCTACCGCTACACGCTCGGGATGTACGACCTCTACCAGCGGCTGACGACGCGCTTCCCGGACATCCTGTTCGAGTCCTGCGCGTCGGGCGGGGCCAGGTTCGACGCCGGGATCCTGGCCTGGGCGCCCCAGGCCTGGACGTCCGACGACACCGACGCGGTGGAGCGGCTGCGGATCCAGTGGGGCACCTCGTTCGCGTACCCGGTGTCCTCGATGGGCGCCCACGTGTCCGCCGTGCCCAACCACCAGACCGGGCGCGTCGCCCCGCTCGACTTCCGGGCCGCCGTCGCGATGTTCGGCGCCTTCGGGTACGAGCTGGACCCGACCTCGATGGGCGAGGCGGACCTCGCGGCCGTGCGCCGGCAGGTGGCCTTCTACCGCGAGCGCCGCGAGCTGTTCCAGTACGGGCGCTTCACGCGGTTGCGGAGCCCCTTCGAGGGCGACGGCAACGAGACGGCCTGGATGGTGTCGTCTGCGGACGCGTCGCGCGCGGTGGTCGCCCACTACCGCGTGCTCCAGCGCCCGTGGCCGCACCGCGACCGGCTGGTCGTGCGCGGGCTCGGTCCCGACGCGCGCTATGCCGTCACGTGCTGGACGTCCTTCGACGGTCCGATGCCGACGGTCGAGCGGGGCGGCGACGAGCTGATGCGCGTGGGCCTCGGCATCGAGCCGCCCGACCCGATGCCGGCGGGCCGGGACGCCGGCGCCGACGGCCACCGCTTCGTGCGCGGCGACTTCTCGTTCCGGCTGTTCGACCTGCGCCGGGTGTCGTGAGCGGCCGGATCGATCCGCGGGCGGACGCCTAGCTCGAGCGGCCCCCCGCCTGCCAGCAGGACGCGTCCCGGAGCGTCCGCGACCTCGCACACGGGGCCGACCCCGCCATCGAGGAGGCCATCAAGCGCACGGACCGGCCTCGGCCGGACTTCCGGCCCACCCGGTTTCCACCTCATCCGAACAGGACTCCGGCGCCGACGGTCCAGGCGGGGGTCCTCGCGCCCGTCCTTTTCCACGTCATCCGAACAGGAACCCGGCGGCAGCGTCCGTTCCATCCTCGGACGGCGGTCTGCCCGCCCGACCGTCCGCAACCGAGCAGCGGGACGATGGCGCGGGTCACGCGCCCGATGCCAGGCGCTGCCGCTCGCGCGATCGGCGGCGGCAGATCCCCGTGGCGGGCGCCGGATGTTCGGATGATCCGGAATCCGCGGGGCCGGCGCGGCGTCGCGTCGAGCCGGCTGGAGGGCCCGACCCGCCGGGGAGCCGATCGGCACTCGCCCGCGCCGGCAGCCCGGCTATCGTCCGGTCACGGGCATCGAGGGGAGGTTCGGCGATGGCGGCACGGGGCTGGCGCAACGCACCCTGCCTGCTGGCCATGATCGGCACCCTGCTCGCAGCGACGTTCGCGACGGCGCCCGCCGTGCGCGCCGAGTGCGACGGCGGGTTCCTGTTCGGCGAGACGGTGCCGCACGCCCGCGCCGCCATCGTGGGTCGGATCACGGGCCTCGCCGCCGGGCGATACGGCCTGCTCGACGTCACGTCGGTACGTGTCGAGCGGGCGTATGGCGTCGACCCGGGAGCCGTGTACCGCGTCCGCGCCACCACCGGCTGGTGCGCGGACTACCCGAAGATCGGACTGCGGGTCGTCCTCCTGCTCGACGTTGACCTGCCGGGGACCCGGCTCGACGGCGACTACTTCTACGTGGTCGGGCAGTCGGTCACGTCGGCCGAGGCTGCCGGGATCGGGGCAACGCTGCCCGACACCGCCACGAACGCGGTCGCGCCGAGCGGCCCGATCACCCTGCTGTCACCCTGTCCGGTCGCCGCGGCCGGCGGGCTGGGCTTCCTGCTCGCCTGGCGTCGCCTCAGCCGAGCCGGCGCGCGCCCGCGGACGCCTCGACCTCGAACACGCGCGGCGTGAGGCCGGTCCGCGTCGGGTAGTCGCGCAGGACGCGCTCGCGGAGCGCGGGGACCGCGTCCCGCCGCACTAGGTTGATCGTGCAGCCGCCGAAGCCGGCGCCCGTGAGCCGCGCCCCGATGACGCCCGGGGTGGCGCGGGCGATCTCGACCAGCGCGTCCAGCTCCGGGGACGAGACGTCGTACAGGTCCCGGAGGGAGGCGTGGCTCGCGTAGAACAGGCGCCCGACCTCGGCGAGGTCGCCGGCCTCGAATGCGGCGATCGCGTCCATGACGCGCCGGTCCTCGTCCACGACGTGCTGGGCGCGCCGGGCGGCGATCGGGTCCAGGCGGGAGCGGACCGCGTCGAGCATCCCGGGCGTCACGTCTCGGAGCGCGGTGACCCCGGGCTCCAGCGCAGCGATCGCGGCCACGGCGGCGTCGCACTGGGCACGGCGCTCGTTGTACGCCGACGCCTCGAGCCGGCGCGGCGAGCCCGAGTGGCAGGCCACCAGCGCGAGGTCGTCCCCCGCCAGGTGGATGGCGCGGTGCTCCAGGCTCCGGCAGTCGAGCAGCAGCGCCCTGCCGGGCTCGCCGAAGATGGACGCGAACTGGTCCATGATTCCGTTGTTGAGCCCGATGTAGCCGTTCTCCGACCGCTGCACCAGGTGGACGAGGTCCATGGGGTCCGCCGCCGGCCGGTCCCCGCCCGACAGCGCCCACGCCGAGACCACCTCGAGCGCGGCCGACGAGGAGAGCCCGGCGCCCTGCGGCAGGTCCGACGCGAGCAGGCCGCGGAAGCCCGACACCGGGAGCCCGGCCCCGGCGAGCGCCCAGCCCATGCCCGCCACGTAGTCGATCCACGCGTTCTGGCGGTCGCCCGGCGCGGCGGCCGTGAACTCGCGCGTCTCGCCCGTCTCGGCGAGCGTGAGGCGCGCGACCCCGTCGTCGGTGGGCACCAGCGCGATCGCAATCCCGCGCTCGATCGCCACCGGCAGCACGAAGCCCTCGTTGTAGTCGGTGTGCTCGCCGATCAAGTTGACGCGCCCGGGCGCGAACACGACGCGGATGTCGCCCGGCCTCGAGGCGGCCTCGGGGTGCGCCTCCCGCAGGCGCGCGGCGAGCGCGTCCGGGTCGCGGGCGAGGGCAGCGGCGTGGGGGTCGGGCTGGATGTCGGGCATGGGGCCAAGCCTACCCTTCGCCCAGATCGCCCGTGAGGTAGCGCGTGATCGAGGGCCCGACGAGCGCCGCGAGCCGGTCCGCCGACAGGGAGGCGAGCGGCTCCACCCGGATGACGTACCGGGCGAGCACGAGCCCGATCAGCTGGGTGCCCGCCAGCGTCGCCCGGAGCGGACCGTCGGGGACCTGCAGGGCGCCGCCCACCACCGCCAGGGGGCCGTCGATCAGGAACGACCGGAGCATCCCCGCGGCGGCGTCGTCGGTCGCGGCGGAGCGGACGATGCCCATGATCACGCCGAGCACCTCCGGCCGGTCCCAGATGCCGACCAGGTGGCGGACCAGCCGCTCCCCGATCTCGCCCCGCGGCCCGGGCTCCACGGTCGGGAAGATCTGCGCCACGTCGACCGGGAACTGCATCGCGGTCATGAACAGGCGCTGCTTGGTCCCGAAGTAGTGGTGGACGAGCGCCGGGTCGACGCCCGCGCGCGCGGCGATCGTCCGCACCGTGGCCCCGTCGAAGCCGTGCTCGGCGAACGCCGCGCGGGCGGCCTCGACGATGCGGTCGCGGGTCGCCGGGCCGCGGGCGGCCGCTGCGCGGGGACGCCCCGGCCGACGCCCGGCACGTCCCCGGGAGGCCCCGCCGACGCTCACACCACGTCCCGGCGGATGGTCCACGAGGCGACGACCGCGAACAGCACGGCCACCACGGCGAGCACGGCGATGTCGGCCTGCAGCGCGCCCACCGACAGGTCGGCGCCGCGGATGAACACCTGCCGCAGGGCGTCGACCGCGTAGCCGAGCGGCATGATGGCTACCAGCGGCTGGAGGACCGACGGCAGGCTGCTGACCGAGAACAGGACGCCCGACAGCAGGAACTGCGGCACCAGGACCACCGGGATGAACTGGATGACCTGGAGCTCGGTGCGGGCGAAGGTCGACAGGAAGATGCCCAGGCTGACCGCGCCCAGGGCCAGCAGCAGCACCACCAGGAACGCGATCAGCGGGCTGCCGGCGACGGCGATCCCGAGGCCCAGCGAGAACTCCGGCAGCGGCCCGACCGCCGGGACGTGGACGGTGCCGAGCGCCCAGGCCAGCAGCACGGCGACCTGGATCGTGGCGAACACGCCGAACCCGAGGGTGTAGCCGGCGACCACCTCGCCCCGGCTGACCGGCGTGGCCATCAGCCGCTCCAGCGTGCCGCCGGTGCGCTCGCGCAGGAACGACACCCCGGTCAGGAGGTACACGAAGAAGTACAGGAAGAAGGCGACGATCGCGGGCGCGAACGGGGCCATCGGATCGTCGCTGGGCGTGCCGTAGATGGTCTCGTGGGTCACCGACGGCAGGACGGCGCCGAGCGACGACGCGACGGCGTCCGTGAGCACCCCGCGCACGGCGCCGATCTGCGAGGCGTCGCCGGACGGGTCGAGGCCCTCGGTGATCACGGTCACGCTCGCCGACGGCGAGGCCATCGTCGCGGGGAGCACGATCGCGACCGTCGCGCCGCCGTCGCGGACCATCGCCCGGGCGGCGCCGGCGTCGGCGACCTGCGTCACCGTCATGCCCGCGTAGGACAGCGCGCTCGCGAGCCGGTCGCCGATGACGGCCGCCGGGCCGCTCGCCGCGTTGGCGACCGCGACGTGGACGGCCGGCGTGGAGCCCTCGCGCAGGATGAACGTGAGCAGCCCCGTGACCAGGATCGGGGCGATGAACAGCAGGGCCAGCGACGGCCGGTCGCGGCGGATCTCGGCCACGACGCGCCGGATGATGGCCCGCAGGCGCCGGGGGTTCACGCCGCCACCTCCCGCTCGCCGGCGAAGTGGAGGAACGCCGTCTCGAGGTCCGGCGTCCCGGCCTCGGCCCGAAGCCCGTCGCCCGATCCCCGGGCGATGACCCTGCCGGCCCGGATGAACAGCAGCTCGTCGCAGCGGTCGGCCTCGTCCATCACGTGGCTCGACACCACGATCGTGGCGCCCGCGTCGACCAGCGAGCGGAAGTGGCCCCAGAACTGGACCCGGAGCAGCGGGTCCACGCCGACCGTGGGCTCGTCGAGGAACAGCACGGGCGGTCGGTGCACGAGCGCGCAGGCGAGCGACAGCCGTCGCCGCTGGCCGCCCGACAGGGTGCCCGCGAGCGCGGTCCGCCGGTCGGCGAGCTCCACCAGCGCGAGCGCGGCCTGCACGGCGCCGCGATCGGCCACGCCGTAGGCGGCCGCGAAGAACTCCGCGTTCTCGCCCACGGTGAGCGCCGGGTACACGCCGTCGCCCTGGGTCATGTACCCGATCCGGGCGAGGTTGGCGCGGTCGGGCATCCGCACGCCGAGCACCTCGGCGTGGCCGCCGGTCGCGCGCGTCATCCCGGTCAGCAGCCGGATCAGGGTCGTCTTGCCCGAGCCGTTCGGGCCGAGCAGGCCGTAGATGCGGCCGGGCGCCAGGTCGAACGTGATCCCGTCGACCGCCGCCAGCTCGCCGAAGTGCTTGACGAGGCCCGCCGCCCTGATCGCGACGTCGCCCGGGGCGGGTTCGGGCGGCCGCGGCGAGGAATTCATCATGCGTTGAATTCTAGCGCCGGGGGCAAGGGCCTCGGGCGGCGGGCTGCGCTTCGTAGGGCGGCGCTTCGTCGCGGGCCGTGTCCCGTGGCGCGCGAGGCGCGTCCCGCGCCGGCCCTAGGCTGCCGCCGGCGGCGGAACGGCGACCGTGTCGCCGCGGCTCGGCAGGCTCCACCAGCCCACGCCGGCGCCGGCTGCCGCGAACGCCGCCGCCAGGCCGAACACCGCCACCGGCCCCGGCCCTGCCCAGAGCAGCCCGCCGCCCGCGTTGCCGGCGAACGCGGCGATCCCGGCGGTGCTCAGCGACAGCAGCGACTGGCCCGAGCCCTGGAGCGTGGGCGGCAGCAGGGCGCGGATGGTCGCGACGCCGCCCACCCACATCCCCGACCATCCGACCCCGTACAGGAGCGACGCCGCGATGACGTGCTCGGGCGTCGGGGCCAGCGCGAACCACGCGAACACGACCGCCAGGATCGCCACCGCGCTCGCCACGACCGGCCGGGGCCCGAACCGGACCAGCAGCCGCGACACGACGGGCATCGCCGCCACCTCGACCAGGGCGGTCAGCCCGATCGCCGCGCCGATGGCGCCTGACGCCCCGCCCAGCCGGACGATCAGCAGCGGCAGGAAGGTGAGGGTCGCGAACACCCCGACGTTCGCGAGGCCGAACGCCAGCAGCACCCCGGGCAGGCGCGGCTGGACGGCCAGCGCCTCGCGGACGGCTCCGCCGCGCCGCGTCGAGGCCAGCCGTGCCCGGGCGACGTCGGGCGCGAGCAGCGCGATCAGCGCCGCGAGGGCGGCGAGGGCGACGAACACGGGCACCGCGGCGCCGTAGCCGATCGCCTCGTACACCGCGCCCGCAGCGAGCGTCCCGAGGGCGAACGACCCGCTGTGCACGGCCCGCAGCGGGCCGTACTGGCGCTCCGGATCGGCGAGGGTGTTCACCGCGAGCGCGTCCTGGAGCGGGAACATCAGGCCGTACACGCTGGAGAACCCGAGGTAGGCGATTCCGACGGCGACCACGGGGAGCGGCAGGGCGATCAGGGCCAGGAGCCCGGCCGAGAGCCCCAGCGCCAGCGCCAGCGCCCGCCCCCGGCCGAGCACCACGTCCGCGAGGTGCCCCCAGACGCTCGCGACGCCGATGTACACGACCGAGACCGCGGCGCTCAGGAAGCCGAGCCAGGTGGCCGACAGCCCGCGCTCCACCAGGATCGCCGGCGCGAACGGGTTGAACACCGAGTTGACGACGCCGTTGACGATGAACAGCAGCAGGACGTGGCCGACGGCTCGGCCGGGGCGGGCCGGCATGGGGCTCGCGGGGCTCAGCCGAAGCGGGCGCGGAGGCGCGGCAGGATGAGCTCGCCGTAGCGGCGGATCGCGGCCTCCTGCGCCTCGCCCGGGAAGTGGAAGACCAGGTGGTTGAAGCCGTACCCGAGGTACGGCGCGATCTGCTCCACGTGCTCGTCGGGGTCGGAGCTCACCAGCCAGCGCTGGTGCGCGTAGGGCTCGGCCTCCTTGGCGGCCTCCTCCATCTCCAGCGCGTCGTGGATCCCCACCTTCTTCTCGCCGGGGAGCGCCAGCGCCGCCCACACCTTGGTGTCCTCGAACGCCTGGTCGCGGTCGGTGTCGAACGAGACCTTCATCTCGATCATCTTGTCCATCGCGGCCGCGTCGCGGCCGGCCTTCCCCGCTCCCTCGGCGAGGCCGGGCAGGAGCGCCTGGGTGTACAGCTCCTCGCCCTTGCCGCTGGTGCAGATGAGGCCGTCGGCGATGCGCCCGGCGAGTCGGGCCGACGCGGGCCCCGAGGCCGCGATGTAGACCGGGACCGGCTGGTCGGGTCGGTCGTAGATCGTGGCGTTGGCGGTCCGGTAGTACTCGCCCTCGATCGTGAGCCGCTCGCCCCGCCAAAGCTGCCCGATCAGCCCGACGCTCTCCTTGAGGCGCGCGAAGCGCTCGCTCTGCTCGGGCCAGGCCACGCCCACCGGCGTCTCGTTGAGGTTCTCGCCGGTGCCCACGCCGAGGATCACGCGGCCCGGGGCCAGGCAGCCCAGGGTCCCGAACGCCTGGGCGATGACGGCGGGGTTGTACCGGAGCGTGGGCGTGAGCACCGAGGTGCCCAGCACCACGCGCTTCGTCGCCTGGGTCGCGGCGCCCAGCCACACCAGCGCGTTGGGCGCGTGGCCGTCGTGGTGGCGCCAGGGCTGGAAGTGGTCGCTGGTCCAGACGGAGTCGAAGCCGGCGGCCTCCGCGGCGACCGCGAGGTCGAGGAGGCGCTGGGGCGGGAACTGCTCGGCGGATGCCTTGTAGCCGAGTCGGAGGGCGGGCATGGACATCTCCCGGTTTGGCGTGGTGAGGCGCCATCATCGCGCCGATGCGCTGATCGCGCGGCGGCGGCCTCAGCCCGAGGCCGCCAGGACGGCCGCGCCCAGCAGCACCAGCGCCGACCCGGTCAGCCGCAGGCTGACCTCGCGGCGGGTCGCCGCCTCGCGCAGCCTCGCGATCCCGTACGCGGACGTGATGAGCACCGAGGACTCGCGGAGCGGCCCCACGATCGCCACCTCGGCCCGCGACAGCGCGAACAGGACCAGCGAGTAGGCGCCCAGGGTGAGCATCCCCGCCACGACCGCCGCGCGCAGGTCGAGCGAATCCCGCCCGGCCGCGAAGGCGCCGCCTGCGATGCGCGGGCGCGCGAGGTCGATGAGCCCCAGGCCGCCAGCCCCGACGGCCCACAGGATGGTCGCGTAGATCCAGGGCGGCGTCAGCTGCGAGCCCACGCGGTCCAGGCTCGTGTAGGTGGCGACCATGAGCCCCGTGAGCAGCGCGAACCCGGCCGCGCCGCGGTGGGCGGCGTGCGCGCCCTGCAGGAACCGCCACGGCCGTTGCACCGTGAGCAGGCCGATCAGGAGCAGCGCGACGCCGGCGGCCGCGCCCGGGGACAGCCGCTCGCCCAGCGCGGTCAGGCCCACGATGACGATGAGCAGCGGGGCCGAGCCTCGCGCCAGCGGGGACACGATCGACAGGTCGCCCCGCCGGTAGGCGGCCGCGAGGAACACGAAGTAGGCGATCTCGGCCAGGCCGGAGAGGAGCCCGATCGCCAGCGCCTGCTGCGGCACGGCCGGCCGGCCGAGCACGAGCCAGCCGATGGCGGCGGTCGGCGCCAGCACCACCAGTGCCGAGACCATGCCGACCGTCGCGGTCCGCAGCGGATCGCCCGCCGTCTTGAGCACGATGTTCCAGGTGGCGTGCATGACCACGGACACGAGGACGCAGGCCAGGGCGAGGGAATCCACGCCCCGGAGTCTAGGGGCCGGGGCGCCACGCGCGACGCCCCGGCCCGCATCAGCGGGCGATGTCCCGCCGTCGGATCCCCAGGGCGCCCAGCGCAATCCCGCCCGCTGCGATCGCGAGGCACAGGACGACGCCGGTCAGGTCCCAGCTGCCCACCATCGGCTGGCCGAAGTGGGCGGTCAGCGCGAGCTGGTGGACCCAGTCGGGCAGCTTGAGGGCGGGGGCGACCAGATCGAGCAGAT
>JAJYLZ010000018.1 GCA_021787395.1 Chloroflexota bacterium
TCGCCGTGCTGGCGGTCGCCGTGATCGCCATCGTCGCGGTCGCCGCGACGATGGCGTGGGTGCGGGCGACGGGCGGCCCGGGCGGGCGCGACCGGCCGGGCGCGTAGGCGCGTCGCGGACCCGGGGGCCGGCGACGAAGGCGATGTCGGGCGGGGCGCAGCGGCCGCCTCAGGCGATCGCCGGCGGACGGGACCTCACAGCCGGATGGGAGGAACGTCCTATTGGCAATTGCTGTGAAGTCGTGAACGCTGTCACGAACGATGCTTCCCAAATCCCACACGACCGCGACCAGCCCCCAGCGCCCCGCGCGGCCAGGTGACGCGACCCTGACGGTCACCAGGGCGGCCCGCGTCCTGGGAGTGCACCCGAACACGGTCCGGGCGTGGAGCGACGCGGGGCGGCTGCGCTACTACCGGATCAACGAGCGCGGCGACCGCCGCTACCGCCTCACGGACCTGCAGCGGTTCCTGGCGGCGGCCGCGTCCGATACCGCGATGGCCCAGGGCGACGAGGCGCCGCCCCGGGCCCGCAGTCCCCGCCGGCCCACGGCGTCACCCTCGACGCTGACCGAGTCCGCGGCCGGCGTGGACCTCCTGGCCGACCTCGCCGAGGTCGCGTCCTTCCCCGCCGGCCTCGACGCCGCCCTCGACGAGGCGTGCCGCCGCATCCGCTCCGCCAGCGGAGCGGCCCTGGTGGGCATCTGGGAGCGACGCCCCGGCGGCCTCGTCCCGCGGTCCACGGCCGCCGAGCCCGGCCCCGGGCTCGCCATCCGGGCCGTTCCGTCCGAGCGGAACGTGATGGTGCTCGCGCTGGAGTCCCCAGAGCCGCTCCACGCCCGACCTGGCGCCCCCGGTCCCACCCCCGTGCTGGGCCTGGGCACCGACGAGCTGGTCGTCAGGATCCCGGGCGGCGAGGCGCCGTGGGGGGTGCTGGTCCTGGCGGGCGCGGTCCAGCTGGGCCCCGACGACGGCCGACGCCTCGCCACGGCCATCGCCCGCACGCTCGGGGTGATCGTCCGCGGCGCCGCAGCAGCCGGGCAGGCGTCCGGCCGCCTCCGCCGCTCCGAGGCGCTGCGCCGCGTGGCCACGGACCTCGCCTCGCGCCTCGACGTGGGCGACGTGGTCCGCGACCTGTGCGACCACGCCCGCGTCCTGTTCGGCGCGGATCGCGTGGCGGTGACGCTCCACGACGGCGCTGGGCGCGTCTCGGCCCCCGGCAGCATCGGCTTCTCGACAGCCTTCCTCGAGCTCGCCCGCGAGGCGGAGGCGGAGCGCGTCGGGCAGCGCGACGTGCCGCCGCGCCGACCGGTCCGCCTCCTGGGAGGCGATGCCGCCCGCTCGATCAGCCCGCTGCGGGCGGCCGCCGTCCAGGAGGGCGTGGACACGCTCGTGGTTGCGCCGCTCGTGGACGGCCACGAGCTGCACGGCTCGATCTACCTGGGCCACAACCGCGCGTTCCGCTGGCGCGAGACGGACCTCGATGCGGTCGAGGCCATGGCCGGCGATGCGGCCATCGCGATCCGGTCTGCGCGGACGTTCGGGCGTATGGCGGCCTGGGCCGCCCAGCTCCAGGCGATCCAGCGCCTCGGAGCACGCCTCAGCGGCCTGACGACCGGGCAGGAGATCTCCCACGCCATCGCCACCGAGCTCCGCCAGCTCATCGAGTACGACAACGTTCGCGTGTACCGGGTGCGCGGCGCCACGCTCGTGCCGGTGGCACGGCTGGGGCTGTCCGCCGACTACACCGACGAGCGGCTGGACGACCTGACGGTCCAGGTCGGCGAGGGCATCACCGGCTGGGTCGCCCGCTTCCGGGTGCCGCAGCTCGTGGACGACAGCGCGAGCGACCCGCGGGCCATCACGATCCCGGGCACCAGGGCCGACGCCGACGAGTCGATGCTGCTGGCCCCGATGGTCCACGAGGGGACGTGCCTGGGCGTGGTGGTGCTCGCGTACGGCGCGCTCCGCCACTTCACCGAGGACGACCTCCGGCTGCTCGTCATCTACGCCTCGTTCGCGGCCCAGGCGATGGCCAATGCGGACGCCACCGAGCGCCTCCGCGAGCAGGCCGAGGCGCTCGAACGCCAGCTCCGCGCCCAGCGCGAGCTGCTCGGCACCACCGAGGCCATCCTGACCACGCTCGACGCGGACGCCGTGCTGGACCAGATCACCGGCCGCCTGGGCGCCCTGATCGCCTGCGACAACATGGCGATCGAGATCGTGGACCGCGACGGCGGCCAGCTCCAGCCGCTCAAGGCCCACGGCGTCCACGAGGCGAACTACCTGCAGCCGTGGGGCCCGGGCGAGCGGGGGATCGCGACCTGGGTCGTGGAGCACAACGAGCCGGTGCTGATCGAGGACGAGCGGGCCGACCCGAGGGTCAACCGGTTCCGGAAGGGCGAGGTGGAGGGGAGCCTCATCGTCGTGCCGCTGCTCGGGCCCGAGGCGGCGACGGGCGTGCTCACGCTCGAGCGGCTCGGCCGCAACCGCCCGTTCACCCCCGAGGAGTTCGACCTCGTCAAGCTGTTCGCCGCCCAGGTGTCCATCGCGCTGCGCAACGCGGAGGTGTTCCAGGCGGTGGAGGTCCGGGCTGCCACCGACGGCCTCACGGGGCTGCTGAACCACCTGGCGTTCAAGCAGCGCCTGGAGCGCAGCGTCAGGGCGGCCGAACCGTTCGGCCTGGTGATGATCGACCTCGACGAGTTCGGCGCCTTCAATGAGACCCGGGACCTCCACCAGGGCGGCGACCGCGTGCTGCGCGAGGTCGCGTCCGCGATCGGCGGCGCCGCGCGCGAGACCGACTCGGTGTTCCGCTACGGCGGCGACGAGTTCACGGTGCTGCTGCCCCACAGCGATCCCGAGGGCCTCGCCCAGGCGGCACGCCGCATCCAGGCGGCGATCCGGGCCGTGGGCGGGCCCGGCACCCGGTGGGCCGGTCTCGGCCTCAGGGTGTCCGCGTCGATCGGGACGTCCTCCTTCCCGGCCGACGGGACGAATGCCGACGACGTGCTGCTCGCGGCCGACAGGGCGTGTCGCGTGGCCAAGCTCCGCGGACACGATCGTGTGTGCACCGCGCTCGAGGGCCTGGCGCTGGCCGAGGGCTACACGCTGTCCGAGCCGACGCCCGTCGACCAGCCCGCCACCGTCGAGTAGAGCCCTGACGCCCGGGCGGGGTCGGGGGACCCGCCACGTCACCGCGTCGGGTCCGTTTGCGTCAGACTCGGGCCAGTCCGCGAGAGGCCCGACGCATGCTCGCTCGTCGCCGCACCCGAAATCGCCTGGGCGCCGCGCTGGCGCTCGCCCTGCTGGCGGCGTCGCTCGGGGGGTGCCTCCAGATGGCCGCCCGGCCCACCGCCACCACCGGCCCGACCCCGCCGCCCTCGCCCTCGCCCGCGCCCCTGCCCACGCCCACGCCCGGGCCGCCCACGCCCACCCCGGCGCCAACGTTCGCCGTGTACACCGTCAAGTCTGGCGACAACCTGACCACGATCGCCCGCCAGTTCGGCACCACGCCGCGGTCGATCGCCTTCTGGAACCGCGAGACGTACCCGAGCCTCGACCCGGAGTCCCCCCACTACGCGCCGAACCGGCTGCAGATCGGCTGGGTGCTCCGGGTGCTGCCCGGCTCGCTGTACTCGCCGCCGCCCGAGCCGATCGACTCGAGCCTGCTCGTGACGCCGGTGCCGACCGAGTACCTCGGCCCGCCGACCGAGCCGCCGTCCGCGGGGCCGTCGGCCGCGCCGTCGGCGGCGCCGAGCGCCAGCGGCGGAGGCTGAGGCTGAGGCGCCGGGTCGGTCCCCGACCGCCCTCGCCGATCGGCACCCGGTGCTGACGGGCCGGCCCTGCCTGGAACGGCGAGCCGCTATGCTGCGCCGCATGCCGTCCCGCCGCCCTCCCAGGATCGTGGTCACGACGATGGTCGCGGCCGACCAGCCGGACCCCACCCTCGCCCTCCGCAGGGTGGCGCTGTACCTGGACTCGGTGGTGCGCCACGGCGCGGCGGCCATCCCCCTCGACGCCACCTCCTCCGCGGCCGCCCGTGGCGCGGCGTTCGCCTCGATGGACGGGCTGCTGCTGACCGGCGGAGCGGACGTCGACCCGGCGCGCTACGGCCGGCCGAACGACGGCTCCCACGGCATGGAGCCGGAGCGCGACGCGCTCGAGGCGGCCGCGTTCGAGATCGCCAACGCGCGCGGCCTGCCAGTGCTCGGGATCTGCCGGGGCCTGCAGGCGATGAACGCGTTCTCGGGCGGCTCGATCCTCCAGCACGTGGACGGGCATGCCGGCCCGGCGTGGGGCCACGGACCCGCCCTGACGCACCCGATCCGCCTGGTGCCCGGCAGCGCCACCGCCCGCATCCTGGACCCCGCGGCGTCGGGCGGCGAGCTGCGCGTCAACAGCTACCACCACCAGGCCGTCCGCCCCGCAGACCTGGCGCCCGGCTTCACGGCCGCGGCGTTCTCCGACAGCCCGGCCGGGCCGCTCGTCGAGGCTCTCGAGGGCTCGGCGGGAGGGCCCTGGCGACTGGCCGTCCAGTGCCATCCCGAGCGCGCGGAATCGACGCCGCGGGCCTTCGAGCAGCTGTTCGCCGCCTTCGTCGAGGCCTGCCGCGTCCGCTGACGGCCCTAGAGGCGCCCGGCCTCGATGATCCGGGTCAGGAACTGGCGGGTGCGCGCCTCGCGGGGCTCCGCGAAGATCTGCGCCGGCGGCCCCTGCTCGAGGATCCGGCCCGCGTCGAGGAAGCAGACGCGGTTCGCGATGTCGCGCGCGAACCCCATCTCGTGGGTCGCGATGAGCATCGTCATCCCGCCGGCGGCGAGCTCGCGGATGACGTTGAGCACCTCCGCGACCAGCTCCGGGTCGAGGGCGGACGTGACCTCGTCGAGCAGCAGCAGGTCGGGCTGCATCGCCAGCGCCCGGACGATCGCCACGCGCTGCTGCTGGCCGCCGGACAGCCGGTCGGGCAGCTGCCCCGCCTTCTCCGCCAGCCCGAAGCGCTCGAGGAGCCGCATCGCGTCGGCCTCGGCATCGGACGCCGGGCGCTTGAGGACCTTGCGCGGCCCGAGCGTCACGTTGTCGATCACGCGCATGTGCGGGAACAGGTTGAACGACTGGAACACGATGCCCACCCGGCGTCGGATCCGGTCCACGTTCACGCCCTTGGCCGTGATCTCCTCGCCCTCGATGAAGATGCGCCCCTCGTCGATGGTCTCGAGCAGGTTGATGCACCGCAGCAGGGTGGACTTGCCGCTGCCCGAGGCGCCGATGAGCGCGATGACCTCGTGCTCGGCCACCTCGAGGTCGATGCCCTGGAGCACGTCGAGCGGCCCGAAGCTCTTCCACAGGCCCTCGACCTGGAGGGCGGCCGCGGCGGACCCGGTCATGGCGCCGCCTGCCCGCCGCGCGACCGGCCGAGCGCGCTGGCCACCTGCGAGGCCGCTCCCGACGCGCCGCCGCCCCGCCGCGCCTGGCGCGCCACCAGCCAGTCGGTGAACCGGGCCAGCGGGATCGTCACCACGAGGAACACCAGCGCCGTCGCGAGGTAGGGCGTGAAGTTGAACGTGCCCGCCTCGACGATCTGCGACTGGCGGAAGATCTCCACCACCCCGATGTAGGACACGAGCACGGTGTCCTTCTGAAGCCCGATGAAGTCGTTGAGCAGCGGCGGCACCACGCGCCGGATCGCCTGCGGCAGCACCACGTAGCGGAGCGCCTGCGGCTGCGACAGGCCGAGCGATCGGGCGGCCGCGGTCTGGCTGGGGTGGATGGACGCGATGCCGGCCCGGTACACCTCGGACACGTAGGCCGAGTAGATGAGGGTCAGGGCCACGATCGCGTACAGGAACGGGTCGGTCGGCACGCCCGGCAGGTTCAGGCCCGGGATCCCGAAGCCGAGGATGTAGATCACGAGCACGCCGGGCAGCGCCCGGAAGATGTCCACGTACACGGTCGCCATCAGCCGCACCGGGAACAGCACCGGGGCGGTGGACGAGCGGGCGACCGCGAGCACCAGCGCCAGCGCGAGGATGAGGACCTCGGAGATCAGGAACAGCTGGATGTTGACGAGGAACGCGGCGACGATCCCCGGCAGCGAGGACCAGAAGATGTCGGGGGCGAAGAAACTCGCCTGGACGGCCGGCCAGCCGGGCGAGTTGACGACGATGTAGACCAGGACCCCGAACACGACGAACGTGCTGAGGAAGGCGACCAGCGTCGAGCGCAGCGCGCTGGTGCGCTCGTCTCGGCGCCGCTGCGCGCGCGACCCGGGGAGGCTCGCGGGGCCTCCCCGGCTGGTCGCGTCGGGACCGCCTTGGGCGGTCATCCCGTAGCGGGTTCGGGTGTCAGGGCTGCAGGACGGGCGCGTTCGCCTTGTCCGCGAGCCAGGTCTGGGTGATCTGCGCCAGCGTGCCGTTGGCGGTGATCGCGGAGATCGCCTGGTTGACGCAGTCGGTCAGCGGTGAGTTCTTGGCCAGCACCAGGCTGAAGTGCTCGGCGTTGGGCCCGGCCTGCACCGGGAGCTGCCCGACGATGGTGGCCAGCGAGTTGCCGTTCTTGTCGACCAGCTGCGCAGCCGTGATGTAGAACGCGGTCGGCAGGTCCACGACCAGGCCGTCGATCTGCTTGGCCTGCAGCGCCTTGATCGCAGCGTCGTTCGTCTGGTAGACGCTGATCGGAGTGCTCGGGGCGATCGTGTTCTTGATCGCGTCGTAGGCCGTGGTCCCGACCTGGGCCCCGAACTTGAAATTCTTCATCGCCGAGATGCTGGTGACCTTGGCGAGCGGGTTGCCGTTCAGGGCCACGACCGACTGGGCGACGAAGTAGTAGCCGTCGCTCAGGTCGACCGCCTTGGCGCGCGCGTCCGTGTACGAGACCTGCGCGATGTAGAAGTCGAACGGCTTGGCTCCCGGCTGGAAGCTGTTCTCGAAGGGCACCACGATCCACTTGACCTGGTCGGCGGTGAAGCCGAGCTGGGTGGCGACCGCGTAGGCGACGGCGGACTCGAAGCCCTGCTGGTTGGTGGGATCGCCCAGCTGCCACGGGCTCGGGTCCGGGCTCGACGGGGCGAAGTACGGCGGGTAGGCCGGGTTGTCCGTGCCGATCGTGAGCGTGCCGGGCGTCTTGAGGGCCAGGTTGGCCGGGGCGCACGCGTTCTGCGTCGGCGCGGGTGTCGGCGCCTCGCTGGCGGCGGCGGACGGCATCGTGCTCGCCGCCGCCTCGGTGGCCGCGGCGGACGGCAGCGGGGTTGCGGTGGGCGCCGGCGTGGCGGCCGGCGAAGCGGTGCAGGCCGCGGCGAGCGCGGCGGCGATGGCGAGGCCTGCAATGGCCTTCGGGGTGCGCATGGCGGTGCGTCTCTCTCCTGCAGGGTGTGCCCGGCGAGAGTGTACCGGGCGGCTCGTCGTCGGCCCGGCGCCCTTCGTCGGGCCCGAGGCCTGGAGCGACCGGCTGCACCACCCATGACGCATCGAAGCGAGGCCGGGAGGAGCGGCCTCGCTTCGACAGGGCTTGCGGGTGGGACGGGAGGAGGGAGGACCGCCGCGCCCGCTGTTCTGACTCGTCGCGTCCGCGCCTCTCGGTGCGGCAAGGCAACTATGCACACGTGCCGGAGGCCCCGCGATGACCCGAGAGTCCCACCCGACGAGTACCAGCGAGCGGCGGCCGCGAGCGACTCGCGCGGCGACGCCCGGGCGTCTCGCGGCTGGCTCGCTATCCTCGCCGGTGTGCGGGTGCGGGTCATCGAGCTGCGGATCCTGGGGGCGGTTCTCGCCGGCCTGTGGCTGGTCACGTTCGGGCTGATCCTCTGGGGGTACCGGCCCGGCGGGCCGGTGGACGGGCTGGTCGGCCTGGCGGCGGGCGGCCCGATCGTGGTGGCGGCGGCTGCCGTCGCGTGGCCGCCGGTGGCCCAGAGCGCGCGCGCCTTCAGGGTCATCGCCTGGCTCGCCCTGGGGCCGATTCTGCTGCTGGTGCCGTCGATCGCCGGGCTGCTGGCCCAGATCCAGGGCGGCGGCCCCCAGACGCTCATGCCGTCGGCAGAGGCCGCCTACCCGTGGGTCCTGGCCCTGCTGGGAACGGGCGTGTACGCGGGCGTGGGCGTCGCGCGGCGACGCCTCGGCGACCGGTCGCCCCGCCGGCGGCGCCTGCTGGCGGGCATCGGGCTGGGCGTGGCCGCCACGCTCGTCACCGGGACCGCCTTCTCCGCGGCCGCGGTCTACAACGAGGTGTCCCTGATCGGGAAGCCGGCCCTCACGTCGCGGTTCGGCCCCACCGACCGCGCCCTCGACCCGCCGCCCTGCGACGGCCCGATGGCCATCGGCGCGACCGCGACCGTGACGCTCCAGATGGACGTGTCCGTGGACGGGTCGCCCACCGGCGCCCTGTCCGTGTCGGGCCAGCGGTCGGGCATGGACGTCCGCTGGGAGGGGTACGTCACCAGCAACGCCGCCTTCGGCCGCGTCGGGTTCGCGCGCATCGACCAGAGCGCCTGGCGCCTGCTCCCGAACGGCGGCTGGGTGGCCCTCGCGCCCCGAGAGGTCCAGGGCGGAGACATGGACCGCCAGCTGGCGCTCGAGGCGCTGACGCCGGCCCAGCGCGCGGTCGTGGAGGACGCCGGGCTCGCCTACATCGAGGGCGCCCGCGCCCGGCACTGCCGCGTCGCGCTCGACGGCGACACCCTCAGCCGCGCCGTGCCCGAGGTGTCCCTGCTGGTGGGCAACGCCGACCTGTCGCGCTGGCGGGGCGAGCTGGACTTCTGGGTGTTCTCTGACGGCGAGCTGGGCCAGGCCGACGGCTTCGCGAACGGGCCCGGGCTGGAGCTCGCCCAGAACGGGCTCACGGCCGAGGTGCGGTTCACCCTGATCGCGATCGACCGGGGGCAGCCG
Source organism: Chloroflexota bacterium (assembly GCA_021787395.1). Taxonomy (GTDB): domain Bacteria; phylum Chloroflexota; class Limnocylindria; order Limnocylindrales; family CSP1-4; genus CAIXZV01. The sequence goes on from JAJYLZ010000018.1 coordinate 8,876, forward strand.
GTGACCATCCAGGCGCCATGACGAGGAGGGACGTCCCATGACCGACGACTTCGACGCGCAGGACGGCGAGCGCCTCGAGGGCAAGCGCGACCGGCTCGCGCGCCTGCTGTCGGTCCTGCGCGTGCTCCACGCGCACGGCGAGGGCGGCGTCACCCCGAGAGAGATCGCCCGCCGCACCGGCATGTCGCCGCGGACGGTGTACCGGGACCTCAACGCCCTCCAGAACGAGATGCAGGTGCCGCTGTGGAGCGAGGGCGGCAGGTGGGGCGTCCAGCCGGGGGCGTTCCTGCCGGCGATGCGCCTCACCCTCCAGGAGGCGATGGCGGTGTTCCTGGCCGCCCGCCTGATGACCCGCTACGTGGACCGCTTCGACCCGAGCCTGGCCTCGGCGTTCAGCAAGCTCGAGGAGGGCCTGCCGGACGCCCTGCACCGGCACGTGGAGCGCACCCTCGACGAGATGGCCCAGCGGCGCACCGACGAGGCGTACAACCGCCGCGTCGAGGACCTGACCCGCGCCTGGGCCGAGGGCCGGGTGGTGCGCTTCAAGTACGCGCCGGCTGGGTACGACGGCGACCGCGAGCCGGAGTGGCGCGAGGTCCGGCCCTACCTGCTCGAGCCGTCGCTGGAGACGCACGCCCTGTACCTCATCGGGTTCGACGAGGGCCGCGGCGCCCTCCGCACGTTCAAGGTGGAGCGCATCCTGGACCTGTCGCTCACGCCGCGGCAGTTCGAGGCGCCCGCCGAGGGGGAGCTGGCGGCGCGCCTGCGTCCCGCCTGGGACATCATCTGGGACCAGCCCCCGACCGAGGTGGTCCTGCGCTTCGCACCGTCGGTCGCCGCGCGCGTGGGCGAGGCGGTCTGGCACCCGTCGCAGGTGCTTGAGCTCCTCCCGGACGGCTCCCTGCAGTGGCGGGCGACCGTGGCCGGGACGGTCGAGATCCGCCTCTGGATCCTGTCCTGGGGCGAGGACGTCGAGGTCCTCGCGCCGGCGTCCCTGCGCGAGGACGTGGCCGCGAGCCACGCCCGGGCGGCCGGGCGCTACGGACGGCATCCGGGCTGATCTGGTACGGTTGGTGCCCTCAGGCACCACCGCTCGAGAGGCTCATGATCGAAACACGGACCCCTCGCGGGCTGACTGCGTCCGCCTTTCGACGCCGCGCGGCGACCCTCCTGCTCTCCGGGTTCATGGCCCTGGCCGCCGCCGGCACGGCGACCGCGACGGCCGTCCCGCCGACCAATCCCTCCTCCGCCACGGTCACGCCGTCGTCGACGTCGACCGCGAGCGCGATGGCGGCTGACATCCTCGGCTGGCTGAACCGCGACCGCGCGGCGGCCGGCCTGCGGCCCCTCCGCACCTGGACCTCGCTGGCGACGCTGGCCGGCCGGCGGGCGGCCAGCATGAGCTCCACGCTGACGCTGTCGCACCAGGCGGCGGGCGGCGACCCCGGCGCCGCCCTGACCAGCGCCGGCATCCAGTGGTACTCGTACGGCGAGGTCATCGGCGAGACCTCGTACCCGTGGGGCTCGCAGGCGGCGGCGAACCTGTACGCGATGTGGAAGAGCAGCGCCGTCCACCACGCGATCATGTTCTCGTCCTCGTACAACTACCTGGGCATCGGGATCGTCCAGGCGAGCGACGGCAGCGCCTGGTCGTCCATCGTGTTCTCGGAGTCCGCCGACCACACGCCGCCCGTCGCCCGCAACGGCTCGCTGGTCCGCGTCTACGGCACGTCGCTGACGTTCCACTGGTCCGGCGTCGACCCGGTCCTCCAGACCCACACCGCCGGCATCCGCGGCTACAACGTCCAGTACCGGGTCAACAGCGGACCCTGGTCCACGATCCGCCACCTGACGACGATGACGTGGCTCGGGCTGAGCAACCGTCGCCACGGCGCCTACTACTCGTTCCGCGTCCAGGCCGTCGACAGGCGGGGTAACCTCTCGGCGTGGACGGCCGCGAAGCGGATCTGGGTGCCCTGACCGACCGCGAGCCGGCAGCCCCGGCCGGCCGCCGGCTGCCCTTCGCCGCGGTCAACCTGATCAGCGACCCGATCCACGGGTACGTCGAGCTCACCAAGCGCCTGACGCCGCACGACGCGCGGGCTGCGGGCCTGCACGTCGAGACCGTCGCCGAGGACGACCTGCTCGACACGGCGTGGGTCCAGCGCCTCCGCCGGATCAGCCAGCTCCAGAGCGCGCGCTGGGTGTTCCCCACCGCCGAGCACTCGCGGTTCACCCACGGCCTGGGCGTGATGCACGAGGCCGGGCTCTGGGCGCGCTCGCTCTACCCGTCGCTGGCCGCCTCGCTGCCGGTCCTCGCGCCCGGCGAGCCGGTCCCGTCCGAGGGTCTGGTGGTCGAGACCCTGCGGGTGGCCGGCCTGCTCCACGACGTTGGGCACGGGCCCTTCGCCCACTTCTTCGACGACCGCTTCCTCAGCCGCTTCCCCGCGCCGGCGGACCCGCGGCGCCCCGGGGCGAAGACGCTGTCGCACGAGGACCTCTCGCAGTTGATCATCGAGCGCGAGCTCGGGCCGCTGATCGCCTCGCTGCGGCGCGCCCCCGGCTCGGTGCCGGACCGCGACCGGTTCGCCGACGGCGAGGCCATCGACCCGCGCTGGGTGTCGGTGCTGATCTCCAAGCCGCCGATCGCGGACCCGACCGTGCCCGGCTGGGTGCGCGCGCTGCAGCCGCTGCTGTCGGGCGTGTTCACGGTGGACAACCTCGACTACGTGCGCCGCGACGCCTACCTCACGGGCGTCTCGATGGGGCCCGTGGACGCCGAGCGGCTGCGGCGCTACGCGTTCATCTCCGAGCGCGGCCTGACGCTCTACGAGTCGGGCCTCGGCGCGCTCGAGATGTTCCTGACCGCGCGGCTGTTCATGTACCGCCACGTGTACCTCCACCGGACGGTCCGGGCCATCGACCTGGACCTGGCCGAGGTGTTCGTGCCGTCGATCGAGGCGGTGTTCGGGGCCGGCTCGCCGGCGGAGCGCCTGGCGGCGTTCGCCGACCTCGACGAGTACGCGCTGCTGCACCAGGCGGCCCTCTGGACGCGGGGCGAGCACCACTCGGCCGCGCCCGTCCCCGGCGACGGGACGGTCACGCCGGCGGTGGCCGCGGGCTGGCGCGCCATCCTCCTCCGGCGGCCGCGCTGGCACCTCGAGCGCGAGGTCGCGACCGACGCCCCCACGCCCGACTGGCCGCCGGCGCTGCTCGAGGAGCTGGGCAAGCCCGCGGACGGGCGCGAGACGCTCGACCTGACGGGGGTGGACGCGCGCCCGGGCGCGGGCAAGCCGCCGTCGCTCTCGATCGAGCGGCGGGACGGCGGGCCCGGGCCCTCGCTGGACCAGGCGCTGGCGCGGATCCCCGCCTGGTCCCTCGTGGGCCGGCGCTACCGGCGGTCCGGCTAGGCGATCCGGTCCTCCGCGGCCTCCGGGTCGCGGGTCCAGTCGTCAGCGGCGCCCCGCGGTGGCGTCCGCCTCGACGGCGTCGAGCCTGGCCAGGAACGGCGCAGCCCCCAGGCGCTCCAGCGTCGCCCGGGCAGCGGTGACGAGTGCCGGCGCCTCGGCCATCTCGCGCTCGGTCGGCGCCAGGAGCGTCGCGAGGTCCACGACGGCCATCGCCTCGTCGAACGCCAAGCCGAGCTGGCGCCAGCCGCGCAGGGCCTCGCGGTAGCCGGCGATCGCGTCGGCACGGCGACCCTCGAGTGCGGCGACGCTGGCCCGAAGGGTCGCCCGGTCGAGGTCGATCGCCTGGCCCGCCCACACCGCGTCCGCCAGACGATCCACGAGCTCTCTCGCCTGCTCGAGCTCGCCTGCCCACAGCGCGGCCCGGGCCGCCAGCGGGATCCCGATGGGCAGGAAGAAGTTGGTGGTGTCCGCCGCGGCCAGGCCGTGCCGACAGGCCCCCGCCCAGTCGCCGGCCGCCATGGCCTGCCAGGCCCGTGCCCACGCGACGTACGAGGCGAATTGCGGGTCGGCGACGTCGGGGGCGAGCCGCGCCGCCGAGGCGATGTCGTCGGATGCGTCCTCGCCGCATAGCGACTTGAGGACGGATCTGTCCACGAAGATCTCGAGGAAGACCGACGAGGTGATCTCCTTGCCCAGCCACTCGTCGGTGAGCGCCCGGGCCCACCTCCAGTCGCCGGTGCGGATCGCGCACGAGACTCCGTTGCCGACCATGAAGAAGCCGTACTGGAGGCTGCCGCGCCGGGCGGCGATCTCGAGACCCTCGCGTGCCATCGCGAGGCCGGCAACCGGGTCAGCGAACTGCTCGAAGAACGTCAACTGCGTCCGTGTGTTCTGGTGGACGCGCCAGAAGTCGTTGGCGACGGCGACGGTGTGCACGCCGCGGAGCAGGATCAGCGCCTCGTTCGGGCGCTCCGTCCGGTACAGGCAGCTGCTGCGCATGGCGATCAGGCGGGCCAGCACCGGTGTGACCCCGAAGTGCTCCGCGACGGGCAGGGCGCGATCGATCCAGCCGAGGGCGTCGGCATACGCGTCGCGATCGACGTGGGCAATGGCGATCGAGCCCATCAGCGCGGCGCCCGGCAGCGTCTCGGCCAGATCCGCGAACTCCTCCCAGGCGGGCAGCAGGAACTCGAGCGTCTGGTTGCCGCCGGTGTCGAAGGTGTGGGCCTGGGACAGGGCCGTGATCGCGGTGAGGATGGCCTCGCGGTTGCCCAGCTCCCGGCGGGCAGCCAGCGCCCCCTCGGCGTGGCGATACGCGGGCTCGGCGACGATCCCGACCATCGCGGAGGCGAGCGCCCGCTCGTGCAGCTCGGCGCGGTCCTCGGGTGTCACGGCGACCTCGAGGGCGCGCTCGAGGAACGCGATCGCCTGCGGATGAGAGCCGAGCGCTGCCGCCCGGTCGGCCGCGGCCCGGAGCGCGACGCGGGCCTGGGCGGCCAGCGCCTCCCGCTCGGGCCCGTCGGGCGCGTACTCGTACGCAGCGAGGTAGTGACCGGCGAGTGCCCCGGCCAGCTCGTCGGTCTCGAGGGTCTCGAAGAACCGGGCGGCGGCGAGGTGCCGAACCTTGCGGTCCCGCTTGGCGAGCGTGTTGTACGCGACCTCGCGGATCAGCGCCTGGACGAACGCGTACTGCCCTCGTTCGGGGCTGCGCGCGTCGGAGACGACGGAGAACAGCTCGCGCCGCACGAGCCCGCGCAGGCGGCCCTCGAGCGGCGCCGCGTCCAGCCCGGACACCGCGGCGAGCCCCGGGAGGGTGAAACTCTGGCCGAGCACGGCGGCGTCGGCCACCAGGGCGCGGTCGGCCGCGTCGAGCTCGTCGAGCCGGGCCGAGATCAGCGCGGTCAGGGTCTCCGGGACCGCTAGGTCATCAAGGTTGCCGACCGGGTGGTACGCCCCGTCCTCCAGGACGAGGCGGCGCTGTGCCAGGAGCATCCGCACGGTCTCGACCGCGTACAGCGGCACCCCGTCGGCTCGGGCGACGATCGCGTCGCGGGCCGAGGGCGGGAGTCCGGGCACGAGGCCCGCGAGGAGCTCGCGCATCGCGTCCACCGGCAGCGGCTCGAGGTAGATGGACGTGAAGCTGCGCTTGCCGGCGCCCCAGTCGGGCCGCCGCTCGAGCAGCTCGGGCCGGGACAGCGTGACGATCAGCAGCGGGACATTGCGGCACCACTCGAGCAGGTGGTCGATGAAGTCGAGCGTGCCGCCGTCGGCCCACTGGAGGTCCTCGAAGACGAGGACGACAGTCGAGGTCTCGGCGAGCCGCTCGAAGAACGTGCGCCAGGCGCCGAACAGCTGCTCCGAGCTCGCGCCGGCCTCGACGCCCAGCAGGGCCAGGATCGCGGGCTGCACCCAGCGCTGCTCGGATCCGTCGGGCAGGTGTTGGGCCAGCATCGCGGCCACCTTCGCACGCGTCGCCGGCTCGTCGTCGGTCTCGGTCAGGCCGGCGCGGCCGCGGAGCATCTCACCGAGCGCCCAGAACGTCACGCCCTCTCCGTAGGCGGGACTCCGTCCGTGATGCCACCAGACCGGGTCGAGAATCCCGTCGAGGTACTTCTCGAACTCCCAGGCGAGGCGGCTCTTGCCGATGCCGCCGATGCCGGAGACCGACACCAGCCGCGTGCGGCGCTCGCGGGCGGTCGCATGGAACAGGTCCTTGAGCAGGCGCAGCTCGCTGTCGCGCCCGGTGAAGGGCGCCTCGAGGGCGCCGGATCGGCCACGGCCGCGCCGCTCGGCCACGACCCGCAGTGCCCGCCACGCGGGGATCGGTGCTGCCTTGCCCTTGAGCGCCTGCGCCCCTGCCGCCTCGAACGCGATCGCTCCGGACGCGGCCCTCCAGGTCGCCTCGTCCACCAGGACAGCGCCCGGCGCCGCGGCCGCCTGCAGACGGGCGGCGGTGTTGACGAGGTCGCCGGCGACCATGCCCTGGCCGGCGGCGCCGATGGTGACCGCCGCCTCCCCGGTGAGGACGCCGGCGCGCGCCTGAAGGCCGGGCCCGAGACCGCGCACCGCGTCCACCAGCTCGAGGGCGGCGCGCACGGCCCGCTCGGCGTCGTCCTCGTGGGCGGTCGGCACCCCCCACACCGCCATGACCGCGTCGCCGATGAACTTCTCGACGGTGCCGCCGTAGCGGGCGACGACGTCGGCTGCAGCGTCGAAGTAGCGGGTCAGCAGCTCGCGGACCTCCTCGGCGTCACGGCCCTCGGCGAGCGGGGTGAAGCCAACGAGGTCGGCGAACAGGACCGAGACGAGGCGGCGCTCGGCGACCGGCGCGGACGCGGCGCCGACCGCCCCGGCGGGTGGGCCGGCAGGCGCCCCGCCTGCCCTGGGCGCCGGCGAGCCCGCCGCAGGGCGGGACCGCAGCGGGGCGGCGCACTCGGAGCAGAACTTGGCGCCGGGCACATTGCTGGTCCCGCACTCGGGGCACGCGGCGGCCAGTGGGGTCGCGCACTCGGAGCAGAACTTGGCGCCGGGGCGATTCTCGGTGCCGCAGCTCGGACAGACCACGACGGGGACGCCCTCCCAAGCCATCGCAACAGAGCGTGAGTGTAGCCGCAGGATTGCCTCGGCATCGCTCCCGGCCGAACCGGGAGGCTCGTCACTCCGGGCTCTGGCCGCCTCGGCGGGCTGGACCGGCGCCGCGTCAGCCGCTGCCGAGGTTCTCGGTCGGCCCGGAGATGCCCGCGCGGTACGGGAGCACCAGCAGCGGGTCGACGCGCGCAATCTCCCGAGTGGGCAGCCGCAGGCTCTTCGCCACGGAGGGCTCGATCCCGAACGTCGCCGTCTCGAGCGGGGAGAAGATCCCGTAGTGGAGGTGGCAGCCGGTGGCGTGCCCGGTCATCCCCTCGTAGCCGATCAGCTGGCCCGCCCGGACATGCTCCCCGACGTGCACCACCACCCTCGAGAAGTGGGCGTACACGCTGCGGTACGTGTTGCCGTCGTCGATGATCACGACGTTCGGCAGGTCATTCCACATCTGCTTGGCGTCGAGCAGCTTGTAGTAGGCCGTCAGGTCGCCCACCCAGCCGATCTCGTTGTCGAAGTGCCGACCGGCGGCCAGGACCACGCCGTCGTGCGCCGCGACGATCCGGTCGCCGCAGAACGTGGCGAGGTCCACGCCGTCGTGGAACAGGCGCCCGTCCACGACGCGCGTGCCCCAGGACGTCGGCCCGAACGGCAGCGTCAGCCGCGGGTGCGCGATGGGCCAGACGTAGCCCGTCAGGAGGGACAGCGGCTCCGGGGCCGTCGGGAGGCTGACCCCGAGCGCCTCGGGTCGGGTGGTTCCGGCCGCGGGGTCTGGCGCCCCGCTCGCGGACGGCGCCTCCTGCGGCGAGTCGGCGGCCGGCTGCAGGTTGAGGGCGCCGGGCAGCTGGGCTCCGGACGGCGCGGAGCCCGACGCGGGAACCCCGGTCTCGGCGCTGACGCTGCCGCGGGGCTGCGCGGGCGGAGACTGCCACGCCATCGCGACGGCCACGAGCAGCACCAGTGCGGCTGCGGCTGCCGTGGCGACGATGCGGGGGCGGCGCCGGCGAGGGCTTCGTATCGGATGCGCGTGCTGGCGGATCCGAGGACGGTGCTGGCGCATCACGGAAGTGTGCCCGAGCCGGCCCCATCGTGCCGCGCCGGATCGTCGGGCGGGTATCATGCCGGGGCCGCGCGCCCGTAGCTCAGTGGACCAGAGCATCGGTCTTCGGAACCGAGTGTCGGGGGTTCGAATCCCTCCGGGCGCGCCATCCCAAAACCGCCGCGCCGGCCAGAACAGCCGCGTCCGCTCCGAAGAACGGTCGCGCCGGCGGCACCCAGCGGACCTCCTGTACGTTCCGGCCGGCCGCCACCGCGCGCTCGACGAGCAGCGTCACGAACTCCCGCTGCTGCTCGGGCGTCGCCCTGCGAAGTTCGAGCTTGCGAAGGTGGAGGGCGATGCTGTCTTCGGCGCCGCCATGAAGGGACCCCCGCCGGAGCGGGGGTCCCAAATCTGCGAAGGGCCGGTCAGGAGACGGGAGTTCCGTTCCAGTAGACGACCGCAGGCACGACCGCGCAGTCGAACGTCAGGCTCTGCGTCCAGATCTCGATGAGGTCACCGCGGCCGACGGCGGCGGTGATCTGGGCGAGCGTGGTGAGGTGCTCGTTCGCGGCAGCCTTGCTGGTGAACAGCACGAGCACCGGCTGCCAGGCGATGTTGAAGTCGCCTCCGCTGCCGGGCACCGCGATCAGGTGGTCGTGGCCGATGACGCCGCCGCCGTAGACGCTGGGCATGATGGCGGCCGCTGCGCCGGCGACGAGGCCGGCGTGGTCGGGGCAGTTGAGCACGCCCATGCAGTTGAGCGTGGCGCCCTCCGTCGAGCCGACCGGGTAGACCGGCAGGTAGATCGGCGCCCAGGCGCTCGGGTTCGTGTGGACCGGGTTGGGGGCGTGCATTGGGGTCGCCACGTAGGCGATCGTCCCGGTCGCGTCGTTGTAGACGGGCTCGACCGAGAGCTGGCCGTTGATGCGCTCGCCGCTCGGGAGGCTCGCAGCGCCGACTGAGGAGGCGCCGAGGGCGGCGCTCAGCCCCAAGGCCAAGGTGAGGGTGACGAGGATGCGCGGGATCTGTCTTGACATCGGGTGACTCCTGCGCCGCGACGGCGACTTGCTGGTTGTGGACTTGGGTGCTGTCCTCGGCGGGCTGGGCCCGCCAGTGGCGTTGCTGAACGTCGTCCTGTTGTTGAAGGACCCCCCGGGAGCGCCTGGACGCGCTGCCGCCCGGTGGCAGCGGAGCAGAATCCGCTCAGCCAACCTCGCTTCCGGCGGCGCCATCCCGTCCCAGCCTGGCATCGGCCAGGGCGAGCGACGTGACCACCGGAAACGGGTCCCGATCCCCGAGCAGGCAGTGAACTTCCCAGGCATGGACGAGGAGGCCCAGCCGCACGACGAAGCCGTACCAGCTCGACACGCAAGGCTCGGCCTGGAAGGCCGCCAGGCTCTCCATCACGAGGCTGGCGCTCGACGACGGGCCGTCCGGACGATCCCGGACTGCAGCCCACGTCCCGACGGAAAGGTCAGCGCTCATCGGGCGTCTCGGTCAGTATCACGGTGACCCTCTCGGACCCTGCCGGGGCCGGACGGTTCGCACCCGGGCCGGCGAATGTCAGAACGAACCGGCCGCACGACGTCAGGCGACCGCAGCGCGCCTGAAGGCGCCCGCGAAGTCGCGGGCGAACTGCTCGAACGAGCGTGCCGGGTGACCCGTCAGCGTTGCCACGTTGCCCGTGACCTGGCTGGCGAACCCCTCGCTGAAGCCCTCCGACAGCTCGATGAACCCGCGCGAGACCCACTCCGGGAACCCCATCGCGATCATCGACTGCAGCGAGGCCTCGCCCGGCACCGGGACATAGGTGACCTCCCTGCCGAGGACGGCCGAGAACGTGGCCGCGACTTCGTAGAACGAGATCGCCGCGGGTCCCGTCAGGACATAGCTCTGGCCTTCGTGCCCGTCCCCGGTCAGCACGGACACGGCGACGTCGACGATGTCCCGGACGTCGATCATGCCGAGCCGGCCGTCCTTCATGTCCCAGTAGATGACGCCGTCTTTCGCGATCGTCGGGGCGGCCATCATCGTGTTCTGCATGAAGAAGGTGGGCTTGAGCATCGTCCAGGGCAGGCCGGAGGACGCGATCTCGGCCTCGGCCTGCTCGCCCTGCCCGATGATCCGGCTGCGCGGCGAGCCCCACATGGAATGGCGGACGATGTGCGGGGACCCGGCGCGCTTCGCGACGCGGATGAAGTCGTGGACCTGCTGCGCCTGCGTCGGCCCGTTCCACGTCAGCAGGTAGACCTTGTCGACGCCGGCGATGGCCGGCTCCAGCGTTTCGGGGCGGTCCAGGTCGCCGACGACGACCTCGGCGCCCATGGCCTTCAGCGGTCCCGCCTTCGCCTCGTCGCGCACCAGTGCGCGCACGTCGACACCCGCCGCGCAGAGCGCGGAGACGAGCCCCGGGCCGGTGTTGCCGGTCGCTCCGGTGACCAGGACCTTGCCGGACGTTGCCATGGTTCGAGTCTCCTTGGTCCACCAGGTTCGAGGGCGCCCTGAGCTGATCGCCCGGGCGGCTGCGACTCCGGCGGGAAGTTGGGGCCCCGACGGCCGCCCGCCGATCGAGACGGGCAGGCGGCCTCAGATCAGCACGGATCAGGCGCGCTGGGCGAACCAGATGGTGGGCGCCCCCACAACGCCGGCGTCGTGCATCGCGCTTCGCAGCTCGGGGCTGGCCGCGAACGCCTGCGCCGCTTCGAGGGTCGCGAAGTCGTGGGTGACCGTGATCTCGTTGGGGTTGTCGGCGGCCTGGTACACGGCGTCCGCCTGAACGCCCAGCGTCCTCGCCTTCGGCCGGAAGGCGTCGTAGACCTGGCGCCATGCCGCGTAGTCGGCAGCCTGATGTCGCACGAAGAGCGTGGCCATGATGGTGGCTCCTGTCGCCGAAGACCGCGGGGGGGACGTCTCACCGTCGGTCCTGTCACCTACTGTAACCGCACTTACTGTCTTGTCAATAGATGCTCTTGCAGTAATTGCGAGCGCAGAGTATTCCGTGGTACCCTCCGCCCATGGAGCACAACGACGACCCCACTCGACCCGCCACAAGGTGGGCCGATGCCTGGCGCGGCGTGCTGTTCGCGAACGCCAAGGTGCTGCGGATCGCCGAGCGCGACCTCGTTGAGCGCGAGGGGTTTCCGATCGCCTGGCTCGACGTGCTGGCCCAGCTGTACGACGCCCCCGGCAACGGGCTGCGGATGCAGGAACTCGAAGAGCGATCGCTCTTCACGCGGAGCGGCCTCACGCGGCTGGTGGATCGCATCGAGGCGGCGGGGCTCGTCCGCCGGGAGCCGGTCCCCGGCGACCGACGCGGCGTCAGAGTCGTCCTGACACCCGAAGGGCGGAGGCGACACGACCGCGCGTTCGTCGAGCACATGCGCGTCATCGAGCGCGAGTTCGGCGGCCGGCTCACGCCGGCCGAGCAGCAGGCGGTGGCCGATGCCCTCGCGGGCTTCTGGCACGACGACCAAGAGAGTCCGGCGGCCGCCGGGTAGGTCGACGTCGCGCAGCCAGCCGCCTGCGGAGTGTGCTCGGAGCATCGATCGTTCGATGTCCTCGGCGGCGCCGGCGCGCAGTCTGCGCCCGCGGCTAGACGCCTGGGTCCTGCTGCCACGACGACTGTCGCGGCGCAGCCTCCGCGCTTGATCCCCAAGCGGGCCGTCCGACTGGCCATCTGCGACGCGGCTCGAAGAACGTTGACGAGTTCGTCAACACCGTCGGCCACAGTAGTTGGCAGCGTGCGCTCGGATCCCTCCGGGCGCGCCACGGCCCCGCGTCGCGACATCGGCGGCAGATCGGTCAGCCAATCGCGCCCGACCTGAGTGGCTACTCCCTCGACGATGCGATCCAGGCGGCGATCCGTGCTCGTGAGTCGAACCCGAGCTTGTTCAGGATGCTGCGGACGTGCGTGTCCACGGTGTACTCGGAGATGAACAGGCGCGCGCCGATCTCCTTGTTGGTCAGGCCGTCGGCGACGAGCCGGGCGACCTCCTGCTCGCGCGGCGAGAGCGGTCCTCCGGCGGCGCGCGCGGACGGCGCCGCTGCGACGTCCATCGACCCGCCGAGGGCGAGCCGCACCGCTGCGTCCCGGTCCAGGCGAGCCCCCGCGTCGCGGGCCGCCTGGTACCGGCCGCCACCCAGCGCCGTCCTCGCGGACGCGGCCGCCCGCTCCACCAGGGGCGCGAGGAACGGCATGACGTGCGCGCCGGCCCCGGTGCGCATCGCTTCCCCGGCGCCCAGCAGCTGGGCCGCCACCGGCTCATTCCCCGCTCCCGCCTTGAGGCAGCCCGCAGCCTCGAGCAGATACGCCAGCTGCACGCGGTCGTCCAACCGGTACGCGAGCTCGATGGCCTCGGCCAGCAGCGACGCCGAAGCGCCCAGATCCCCGGCGACGAGCGCGGCCGTCCCGAGGTTCAGCAGCCAGACCTTGAGCGTGTAGAGGTCCCCCACCTCCCGGCTGAGCCGGATGCCCTCGAGCGATGCTGCCGTCGCCGCCTCCACGTCACCCGCGAAGAACCCAGCGAGCGCCCGTGCCTGGAGCAGGGCCTGGGCAGCGCCCTTGTCCTCGACGAGGCCCGAAACGCCTTGGGCCTCGTCGATGAGGCGCCCGGCAGTGGACGGGTCGCCCGCCATGTTCGCCGCGACCGAGGCCATCGACAGAGAGGCCACGAGCGCGCCGTCCCGGCCGGCTGCGCGATCCGCCGCCACCGCGCGCTCGAGGGACGGCATCGCCGCGATCGGGTCCACGAGCAGTACGTGGAGGAACCCGCGCAGGTACTCGCCTCGGGCCTGCGCATCCTGGTGCGCCACGCCCAGCTCGAGGAGCTGGTCCAGCCAGCGCACACCCTCCGTCGTGGCGTGCGTGGCCCAGAACCCCCGCAGGGACAAGGCGAGGCCCAGTCCGAGCGACCCGTCGCCACGGTCGATGCAGTGCCGCAGGATGGACCGGATGGTGTCGATCTCGAGGTCCAGCCAGTCGAGCCATGCTCCGAGGTCGTACTGGGGGTCCTCCCAGCCGCTCTGACACCGAGCGACGAAATACGACTCGCAGCGACCCTCGACGGCGGCCTCCTCGCCGGCGTCGCGCAACTGGAGCCGGGCGAACTCGCGCATGGTCTCGTGGAGGCGGTAGCAGGCAACACCCCGTGCCACGTCGGCTGCCACCAGGGACTTGTCCACGAGCGATGCGACGAGGTCGAGCGCGTCCCGCCGCGAGACGTCGCCGGCGGCGCACACGGCCTCGACGTCGTCGAGCGTGAACCGACCGGCAAACACGGACATGCGCCGCAGGAGCGTCCGCTCGTCGGGCGTCAGCAGGTCGTGGCTCCACTCGACGGCCAGGCGCAGCGTCTGATGCCGGGGCAGCGTCCCGCGTCCCGTACCCGTGAGCAGGCCGAAGCGGTCGGCCAGGCGGTCCCGGATCTGCTCGACCGCGAGGACCCGCGTCCGCACGGCGGCGAGCTCGATGGCGAGCGGCAGGCCGTCGAGACGGCGACACACCTCGATGACCGCCCCCCGGTTGGCGTCTGAGAGCACGAACCCGCCCGATGCCGCCGAGGCCCGCTCGACGAACAGCTCGACCGACTCGTTGAGGCGCAGCAGCTCGAGCGGCTCATCCGGCGCGGCACGCGGCAGCTCGAGTGGCGGGACCGGCAGGAGATGCTCACCGGGCACCGCGAGCGGCTGGCGGCTGGTGGCGATCACCCGCACGCCCGGTGCCACCCTGAGGATGTCGGACACCAGCGCGCCGGCGGCATCGAGCAGGTGCTCGCAGTTGTCGACGAGCAGGAGCAGCTCCTTGTCCTTCAGGTAGGAGAGCACGACGGCGCGTGGGCCGGTCGCCGCCTGGTCGCGCAGATCCAGCGCCGCGAGAACGGCATTCGGGACGAGCCCCGGGTCCCGCACGTCGGCCAGCTCCACGAGGTGTGCGCCACCCGGGAACGCCCGAGCCAGCTCGGTGGCGCCCCGGATGGCGAGCCGCGTCTTGCCGACGCCTCCCGGGCCGACGAGCGTGACCAGGCGGGCGGCAGCGAGCTTCGTCCGCAGCTCTCCGAGCGCGTGGCGACGGCCGATGAAGCTGGACGCCTCGGCCGGGAGATTGCCGGGGCGGCGAAGGGGCCTGGCCATGGTTGCCAGCACGGTACACGGGTGGCGACGGGCGCTGCCGGGCCATCGATCACCACGCGCTCACGATCGGATCACGAATTCCCCCGATGGCGGGGCGGGACCCTCTCCCTAGCGTGATGGGCACACGGGCGGCACGCCCGCGACGAAGGAGACAAGGATGGATGCGTACCGGAAGCCGGCGGCCGCCGCCGGCGTGCTGTTCATCGTCGCGACGGTGGCAGACGTGATCTCGAGGGTGGCGTTCCTGACGCCGGTGCTGGGTGCGGCCGATCCCTTGGCTGCCGTCTCGGCGAATGAGGCCCGGATCGCGCTGGGCGCCCTGCTGTTGTTCGTCGGGGCCGCCGCGGCTGCCGGGATCGCCATCGCGATGTACCCGGTCCTGCGCCGGCACGGCGAGGGGCTGGCGCTCGGGTCCGTCGGCTTCCGGCTCATCGAGGGGGCGTTCTACCTCGGGATCCCCGTGTGCCTGCTGATCCTGGTGGCCATTGGCAAGCAGGCTGTCACGAGCGGTGATCAGGCGGCGTTCACGGGGGCGGCGGCGCTCGTGCTCGCGGCGCGCGAGGCGCTGGGCCAGGTCGGGGTCCTGGCGTTCGCCGTTGGGGCCACCATGTACTACTGGCTGTTCTACCGGTCGCGCCTCGTCCCGCGCTGGCTGTCGGCCTGGGGACTCGTGGCGATCGCATCACTCGTGGTCTCGGTGGTCCTGGTCCTCTCCGGCGTCGTCGAGCCCATGTCGCCGCCCCAGGTCCTCCTCGCGCTCCCCATCGGCGTGCAGGAGATGGTCATGGCCGGCTGGCTGATCGCCAAGGGGTTCCGCCCTGCAGGCACGGTCGCGCACGGCGCGCTGGTCGAGGCCGACCTCGCCGCCAGCGTGCAGGCAACGGCGGCATGATCACCATGAAGGCTGCCGTGTGCCGGCGCTACGGCCCCCCTGAGGTCCTCCGGATCGCGGACGTGCCCCGACCCGTCCCTGCCGCCGACGAGATCCTGGTGCGGGTGCGGGCTTCGAGCGTCAACTCCAGTGACTGGTACGTGCGGAGCGGCGTCCGCCGGTCGCCCCTGGCCGTCCAGGTCCCGTTCCGGCTCCTCGTCGGCCTTCGTCGCCCGAGGCAGCCGATCCTCGGCCTGGTCCTGGCCGGCGAAGTCGTGGAGACGGGCAGCGCCGTCACGGCGTTCCGGGCGGGCGAGCGCGTGTGGGCGTTCACCAAGCTCCGGTTCGGTGCCTACGCGGAGTACGCCTGCGTGAAGGAGCACAGCACCGTCGCTGCGGCTCCTGCCAATGCCTCGGACGAGGATGCGGCGGCGATGCTCTACGGCGGCATGATGGCCATCCACTACCTGCGGCGGGGCCGGCTCGGCCCTGGGCAGCGCGTGCTGGTCTACGGAGCCTCCGGGGCCGTCGGGACCGCGGCGGTGCAGCTGGCGACGCACGCGGGTGCCGACGTGGTCGGGGTCTGCGGCCCCGCGAACGCCGACCTCGTGGCGTCCCTTGGTGCGACGCGGGTCCTTGACTACACGAGCAGCGACGCGCTGCCGGCCGGGATGGCGTTCGATCTCGTGCTGGACGCGGTCGGAAAGCGCAGAACGTCCGCGCTTAAGGCGGCCTGCCGGCGAGCGCTGGCCCCGGGCGGGAGGTATGTGTCGGTCGACGACGGCACCCCGGACTTCCCGGCCTCCGACCTCGCCCGCCTTGCGCAGCTGGCCGACGACCGCGTGATCGAGCCGGTCGTGGATCGCGTCTACCCGCTGGAGTGGATCGCGGAGGCCCACCGGTACGTGGAGGCGGACCACAAGCGCGGCAACGTCGTGGTCACCTTGGCCTGAGCGCGGCGCGTTGGCGGTCTCGCCAAGCCCGAGACCGCAGGTCGGTGGTGTTGTTGTTCTCGCGCGCCCGACGCCCGCCGGGCGCGCCACTGTGCAACTGACGATGTCTGGTCACACCGTGGCCCGGTCTTCAGGTGCAGTCTCCCAGATGGAGTCTGGCCGCCGCCGGCCTGAACGGTGCGGGCGGTCGAAGTTGCGGAAGTCCTCCCACCCCTGGAGCCGCTCGGCGAACAGGCCCGACTCAGCGGTCGATCACCACGATGTCGCCGGAAGAGATCGGCAGGCTGTCCGGCACTCCGAAGCCGTCCGTGCCGCAGTCCGGTTGACCGTTCCCGATGATCATGCCGTCGGGACCGTCACTGACCATGATCGTGAAGTGGCTGTCGAGGGAGGCAGGATCGGCGCCCTCGATCTGGCCGCCAAAGACGCCGACGTTGCCCTTCACCCAACCGCAATCGACATCCCCGGCGACCGGGAAACCCGTGTTGGACATCAGAGTGGACTCAAAGCGCCCTGAGGTACTCCCGGATGGGCTGATGACGACGCGAAAGTCGAAGGTCGTGTTGTTGCGAACGCCCGATCCCATGATCATGTCGGCGCCGTCGCCACGCGGAACACCGGGCATCGCGTCCCGGAAGACCCCGAGACCCCAGCCGATGGCGGCGAACGTCGGCGACTCGAGGGCGACTCCATCGATCCAGAGACTGGCCGTTGCGGGTCGCGTTCGGGTGACGGTGTTCGCGCATTGAGGCAGGTCCTCCGGCTGGCACGAGAGCTCGCGAAACGGCTCCAATCGTCCAGTCGCTGTCGCCTCGAAGGCAACGGTCATGGATCCGGGGACCGGCTGCGAGACCACGCCATCCGTCCATGTCCAGGTGAAGGTTGGGACGGTGATCGCCTGGAGCGACGCCGCGTCGAGCGACGGGGAGAAGTGTGCGTCGCCCGCGGAGCAGTCGTATGCCGCTGTCTGTCGGAGCAGCTCGCCGGCCACGCCACTCGGCTCTGGTACGTAGATCGTGGATGTGACCCAGAAACAACGCGAGCTCGATCGATTCGCGGAGCCCAGGGTGCGCTGCTCAGAGAGGTTGATCGACACTTGCTGATGAGCGTCCGCGTGACTGCCGAACCAGAATGGGCCGGTCAGCCATGACGCGTACGCGTACGCGCCCTGCCCGACCGAGGTTGTCGCCGAGGCGGCGGTCCCGAGTGTCCCCGCCAAGAGCGTCGCGGCGAGAAGACCCACGACGAAGGCTCGCATCCCCACCCTCCCGGGACGCCCTGCAGGTGGCCCGCCATTGGTGACGCGACCATGTCCCGATCGGCCCACCGGAGGGTCTCCCCATCCCCGGGCGGTCTGCGCGGACACGCTGCGACCGCCACCACCACGAGGCGCAAGCATGGTCGGCGGCCGCAATTCGGAGATCAAGGACTCTTTGTCACGAACCCCGTCAGTAGCGGGCGGCCATCGGTGGCTACGACACAGCCGCACCCTCGAGGGCGTCGGCCCGGACGATCCTCGTTCGGGGCGCGACGCGCGCCAGGGTGCGCCCTCGACCGCGGCGGCGAGTCCCGGCCGTTCCCTGCACCATCGTGTTCGAGGTGCGTGAGAGCGCTCCCACGACCAGTTGGCGTGTGCGTCCTGGCCCCGGGGCCGGCGCGCAGACGCGTGGCGCGACACCCCTACCTGCAGACTGGAGGTTCCGCCCCGTGGACAGACCCGCCGGCCCGCTCCCCCATCACGTCCTGGTCACCGGTGCTGCCGGCCTGCTGGGCCGGGCGGTCATGGACCAGCTGCGGGGGCTCGGCGTCGGGGTGACGGCGATGCTCCACCGGCCGGGCGAGGTGGAGGCCGACCGTGTCGTCGTCGGCGACATGGCCGACGCGGCATTCGTCCGCGATGCGGTCGAGGGGGCGGACGCCGTCGTCCACTGCGCGGCGCTCAAGGCGCCGATGATGGGCACCGCCGAGGCCGTCTTCTGCGGCAACGTGACGGGGACGTTCACGGTGCTCGAGCAGGCCGGCCAGGCGGGGGTCCGCCGGGCTGTCGTCTCGAGCAGCTACTCGGTCCTCGGCCTGACCTTCTCGCCGGTGATGCGCCATCCGGCCTACCTGCCGATCGACGAGCAGGTCCCGCTCCAGGTCGAGGACCCCTACGCCCACTCCAAGCAGGTCGACGAGCTGACCTCCGAGTTCATGGCCAAGCGGCACGGCATGAACGTGGTCGCCCTCCGGCTGCCGTTCCTGGGCGGCATCGGCGACACGATCCCGAGGCGTGCCGAGCGGATCGCGGCCGATCCCGGGTTCGGCACCGCGGCACGGGAGTTCTGGACGTACCTCGAGACCCGCGACGCGGCGAGGGCCTGTGTCCTGGCGCTGACCGAACCGCCGGCGGGCTGCCACGTCGTCACGGTCGCCGCCCCCAACACCCTGGCGCCGTACCCGACCGAGCAGCTGATCGCCGCCTATCACCCAGACGTGCCGCGGCGGCAGGCCTTTCCCGGCCGGACCGCGCCGTTCGACCTCTCCCGGGCGCGCGACCTGCTCCACTTCCAGGCCGAGATCCTGTGGGAGGAGGCCGTGCGGGACTTCGATCCCGCCCTGGCCAGGCGAGCCACGGATGGCTGACCCGGCCGGAACCCGGAGGTAGTGCGGATCGTGCCCAGGAACCTCGACGCCTCGCTGCTGGTCGATGCCCGGGCCTCGCTCGGCGAGGCGCCCCAGTGGGATTCGGTTCAGGGCGGCCTGGTCTGGGTGGACATCGTGACTGGCGTCGTGTACCTGACCGCGGGCTCCGGCGAGGGGCGGGCCGCGTTCGAGATCGGCCACGCGGTCGGGGCCGCGATGCCCGCCGACGAGGGCGGCTGGCTGCTCGCCGATGCGCTCGGCTTCGGCCGGCGCGGGGCCGACGGCCTGAGGACGGCGCTGCTGGACGTGCTGGCGGATCGGCCAAACCTGCGCTTCAACGACGCCAAGTGCGACCCGGCGGGACGGGCGTGGGCGGGCACGGTCTCGTCCGGCATGTCGCCCGGGACGGGAGCGCTGTACCGGCTCGACCCGGGCCTGACCGCAACGCCCGCGGTAGACGGGCTGACCGTCTCCAACGGCCTCGGCTGGAGTCCGGACGGCCGCACAATGTGGCTGGCGGACTCGGCAGACCGCTGCATCTGGGCGTTCGACTACGAGCCGGCGACCGGGGAGCTCTCGGCCCGCCGCCCGGGCGTTTGGCTGCAGGAGACGGCCGGCAAGGCGGACGGCCTGTGCGTCGACGACGCGGGGGCGCTGTGGGTGGGCCTGTGGGGCGGCGGGGCCATCCACCGCTACACCCCCGACGGCCGCCTCGACACGGTCGTGCGGGTGCCGGCCAGCCAGGTCACGAGCTGCGCCTTCGGTGGGCCGGACGGATCCACGCTGTTCATCACGACCGCGCGGGTCGGGCTCGCCGAGGACGCCCTCGCGCGCGAACCGCTCGCGGGCGGCCTGTTCGTCGTCGAGCCCGGCGTGACCGGGCCGGCAGCGACGCCGTGGCGGCCGGAGCCGCGTTGACCACGATCGCCCGGGGCCGACAGGCTCCCGGCAAGCCAGGAGGGCAGGCGTGATGTCGGAGACCGCTGATCCCCGCGCAGGGTCCGGGGACGTCCGGCCCTGGGAGCCGTGCTCCAGCCTGCCGCCGGTGACCATCACCGACGTCAAGGCGATCTGCACCGCGCCCGACGGCATCCGGCTCGTGGTGGTGAAGGTCGAGACCAGCGACGCGGGGCTGTACGGCGTCGGCTGCGCCACGTTCACCCAGCGCCCGCTCGCAGTCGTGGCCGCGATCGAGCACTACCTCAAGCCGTTCCTCGTCGGCCGGGACCCGGACGACATCGAGGACATCTGGCAGGCGTCGTTCGTCAGCTCGTACTGGCGCGGCGGCCCGGTGCTCAACAACGCCATGTCGGGCGTGGACGAGGCCCTGTGGGACATCAAGGGCAAGCGGGCCGGGATGCCGGTGTACCAGCTGCTCGGCGGGCGGGTTCGCCGGGCGGCCGACGTCTACGTCCACGCCAACGGCCGGGACGTGGACGAGCTCGAGGACCGGGTCCGCGCGTTCATGGCTGACGGCTTCCGCCACATCCGGTGCCAGATCGACGTGCCCGGCTACGCGACCTACGGACGCGGCAGCGCCGACCCGTCAGCGACGGGCACGCGGGAGGCGGCCGCGGATCGGCTGGCGAGGCACCAGAACCCCTGGGAGCCCGGGCCGTACTGCCGGGTCGTCCCGCGCATGTTCGAGGCGATCCGGGCCCGGGTCGGCGATGACGTCGAGCTCCTGCACGACGTGCATGAGCGGGTGCCGCCGATCATGGCGGTCCAGCTGGCCAAGGACCTGGAGCCGTACCGGCTGTTCTTCCTCGAGGACGTCTTCGCGCCCGAGGACCAGGAGTACTTCCGCCTGCTCCGGCCGCAGGTCAGCACGCCCCTCGCGATGGGCGAGCTGTACGTCAGCCAGGCCGAGTACGTGCCGCTCATCAGGGACCGCCTGATCGACTTCATCCGGGTGCACATCTCGGACATCGGCGGGATCACGCCGGCCCGGAAGCTCGCGGCCTTCGCGGAGGTGCTCGGGGTCCGGACGGCGTGGCACGGGCCGGGCGACGTCTCGCCCGTCGGGCACGCCGCGAACCTCCACCTGGACCTCGCCGCGAGCAACTTCGGGATCCAGGAGGCCTACCTGTTCCCGGAGCGGACGCGGGAGGTCTTCCCGGGCTGCCCGGAGATCCGCGACGGCGCCATGTGGGCCGACGACCGGCCGGGCCTCGGCATCGACATCGACGAGGCGGCGGCCGCGAAGTACCCGTTCCCGGACCACGCCTACAACGGCGCCTGGCCCGAGATCCGGCGCGCGGACGGGACGGTGATCCGGCCGTGACCGGGGCGGGCGCGTCGACGACCGGCTGAGGCCGCCCGAGGCCGTCGCGAGCGCGATGTCCAGCTCGGCGGGCGGAACCCCCGCTCGAGGTGCCTCAGCGGCGGGCTGGCGGCGTCGTGCGGTCGCGCAGGCCCACGCTGATCGGGCTCGGCCTCCGCAGCCTCGGGCCGAGGCGAGGTCGCGCGGGACGGCACTGCGCGGCGGTCGGGGCCGTGGCGGGAGAACGGCTCAGCCGCCTCCGTCCACGACCTGGCCGTCCCGCAGCTCGACGACGCGGTCGGCGAGGTCGATCAGCATCGGGTCGTGGGTCGCCACGATCGCGGTCACGCCCTCGCTCCGGACGAGGTGGCTGATGAGGGCCATGATGCTGCGCCCGGTGAGGGAGTCCAGCTGCCCGGTGGGCTCGTCGGCGAGCAGGAGCGCGGGACGGTTGGCGAGCGCGCGGGCGATCGCGACGCGCTGCTGCTCGCCGCCCGAGAGCTCGTAGGGCCGGTGCTCGCCGCGCCCTCCGAGGCCGACGAGGTCGAGCAGCTCGCGGATGCGCTCATCGCGTTCGCGGGGCCCGGTCTGCACGAGGCGCATGGGGACTTCGACGTTCTCGGCGGCGGACAGGATGGGCAGCAGGCCGAACGTCTGGAACACGAACCCGACGCGCCGCCGCCGGAAGTCCACGAGCGCGGACTCGGCCAGTTCCGACACCGGCAGGCCGTCCACGACGACGCTGCCGCGGGTCGGCCGGTCCAGGGCGCCGACGAGTGAGAGGAGGGTCGTCTTGCCCGACCCGGATCGACCCCGGATGGCGACCAGCTGGCCTCGGCCCACTCGGAGGGTCACGTCGCGCAGGGCATGGACGGTGCCGCCCTGGGTGCGGTAGTCGCGGGCGAGCTCGGTCGTCTCGACCATGGGCGCGGATGGCGCGGCGTCGGCCGCGGGCCCCGACGGCATCGCCGGTCGGACGTCGGTCATCGCTCGCCCCCCTCGCCCTCGTCCCCGGGCCCAGCGGCCTCGCGGGCCCCGCCGGCCGCCAGCTCCTCGGCCCCCTCGTCGTCCGCGGGCGCCCGATCCGACCACACGCTGATGTGGTCGGGCTCGAGCGCGAGGCGGACCCGGCGCTCGAGGCCCAGCGCCTCGACGTGGCTGGGCGGCAGCTGCAGGCGCCCCGCCCGGTCGAGGACCGCATACTCCTCGCTGATGACGTGGCTGTCCCCGTGGTGGGGGGCGCCGTGTCGACGGAGCGTCTCGCTGCTCGTCCTCCCGTCGCGGATCGCGATCACGCGGCTCACCTGGTCGCTCACGAGCTGGTCGTGGGTCACGACGACGATCGTCGTTCCCAGCTCGCGGTTCACGGTCCGCAGGAGGTCGAACACCTCGTGTGCGCTGGCCGTGTCGAGCTCGCCGGTCGGCTCGTCGGCCAGCAGCACCGCCGGATCGTTGGCGAGCGCCACGGCGATCGCGACGCGCTGCTGCTCGCCGCCGGAGAGGGCCTCGGGCCGGTGGTCGGCGCGTGCCGTCAGTCCGACCTGTGCGAGGAGGGCGCCAGCCCGCTCGGCGCGCTGGCGGCGGCCGGTGCCGTTGAGGGTCATCGGGAGCTCGACATTCTGGCGTGCCGTGAGGTAGGGGAACAGGTTGCGGGCCGTCTGCTGCCAGACGAAGCCGACGACGCGCCGCCGGTAGGCCGTCCGCTCGCGGCGGCCCATGCCGCCCAGAACGTGGCCCGCCACCACCGCCCGCCCGGCCGTCGGCACGTCGAACCCGCCGAGGATGTTCAGCAGCGTGCTCTTGCCGCTGCCCGACGAGCCGACCAGGGCCACGAACTCGCCCCGGTCCACGAGCAGGTCGAGGCCCTGGAGGGCGACGACCTCGAGGTTCGCGACCGCATAGATCCTCACGAGGTTGTCGCACACGATGAGCGCGTCGGCGGGATCGGCATGGCGGGACGGCGCCGAGGCGGTGCGCGGGCCCCTGCCCCCGGGGGCGCCGCCGCCGGGGGGCACGCCGGGTCGCTGCGGCGCGGACTCACGCGACACGGGCTGGTTCATGCGGTCTCCATCCATGTCAATGCTCGCCGATCCGGAGTGCGTCTGCCGCCCGGACGCTGAGCGAGAGCCAGGTCCCGGCCACCACTGCCGCGGCCACCAGCGCCAGCAGGGCCGCGCCCAGCGCCACGAGCGACGCCGGGTCCACCGCGAGCGGCAGGCCCTCGATGCCCTCGAAGACGGCCAGCCCGAGGCCCGGCTCGAGCAGCTCCGCGACCCCGACGCCCAGCGCCAGGCCGGGGACGAGCGCGATCAGGACCGGCGGCGCCTGCTCGATGAGCGTGAGCAGCAGCGCCTGGCGCGCGGTCACCCCGAGCGTGCGCAGGTAGGCGAGGTCCTGGTTCCGGCGGGCGGCCGAGAGGATGACGGTGCCCACGATGGCGATCGCCATGAACACGGCGGCGACGACCAGTGCCAGGTCGAAGCCGGTGGCCGTGGCGGCCGCGAGCGGTGCGTCGCGGAGGCTGGCGAGGGCGTCGTACCGCGACACGAGTCGCGTCGACCCCGCGGCCTCGACGGCGGCCGCCAGTGAGGCCTGGGCGGCCGGGCCCGCCCGCACCCAGAGGACGGTCGGCGGCAGGTCCGGCGCGTCCGTCGCCGCCCGCACCCAGCCCAGCGGCACCAGCGCGAACGGAACGTCCCCGATCCCGGGGAAGGCGGCCCGCTGCTCCACGAGCCGGAACACGAGGTCGTGGCCGAGAACCGTCATGTGGAAGGTGGCGCCGGGCGCGAGGGAGACCGTCTGGTCGGGCACGCGGCGGGACAGGATCGCAGGGATCGGGTTGGCCGCGCTCCCCGGGGCCGCGGCGGTGGTGCCTGACGCGCTGCTGGCCGGCGCCTCGAGGAGGAAGCCGGCCGGCCAGGACGGCTCGTCGGCCGAGCCCGCCACGACCGTCGCGTACGCCTGCGGGTCGATCACCACCACGCTGATCGAGGCCCGTTGGCTCACTTGGCTGCTGAACGGCGCGGATGCCTCCTCGATCCCGGGCGCCGCGGCCTCGACGCCGGCGATCGCAGATGGGGCCAGCGAGCTGTCCAGCGCGCCCGTACCAGTCCGCTCGATCCGATAGTCGGCGCCCACGTCCCGGTAGGACGCCACCACCTGTCCCCGGGCGATGCTGGTGGCAACGACCGAGGCGAACGCGCCGGACGCCGCGGTCATCATGAGCACGAGCAGGGCGAGGCTGGCGGCGGCCCGGTGTCGCCCGATGGAGCGAAGCCCGAGCACGGGCACGAGGTCTCGTCGCCGGGAGGCCAGCCAGCCGAGCGCCCGCACCGGCAGCGGGTAGAGGCGCACGGCCACGATCCCCGCGGCCAGGCCGCACAGCAGCGGGATGGCGGACAGCAGCGGATTGACGGCCGTTGCGCTGCCGGCCGTCGCAATGACGGTCGTGCTCCCGCCTCCCTCGGGGACCGCCAGCCCCCGCTCGCGGATGAGCACCGCTCCCGCGACGGCGATGAACACGATGGTGAGCTCGAGGACGAGCCGTCGCGGCGCCGCGCGGCGCGTCCGCGGCGCATCGCCGTCCGCGCCGTCGAGCGGGCGCCACGCCAGCATCCAGCTCGTTCCCGCGAGGAGCACCACCGTGCCGCCTCCGATGGCGAGCACCAGGAGCGGCGAGAGGGCGCTCGCCCGGGCGGGGACCGCCAGCACCGCGGCGAGCAGGCCGGAGGCGCCGGCCAGGCCGGCCACCAGGACGCCCTCGGTGAGGGCGATGGCCAGCACCTGCGCGCCTGAGGCCCCTCGGCCGCGTGCGAGCGCCTCTCCGGCGCGTCGGCGCGTCACGGCCAGGATGGCGAGCATGGCGAGGACGGCGCCGGCGAGGGCAAGCGGCCCGATGGCGGCGAGCGTGAGCAGCGATGCCGACCGGTTGCGCATCGTCGCGTACGCGTCGAGGATCGCCGGGAGGCCGGTGCGCATCACGGGCGTGTCGGGCAGGCCCAGCTCGGAGCCTGCCCAGAAGGGCGGGCGCAGCAGCTCGGCGCGGAGCTCGTCGAGCTGCCCCGCGTTGAGGCGCTGCGGGTCGATCGCGAGCTGCCACTCGTCGTGGAGCGGCAGGCCGCTCGCCGCGAGGCCCGGATACGCGTCCGCGGAGATGGCGGCCGTGACCTGCGCGCTCGGGTGCGTCTCGGTACCCACCTGCTTGGCGTAGAGCAGGCTGCCGTCGGCGGTCCAGTACGCGGAAGCCGGGTCGAGCGGCTCGAACAGGCCGACCACGTCGAGCTCGGTCGGGACGATCCGGAGGTAGGCCGAGCTGAGCATCGGGTCCGATGTGTCCAGCGTGACGGCCAGCCGGTCGCCCACCGCCAGGCCGGTGTCTGCTGCCGCAGCCGCCGACACGGCCACCTCGAAGCGCACCGGAGCCTGGGTCGAGGAGCCTGCGCCGGACGTCCCGGTGTACCAGTGGGGGGCGGGCAGCACGGCGCCCGTGCTGACCGGCCAGCGCCCCGCCACCAGGCGACTCGCCTGGGCGAGCCCGTCCTGGTAGCGCAGCGCGATGGAGGTCTCATAGCTCGGCGGCTGTGTCACCGCGAACAGGAGCGAGGTGATGCGCACCGACCGCTCCGCGATCAGGGCCGTGAGCGCGGGCGGGAGCTGGCCGGCCAGCCGGTCCCCCTCGGCGCGGACGGCGGCCACGCCCGGCCCGATGTGCGTTGTGCTCGTCGCCACCTCGGCCAGGGTGACGTTCCGCTGGACCGGCGTGGCGGCCCTGACGACGGCCCTCAGGCCGCCGTCGGACGCCTCGTTGAACATCCGAGGCGCCGCCGCGAACAGGAAGCAGGTCGCGGCGACGACGACGAACAGCAGCGCCGCGATCCCGCGCTCGTTGCGCAGTCGGCGCAGGAGCAGGCCTGCCGCGGGCACGATCGCCGGGAGGGGCAGCGCGCGGCCCGATGCGCGCGGCTCCGGTGCCGTCCGCACGCTCAGTCCTCCCCCGCCCGGAGCACGTTGGCCAGCCCGAGCCGACGCATCAGGCGGCTGATCGCCAGGAGCGCACCGGCCACGGCCAGCGCGCACGCGGCGTCGAGCTCGAGGACGCGGTCCCAGGGCACCTCGACGACCACGGGCGGCACGGGCGCCGCAGCTGCCTGCGTGGTCGTCACGAACGGCAGGACCAGCCAGGCGACGAGGAGGCCGAGGCCCGTCCCGGCGAGCAGGCTGACCAGGGCCAGGCTGCCGTTCTCGAGCCACAGCCAGCTCGACAGCTGCTTGCCCGAGAGGCCGAGGGCGCGCAGCAGCGCGAACTCCGTCCGCCGCTCTCGCGCCGAGACCGCCGTGCTCACGACCAGGCCCAGCACGGCCAGCAGGCCCGTGGCGATGAACCCGATCGCGAGCGCGCCGAGCGTGCCGACCGCGACAGGGTCGCTGCTGAACCCGGTGGCGAGGTCGGTCGCGGTGACGACCTGGGCGCTGTTGAACGGGCCGGCCCGGAGGGCGGCGGCCACCGCCTCGGAGCGGCCGTCGGCGACCGCGATCCACCACTCGTCGGGACTGCGAGGGTCGTTCGCCCCGACGAGCCGGAGCAGGCCGAGCGTCGGCTCGTCGAGGACCACCAGGGGCTTCGTCGGGTCGGTGGTGGGGAAGGCGTCGACCACGGCGGCGACCTCGAGGGTGGCGGCGGTGCCGTCGACGGTGCCGTCGATGGTGTCGCCCGGCGCTGTGGCGGTGGCCGACTGGAATGCGCGGTTGGCGATGACCGGCACCGGCGCTCGGTCGGCGGCGAGCCCTGCGGGCACGAACGTGAGCCTCGCGGCCCGCAGCCGGGTGCCGTTGCCGAACACCAGGCTCCGGCTCCCCGCGCTCGCGATCTGCGCGGAAGAGCCCCGGACGGCGGCCGCGGGCAGTCGGTTCGGCACCTGCGCGCCCTGGGCAAGGCTAGCGGCCCAGCCGCTCGGGGGCACCGCCAGGTCGGTCCACGGGCCGTCAGGCGACGGGCCCGCGGCGATCGCCGCGAACCCCAGCGATCCGTCGGTCAGGGCCGTGTTGTCCGGCAGCCAGAGGTCGAATTGCAGGCCGGCGAGCTCCAGCGGCCCGTCGAGCGCTGCGGCGCCGGTCGCGAGACCGCCGGTCCCCACGCCCCCGGCTCCCGAAGCCGCAGTCCGGGTCGCGACGACGTCCGCCAGCGGAAGGGTGACCGCGGGCGACGTTCCCTCCACGGCGACCGGGGAGGAGGTGACACGGGTGAGGAGCCCGACCGTGTCGCGCACGATCGCGCTGACGCTCAGCTGGACTCCCGTGAGAGAGGCCGGGTCCAGCGGCGTCGGCGGCTCGGCGGTGCTCGCGCTGGAGGGGCTCGGCCCGAGTCGGAGGTGGAGTTGGCTGATCGCCACGATGCTGAGCCGCGGGGTGATTCGCAGGTAGGTGGTGCCGGTGGGGAGCTGGGTCATGCCCGGGTCGGGCCGCAAGGCGCGCAGGGCGGCCATCATCTCCGAGAGCGACGCCGGCGCCAGGTCCGGGCGCAGCAGGACCACGCCGGCTGCCGTGTCCGCGTCGACCGCCAGCAGGTCGGCCGACCCGGAGGCGACCGAGACCCCGCCCTCCTGCCGCTCGACCGGCGAGGCCACCCGGACGCCGTCGAGCTGCGCGTACGCCCCCGGCAGCGCCCACGCGGGCGGACCGCCGCCCCCCTGGTCCGGCACGACCCGCACGTCCGCCCCGGCCTGGTAGGCGGCCTGGTCGAGCTGGGAGCCGGTCCAGGTCGAGCCGTACGCGACGGCGAAGACGCCGATCGAGATCGCGATCATGAGCAGCAGGATCGAGCGGGTGTAGCGCACCGGCCGCCGGGCGAGCTCGCGGGAGCCGAGCGCGGCCACCAGGCCGCGTCGCCGGGCCACCGCGCCCTCGACGAGCCGGGCGGCGAGCGGCAGCAGGCGCAGGGCCACCACGCCGCCGGCGAGCATGCTGATGGCCGGCGCAGCCACGAGCAGCGGGTCGATGCCGAGGTCGCCGTGCACGGTTCGGGACAGCGGCGCGCCGTAGAGGCGCAGCTGCCAGAGCGCGATGCCGGCGACCGCCAGGATCGCGACGTCGAGGCCGACGCGCTGCGCGAAGGGTCGCGTCTCCTGGCGTGAGGAGCCGCGCTGCTCGGCGGCGAGACTGCGCGCGGACAGGGCGGCGGGCAGCACGAGCAGCGCCACGCAGACCAGGCCGATGGCGGACGCGGCCAGGTAGCTCGCCGTCGTGACGCGGGGCGCGATCGAGAGGCCGATCGAGGCCAGCGGGCCGGCGACGTCGAGGCCCGTGACGGCGGCAACGGCCAGCCACGGCCCGAGGAGCACCGCCGGGACCACGATCGCGAGCCCCTCGACGAGGGCGAGGAAGGCGATCCGAGACGTGCCGCCGCCCCGGGAGAGGAGCAGCGAGGTCGCGGTCCGGCGGTGGTCCACCAGCAGCAGGGCCACGAGCACGACGGCATACGCCGACAGGACGGCCAGCTGCAGGCTGAGCAGTGTCAGGTCGGTGCGGCTGACGAGGTGTGACTGCTCCGTGGCACCGAGCAGTGACGGGAGCGCGGACGAGATCATGGGCTGCTGGCCGAGGTCGGTGAGCAGCCGTCCCGGCAGGGCGTCGACGGCCCCGAGCAGCGGCGCCACGTCGCCGACCGTGAGGCGGGCCGCGTCCGGGGAGGCGCGCCAGGACGCGTGCACCGAGACGAGCGGAGCTCGCCGAAGGAGGGCGTCCGGCGTCGTGAGGAACGGGCCGAACGTCCGGAAGCCCTGCCCTGCGACGAGCCCTGACGTGAGCTGCGCGTCGCCGCGCCAGAACTCGTCGGCAGGGTTGTCGATGTGGAAGATGCCGACCAGGCGGACGGGGACGATGCTGGCGGCGCCCACGTCGGTCTGGAGCGAGAGCTCGTCCCCGACCGAGGCGTGGAGCGCCTCCGCAGCCGGCTCGGCGAGGACCGCCTGGATCGGACCCCCTCCGGCCCCGACGTCCGCCGGCCAGGTGCCGGCGATGAGGGCGGCGTGCTGCGCGAGCCCGTCGAGGAAGCCCAGCTGGGCGACGTCCCCGGTCCGGACCCCGGGCCGCGGAAGGATCGTGAGGGCGGCGGTGCTGCGCACGTAGCGCACGACCGTGCCGCGCGTGGCGGGCAGGCTCTCGAGGTCGGCCGTGACGCGATCGCCGACGTCGGCGACGAGCGCAGGGGCGGCGTAGACCGAGACGTCGATCGACCGGTCTGCGGGAGACGCCTGGTCGAACGCCCGAGTGAGCCCGGCCAACGAGGCAGCGGACCAGTAGATCGGCCCGGCCGCGACGACCGTCGCCGCGATGAGCGTGACGACCCAGGCGGCCGCGACGATCGGCCAGTCCGCCCGCGTACGGCGGAGGCTGAGCCGCCAGGCCGCGATCAGCGCCGACACGGAACGTAGCCCCCCGTCAGGGTCGACGCCACGAGGCGGCGGTGTCCGGTGCGCCCGGGATCGCTCGACGCTGTCGCCCGCCCGGGTTGCGCGGTCCCCGGGCCGTCGCGGCGGCGCCGGTGGAGCGTGCCCTCGTCGTGCATTCGGAGACACGTTAGCGTGCCGCCGCCGTCCGGGCAGCCCCGCCCGACACGCGGATGGTGTGCGATGTCCAGCTCGGCGGTTGCGACCCCGCGCACGCGGTGCCTCAGCGGCGGGCCGGCGCGAACCGCTCCAGCCACAGGACGAGCCGCGCGATCCAGTCCATGGCCGCCTCGGTCGCCCGGATCCCGTGCCCCTCCTCGGGGTAGACCAGCAGCTCCGCCGGCACCCCCTGCTCGCGCAGCGCCCGGAAGTGCTCCATCGCCTGGCCGGGCGGCGTCGCGCGGTCGCGGAGGCCCACGCTGATCAGGCTCGGCGTCCGCAGCCTCGGCCCCGCGAAGACCGAGGAGCGCTCGAGGTAGCGCGCGATCTGCTCCGTCGGGCTGCCGCCGACGAAGTCGCGGACGAACAGGGTCAGGCTCGACCCGTAGTAGGAGGACACCAGGTCGGTGAGCGGCGAGCCGACGACGGCGGCCGCGAACCGGTCGTCGATCGCCGGCAGCAGGGCGGCCATGTAGCCGCCGTAGCTGCCGCCCGCCACCGCGAGCCGGGACGGGTCGGCGATCCCCTCCGCCACGAGGTGGTCCGTGGCCGCGAGCAGGTCGCCGGTGTCCCGGGGGCCGCCCATGTCGCCCACGACCGCAGCCGCGAACGCGCGGCCGCGGCCGACGGAGCCGCGCGGGTTCGCGAACACGACGGCATAGCCGGCCCCGAGCAGCTCCGCGGCCGCCACGGAGGGGAACCCGAAGCCCACCGCTGCCACCGGGCCGCCGTGGACCCAGAGCACGGTGGCGAACGGGGGCGTGCCGTGCGGCAGCAGGAGGATGCCCTCGACGCGCGTGCCGTCGGGCGCCGGCCACGCGAGGGCCCGCCGGTCCGCGATCGCCGCGCGGACCAGGTCGCGCCCGGCGTGCTCGGTGGCGAGCACCGTCGTCGCCCGCCCTCGCTCGACGACGACCGCCCGGGGAGGCTGGTCCGGGCCGCTCAGGACCAGGCCGACGCGGTTCGCCGCCGCCGACACCTGGGCCAGCGGGCCGCCCAGGTCAGCCGCGGTCCGGAACAGCTCGACGGCGCCGGAGGCCGGGTCGGCGGCATCGAGGTCGAGGCCCAGCACGACCCGCTCCAGCCCGTCCATGCCCGCCGCGACCAGGGAGCCGGCACCGGTCCACCGCACCGAGCCCACGTCGGCGCCGAGGTGGCCGAGCGGGCGGGCGCCCGACCCGTCGGCCATGGCCACCACGAGGTCGCCGACCGTGAAGTAGCGGTCGCTCGCGACGCCCTCGATCACCACGGCCCGCGACCCGTCGGGCGAGCCCTCGGCGAACTGGATCTGCCACTCCGGGACGTACAGGGTCAGGACCTCGCCGGGCGCGGGGCCGAGCCGCACGAGCCGCGCTCGATACCAGGCGTCCTCGGCCGGCGACCCGGTCACGATCGCCACCGCGGCGCCGTCGCCGAGCCAGTCCGCCTCCCAGACGTTGACGCCCTCGGGCGACAGGCGGGACGCCTCCCCGTCGGCGACCCGGAGTGACCAGGCGCTCCGCCAGGCGTCGGCGCCGTCGGTGGACTCGACCTCGGGCCACCACGACGGCGCGTCATGCTCGAGCTCCTGGCCGAGGGTGCCCGATCCGAGGCCGTCGGCCTGCTCCGCGCTGAGCCCGGCCATCGTCAGCAGCAGCCGCGTCCCGTCCGGCGACCAGCGCAGGTGCTCCGGGATCCCCGGCGGGCAGGCGAGCTCGCGCGTGGTCCACGTGCCGTCAACGGCCCGCGCCGCGACCCAGGGCGTCGGGAGGTGGCGGTGGCCGTGGTCGGCGAGGAACGCGAGCCGGCCGTCGCGCGACCAGCGCGGGCCGCCCGCGTCACCGCCCTCGCCGGTCAGGGCCTGGCCCGCCGTCCCGTCCGCGGTGACCAGCCGGAGCTCGGCCCGCCCCTGCCCCTCCGGCTGGCCGATGCGGACGACCACGGCCACCAGGGCCCCGTCGGGCGAGAGCTCGGCGGACTCGACGCTCACGGGCCGCCCGAAGCCGGGCTCCAGCTTGGCACGCTGGTCGGCGACCAGGTCCCGGTAGCGCGGGTTCGAGCGGATGTCGGCCGGCATGTCTTCCTCCCTGCAGGTGGCCGAAGTATCGCGCCCGCCACAGGGTCCGCGCGGGCGCCCAGGTCGCGGGGGCTCGCCGCCGCCTGAGCCCACGAGCACGGGCGAGCCCGTTTCGGTGACCGAATCGCGGGCGCACGCAGGCCTCCCGGCTCTGGCGGCACGGGGTCGTCGATGATCCGCTGAGCGGGTGACAGATCCCCGCACCGAACCCCGCCCGGACGCCGGCGATCCGGTCGCCGCCAGCATGGCGTCCGCGATCGGCGACGCCCACGTCGCGTCGGCGAGCGAGGTCGCCGATCGGCTCGACGTCGACCCGACGACCGGGCTGAACCTCGTCGAGGCCGCGCGGCGGCTCGCGATCCTCGGGTCGAACGAGCTGGAGCCGATCCGGCACCCGTCGATCCTGCGGATCGTGTGGCGGGGCGCGACCGAGCCGTTCATCCTCCTGCTCGTCCTCGCCGGCGCCCTGGCGATCGCCCTCGGCCACGTGGCGGACGGCGCGTTCGTCCTGTTCATGGTCGTGCCGATCGTCGGCGCTGGGGTCGTCACGGAGTTCCGCTCGGAGCGTGCGCTCGAGACGCTGCGCGCGGCGACCGCGCCGGTCGCGCGGGTCCGCCGCGAGGGGAACGTGGACGACATCCCCTCGTCGTCGCTCGTCGTCGGCGACATCGTCCTCATCCGCGTCGGCGACGTGGTGCCGGCCGACCTGCGGATGTGGCGCGTCGAGGGCCTCGCCCTGGACCGCAGCTCGCTCACCGGCGAGTCGCTCCCGGAGGCGGGGGCCATCGAGCCCGATGCCGCCGGAACCGCCCTCGCCGACCGGCGCTCGATCGCGTACGCCGGCACGAGCGTCGTGAGCGGCCGCGGCGAGGGCATCGTCGTCGCGACGGGCATCGCCACCGAGTTCGGCAAGATCTCGCGCACGCTCGGTGCCACGGAGCGCCGCCGCTCGCCGCTCCAGCGCGAGCTCGACCGGCTCGTCCGGATCCTCGTCGTGGTCGCCATCGGGCTGATCGCGACCGTGACCGGCCTGGGGTTCTACCGGGGCAACCCGGTGGGCGACAACCTGATGGCGGGCGTCACGGCAGCGATCGCCGCGATCCCCGAGGAGCCGCCGGCGCTGCTCGCGGTCATCCTCGGGCTGGGCGCCTATCGCCTCCTCCGGCGCGGCGTGCTGGTGCGCCGGCTGAACGCCCAGGAGACGCTGGGCTCGATCGACCTGATCCTGACCGACAAGACCGGCACCCTGACCGAGAACCGCCTGGCGCTGACCGAGCTCCGGACCCCGTCCGGCCCGGTGGCGGGGCTCGTCGAGCGGCGCGCGGTGCTCGAGGCGGCGATCCGCGCCGAGGAGGACGCGTGGAGCATCGGGGCCGGTGCCCGGCCCGGCTCGTTCACCCGGTCGCTCCTCGCCGCCGCGGAGGAGCACGGCTCCTCCGTGTACCTCGACCCGGCGGACCTGATCGAGGCCCAGGCGGCCGATGAGGGCCATCCCTACTCGCTCACCCGCGCCCGCCGCGAGGGCGTCGTCGAGGAGCTGGCCCTCGGGGCCCCGGAGGTGGTGCTCGCGCTCTCGGACGGCCTCGAGCCGGCCGAGCACGCCGCGTGGCACGGCCTGGTGGAGCAGGGCGCCGGCGCCGGCGAGCGGCTCGTCCTGCTCGCGCAGCGGCTGGGCGACGCGCCGTGGCGTCCGTGGGCGCTGGTCGGGTTCGCCGACCGGCTCCGTGCGGGCGTCGCCGAGTCAATGGCCATGGCCAGGGCGGCCGGCATCCAGACGATCGTGGTCACGGGGGACCATCCGCGCACGGCCACCGCGATCGCGGCCTCGGCCGGGCTGCCCTCCGGGCACGTCGTCACGGGCGACGAGCTCGCGACCTGGGACGACGCCCGCCTGGCCCGGGAGCTGCCCGACGTGCACGTCGTGGCGCGCGCCGCGCCGGAGGACAAGCTGCGCCTCGTGGACGCCGCCCGCGCCTCCGACCGCACCGTCGCGGTCACAGGCGACGGGGTGAACGACTCCCCCGCCCTGCAGCACGCGGACGTGGCGGTCGCGATGGGGAGCGGCTCGGCGGTCGCCCGTGACGCGTCCGACCTGATCCTCGGTGACGACTCGTTCGCGACGCTGATGTACGGCCTGCGCGAGGGCCGCCGGATGGTCGCCAACGTCCAGAAGGGCCTGGTGTTCCTGTTCTCGACCCACGTCGCGATGCTCGGGTTCGTCCTGATCGCGACGATCGCGGGCCACGGCCAGCCGCTGCTGCCGATCCAGATCCTCTGGCTCGAGGTCTTCATCGACATGCTGACCGTCGTCTCGTTCGAGGCCGAGGTGGAGGAGCCGGACGCGATGCAGCGGCCCCCGCGCCCCCGGCGCCGGCCGCTCCTCACCAACGACCTCCTCCTTCGGCTCGCGTTCGCGGGAGGGTTCAGCGCGGTCGCCGCGCTGGTGGTGATGACGCTCGTCGGCGGCGGCTTCGCCCACGCCCGGTGGGTCGCCTACTCGTGCCTCGTCGTCGGCCAGGTGGTCCGGGCGAACCTGAACCGGAGCATCCGCTACCCCGTCACCAGGCTGCCGCCGAACCGGTACCTCCTGTGGGGCGCGGCGGCGACGATCGCCGTCCAGGCCGCGATCCCGTACGTCCCGCTCGCCGCGGAGGCGTTCGACGCCACGGCCCTCGGCGTGGCCGACTGGCTGGTCATCGCGGTCGTCGCCGTCATCCCGGCCGTCGCGGCCGAGGCGGCGCGCCGGTCCGGGCGGGTCTGGGTGGCCTGAGGCGAGCTCGAGACCGCGGCTTGGCGCCGTCGCCTCCGGCGCCCGAGTACAGGGTCTTCCCTTCGATGCGGAGCCGCCGACCCGGACAGGCCGAGCCGGCGGTGTCGTCCGGGGTCGGAAGGCCGACGATCGGGGGCTGCTGGCCCGCCGTGCCGCTGCGTGGCATCGCCTTGGCCTGAAACTCAGCCGCCGGGGCGTCATGGGCAGGTCGCGGCCTCGTCGGGGAGCAGGGGGCGAACGGTCAGCGCGTAGCGCCGGCCGTCGCTGGCGAACGGCGTGGTCCCGTCGGCGGCGGCTGCCACCGGCCAGAGGCGGTCGAGGTCGGCGCCGCTCACGACGACGCAGCGCCCCGCCTCCGGCGAGCCGGGCGTGATGGGCGTCCCTGCCGTCTCGAGCGGCCATGTCAGCGGCCAGCCCACCGGATCTCGCCTGTACGCGGGATCCGTCACGGCGTAGGGCCTGGCCGCCAGGCGGACGGCGGTCGGTCGGTAGGGAGCCAACGCGACCGACCGCCCGAGCGAGGCCAGTAGGCCGTCGAATCCGATCGCCTCCGCCCGAGCGGTCGCCTCGGCCGGGTCGTCTGGCTGGGCGCCGACCCCGAGAGCGCCGAACGACGTCCGGGTGATGCCTCGCGGGCTCCAGACGACGAAGGTCGTTGCGGGCACGTCGGCGGCCCCGTGCGGCGGATACGAGGCGTCGGTCCCGCTGGCCAGGCCGGCCGCCGACGCGGCGGCCAGCAACGCGTCGACCTGGACCGTGGACAGCCGACCGGCCACGAGCGGCGGCAGGAGCGAGCCCGGGTGGACAGCGCGGTCGGGGGCGCGGACGATCACCTGGCCGTCCGCGTAGACGCTGGCCAGCGGGGTGTCTCGGAACACGTACTCCGGGGCCATGAAGCCGCCAGCCGAGCGGATCTGGACCAACAGTGCGTCCGGGTTCAACGGCAGCGCGGGCGTGGGAGCCGGCGACGGCAGAGCGGCAGACGGGGTCGCCGCCCCCGAGCACCCGGTCAGCAGCACGGCGAGGAGTGGCACGAGGACGAGTGCCTGGCGCCTGCGGTGCATCGTCGTTCCCCGATCTGCGTGATCCGCTTGTCGCCCCTCCAGACTCCGCCCGAGGCGTGCAGGTTCCGCGGCCGCTGCGCGCGCCGGCCGGGCCGCCGGAGCTTGTCCGCGCGACCGATTTGGCCCTGGGCGCTCCAGCAGCCCAGGGCCTGCGTTGGCTCAGTAGGCGACCCGGGCCACGAAGCTCACGGGCAGCGCCGTCCCGGAATCGGGCAGTTCCATCCGCTCCACGACCCAGACGTTGTGGCTGTCGGCAGCCAGATCGATGGCCGGATACCTGAGCGTGATCCGGTTGGCTATCGAATTCGTCGCCTCGCTCACCTGGACCAGTGTCGGCGTGTCGATGAGCGCAACCCAGACGCTGCCCCCTGCGACGGCCACGGGGCCAGCCCATGAGCCGACCGTCAGGCTGGCGGTGATCTGGTTCGTCGCCGGATCGATGCGGGTGAGCATCCCGTCGGGCGTGCCCTCGTGGCCCGGGTTCGTCACCCATACTGCGGTCGCGCTCACGGCAACCCAGCCGCCGGTGTCCTGTGTCGCCACCGTGGCGGTCACCTGGTTCGTCGCCGGGTCGATCCGCGACAGGTGCCCGTCATCACTCGACACCCAGACCGAACCGAAGCCGAATGCAACTGCATTCGGGCCTCGCGCAACGGGGATCGTCGCCGCCACCGTGTTCGTCGCGGAATCGACACGTACGACGGCGTTCTCGTCGTAGAGGCTCACCCATGCGGCGCCCGGGGAGACGACGACACCAGACGGGCTCCTTCCCAGGGTGATCGATGCCTGCTGGACGCCCGCTGTCGGGTCGAAGCGGACGAGGCCGCCCGGGAGGCTGTTCCCGTTCGCGTCGAAGCTCACGACAGTCATCCAGAGCGAGTTCTCGCCGTAGGCGACTGACCACGGGGCGCTCCCTCCGCTGATCTCGAGCGGCAGCGTCTGCAGCACGCCGTTGGTTGCCGGGTCGATCCGCGACAGGGTGCGGTCGGCTGCATTCACGGTCCAGACGCCATTCGGCGCGATCTCGACACCACTCGGGAAGAGGCCCACGGAGATCGTTGCCGCGACGTACGGCGGCACGGCGAGGGCGGTGAACAAGCCGCACTTCACGCCGCCGGTCGTGCTGCTGCCGACTCGGATGGCGATCCTGGCGGACCCCTTCGTCGCGTTCTTGATGAGGGCCACCTGGCTCGCGCTCAGCGCCGACGTGCGAGCGGCGGTTCCCGACCTCGAGGTCTTGACCGTCGGGAACTTGATCAGGGTGCTGCCGACGCTGCCGCAGGTCCCCTTCGACAGGGTGACCGGAACGTAGGCATTCGGCTTGAGCTTGGCGAGCTTGAGCGTGATCGAGCCCGACCCGGCATCGAGCGCGACAATCTTGGCGGTTCCGTTGACGCCCGCGGAGCCGATCTTCGCCTGCCACGCGTTCGTGACAGTCGCGGCGCTCGCCGCCGACTGGCTGAGGACCAGCAGGGCGACAAGCGCCCATACCATCGGCCAGGCAGTCCCGGGACGCACCTTGCCTGCGAGACGGATCATCCCCGATCCCTCCACTGGGGACGCATCCGGCGGGTCGGTCTCGCCAGTGGCTCGGCGCCGCCCAGGCGGCCACAGTGCGGGCGACGCGTCACAACCCCCCACCTTCCGCGCAAGGATTCCCGTGGCGGCGC
Source organism: Chloroflexota bacterium (assembly GCA_021787395.1). Taxonomy (GTDB): domain Bacteria; phylum Chloroflexota; class Limnocylindria; order Limnocylindrales; family CSP1-4; genus CAIXZV01. The sequence continues at coordinate 45,911 of JAJYLZ010000018.1, forward strand.
GAGGGGTCCAGAGGCGCCGGTCGCGCAGTTCCTCCCCATCAGGCATCCAACCGGCGCCCGATTCCGGGCACCCGGGCCGCACGCAGCCGGACGGTCTGGTCTGGCCGGTCGCGTGGCATAGGAACGGCGGGCCGGGCGAGCCGACCCGCCGTCGCGGGATGGAGGTGCGCCGGGGCGTCCGGCCCGCGTCTCAGGCGAACGTGTCGCTCATCACGGTGGTGAACCAGACCAGCATCTCGCTGAAGTTCCGGGTGGTGGCCGATGCGGCCGCCCTCGGCTGGCCTTGGGTTGCATACATCTTCTTGGTGGCGGCGTCGTACTCGTACACGGCCGACAGCCAGGTCGCCGTGCCCGGCGACGTGGCGTTGCCACGCGTGATCGGGGTGTAGCAGGCGGAGTTGAGGACCAGGTCAGTCTCGGCCGCGAGCGTCGTGTCGCCGCGGAGCCGGCGCACGATGGCGCTGGCGGCCGTCTTGCCCTCCTGGTTCCCGATGTGCCCGGCCTTCGGGACGCCGGGGATGCCCACGGTGGCGACGCCCGGGTAGCCCGGGTACCACTCCGCCGGCACGGCGCTCGAGTCGCCGATGATGTGGACTCCCGGGTACTTCGGGGCGGCGTTGGTGGCGGAGGTGGGCAGCGACGACTCGAAGGTCAGCGGCTGGACGGGCGCGTACTGCATGCCGTTGGCGCTGTTGGTCGCGCACAGCCCGGCGTTCCGGAGGATCGCGGGCGCCTGCATCGGGGGGATGGGGTTGAGCACGCCCGCCCGCTGCGCGGTCACGGCGTGGCTGGCGCCCGAGTCGTCCCGGTATGTGTAGGTGACCGTCTTCGCGGTGCTGTCGAGGTCGCTGATCACCACGTCGTGGCGATAGGTGACGGTGTAGCCGCTCGCGTTCCTGCCCGCGAACGCGTCAGTGAAGTTGGCCTGCTCCACCAGGATCGAGGGGTTCGCGTCGAGCAGGTACAGCCGGCTGCTGGGCCGGTTGGCCTTGAGCCAATCGGCGACCACGCAGGCGCGCTCGTACGGGCCCGGCGGGCAGCGGTACGGAGCCTTCGGGACCGTGATGACCACGTCCGAGCCGCTGGGGATCGCCGCGAGCTGGGCAGCGAGCTGGGCCGTCTGCGGGCCAGCCTGCCAGGCGTGCGGGGTCAGGGCGACGTCGTAGTGCCCCGGCAGCGCCCCGAACTCGAGCCCCGGGGCGAGCACGAGGGCATCCCCGCTGTAGACCGAGCCGTTGGCGAGGGTGACTCGCCGGGCCGCCGGGTCCACGGCGGCCACCCTGCCCTGGACGACCGTCACGCCGTACCAGCTCTTGAGCGTGTTGTACGTGTAGTCGAGGCTGCTCAGGGTGCGCTCGCCCACGAGCACCATGTTGCTCATGATGTTGGACGTGTAGGAGGGCGTCTGCTCGATCAGGGTCACCGCGAGCCCGGTGCCACCCCACAGGCGGAGGTACTTGGCCGCTGCCGTGCCCGCCATGCCCCCGCCCACGACGACGACGCGCTTGCCCTTGAGGGAGCTGTCGGTGGGCACTGGGACCAGGGACTCGGCGTGGGCCGGCTCCGGCTCAGCGAGGTGCAGCCAGGCGGGGAGGGTCACGGCGCCGAGCGCGCCGACGGCCACCATGCCAAGGAAGTCTCTGCGCAGCATGGCGTCCCCCTACTTGCCCACGGTGGCGAGGTAGGCGGCGATGGCCCGCAGCTGGGCGTCGGTGTAGCCGGCTGCGTGTGCCGCCATGATGTTGTCGGTGCCGGTCGAGGCGGCAAACTCCTTCAGCTCCGAATACAGCTCGGTCGCCGACTCGCCGGCGATCCGCTCGAACCCACCGGACCCGTACGTCCCGTGGCACTGGAAGCAGTTGCTCGCCAGAAGCCGGGCTGAGCCGGTCGAGATCGCCGCGGGAGCCACGAGCGGGGTGGTTGAGCTGGCCTCGACCCGAGTCGACGACCCGGACAAGTCCGCGGCGATCGTCGGGGTCGCGGCCAGCGCGCCTGACAGGACGATCAGGGCCGCAACGCCGAGCGGGGTGGTGCGCGGACGGGAGCCGCGCGATCGCGCCTGGGGCGACTGCCGATGTCGGGTGAGGAACATCGTCTGCCTCCATCTGTGTCCAGCCGATCGGTCCGGCCGGCTTGCCTCTCCCGAGCCCGGACACGGCGGCCGGGTTTCAGCGGGCAGGGAGGCAGTCGCCTGGCAGCGGCCCTGCGCAGGCCGGCCGCCGAACGGCAGGGCGCGCAGGCCAGCCTACCCGGCATCGTCGGGGTGGGGCACCGGCCCGGCGGTCCGGCGCTGTGCCGACCGGCCGTATAGTGGCTCCGTCCTGTCGCCCGGCCGGCCTCCGGAGGGCAGCGGGGCCGCCCCACGGGCGACCAGCCGTGGCCGACGGAGCCGCCGGCAGCACTGAGGCACCAATGACCGTCGTCATCGCCCACCGGGGCGCCCGCAGCCTCGCCCCGGAGAACACCCTGGCCGCGGCCCGGAGGGCGCACGCACTGGGCGCCGACCTGTGGGAGACCGACACGGCGATCACCGCCGACGGCCAGATCGTGCTGATGCACGACGACTCGATGATGCGCACGACGGACGTCGCGGCCAAGTTCCCCGACCGCGTGCCGGCGCCGTTCTCGACGTACACGCTGGCCGAGATCCGAACCCTCGACGCGGGCTCGTTCTTCGAGCGCGACGACCCGTTCGGGCAGGTGGCCGCCGGCGCGGTCACGGCCGATGAGCTGGCGAGCTACCGGGGCGAGCGGGTGCCGACGCTGCGTGAGGCGTTCGAGCTGACGATGGCGCTCGACTGGCGCATGAACCTCGAGCTCAAGGCGCAGCCCAGGCCCAACGACACGTTCGACGTGGTGGGCGCGGTGCTCGCCCTGGCGGACGAGGTAGGGATCGGGCCCGACCACCTGCTGTTCTCGTCGGCGCGCCACGAGTGGCTCAAGACGCTCAAGGGGCGACGCCCGGAGTACGAGGTCCAGGCCCTGCTGGGACTGTTCCCCGAGGACCCGATCGACTTCTCCGACCCCTTCTTCGACACGTTCAACCCGCGGATCACCCGGGTGACGCTGGACGAGCTGCGCGAGGCGCTCGCCCGCGGCGTCCGGCTCAACCCCTACACGCCCAACGAGCCGGACGAGATCGCGGCGCTGGCCGCGATCGGCATCACCGGCATCATCACCGACTTCCCGCAGCGAGTAGCACGATGACCTCCCCCACCACCACCGCGCCGCACCGGATCCTGATCGTCAACTGCTACCCGGCCGCGAGCCGCGAGAACTTCGACCGGTCCGACGTCGGCCACCCGCACGACCTGTTCAAGGCGTTCCTGGCCAAGGAGGCCCCCAACGCCACCACCGAGATCGTGTACATCGCCGACCCCGACTTCGCGCTCCCGGCCGGCACCACGATCGACGACTTCGACGCGTTCATCTGGACCGGCTCGGACCTCACCGTCTACCACACCGACGACCCTCGGGTGGCGCCCCAGATCGACTTCGCCCGGCAGCTGCTCGACGCGGGCAAGCCCTGCTGGGGCAGCTGCTGGGGGATCCAGCTCGCGTCGCTGGTGGCCGGCGGCGAGGTCGCCGCGAACCCGCGCGGCCGCGAGTGGGGCATCGCCCGGGACATCCGGCTGACCGACGCGGCGAGCGCCGCGCCGATGCACGACGGCAAGCCCGCCCAGTTCGACGCCTTCATCATGCACCTGGACACGGTCACGCGGCTGCCGGACGGCACGCCGCTCCTCGCCACCAACGAGCACAGCCCGGTCCAGGCGGCCATCGTCGGCTCCTTCTGGGCCACCCAGTACCACCCCGAGTACAACCTGCACGAGATGGGCCGGCTGATCGCGGCCCGCGCGAAGGCGCTGGTGCGCGAGGGCTTCTTCCCCGACGAGGACACGGTCCAGGTCTACGCGGCCAAGATGAAGCAGCTCGCGGCCGACCCGGACTCCGCACAGCTCCGGGCCGAGCTGAAGGTCGGCGACGACATCATCGACCCCCAGATCCGCCAGGTGGAGCTGCGCAACTGGCTGCGCTTCGTGGACTCGCAGGCCCGGTAGCGGCAGCACCGCGCCTGGCCGGGCCACGCCCCGCGGTCAGCCCGGGACCCGCCCGACGAACAGGCCGTAGCCGGTGCAGTCGAAGACGCTCAGGCCCGGGCCGAAGAACGACTTGAGCGCCGGCCGGATCTCGGGTCGCGTCGCGTACAGCTGGGCCGTCCGGGCGAACCCCCGCATCGCCCACGGCAGCCCCACCCAGCGCAGCCGGTTGCGGACCTCCGCGGCCCGCTCGACGCGGCTGAGCCGGACGACGACGTCCACCAGCCCGGCCGCGTCGCACAGGGCCCGCCAGGCCGCCGGCGTCTCGATCGCCACGTCCATGTCGCTCGCCATCCGCGCGACATCGGGCGGCAGCGCCCGGGTCCAGATGGACTCGCTGATCCCGATATACCCGCCGGGCCGGGTGACGCGCACCATCTCGGCCAGCGCCCGCGGCTTGTCGGCCACGAAGCCCAGCACGGACTCGGCGTAGCTGACGTCGAAGCGCCCGTCGTCGAACGGCAGGGCCGTGACGTCCGCCGCCTGGAGGGCGACGCGGCCCTCGACCCCGTGCTCCCGGGCGCGCCGATGCGCCCACGCGAGCATGCGCTCGGAGCGGTCGATCCCGACCACGCGCAGGCCCGGGTGGTCGCGGGCCAGGTCCACCGGGCCGACGCCGATCCCGCAGCCCACGTCGAGGACCTCGGCGGCGGCCTCGACATGGCACAGCGACAGGAGCTCCCGCGTGGCGCCCCGCCCGCCGGTGTGCTTCGTGATGCCGACCAGGGACTGGAAGTCGAGGTAGTCGCCGATCATCGCGGACCCCCTGCCGCGGCTGCGGCGGCTGGGCTTCGTCTGGACGCCTGGGCGATCGTGGACGCCCCCGGCGTCGGCACCCAGAGGCGACGGTCGCAATCGCGCGGACGACCTCGCCCGTCAGGCTGCCGTCGCGCCGGCCCCGGCGGCCGAGGGGCGCGTCCCGCGGTGCCAGATGCCGAGCGCCGCCAGGCCGACCGCGGCCACGGCCAGGAACAGCGGCGTGGCCGCTGCCGAGGCGACCGCCGACGCGGGGTCGGCCGCGGCGCCGAACCACTGGTCCGCGGCGATCGCGACCGACTCCAGGACCAGCATCAGCAGCATCGCTCCGGCGACGAGCTGGCCCCACGCTGTGCGCCGCCAGAGCTGGGCGGCGACCACCATCGTGAACGGCAGGAACAGGGCCATGTCGAGCACGTAGTTGGTGGCCGTGGCCATGCCCGTCCCCTCGAGGAACGCCGGCGCCTCGCTCGCGAACAGGGCGGGGACGACGTTCTTGAGCCACAGGGCGTAGAACGCGAGGCACGAGGCCACCATCCAGCCCGCCAGCAGGCGTGTCCGCATGGCGCCGGAGAAGACCGCGGCGAACCGACCCGCCGGCACGCGCAGCAGCAGGACGGCGAGCGTCCAGACGCCGCAGCCGAACATGGTCACGTAGACGAGGAACAGCCCGTTGAACGGGACCCCGAACAGGAACATCCAGCCCTGGTAGGCGATGAACGCGACGCCGCCGATCCAGCCGACGTAGCCGAGCAGGCGCCCGCTTCGCGCGGCCGCCATGGCCGCGACGACGAGGGGGACCGCGAGCGCCAGCACCACGAGCGCGGTGCCGCGCATCGAGCCCACCATGACCGCGGGGCCGTGGACCAGGTCCGGCATCGCCAGCGCCGTCGCCGCGGCCATGGCCGCTGCGACGAGCATCACGGCGGACAGCAGCCACGGCGCCCGGCCCATGGGCTCGGCGGACGAGACGTCAACCCGCATCACGAATGCCTCCCAGCCGGCGCCCCGCCGCTCCCCTCGCCCATCCCCGCTTGACGGGCCCCTCGCTATCGGGGCGCGCGGCCGCACGGCCAAGCCGAACGGCCCGGCCTGCCGGGCGGGACGACTCGGGCCGCCCGGGACCCGCGGATCGTCCGCTGCTGGGCGCCCGGCCCGCGCTCGAGCCCGGCCGACCGATCGGGCTGCCACCCGCTCATGGCCCGATGTGCGCCGTCGAGGGGGCGTGCGGTCGAGGTCCCCGCCGGTCCGCCCCGAGCAACGAGGCCGGCGGGCCTGTGCCGGGACGCCGCGATCCGCTACGCTCGACGACGTGGACGACGAGAGTGCCCAGGTTGAGGACCATGGCGACGACACGCCGAGCGATGGCGCGGCGCGCGAGCCCCTGACGCGGGGGCAGATCCCCGGCGCGATGGCCGAGCTCCGCGACGCGCACCCGCGGGTGCCGAACGAGGCGGCGGACCGCTACTGGCTCCGGATGGGCCTCGGCCTCGGTCTGCGGCAGCCGGAGCGGGCGAAGCCGCTGCTCGACCTTCTCGAGGGCGCCGCGGGGGTGGCCTCGCCGGCGCCCACGGAGCCCGACGGCGGGGCAGCCGAGGCGAAGCTAGAAGGGGCGGCCGAGCCGCCCGCGGCCGAAGGGCAGCCGGTCGATGCACAGCCCGACGGCGGGGCGCCGGCCGCCTCCGTCGCCTCTGAGCCTGGGGTGCCCCTCCGCTCGATGCTGCTCGCCCGTTCCGCCGGGCTGCCCGCGGTGGACAAGGAGGCGTTCGACCCGGAGGCGGTCTTCGGCTGGGCCGCGCGGGTGACCCGGGACGAGGTCCTAGGGATGGGCCGCGTGGTGGACGACATGCTCGCCGAGGGGCTCAGCGCGGACTTCACCAAGGGGTTCGCCATCACCTGGCGCGCTGGCCTCAGGCTGAACGACAGCGACTTCGATCCCCTGTTCCACGCGTTCACCGAGCTCGAGGTGACGGTGGGCGGGGTCCTTGCCGGGTACGACCTGCGCGCGCAGTCGCGAACCCAGAAGCCGGGCGTGCTCGGCTCGATGCTGGGCTCGCTGATGATGCGCAGCGACACCCGGACGTCGGAGGCGGGCGCGGTCATCGAGCGAGCCGGCAGGTCCGGCCAGCGCGGCCTGATCGCGATGTGGAACGCGTGGGCCGCACTCCGCTTCCGCGAAGCGGTCCCGCCCGAGCTGTTCAATCGACTGGTGCGGCCCTGGGTCACGGTGGTGGGGCGGCTGCCCGAGCCCTGAGCCTTGGCCGCGCCAGCGGAGCTCAGCCGGTCCAGGCCACTGAGATCGGGCGGTCGAGGCCGGGCAGCGGCAGCGAGGCGGCCTCCGCCTCGACCGCGTCCCGCTCGGCCGCCGTGAGCGCCCGCCACGCCTGGACCGCCACCAACGCCTCCGCCCGGCGCCACGTGCCGGCCACCTCGCCGTCGAGCAGCAGCGCTCCAGGCCACACGCGAGGCGTCCACAGCTGCGCGCGCTGCGCGGCGTCCGGCACCAGCAGGTCGCGGTCGGCGCCCCAGAGCAGGTAGTGCGCGTCGCCGCTGGGCAGCAGGCGAACCGGCGCCGGCTGCCCGGAGCGCCCGCGGAAGCCGGGCTCATCGCGGGCGAGGATCCAGGCGTCCCCCACTGGCGTCCTCACCTGCTCGAGTTCGGCGACGAGGGCTTCGAAGGCAGTCCGCGCCTGTGCGGGGCGGATCCCCGCCCACTCGCAGAACCCGGCCGGCGTCCCCGGGCCGAAGACGTGCAGGTAGCGGCGCAGGAGCTCGAGCCGCGCCTCCCCCGGGTCCATCGCCGGCCGGGGGACGGTCCAGACGGTCGCCTGCCGGGCGCCGTCCCAGCGGATCAGGACGCGGCCAGTCGGCGCCGCGTAGCGGAGCGAATTGGGGTGCACGCCCATCGCCTCGCCCGCCTGGCCGAACGGCATCCGGCGGCCGGCCAGGAACGCCTCGAGCCGGTCGGCCGTGCCCTCGGCGCGGCGCAGTCCCGCGGCGTCGTCGGGGAGCCGGCCCAGCGAGAACACCGGGAGGTCCGCGGCGGCCACGACGTAGACGCTGAAGCGTGGCCCCCAGAGCTGCACGAGCGAACGGTCCGCCCAAGCGTCGGGCGCCGCCCCGGCCACGCGGGCGTGGATCGAGAGCAGGGCCCCGCGCGGCATGCTGTCCGAGAGCCCCGCCCAGGCGGCCCGGCGCAGCGCCTGGGCGTCGCGCGGCAGACGCTCGTCGAGCGCCCCGGCGCGCCGCCGGAAGGCGAGGATCTGGTCGCGGCCGAGCTCGAGGCGGCGGGTCACGGGGTCCGTCGTCCGGGGGCTGTCAACGGGTGGGGCGACGCGGCGAGCGGCGAGACGGAGACAGGGAGACGGGCGGAACGGGCGCACCCGCCGACGCTGTCACCGCGAACGGCCCTAGGCGTCAATCGGGCGACCCGGGAACATGGTCGGCGGCTCGGGCCCCGACCGCATCGAGCCCGGGCGAAGGACGGTGCGTGATGCAGATCGCCTTCGTCGCCATCAGCGGCGTCCGCTCGGGCAACCGGGCCCTGATGGACGTCGGGCTGACCCTCCCGGGCTTCGTCGAGCGGAGCCAGGTCATCGCCTCGCTGCCCAGCCTCGGGCTGCTGACCCTGGCCGGGATGACCCCGGACGCGTTCGACGTCAGCTACCACGAGGTCCCCGACGTGGACGCGCTGGCCGAGCTGCCGCCGTGCGACGTGGCGGCGATCTCGTCCTACTCCGCTCAGATCCGCGACGGCTACCGGCTGGCGGACCGCTTCCGGGCCGCCGGCGTGAAGGTCGTCATGGGCGGCCTCCACGTCACTGCGCTGCCGGACGAGGCGCTCGCGCACGCCGACGCGGTGGTGCTGGGCGAGGGGGAGATCGGCTGGCCGGAGGTGCTGCGGGACCTGGCGGCCGGCCGGCTGCGCCGGGTCTACGCGGCGGCCGGCCGGGAGTACGACCTCGCCGACTCGCCCATGCCCCGGTTCGACCTGCTCGACGTCGACCGCTACAACCGGCTGACGGTGCAGGCGACGCGCGGCTGCCCGTGGCGCTGCGAGTTCTGCGCGGCCTCGATCCGCCTCACGCCGAGATACAAGGCGAAGCCGGTGGAGCGCGTGATCGCCGAGATCCGCGAGATCAAGCGGCACTGGCCGCGCCCGTTCATCGAGTTCGCGGACGACAACGGCTTCGTCAGCCGCGACCACGCGAAGGCCCTCCTCCGGGCACTCGCCCCGGAGCGCGTCCACTGGTTCAGCGAGTCGGACATCTCGATCGCCGACGACCCGGAACTGCTGGAGCTGATGCGCGAATCCGGCTGCCGGGAACTGCTCATCGGGCTCGAGAGCCCCACCGTCGACGGCATCGAGGGCGTGGAGCAGCGCCGCAACTGGAAGCGGACGAGGTTCGCCCGCTACCTCGACGACATCCGGCGCATCCAGGGCCACGGGATCGCGGTCAACGGCTGCTTCGTGCTGGGACTCGACGGCGACGGGCCGGACGTGTTCGGCGCGGTGGAGGAGTTCGTCCGGGCCAGCGGCCAGTTCGACGTCCAGATCACGGTCATGACGCCCTTCCCCGGCACGCCCCTGTACGAGCGCCTGCGGCAACAGGGGCGGCTGCTCGAGCCCGAGGACTGGGAGCGCTGCTCCCTGTTCGACGTCAACTTCTGGCCGGCCCGGATGTCGCCCGACGAGCTGCAGGAGGGCCTGCTGTGGCTGGCCCGCCGCCTGTACACGACCCAGGAGCGAGACGCGCGACACGACCGGTTCTGGGCGCAGCGCCGCCGGCACCGGCACGAGGCGCTGGTGGAGGTGCACGCATGAGCACGGCGCTCGCCCGCCCGCCGCTGGCGGTGTGGCGGTGGTTCTTCCTCGTCGCCGCGGCCTACGACATGGCCCTGGGGCTGGCCTTCCTGGTGGCCGGGGACTCGATTCTGGAGGCCATCGGCATGGCCGCGCCGCCGCACGTCGCCTACTACCAGCTGGCGGCGGTGTTCGTGTTCGTCCAGGGGTTCAGCTACCTCGTGGTCTGGCGCGACCCGGCGGCGAGCCGCGGGCTGGTGTGGGTCGGCGTCGTCTACAAGGGCGCCTATACCGCGCTGGCCGTCTGGTACCTGGCGCTCGGGATCCTGCCCAGCGCGTTCTTCGCCCCGTGGGCGGTCGCCGACTTCCTGTTCATGCTCGGGTTCCTGTGGTTCCTCCGCGGACGCTGGGCGAGGGTGGCGGCATGATCCACCGGGCGCTCGGCCGGCCCGTGCCGGTGGAGCTGACCGACGACCCGCGGATCCGCGGCCGCGTCCGGCGGCTGGCCGGGGTGAGCGCGGTGGCGCTCGGGCTGATCACGGGGCTCGCCGCCGCCACCCTGTCGGCGCCGGCGCCGCTCATCGTCCTCCTCGCGGTCGGCTGGGCATCGATGCCGACCGTCCTCGTCTGGAGCCTGCTCGACGTCCGCGCGCGCTACCTGCTGACCGTCCCGTCATCCCTGGTGGCGCTCGGGCTGGTCGGGATCTGCGCGACGGCCCTGCCGCCCGCGCCGTCCGTGGCCGCCGGCTGGCTCCTGCTCGCCGGCGGGATCCTGCTCGGCGGAGTCCTGGGCCTCTGGACCTGGTTCCGGCTGGCTCCCGTGCCATCCGCGCTGGACAGCCCGCAGGCCGCGTGGCGGTGGGCGCTGATCGCCGTCCACGTGGGGCTGGTCGCGGTCGGCTGGGCGCTCGCCGCGACCGCGCTGGCCGGCTGACCGGCTGACCGGCTGCCCGTCGTCCACAGCGGACGCCGCTGGCGATGCCGGGCGTCCGACGCGCCTGGTACTTTTGGTGGTGCGGGCACGCCCCGCTACCCCTCGCCATCGGGTCCCTCGGGCGTGATACTGCGGGTGCGCGGGCCGGGTGGGAAGCCGGCCAGGGCGCACCGGACCGATGCCCACGGGAGTTCTCGGTGAAGCAGAAGAAGGGGAGGCCGCTCCGCGCGCCCAAGAAGCTCGCGAAACAACTCGCGGGCATCGAGGCCCGCGAGTCGGAGATCGGCGCGAAGGAGCGGGCCGCGGTCGAGCGGCTGGCGGTGGTCGAGGCGCGTGAGCGCGCCGCCGACGCGAGGGACCGGGCGCTGACCGAGCGCGACGGACTGGCCAACGAGCGCGACCGGCGCGCCGCCGAGCGCGACGCCCTCGCCAACGAGCGCGACCGCCGCGCCGCCGAGCGCGAGACCGCCTGGTCCGCCGCGCGGCCGCCGCGGCCGGGCGGGAACGGCAGCGAGAACGCGGGCGCCTCTGCGGGCGCGGCCGCGGAGGACGACGAGGACCCGGCCCTCGAGCGCGCACGGCTCGAGGCGCAGCTGCAGCGCGCGCACCTCGACGGGCTCACGGGGGCGTACCGGCGCGAGGTCGGCCGGCTGGCCCTGCGCAACGAGATCGAGCGGGCGCGGCGCTCGGACGGCCGCTTCGTCATCGCGTTCATCGACGTGGACGGGCTCAAGGGCGTGAACGACCGTGAGGGGCATGCCGCCGGCGACAAGGTGCTGCGCACCCTGGCCGCGACGATGCGCGCGAACCTGCGCTCCTACGACCCGATCGTGCGCTACGGCGGCGACGAGTTCATCTGCGGCGTGGCCTCCATCGACCCGGCCGAGGTCCAGCACCGCATCGGCGTGATCGACCAGTCGCTGCGCCACGCCACCGGCGTGGGGATCACCGCGGGCCTCGCCTCGATGTCGGGCAACGAGTCCCTCGAGGAGCTCACCGAGCGGGCTGACGCCGCCCTGCTCGAGGCGAAGCGCAGCCGCGACAACTAGCGGCCGTCCCGGCGCCCGCGGTACTGCACGACGGCGCTCCGCCCGGGGCCGACTTCGCGAGGGTCCTGCGCGGCCGCTCCGGGATGCGCTAGCGTCTCGCCCATGCGACCGACCCTCCGCGTCCTGTCGGACGAGCTCATCGACCGGATCCTCGACGAGGCCAAGCGCGTGCTGGCCGAGACGGGCATGGAGATCCGCGGCGCCGAGATGCGCCGCCGCCTGGTGGCCGCCGGGCTGCCCACGAGCTCGGGCGGCGACCGCGTGCTCTTCCCGCGAGAGGTCGTGGAGCGCGCCATCGCGTCTGCCCCGTCCTCGTTCGTCCTGTACGACCGCGACGGCGACCCCCACGCGGACCTCGGCGGCGACCGCGTCCACTTCGTGCCCGGCTCATCGGGCCTCAAGTGGCAGGACCACCGCACGGGCGAGGTCCGCCTCGCCACCTCGGCCGACTTCGTCGAGTACGTGCGGCTCGCCGACGGGCTGGAGCACATCGCCTACCTGGCCACGGCGTTCTCGACCAACGCGGACATCGAGCCCCAGGTGTCGGACGCCTGGCGCCTGTACATGGCGCTCACCAACTCCAGGAAGCCGGTGGTGTCAGGGGCCTTCACCGAGCACGGCGTGCCGCGTATGGTCGAGATGCTCCGGCTGTTCCGCGCCGACGCGGACGACCTGCGAGCCCGCCCGATGTCCATCTTCACGATCACCGCCACGGGCAACTTCCGGTACTCCGAGGACTCCTGCCAGAACCTGATCGACTGCGTCGAGGCGGGGATCCCGGTCGAGATCGTGCCGGTGACCCTGATGGGCCTGGTCGCCCCGGTGACCACCGTGGGCGCTACGGTGTTCCACACGATCGACGTCCTGGCCGGCATCACCATGGCGCAGGTGATCCGGCCCGGCGCGCCCGTGCTGTTCGGCGGGGCGCCGGCCACGTTCCACATGAAGAAGGCGAGCTCGCCGATGGCCGCCATCGAGGCGTTCCAGCTCGACGCCGCGTACGTGGCGGTGGGCAAGCGGCTGGGCCTGCCGACCCAGTCCTACATGGCGCTGTCCGACAGCCCCGTCCTCGACGCGCAGGCGGGCGCCGAGACGTTCGGCTCGGCACTGATCGCGGCGCTGGCCGGGGTCAACAGCGTCTCCGGCCCGGGGATGCTCGACTTCCTGCTCGTGTTCAGCCTGCCCAAGCTGGTGGCTGACGACGACTGGTGCGGGCAGGCCCTGCGCTTCGTGCGCGAGGTGCGGCCGCTGGACGACCTCCCGGTCGGCGACCTGGTGGACCGCCTGATGGCCGACCAGCACCTGATCATGGCGCCGCACACGATGGCGAACTGGGAGCGCGAGCTGTACCTGCCCTCCCCGGTCACCGTCCGCGACAACCGCGAGGCCTGGCAGAAGGCGGGCGGCAAGGACCTCGCCGGGCGCGCCGCGGACGAGGTGGACCGCCGCCTGGCCCGCTACCGCCCGGTGGAGACCGACCCGGCGGTGGACGAGGAGCTGCGGCGGATCATGCTTGCGGGGCTCGAGGCGCAGACCGAGCTGCCGGTGCTGCCGCCCGCGCCGGAGCCGCCTGCCGATGCGGGCGGGGACGGCGACGGCCGGGGACGGCGCGTCAACGCGCGACGCCGCGCCCGGTAGGCGCCGGCCGCCGGGCGGGCGGCGTCAGGAGCTCGCGCGGCTGTGCGCGAAGGACCGCCAGACCACGACCAGCCCGGCCGCGATCGCGACCGCGCCCCAGTAGTCGAGCAGGTCGATCGCCTGGCCCCCGAGCACGAGGGCGCCGCCGACGAGCACGAGGATGCCGCCCGGCACGAGCGGCCACCAGTGGTTCGCCTCGACCCGGAGCAGGCCGCCGATCACCCAGACCGCCACGAAGCCGAGCCCCAGTCCGAGCGTGACGGCGCCGCCCGTCGCCTCGTCGGAGGG
>JAJYLZ010000074.1 GCA_021787395.1 Chloroflexota bacterium
CGCCATGCCGTACAGCGGCAGGCCCAGCAGCAGCCTCCCGGGCGGGATGCCTGCCGCCGCGTAGAGGTCCAGGGACCAGGTGAGCGACCGGCCGGCGTCCGCCCGGAGGACCGGCGCCACGGCGCCAGGCGAGGATCCCGCCGTGCGGTAGTCGTAGCCCATCAGGAACACGCGGTCGGCGCCCGACGCGAGCGCGACGGACGCCATCGCCGCCCCGGCGGGGCCGGCGGTGGTCGCCACCGACACCGTGCCGTCGGGGTCCGCCGCCACGATCGCGGCCCGGAGCTCGCTCACGAAGCCCCCGTACGACGGCAGCTGGGCCGGGTCGAGCCCCTCGACGTCCACGTCCACGCCGTCGACCCCGAGCCTGGCCACCAGTGCCGCCAGCGACCGGACGGTCGCCGCCTGCAGCGCCGCGTTGGCGAAGAACCCCGAGTTCCGCGAGGCGCCGAAGCTGGTGAACACGAGCTCGACCCGGGCGCCGCGGCGGTGCGCGGCCGCGATGATCGCCGCGCCCACGGCGCCGGTGATGCGCTGGTAGCCGGTCTGGCCCCTGCTGATGGCGCCGCTCGAGGTGTTCGTGACGCTGTACAGGGCGACCGTGCTGAGGGGCGTGGCGGCCAGGTCCGCGGCGATGGTGTCGTCCATCTCCCAGTAGGGCACGAACCCGTAGAGCTCGTGGCCGGGGGCGGGCGCTGCCGTCGGGACCGCCTCCCCCACTCCGATCCGGGGGCTCGACCCCGCCAGCGCAGGGCTCTTCGACGGCAGCGGCGCGGGGGGCGGACCGCAGGAGGCCAGCAGCGCGGCCGCCACGGCGACCACCGCCAGTTGCGCTCCGCCCGGCAAGTGCCTCACGTCCAGAGGGTGCCCGGGCCGCAGGGCCCGGTCAACCCTCGGGCACACGGCGGGATCGAGGGAACTTCAGCCCCGATGTCCCTTGTGCACGACAGCGGCCGCGCGCAGCGTTGGACCCGTCAAAGGAGGTGGTTCAGTGGCGACAACCGTGATCGCGCGAAGCGGCGCGTCGGGGACCTGCGCCAGCGACGCCCTGGAGCGTCGTGCCCTGGCAATCTGGCCCCGCCTCGATCGCTCAGCGCTGCGCCGCTGCCACAGCGATGCCCATCGCATCGCTGCCCTGGTGGCCCGGCGGACCACGATGCCGCCCGAGGCGATTCTCAACGTACTGACCATGCCGGCCGTCACCGACGACGAGATCGACACCTGGTTCGGCTGAGGCCTCGAGCGTCCCTGCAATAGGGGGAAGACGGCGCCCGCACCCCCCCGCCCGGAGCGTGGACCCGTTCGCCGCACCCGTCGGGCGCGATGCCCGTGCACGAGCCCGGATCGGGGGGGTTCAGGCGCGCGCGATCGCGGCAAGGGTCGACGCGATGAGCGACGCGAACAGCGCGGCGGCGGCCGCCACGATCACGACGGCCGCCCGGCCGGGCACCACGATCGGGGGCACCGTCGCGGCACTCCAGACAGTCAGGCCCGCTCCGACGCCCGCCGCGCCCGCGACTGCTCCGGCCCAGGCGAGGATGCGTTCGCCCGGCCCGAAGGTCGCTGTTCGATAGGACGTTCGCGGCAGGCCCGCGCCGTAGCCCCGGGCCTCCATGGCGATCGCGAGCCGGCCCATGCGCTCGAAGGCGCCGACGAACACCGGCACCAGGGCCGGCACGAGGGCCCGGAAGCCCGTGGCCCGCAGCCCGCGCGCCCGCTGGGCCTCGAGCACGAGCGCCAGCTCTCGGCCCAGCAGCGGCACCAACTCCATCGTGGTCGCCAGCACCAGGGCCACGGCGTGCGGGACCCGGAGGCGCCGGAGCGCCCCGAACAGGTCGGAGGGCCGCGTCGTCACCAGGACCACGACCCCCGCGGAGGACATCGCGAGCAGGCGCGCCACGTACGCCACCCCCCGCCCCAGCGCCTCCGCACTGATCGTCAGCGGCCCGAGCGCGGCCAGGGGTGTGCAGCCGCCGGGACACGCCGCCGGCGCCGCCACCTGGAGCACGATGATGGACGCCATCAGCGGCCCCAGCACGCGCATCGCCCGCCACATCGGCCCGCCCGCCCCAGCCCAGACTGCGAGCGCGCAGGCGACGACGGTGACGCCCAGCAGCGGCAGCGGGTGCAGCGTCGCCAGCGAGAACGCCAGGCTGGACGCCAGCCAGACGAGCTTCGGCACGGCGCTCAGGCGGTGCAGGCGTGACGCGCCCGGGACGTACGCGAACGGGGAGGCGGCGAGCGTCACCGCTCGGGGCCCTCCCCGCGCGGGTCGGCGCGACGCACCAGGGCCGCGGCGGCCTCCTCGAGCGTGACCGGCGGCCACGGGTCCGGTCCGAGCTCCCCCGTCAGCAGCGCCACGCGCGTCACCCCGGGCGGCTCGAGGCCCGCGGCGGCCAGCAGCGGGGCGGCCGAGAAGACCCGCCTGGTGGGGCCGTCCGCGACGATCCGCCCGCCGTCCATCACCACCAGCCGCTGCGCGGTCCGCCCCAGGAACGACATGTCGTGGCTCGCCAGCAGCACCGCCCGCCCCGCCGCAGCCGCAGCGAGGACCTGCGCCTCCACGAACGCGGCGAGCCTGAGGTCGGCACCCGTCGTCGGCTCGTCGAGGACGAGCACCCGTGGCTCCGTCGCCAGCACGGCGCCGAGCGCCACCAGCTTGCGCTCCGCCCGACCGAGGTGCAGTGGGTGCCGGCCGAGCAGGTCGGCCAGCCCCAGCTCGTCGGCGATCTGGCGAACGCGCCCCGCGGTCCAGCCCTCCGTCCGCCCGAGGGCCCGTGGCCCCAGCGCCAGCTCGTCGGCGACGGTGCCGGCGAACAGCTGGCGGCCCGGCTCCTGGAACACCGAGCCGACGTGCGCCGCCAGCGCCTGGACCGGGTGCCGCGACGTGTCGAGGCCGTCCACGACGACCCGTCCGGCGTCGGGTCGCAGGAGGCCGCCCACCAGCCGCCCGAGCGTGGACTTCCCGCTGCCGTTCGGGCCGACGACCCCGACCACCTCGCCGGGGGCGACCTCGAGGGACGCGCTCGCCACCGCTGGCCGTTCGGCGCGCGGGTAGGCGAACGTCACGTCGCGGAGGCTGATGACGGCGTCGCCGTGCGTCCTCACACCCGCCGTCGGCCGCCTGGCGACGCCGGGCCGCTGCGTCAGCTCGCGCGCCACCCCGACGACCGAGGCGGGCACCGGCTCCCCCAGCGCGAGCGCCCCGGCCAGGGCCGCCGCGTCCGTGGTGCGGACGCCGTGACTGGCGAGCATCGCCGGGCGGCCGAGGATGGCGCCGGGCTCACCGTCGGCCACCACGCGTCCGTCGGCCAGCACCACCACCCTCGTGGCGTCCGCCGCGATGGCCTCGACGTCCTGGTCGGCCACGAGGACGGTCACCCCGTGGTCGCGGTTGAGGCGACGCAGGATCCCGTAGACGGCCCGCCGGCCCGATGGGTCGAGGTTCGCCGAGGGCTCGTCGAGCACCAGGATCGACGGGCCCGTGACCAGCGCGCAGGCGATCGCCAGCCGCTGGAGCTCGCCCCCCGAGAGCGTCGCGGGGACTCGGTCCTCGAACCCGGACAGGCCCACGGAGGCCAGCGCTGGCCCGATGCGGGCGTCCATGTCCGTGCTCGGCACGCCGAGGTTCTCCAGGCCGAAGGCCACCTCGTCGGCCACCGTGGCCTGCGTGGCGGCCAGCTCGGGGTCGTCGAGGACCAGGCCGATGTGGCGCGCCCACTCCCGCACGGGCACCACCCGCGGGTCGCGGCCCAGCACCGTGACCGTCCCGGCGGTCTCGCCCCGCATGAGCTGCGGCACGACGCCGTCGAGCGCGGTCAGGAGGGTGGACACGCCCGCTCCGGCGGCCCCGAGCACCCCCAGGTATTCGCCCGCGTCCACCTCGAGGGCGACGTCGCGGAGGGCCGGCCGAGCCGCCCCGGCATGCTGGAACCCGAACCCCGCCAGGCTGATGACGCGCTTCGTCGGCGCGGCCGCCATGGTCACACCCGCGGCCGCCGTCAGCCGCCGCTCGCCCAGACGTATGCGACCACGCCCAACGCCAGGCCGATCGCGAGGCCTGCGGCGGCGGTGCCGAGCAGCCCGAAGCGCGTCCTGGCGGGGAGCTGGACGCCGGCCAGGTACGTCTCGGGCAGGGCGCGCACGAGGGCCAGGCCCACGGAGCCCGCGATCAGCTTGTCGGCGGAGTTGCTGACCAGGTTGGACACGAACACCGAGAGCCCCTGGTCCAGGCCCACCAGTTCGAACAGGAACGTGATCGCGTCGGACGCGCTGCCGGTGGCCCCGCCGTACAGCCAGAGCACGATCGGCGACGCCGCGATCGCCGATGCCACCGCCACGACGAGCCCGAGGCCGAAGAACGACCAGGCCGAGCGGCCGAGGCCGAACCGCCGGATCCCGTAGCCCCAGAGCAGCGCGACGACGATGCTGACGACGCCGAACGGCCAGGTGCCCGGGTCGAACGTCAGCGAGGCGACCACGTTGTAGGTCACCCCCGCTGCCGCCCCCCACCACGGGCCCAGGACGACCGCGGCCACGAACGTCCCCACGGTGTCCAGGTACACCACCGGGACCGCCAGGGTCTTGGCGGTGAACCCCCCGAACACGTCCAGGGCGGCGCACAGCGCCACGATCATGGCCGCCTGGGTCGCGCTCACGCCCCGAGGCAGGCGCGGTGAGGTTGCCTGCGCCAACTTGGACCTCTGCTGCAGGGCCGGCTCCCGCCGTGGAGCCGAGCGCCCGGCCCACACGATACCGGCTCCCCGTCCGCGTCGTGGCCATCTGGGAGGCGGCGCACGCCGCGAACGGGGTCTTGCGCGGCGGGGAGATAATGAGGTCATCCGAACCTCCTCCGTGCATGGGCGTTCCGGGAGGCAGCGGAACATGGCGATGCGATCGGCTCCAGGCCTGGGCTCGCGACGGCGCTTCATGCAGGTGCGCCGGCTCATGGCGAGCGAAGACGCATCGCTCGGTGCCTCGAATCCGGTCAGCCGCCCTCGCGCGGGCAACCTGTCGAGCGACACCCGAGCCGGCAGGTAGGGCGGTCCGGGGCACGGAAACCCGAACCGCCGGCGCACCGAGGGACCGCGCCGTCTCGGCCCGGTCCCCAATTCGGCAACATCGCGGGCCGCCGTGCACGGACATGGCGGCCCGTCGTTCATGTAGGGCGGGCCGCGCGCCGGGACGCTCCGAGCCCGATGCACCCGGCGCGGACGGCCGTCGCAACCACCTCCCGTCTTGACAGCAGGCGCCGTTTGGCCTACCAGCAACAGATGCACGTCGAAGCGGACCCCGAGGATCCTGACGTCCGGCCCGCCACCCCCGAGGAGGCCGCCGACCCACGCCGGATGCACGCGGCGAATCGGGTCGCCTGGGACCAGGCCGCCGAGGACTACGAGCGCCGCCTGGCCGGCTCGATCGAGCGCCTGCGCGCCGGCTGCTCCTCGCTGCTCCCGGTAGAGCTCGAGCTCATCGGCGACCTGCACGGACGCTGCGGCCACGCGGTGCACGTCCAGTGTGCAGGCGGCGAGGACACGCTCTCGCTGTGGCTGGCCGGAGCCGGCCGGGTGACCGGCATCGACTTCAGCCCGCGCATGCTCGATCTCGCGCAGCGGCTGTCCGACGCGCTCCACGCCCCGGCGACCTGGGTGAGCGCCGACGCCCTCGACCTGCCGCCCGAGCTCGACGGCACCGCCGACCTCGTGTACACGGGTCGCGGCTCCATCATGTGGCTCCAGGACCTCGAGGCGTGGGCGGCCGGCCTGGCCCGGCTCCCGCGCCCGGGCGGCCGGGTCGTCCTGTTCGAGGGGCACCCGGCCGAGTGGCTGTTCGACGGCGACGGCGAGGGCGGCTGGATGCTGACCGACTACGACTACTTCGCCGGCCCGGAGGCGTCGCGAGGGTGGTCGCCGGCCTACATCGCCCGCCTCTCGCTGCCCGATCGGGAGCAGGCCTGGAAGTTCGCACGGGCGTGGACGCTGGGCGAGGTGGTGACCGCGCTGCTCGGATCCGGCCTGCGCGTCGAATCCGTCACCGAGCACCCCGTGGACTGGTACGGCGGACACCGCGACGTGCACCCGGCCGAGCGGGGGCGCCTGCCGCTCTCGTTCTCGGTGACCGCGACGCGACCCTAGGACCGCCGCCCCGCGCTCCCGTGGAGCCGCTCCGGCGAGAGGGCCCACGACATCGGCAGCATGCTGACCGCCAGGCCCAGCAGCAGCCACAGGCTCAGCGCGAACGATCCGGTCGCGTCCCGGACCGCGCCCAGGGCGAACGGCGAGGCGGAGGCGATCAGGTACCCGAGGAGCAGCATCAGGGCCGATACCCCGCCGGTGCCGTGCGCGTCGGGGGCGACGTCGGTGGGCAGGGTCAGGACCATCGTGAACATCAGCCCCAGCCCGGCGCCGAGGACCGCGGCCCACACCCACGCGAGCGCGGGCACCAGCACCACGCCGCCGATCCCCGCGGCCGATGACGCCGCGGCGACGGCGAGCAGCTCCCGCCGCTCCGCGCCGCGGCGGGAGGCGAGCGGGGCCACGATGATCGCGACGAGCCCGGCGAGACTCGAGGCCGCGAGCAGCCCCGCCGCCGCTGCCGGGTCCCAGCCGCGCTCGACGTAGTAGCTGGGCAGCCACGCGTTCGTGCCGTAGAACACCGCGGACTGGACGCCGAACAGCAGGCCCAGCGCCCAGACGATCGGCCGCCGCACCGGCAGGTGGAGTCGGCCGCCGGGCGTGCCTTGCGCGGCCGTCGCGGGTGCGGCGCGCGAGGCGGCCGCCGTCAGCGCGAGCCAGGCCACCACGCTCAGCAGCGACGCCGCGGAGACGAGCCCCAGCGAGCCGCGCCAGCCGCCCAGCGCCGCCGCCGCGGGCACCACCGCTCCGGCCGCCACCGCCTGGCCGAGGGTCGTGCCTCCGGCGTACGCGGCCGTTCCCGCCACGCGGTGGTCGGGCAGGTCGCCCCGCACGAACATCGCCAGCATCGGGCCGGCGACGGCCGTGCCCACGCCGATCAGGAAGGTCAGGGCGAGGATCGCCGCCTCGCCCGGGAGTGCCGCCCGCAGCAGTCCCGCCGCCCCGACAGTCGCCGCGGCGAGCGCAATGGCCCAGCGTGCACCGAGCCGTGCCGCGAGAACCGGCCCGGCCGGTGCGAACAGGCCCATGCAGAGCACCGGGATGGTGGTCAGGAGACCCACGAAGGCATGGCTCACGCCCAGGTCGTCGATGATCCCCCCGGACAGGGGCCCGATCCCGGCCAGCTGCGGTCGCAGCGCGAGCGACACCACCACAAGCGCCGTCAGCGCGGCGCCGGGTATCGCCCCCTCAGGGTCCCTTCGATGGTCGGGCACGGGCCCCAGCATGCCAGAGGTCGCGGTGGGGGCGCCGAGACTCTCTTGACGCGGTCGCTGCACCGGACCAGCATCGCCGCGTGGACGACGAGGGCGATCTCGACCCGCGCGAAGCCGCTCGCGTGCGACACCGCGACCACGACGCCGAGGCGGAGCGCCGCGACCTCATGCGCCCCGGCATGGGCAAGGTCTGGAAGCAGATCGGCGACACCTGGGAGCGCGATGCGGCGCGCCCGCCCAAGCCGGCCAGGCTCAAGCGCGTGAAGGGCTGAACTCGTCGGCCCCCACCGGCCGGCCGGGGTGATAGCGTCGAGAGGTGCATCCCGAGCATCAGCCCACCTCCTATGCCGCTGTCCTCCGCATCCCGTCGATGGGCCGCGTCCTGCTGGGGATGGTCGTCGGGCGGGTCGCGTCCTCGATGCTGGGCGTGGCCCTGGTGCTGTTCACGCTGCAGCGGTTCGCCTCGCCCGAGCTGGCCGGGTTCGTGACCTTCGCGAGCGTCACGCCGGGCCTGCTCATCGCGCCGGTCGTGGGGGCGCTGCTCGACCGCCACGGCCGGGCCCGGCTGATCATCCTCGACCAGAGCGTGGCGTTCTGCTCGCTGGTGGCCATCGCCCTCCTGGCCCTGACCGGCAGCCTCACGCCAGCACTCCTGGTGCTCATCGCGGGCATCACCGGCCTCACCAGCCCGCTCACGAACGTCGGCCTGCGCACGCTGTTCCCGCTGATCGTCCCGCGCCACCTGTGGGAGCGCGTCAACGCCCTCGACTCCAACGGGTACGTCGTCGCCACGCTCATCGGGCCGCCCGTCGCCGGCCTGCTGGTGCAGACGGTCGGCGGGGCCGAGACGCTGCTGGCCATCGCGTCGCTGTACGCCGTGGGCGCGGTCGTGATCCTGGGCGTCAAGGACCCGCCGGGGTCCACATCGTCTGCCGGCAGGCTACTGGTGAACGCCTGGGAGGGGCTGCGCTACACGCTGCAGAACCGGACGCTGCTCGGCCTGGGGGTGGCGATGTCGGTGCTCAACGTCTCGGGCGGGATCGTGTCCATCGTGCTGCCGGTCCTGCTGCTCGACCACCTCCACCTGGGCAGCAGCGTGGTCGGGGGCGTGTGGGCCGTCATGGGGGTCACCGGCGGGATCGGTGCCCTGTGGGCGGGCAGATGGCGGATCGGCGGCATGGAGCGGACCATCCTCGCCTGGGGCATGCTCGGCTACGCGGCCACCGCGTCGCTGGTGCTCGCCTCCCCCACCCTGGCGGTCGTCATCCTCGCCGTGGCCCTCGAAGGCTTCGTGAACGGGCCGATGGACGTGGCCATGTTCACGCTGCGCCAGCGGCGCACGGACCCGGCCTGGCTGGGCAGGGCGTTCGCCGTGTCGATGTCGTTCAACTTCTTCGGCTACCCGGTGGGCGCGGCCATCGGGGGCCAGCTGGCGAGCGTCGACATCGCCGTGGCCGTGGGCGCGGCCGTCGCGATCGGCGCCCTGTCCGCGCTCCTCGCCTGGTGGCTCATCCCCCGCGACGCCCCGACCTTCGACACCGGGCGCTGAGTCGGTCAGGACTCGAGTTCGGCGATCCCGGTGAACGTGCCGTCGGCCGCGCGGACCATCCGCCGGACCCCGGTCACCGCCGCGGGGCGGATCGGCCCGTAGACGTGCGGGAACCGGCGCTCCGGATCGTCGAAGCGCCAGGGGCTGCCGGTGGCCTCGAGGTCAACGGTCAGCACGACGAACGGGCGCGGGTCGGCGCGGTAGAACCGGTTGGCCGTGGCGACCATGCCGTCATCGCCGTCGGTGCAGTGGATGAACCCCTCCTCCGCGTAGCCGGCCGGGGCGTAGGGCGCCGCGCGGTCGCGCGACGCCCACACCTCCGCGGGCAGCGTGTGGAGCGTCGGCCGGGTCACGCGCCCTCCACGGCGGGCTGGTCGACGCTCACCCACCGCCGGTCCACGAGCACGTGGATCAGCGTCGGGCCGGAGGCCGCGAGCGCCGTCCGGAGCGCGGGCTCGAACGCGGCGTCGGTATCCACCCGCACGCCGCGCGCCCCGCAGGCGCGCGCCGCCGCGGCGAAGTCGAGCGGCCCGAGGTCGGTGCCCGGCGAGGCCAGGCTGCCGCGCCGGTCCTGGTGGTCGCGGATCATCCCGTAGCGCTCGTTGTCGAACACCACGGCCACCACATGGGCGCCCTCGCGCACCGCCGTCTCGAGCTCGGCCAGGGTCATGCCCATGCCGCCGTCGCCGACGAGGGCCACCACCCGCCGCTCGCGGTGCACGATCGCCGCGGCCAGCGCCGCCGGCAGGGCGTAGCCCATCGCGCCGGAGGTCGGCCCCAGGAACGTGCCCGGGCGGCGGAACCGCAGGCCTCGGGCCGCCCAGCCGGCGAAGGCGCCGGCGTCGGTGGTGACGATCCCGTCCTCGGGCAGGAGTCGACGGAGGTCGGCGATGATCTTGCCCGGGTTGACGCCGGGCCCGCTCCACGGATGCTGGTCGACGATCGAGGCCGCCTCGTACGCGGCGCGATCCGCCGCGTTGTGCCGATCGCGTGCGGCGAGCGGCTCGGCCAGCAGGACCGCGTCCTTGAGCCTGGCCGTGGCGGCTCGGAGGAATGCCCGGGCGTCGGCCTTGACGGCCATGAACGGCGCCGGCGCCTCCCCGACCGCGTCGGTCCGCGGCTCCACGTCGATGTGGATCCAACGCTGGCCCGGCCCGGGGAGCGTGTAGCCCGCCGTCGTCGGCTCGGACAGCCGCGAGCCCACGACGACCAGGACATCGGCCGCCGCGATCCGCTCGCGCACGCTGGACGGGCTGCCGAAGCCGGTCATGCCCAGGTACAGCGGGTGGTCGTTGGGGATGACGTCACCCCGGCGCCAGCTGGACACGACCGGCACGTGGAGCAGCTCGGCCAGCCGCACCAGGTCGTTGGAGCAGCGGGCGCGCAGCACGCCAGCCCCGGCCAGGATCAGCGGGCGCTCCGCCCCCGCCAGCTCGTGCAGGACCGCCCGAACCTCCGCAGCCGACGGCGCGTCGGGGTGCGGCCGCACGACCGGCGCCCTGGTGCCCTCGGGCAGCGGCAGGTCGAGGACGTCCTCGGGCATGGCGAGCAGCGCCGGCCCCGGTCGCCCCTCGAGCACGGCCCGCGCCGCCGCCTCGAGCGCTGCGGCGGCGGTCTCCGCATCCTCGAGCCGACCGGCCCATTTCGCGAGCCTCCCCACCGTCCCGGCCAGGTCCAGCTCCTGGAACGCCTCGCGGCCGTGGACCGCGCGGTCCACGTCGCCCACGAGCACGAACATCGGGGCGGAATCGGCGGTGGCGGTGAGGACGCCGATCGACAGGTTCGCGGCGCCGACCGCCCGCGTCCCGAGACAGGCGGCCGGACGGCCGGTCAGCTGGCCGTACGCCTCGGCCGCCATCGCAGCGGCGCCCTCGTGGCGCGTCGCGACGACGCGGATCCCCGCAGCGTGGAGCGCATCGAGCACGGGCAGGAAGCTCTCGCCCGGCACGGTGAACGCGAGCCGGACGCCGGCAGCACGCAGCGTGGCCGCCACCAGCTCGGCGACGGTGGTGGGGACGGACGGGACGGCAGCCTCCCCGGCAGGCGCCGCGTCGGCTTCGTCCCCCTCACCAGATGCAGCGGCCTGTTCGGCGCCCGAGTCCTCGGGCTCCGCCGCAGGCGCCTCGACCTCGGCCTCGGCCTCCAGCGTCGGCTCGGGCTCGGGCTCGCCCGCCTCGGCGTCCGCCTCCAGCTCCGCCGGCGCGGGCGAGGGCTCCACGGCCATGCTCGCCGCCGGCCCCTCGACCCCAGCCTCGGGCGCCGCGGCCTCCTCGGGCGCCGCGGCCTCCTCGGGCGACGCCGAGTCCGAGCCCGCAGCCCAGAGGTCCGCCATCTCCGCTCCGGCCTCGGCGGACGCCGAGTCCTCGGGCGCGGCCGCGGCCGCCGACCCCTCGGGCGCGACCTCGGCCGCCGACCCCCCGGGCGCGGGCTCACCCGCCGCCGGGGCCTCTCCTGCCGACGGGCCGCCGACCGTCCCCTCGTCGGCTACGGCTGCGGCCTCCTCGGGCGCGGCTTCAGCCGCCGCCGTGCCAATTGCCTCCGCGGGCTGCTGATCCTCGAGCTGGCCTTCGCTGTCCGGCATCTCGACCTCCTGGTCCGGCGGGGGCGGCGGTCCGTCCGGCGCCGGGGCGTGGGGTGTGGGCGCGGGGTCACCGCGTTGGAATAGTGCCTGCTCCGAGCATCATGGTGGCGACGAGTCCGGCGATCACGATGACCGCGACGACGATCATCACCGTTCGCGCCGACTTGGCTCCCGGCATCGGGACCTCCTAGCGGTAGTTCTCGAACTGGAGCGGCACGGCCTCGTCAAGCCCGCGAAGACGGCCGATCACCCGCTGCAGCTCGTCCTTGCTCTTGCCGACGACCCGGACGGCGTCGCCCTGGACCCGCGGCTGGACCTTCGGGAACTCGTCCCGGATGAGCTTGACAATCTTGCGCGCGAGCTCATCGGACAGGCCGCGCCGCAGGCCGATCTCCTGGCGGACCTTGCCGCCGCTGGCCGGCAGGTGCTCCCCCCAGTCGAAGATCTTGAGCGAGAGGTCGCGCCGCACCGCCTTGGACTCGATCAGGTCCCGCACCGCCTGCGCGTGCATCTCGCTGTCGGTCACCAGGACCAGACGCGTCTTCTCCTGGATCAGCTCGACGTGGGCGCCCTTGAGGTCGTAGCGCTGCGCGACCTCGCGCCGGACCTGGTCCAGCGCGTTGCGGAGCTCCTGCTCGTCGAAGTCCGACACCACGTCGAACGAGACCTCGCCCGCCATCGGCGCTCCCTTCAGCCCGCGAGGTGCTCGCGGGTCACTGCCCACAGCCGAAGGCGCTCGATGCGCCCGTCCCCTCCAACCTCGGCGGAGAGGAAGCCTGCCAGCCTGACCTTCGCCTCGTCCGCGCGCCGAGTCCAGCTCCCGTGCCACGCGGCGAGGGCGGTGTCGCCCGAGACCCAGTGGCGCTCGATCGCCAAGTCGAACCAGCGCTCCTGATCCGAGGCTGCCAGCAAGTATGCCCGCAGGGCGTTGTGCCCGGAGAGCGGCGGCGCGAACGGGTCCGGGATCAGCACGCCGTCGGGCGAGAACAGCGCCGTGAACGCGTCCCCGTCATGGGCGATCCGGGCGCGCGCGAACGCCTCGAGCAGGTCGTGGGCGGCGGCGTAGGTGAGCGTCATCGGCCCGCCAGGTGCTCGAGCAGCAGCTCCGCGATCCGGTACGAGCGCCCGCCGCCCATGACCAGGACGGCCTCCCCGGCCCGGACCCGATCGGCCAGCCAGCGCGCGGTGGCCTCGACCGACCCCGGGGACGCCACGGGGATCGACGGGTTTCGCCGAGCGACCGCCTCGGCCAGTCCCGACGCCGAGGCCACGGACGTGTCCGGGTCGCGTCCCGCCCAGATGTCCGCGATCGCCACGGCGTCCGCGGTCGCGAGCACGTCGGCGAACGCCTCGAGGAGCGCGGCGGTCCGATGGAACGTCAGCGGCTCGTACACCGCCCAGATCCGGCGGCCCGGCTCCCGCTGGCGGACGGCCGCGAGGGTCTCCCGGATCGCGGTTGGGTGGTGGCCGTAGTCGTCGTACACGACCACGCCGCCAGCCTCCCCCTTTCGCTCCAGGCGCCGCCCGACCCCGGGGAAGGTCGCCAGCGCGGCCAGCACGGGCTCGAGGGCGTACCCGGCCGCGAGGCAGGCGCCGACCACGCCCAGCGCGTTGGCGGCGTTGTGACGCCCCGCCGTGGGCAGGCGGACGAGGCGCGCCTCCGATCCGGCCGCGACCTGCAGCAGTGTGCCGTCCGGGTCCGCCGACACCACGCGTCCGGCGACGTCCACGCTGCCGGGCGCCGGGTCGAGCGCGGTGCGCAGGATCCGCCCCGGCCAGTCCCCCAGCCGGGCGGCCACCGCCGCCGCGCCGGGGTCGGCGGCGTTCGCGACCAGCACCGGCCCGCGGCCGCCTGGCCCGCGCGCCTCGGCGCCGCGGCGCAGCCAGGCCTCGAAGGCGGCGATCACCGCGTCGCCGTCGGCGAACACGTCGGGGTGGT
>JAJYLZ010000075.1 GCA_021787395.1 Chloroflexota bacterium
GGCGGCGCGCGCCCGGCCGGACCGCGAGCCGGCGGAGCGCCCGTCGCCGCGGCCGCGGCCGAGCGTCGCCTGGTGTCGGTCCTGTTCGCAGACCTCGTCGGCTTCACGGCGCTCACCGACGGCCGCGACCCGGAGGAGATCCGCGAGCTTCTCTCCCGCTACTTCGACCTCGCGCGCGAGACCGTCGAGCGCTACGGGGGCACGGTGGAGAAGTTCATCGGCGACGCGGTGATGGCCGTGTGGGGCGCGCCCACCGCCCAGGAGGACGACGCCGAGCGGGCGGTGCGCGCGGCGCTCGACCTGGTGGGGGCGGTCCGCGGGCTGGCGCCCGGCCTGCAGGCGCGGGCGGGCGTCCTGACCGGGGAGGCGGCCGTCACGATCGGGGCCGTCGGCCAGGGCATGGTCGCGGGCGACCTGGTGAACACGGCCAGCCGGCTGCAGTCCGCGGCCGCGCCGGGCACGGTGCTCGTCGGCGACGCCACCCAGCGGGCGGCCGGGCGCGCCATCGCGTTCGAGCCGGCCGGCGACCAGGTCCTCAAGGGCAAGACGGCGCCGGTGCCCGCGTTCCGGGCGCTGCGCGTCGTGGGCGAGCGGGGCGGGCGCAACCGGACGGAGACGCTCGAGGCGCCGTTCGTGGGCCGCGACGACGAGCTCCGGCTGCTCAAGGACCTGTTCCACGCCACGTCGCGCGACGGCCGGGCGCGCCTCGTCTCGGTGATCGGCCCGGCGGGCATCGGCAAGACCCGGCTGGCCTGGGAGTTCAGCAAGTACGCCGACGGCCTCGCCGAGCAGGTCTGGTGGCACGTCGGCCGCTCCCCGGCCTACGGCGAGACGATCAGCTTCTGGGCGCTGGGAGAGATGGTCCGCAGCCGCTGCCGGCTGCTGGAGACCGACGACGACGCGACCACCCGCGCCAAGGTGGCGGAGACGGTCCGCGAGCACGTGCCCGACGGGGCCGAGCGGCGCTGGATCGAGGGCGCGCTGCTCGCGCTGCTGGGCGTGGGCGGCGCGACCACCGCCTCGGCCGAGCTGTTCGGCGCCTGGCGGACCTTCTTCGAGCGCATGGCCGACACGGGCACGGTGGCGCTGGTGTTCGAGGACTTCAACAACGCCGACGCCGGCCTGATCGACTTCGTGGACCACCTGCTCGAGTGGAGCCGGGCGCTGCCGATCTACGTGCTCACCATGGCGCGGCCGGACCTGCTGGACCGGCGGCCCGACTGGCACGCCAAGCGCAACTTCACGGCCGTCACCCTGGAGCCGCTCAGCCAGGGCGCGATGC
Organism: Chloroflexota bacterium; assembly: GCA_021787395.1. Classification (GTDB taxonomy): domain Bacteria; phylum Chloroflexota; class Limnocylindria; order Limnocylindrales; family CSP1-4; genus CAIXZV01. The sequence goes on from JAJYLZ010000075.1 coordinate 1,283, forward strand.
ACGAACTGCTGACCGGGCTGGTGCCCGGGCTCCCCGAGAGCGCCGTGCAGGCCATCGTCGCGCGGGCCGACGGCATGCCCCTGTACGCGGTGGAGACCGTGCGGATGCTGCTCGCCGACGGTCGCCTCGCCCTCCGCGACGGGGTCTACGTCCCGGCGGGCGACCTGACCTCGCTGGCGGTCCCCGACACGCTGACCGCGCTGATCGCCTCGCGCCTCGACGCGTTGGACCCGGCCGAGCGGGCCCTCGTCCACGACGCGGCCGTCCTGGGCCAGAGCTTCACGCCCGCGGGGCTCGCCGCGGTGTCGGGCGCGGCCGAGGCCGATCTGGCGCCGCGCCTGCGGAGCCTCGTGCGCCACGAGATCCTGGCCGTGTCGGCGGATCCGCGCTCGCCGGAGCGCGGCCAGTACGCGTTCGTCCAGGGCCTGATCCGCGAGGTCGCCTACAACACGCTGGCCAGGGCCGACCGCAAGTCGCGCCACCTGGCCGCCGCCCGCTACTTCGAGGCGCTCGGCTCCGACGAGTTCGCGGGCGTCATCGCGGACCACGTCCTCGCCGCCTACCAGGGCAGTCCAGATGCGCCCGACGCGCCGGACCTGGCGGCGTGGGCCCGGACGGCGCTCGAGGCGGCGGCCGTGCGGGCCGCCGCGCTCGGCTCCCATGCGCAGGCGGCCACGTTCTGCGAGCGGGCCCTCGCGGTTGCCGCGGGACCGGCCGATCGCGCGGCCCTCCTCGCGCGTGCCGGCGAGGAGTGGACCTTCGCCGCCGGCTACGAGGCCGCGATCGCGAGCCTGCGCGAGGCCGTCTCGCTGTACCGCGAGACGGGCGATCGGCGGGCCGCCGCTCGAACCTCTGCCACCCTCGCGCGCAGCCTCGGCTGGGCGGTCCGGTTCGAGGAGGCGCTGGACGTCATCTCCGCCGCGGTGGAGGAGTCGGGCGACCTCGACGACCCCGAGGTGATGGCCGACCTCAAGGTCGCCCTCGCACGGCAGCTGATGATCAAGGAGGACTACGGGCCCGCGCTCAAGGCGGCTGACGAGGCCCTCGTCGACGCCGAGCGGCTCGAGAACCTGCCCCTCGTCGCCACGGCGCTCGCGATCAAGGGGGTGACGCTCCTGCCGAGCGGCCGGAACTACGAGGGAACGGCCGTCGCGCGGGCGGGCGTCGATCTCCTCGCCAGCGTGGGCCTGGCCCAGGAAGCCCTGACGGCCCAGGTGTCCATCCTGGCGTCGATGGGGGCGCGCGATGCGGCCGGGGCGCTCGCGCTCGGGAAGCGCGCCCTCGCGGACGCGCGGCGGCTCGGCCTCCGGTCGAGGCTGATCGCCCTCACGGGGAACTCGTGCGAGGTCGCGCGCTGGACCGGCGACTGGGACTTCATCGTCGAGGAGTCGTGGCCCCTGCTCGACGGGGAGCTCGAGACGCCCGACCGCGCCTGGCTCCTGGTCGGCCCGATCGTGGTCCGAGCGTGGCGGGGCGAGCCGCTGGGTCCGCAGGAGGGCCGAGCTGCGGACGCTGCTCGAGGCCCATCCGGACGAGCTCACGGTCAAGGTCGCGCGCCTCGACTTCGAGTCGATGGTCGGACTGGCGGACGGGCGGCTGGCCGAGGCACGCCGGGCCGCGCTCGCGCTCGCCCGCCTCAGCCGGCTCAACGCCCCGGCCGCCCTCCCGGTGGCCGCCCGGACCTCCGCCTGGACCCGAGACGCCGCCGGCCTGCGCGACGATCTGGCGGCGATCCAGGCCAACGGCGTCCGGGGTTCGCTCGTCACCATCCGGCGGACCGCGATCGGCGCGTCGCTGGCGGCCCTCGAGGGGCGCGCCGACGAGGGCCGCCGCCTGTTCGCCGAGGCGCAGCGCGGCCTCCTCGACGCCGGCGTCGCCTTCGAGGCCGCCCTGGTCGCGATCGACGCAGCCGTCACGCTGGGCCCCGACGACCCCGCCGCCGTCGAGGCAGCCGGCGCGGCGCGGCCCATTCTCGAGCGGCTCGGGGCCCGCCCCTTCCTGGCGATGCTGGACCGCAGCTGAGCGGAGCAGGCGGGATCGAGGGCGGGCCGGCGGTCAGGCGCCGGCGAGGATCCGGCGCGGCGTGCGGACGAACAGCAGCTCGAGCTCGGCGTCGCCGAGGCCGGCGGCCCGGAGCCTCGGCGCGATCCGCTCGACGAGGTGGGCGTACCCGGCTCCGCCGTGGGCGCGGAGCTGGCTCTTGAGGCACACGTCCTGGCTCAGCGCCAGCCGGTCGGCCCAGCCCTGCTCGAAGGCGGCCAGGACCGTCGCGATCCGCGACTCGTCGGCGGGCATGCCCTTGCCGCCGTACGCGTCCTCGTCGCCCCAGATGTCGACGGCCACCGTCACGCCGCGCCCGGCGAGGCTGCGGGCGTACGAGGGGTCGGCCAGCGACGGGTCGAGGTGGGCGAGCACCAGGCGATCCGGGTCCGCCCCCGCGCCGAGCACGTGGTCCAGCACCTGGGGGCCGTTGCGGCCCCACGGGTCGAGGTGCACGACGAGGCCGGCACCGGTCTGCTGCTGCGCCTCTGCCGCGGCCCACAGCATCCGCGCCTCGTCGGGGTGGAGCGGGTCGGAGGTGCCGATCTCGCCGATCACGCCGGCGCGGATGCCGGTCCCCTGGGCGCCCTCGAGCAGGTCTCCCAGCAGCTCGTCGCGCAGCCGTCCAGCCGGGGCTCCTCGGAGCTCGGCCGGCCGGGCGCCGGCGAGGTAGCGGCCGCAGCCCATCACGACGTTGAGGCCGGTGCGCTCGGCCAGGGCCGCGAGCGCCGCCGGACGCCGGCCGATCTCGGGCAGCGTGAGGTCCACGACGGTGCGGCCGCCGGCCGCCGCGAACGGCGCCAGCTCCGACGCCGCGAGGTCGAGGTCGTCGAGCACCAGGTTGTCGCGGAACGCGAACGGGTCCGCGCGGACGCGGCCGATCGTGGCCGGGCCCACCGGCTCGTCCTCGCCCGGGCCGCCGGCGGCGAACCGCGGCCGCAGGTCGATCAGCAGGTGCTCGTGGACCAGCGTCGTCCCGAGCGCTCCCGCCGCGACGGGCCCGAGGACCGTCTGCACCTCTCGCACGCGGACCGCTACCCCCTCCCGATCGGCCCCGCCTCCCTCGTCGGCGATTCCTCCCGGGTCGAGGTCGGGATGGGGTGCCGACGGGCCAGGCATGCGACGGATCCCTGGACCTCGATCGTCCGGGGCCGCGGCAGGGGGATCGGCGCCCCCTCGGCCCTCCGGGCCGGCCGCTACCCCGCCTCGACGACCCGGCCGTCCGCCTGCTCGACCAGCTGCGGGGCGCCGCGGCCCGAGCGCAGCCGGTTGGCGTACTCGAGGCTGCCCTTCGCGCCGGGCGCGACGTCCTGGCGCGCCGGCACCAGGTTGCCGTGGTAGTCGTGGTGGGCCACCGGGCCGAGGACACAGGTGCCGTCCTCGAGTGCGGCCACGATGGCGCGGCCGAGGTCGCTCTCCATCTGCCAGCCCTCGCCGTTGTCGATCAGGTTCTGGAGGAACGGGACCGGATAGTGGTCGCGGCCGTCCGCGAGCGAGCGCGCGAGCTCGGGGTCGTCGGTCATCGGTTGAGCCTCGTGCGGTGGCCGGGCGGATGCCCGCGCAGGGTTCGCATGGATGTTGAGGACGCGGGCTGATTGTAGGACGGGGCGGCCCTGCACCGGCGCCGGGCCGGAGATCGCCTGGCGTCAGGCCGGCGCCGACCCCAGGAGCCGGAAGCGAGCGATCCACAGCCCCGTCAGCAGCACGGCCGCCGCGAGCAGGGCGGGGTCGGGCCCGATCGCCAGCCAGGCGAGTGCAGCCAGGGCGCCCGCGAGCACCGGCAGGGCAGCCGTCCGGCGACGGCCGGCCGCCGTCCAGAGCAGCGCCGCCATGCCCGCGGCAGCGACGGCGAGGCAGGCTCCCGCGACCGCGCGCAGGGGCCACGAGACGGCGCCGACGATGGCGTCCGTGATCGCGGCCGCCACCACGCTCATGCCCGGCGCCGCCAGGCTCGCGCTGATCGCGCCCTCGGCGAGGCGCAGGAGCGGCGGGACCAGCGCCATCGCGAAGGCCGCGCCCAGGCCGATCCGGATCAGGGTCGCGGGCCGGTCCACGGCGATCACGACAGCCGCCAGGGTGAGCCCCAGGGCCGCCAGGTCGAGGGCCAGCGTGGCGGCCTCGATGGCCGCGACCGCGGCCTGGGCCTGCTCGAGCGCGGCGGTCTGGGCGATCGCCACCTGGCCGAAGTCGGGCGGCAGGTCGAGGCCGAGCGCCGACGACAGGCTGGCGAGCGCCTGCCGGGCGGGGGTCGCCGGGCTGGACAGGTCCGGCAGTCGCACGGACGCGTCGAGCAGGCCGTGCGCCTTGAGGGCGTCCAGCGTCCCGGCGACCGCGGGCAGGAGGTTGAGGTACACCACGCCGTGGCTGGTCGTGATGGCGCTGGAATCCCCCTCGAGCACGGCGACCGCACCATCGGCCGCCGCGTCGACCATCTGCCGCCAGTGCTCCGCGAAGGCGGGCGAGGCGAGGGCGTCGTCGATCGCCGAGGCGAGCTCGGCCTGGACCGCACGGGCGATCGCGGGGGCCGTGACGCTCCCCAGCGGACCGCCGATCAGGCCCGCCGCGCGGCCCTCCACGTCGAGCGCGGACACCACCTCGGCCGCGGCCTGGCCGGCGACCGCGGCCCGGACCTGCGGGTTCGCGCCGACCGGCGCCACCGCCGCGCCGAGGGCGCTCGGCGACAGGACCACGGCGTGGAGCGTCGCGGCCACCGACGCCAGCAGGATCGCCGCCACGGCCAGGGCGCCGACGACGCCGGCGCCGGCGGACCGCCCGCGCGAACTGCCGGCGGAGGACGCTCCGGCGCTCACCGCCGCCCCCGGACCTCGCCCCCCAGGCAGGTCCGCCTCAAGGGGATCGCCGCGTGCCGCCGCCGAGCATCGCGCCGAAGCGGAGCAGCACGCCGGCGCCCAGCGCTGCCAGGAGCCCGACCCCGAGGGCCGCGACCGGGTCGAACCCCCGCGTCGCCGAGGCGTCGAGCCCGGCGGCCAGGATCGGGACCGCGGCCAAGAGGCCCAGCACGCCAGGCCCGAAGCCGCGCCTCCAGGGCGTGGCGGCGGCCAGGATGCCGGCGACGACCAGCAGCCCGGCGGACACCGCCCAGACGGCCAGGTCGATCGTTCCGCCCGACACCTGGGCGTACGCGGGGACGAGGCCCGCGATGAGGCTCAGGGCCGCGGCCGCGACGGGTGCGCCCCGTCGCGTGGGGACGGCAGCTGCTGTCCGCGCCGAGCGGGCGGTGGCGACCGTCTGTGCCCCAGGGATGGTCCCCTTCGTCCGCAGGGCCGCGGTCCGGCCGTCCGGCGGACGTGCCCATGCCCCTGTCCTCGACTCGGCGCGCGAGCCGGCGCTCATGTTCCAGGGCGGTGTCGGTGCGGGCGGCGGGGGGGCGCCGGGCTTCCACGTGCGCATGGCACCCGGCCCGCCCTGGCGCTTGGTCGAGACCGGGGGCACTGGCGACGCCATCCGCCCGAAGGCGGCCCGCGGCCGCTGGACCGCGTCGCCGCGGAGCGTGTTGACGGCCACGGAGCCGGGCGGCCGGCTGTCGGCAGCACGTCGCGTCGCCAGCCAGCGCGTCACCGTGAAGCCGACCAGGGCGACCCCGAGGCCGAGCAGGACGGCGGCCACGGTCAGGGCGTCCCGGCGCGGGTCGTCGGCGGATAGGCCGGCGTGGAGCACGCTCGCAAGGACGGCAGCGACGAGCAGCCCGACGAGCAGCCAGACGAGGGCGGCGAGGAGGAGCAGCGGGGTGGCGACGGTACGCGACATGGCAGCCTGCGCATTCTCGGACGGCGCGTGTCCGAGTCCAAGGGCCGCTGGTCGCGGTCTAGAGCCGCTGGTCGGTGCTGGGCCGCTCCCAGAGGTTGACGCCCCCTTCAACCGCGTACCGGTCGATCTCGGCGAGCTCGTCGGCGCTGAAGGCGAGGTTGGCGAGGGCGCCCACATTCTCGCGGATCTGCTCCGGGGAGCTCGCTCCGATGAGCGTCGAGGTCACGCGCGGGTCGCGGAGCACCCACGCCAGCGCCATCTGGGCGAGCGACTGGCCGCGGCGGGCGGCGATCCCGTTCAGCGCGCGGACGCGGGCGAGGTTCTCCGCCGAGAGCATCGAGGCCTGGAGGGAGTCGCCGCCGGGCCGGTTGATGCGGGCGTTCGACGGGATGCCGTCGAGGTACTTGTCGGTCAGCAGCCCCTGGGCGAGCGCGGTGAACGCGATCATCCCGGCGCCCACCTCCTCGAGCGCGTCGAGCAGGCCCGCCTCCACCCAGCGGTTGAGCAGGTTGTACGAGGGCTGGTGGATGAGCAGCGGGACGCCCTCCGAGCGCAGGATCGCCGCCGCCTCGCGGGTCTTGCCCGCCGAGTACGACGAGATGCCCACGTAGAGCGCCTTGCCCTGCCGGACGGCGTGGGCCAGGGCGACCATCGTCTCCTCGAGCGGGGTGTCGAGGTCGAACCGGTGCGAGTAGAAGATGTCGAAGTACTCGACGCCGACCCGCCGGAGGCTCTGGTCGAGGCTCGCCAGCACGTACTTGCGCGAGCCGCCGCCCTGCCCGTACGGCCCCGGCCACATGTCCCAGCCCGCCTTGCTGCTGATGACCAGCTCGTCGCGGTGGGCCGCCAGGTCCTCGCGCAGGATCCGCCCGAAGTTGACCTCGGCCGAACCGTAGGGCGGCCCGTAGTTGTTGGCGAGGTCGAAGTGGGTGATGCCCAGGTCGAACGCGGTGGTGACCATCTCCCGCTGGACGGCGGCGGAGGTGGTGTCGCCGAAGTTGTGCCACAGCCCGAGCGAGATCCGCGGCAGCTGGAGGCCGCTGCGGCCGCAGAACGCGTAGGGCATCGCGTCGTAGCGGTCGGGTGCCGGCTGGTAGGTCATGGCGAGCCTCCTGGTCGACGTCGGGTCGGGCGCTCGTGACAGTGTCGCTCGGATGGGCGATCGGCGGAGGCGCCACTTCGTCGCCGTGCCGTGGGCTGTTGCCCGCTGGGTCGCTGGGTCGCACTCCTGCCGCCCCCCCGCCGCGCCGCCGCCGCGCCCCCTGCCGCGCCCCTGCCGCGCCCCCTGCCGCGCCCCCTGCCCGCTGGGCGGGCACACCAGCGCAGATGACCTCCCCGCGGGCGGGCCGATGCGCGAACCCGTCGAGATCGGCCGGTGCGGGTGCTCTCGTGCGCCAGGCTGACCGCCCAGCGGGCACCTGCATTCGGCTGCCCTCGTGGCGGGCAGGCGCCTCGGATGCGCGGCACTCCCGTTGCGCCGGCGACTCGGTCAGTCCCGCCCGCGGCAGCGCCGGCTCGGTCAGCCACGACGGCGGCGCCGGCTCGGTCAGCCACGCCCGCGGCGCCCGCTCGGACACCTAGTCAAGGGACGTCTGCTCGTCACCAGGCGCCTGACAGAACCCGCCGCCGGTGACTGGGTGGCAGCACACCCTCGGCGCTGTTCCGGTCTGCGTGCGGGACCGACATCGAAACCACGCACCACGCTCCGCCGAGCAGTCGTACTTCGACTACTTGGCAGGAACCGGGGCGGGCCGCGCCGGTCAGCGCGAGGCTCAGCCGGCGGCGATCGTCCGCATCGCCGCGACGGCCGCGTCCACGTCGGCCGCGGTGGTGAAGGCGCCCAGCGAGAACCGGACGGCGCCGCGGTCGATCGTGCCCAGGTCGCGGTGGACCAGCGGCGCGCAGTGGACCCCGACCCGGACCGCGACGTCGAAGTCGCCGTCGAGGATCGCCCCGACGTCCTGGGGGTGGACGCCGGCCACGTTGCAGGCAAGGACGGCGACCCGGTCGGAGAGGTCGCCCTCGGCACGGTAGAGCGTCACGCCGTCGATCTCCGCGAGGCCGTCGCGGAGGCGGGTGAGCAGCGACGCCTCGCGGGCGTGGATGGCCTCGACGCCCTCGCCCTCGACGAACCCCAGCCCCTCGCCGAGGCCGAGCACGCCCAGCAGGTTGAGCGTCCCCGCCTCGAGCCGGAGCGGGTAGCCCTGGGAGTGGGTGAGGCTGGCCGAGTCCATGCCGGTGCCGCCGAAGCGGGACGTCTCGACCTCGAGCGACGGCATCACCACGAGCCCGCCGATCCCCGACGGCCCGTACAGCGACTTGTGGCCCGTGAAGGCGAGGGCGCTGATCCCCATCGCCGCCATGTCGATCGGGACCTGGCCGGCCGACTGGGCTGCGTCCACGAGCAGGGGGATCCCCCGTGCGGCGCAGCGCCGGGCGACCTCGGCCACCGGCTGCACGGTCCCGATCACGTTGGAGGCGTGCGTCATGACCACCAGGCGGGTGGCTGGCCGGAGCAGCGCCTCCACCGCGTCCGCGGTCACGATCCCCCGCTCGTCGAACGGCGCGGCGTCCCACTCGATCGCGCCCGTCTCGGCCAGGTGGTGCAGCGGCCGCAGGACCGAGTTGTGGTCGAGACGCGTGGCCACCACGTGGTCGCCCGGCCGTACGAGGCCCAGGATCGCGGTGTTGAGGGCGTCGGTGGCGTTCGAGCCGAAGGCGACGCGCTCCGGGTCGGGGGCGCCCAGGAACGCGGAGACCCTGGCCCGGACCTCCTCCACCGCGTCGCTGGCCCGCATCGCGAGGTCGTGGTTGCCGCGCCCGGGCGACACGCCCAGCTCGCGGTACCGCTCGACGGCCCGCTCGAGGGTGCCGGGCGCCTTCGGGAACGTGGTGGCGGCGTTGTCGAGGTAGATCACGTCAGTCGAGGCACGTCTTGGGGTTGGGCAGGCCCGCGAGCACCCGGGCGCCCAGCCTGATGCCGTCGGGGAACAGCCGCTCCAGCTCGAGCAGCGACAGGCCCGTGCCGGCCTTGAGGTCCTTGTTCATCGGCGCCCGGCCATTGTGCGCGTACCAGCCCCGCATGAACCGGATCACGCGCCACTGGACCTCGTCGAGGCCGCCCATGCCCCGCTCTCGCGCCAGCTCGAGTGCCGCGTCCTCGGACCAGTCGTCGGGATCCCAGAAGAACCCCTCGTCGTCGAAGTAGATCGAGCGGCCCGCCACCACGCGCGCGACGCGGGAGCGGGCCGCCTGCTCGGACATCGATCCGGTCCGGTGCGTCCGGCCTGCGCTACCGGGCGGCCAGCGCCGCCTTGACGCGCTCGGGCGTGGCCGGGAGCTCGTACACCATCGCGCCAGTGGCGTCGCGGATCGCGTTCACGATGGCCGGCGCCGTGGCGACCATGGCCATCTCACCGATGCCCACCGAGCCCAGCGTGCCGAGCTCGCGCGGCGTCTCGAGGAGGATGGTGTCCATGTCCATCGCGTAGCGGATGTTCGGGAACTTGAAGCTGATCCAGTCCTTCGACTTCCCGTGGACGTACTCCTCCCGCAGCGCGAAGCCGGCGCCCATGTCCATGCCGCCGTGGAGCTGGCCCTCCACGTTGCCCGGATGGATGATCCGGCCCGGGTCCGCCGCCGAGGTCAGCTTGAGCACCTTGACCTCGCCGGTCTCGGCGTTGACCTCCACCTCGGCCATCTGGATCGAGAACACCTGCACCTCGAACGACGGGCCGAGGCCGGTCTGCGGGTCCAGCGGCGCGGTCTCGATCGTGGTCCGCTTGCCCTGGTAGCGCGCGGGCACGCCGGCCGCCTGGAAGTCCGCGTAGCGGCGCGAGCCGAGCTCGTCCATGGCCGACCGCAGGTGCTGGGCGGCGTCCACCGCGGCCCCGCCGAGCATGTACGTGGCCCGCGAGCCCGAGACCGGCCCGGACGCCGCCGTGTCGCCGGTGCTGCGGGTGTGCAGGCGGACCTTGGCCAGCGGCAGCTCGAGCACCGACGCCACCAGCTGGCTGATCATCGAGTCGTTGCCCTCGCCCGGGTCGCCGGCGGCCATGTACACCGTGACGCCGTCGTCGGGATCGAGCTCGACGAAGCCGATCGACTTGTCGCCGGGCATGGCGATGCCGAACGCCGCCGCGCCGAGTCCGACGCCGCGGTAGACCGGACCGCCGTTGTTGGCGGCCCTCGCCGAGGCGAGCGCCCGCTCGTAGGGGGCCTCGATCGCGTCGCACAGGCCGGGGAACGGCCACTCGGTGACCACGTGCCCGGTGGCCTTCGACTGGCCGGGCTGGAGGGAGTTCCGCTTGCGGAACTCGAGCTTGTCCATGCCCATCTTCTCGGCCAGCAGGTCAACCGCGCACTCCAGCGCGTAGTGCGTCTGGGGCGGCCCGGCGCCCCGCGCGGCGGAGCCCCACGGGTTGTTCGTGTAGACCAGGCGCGACGTCACCGCCAGGTTGGGCACGTTGTAGGCGCTCGTCAGCATGTGCAGCGCCCGGTTGACGATGACCCGCCCGAGGCTCATGTAGGCCCCGTTGTCCACGGTGATGTCCATGGCCATCGCGGTCAGCCTGCCGTCCGCGTCGCACGCGAGGCGGGTGTCGACCTCGAACGGGTGGCGCTTGGAGGTGATCAGCATCGACTCGGCGAGGCTGGGGATGTAGCGCACGGGCCGGTTGAAGTGGAGCGCGGCCGCGCCGGCGATGCCCTCGGTGATGACCTCGACCTTGATCCCGAACTGGCCGCCCGAGAACGGCTCCTCGTACCGGATGTTCTCCCAGCCGAGCGCCTCCTGGAGCGTCTGCATGTGGAGGTGGATGTTGATGCTCCGCCCCACCACGACCAGCTCGGCGTCCTCGCCCTCGCCCTCCACCCAGGCCAGGCTGACCTCTGGCTCCATGGGCGCCTGGTGGACCATCTGCGTCTTGAAGTGCGCGGTCACCTCGCAGGCCGAGCTCGCGAACGCAGCCTCGGCGTCGCCCTTCTTGATCGGCTGCTCGTAGCACAGGTTGGGCAGCTCGTCGTGGATCTGCGGGGCGCCGTCGGCCATGGCCTTGGCGGGCGTGTCGAGCAGGGGGAGGAGCTCGTAGTCCACCTTGACGGCCTCGACCGCCGCCAGCGCGTGCTCCTGGGTGTCGGCGGCCACGATGGCGATCGCGTCGCCGAGCAGGCGGACCTTGGTGTCGCACAGGATCGGGCGGTCGGCCACCTGGTACTTGAGCCGGTTGGTGCCCCTGATGTCCCTGGCGGTCATGACCCCCGCGACGCCGGGCATGGCCTCGGCGGCGGAGGCGTCCACGCCCTTGATCAGCGCGTGCGCGACCGGGGCCCGCACGACGGCGAGCTCCAGCGCGCCGGGCATCCGGATGTCGGCGCCGAACGTGGCGGTGCCGGTCGCCTTGAGATACGCCGACGGGCGCGGGAACGAGGTGCCGATCAGCGGCGCGTCGGGGGCGGGCGCGTAGTCGGAGGGCACGGCCTCGCCGCGGAGGAACTTCCCGGCCAGCTGGACGCCGTCGACGATCTTCACGTAGCCGGTGCAGCGGCACAGGTTGCGGCGGAGGGCGCGCTTCACCTCGTCCCGGGTCGGGTCCGGGTTGGCCCGCAGCAGCTCGTCGGCGGTGACGATCATGCCCGGGATGCAGAAGCCGCACTGGACCGCGCCGGCCAGGACGAAGGCCTGCTGGATCAGGCCGGGGCGATCCGGCGTGCCGAGGCCCTCGATCGTGGTCACCTCGGCGCCCTCGAGCTCCTCGACCTTGGTGATGCACGACAGGACGGACTTGCCGTTCACCTGGACCATGCAGGTGCCGCACTGGCCCTTGCGGTCGCAGGACTGCTTCGCGCCGGTCAGCCCGAGCTCCTCGCGCACCACGTCCAGGAGGACCGTGTCCTTGCTGTGCGCGAGCACCTCGACCGGGTGCTGGTTGACGGTGAACCTGACCTTCTTCACGGGGATCTTCGTCCTGTGCGCCTGCCCGGCCCGCGGCGACCCGTCCGCCGCACCCGGCGCAGGGCACCATCATCGGGGGTGCGACGGGCTCGGGTACATCGTTTCGGCCCGGTGTTGCATGGGCCGGGCGGACCGTCGATGCGTCAGACGGCGTGGGGGGTCGCGGCCGCGGGCTCGGCAGCGGCATCGCTGCGCAGGCGGACGGGGAGGCGCGGCCCGGCGGCGGCGGGCACGGGTGGGCGCGGCCCGGCGGCGGCGG
>JAJYLZ010000076.1 GCA_021787395.1 Chloroflexota bacterium
GGCCCCCGGCCGTCTCGCCGGACGGCGGCTGGCGGCTGGCCGACGCGGCCGCGGCCCGCGTGGTCGGGCTGGTGGACGCCGGCTGGCCGCCGGGCGAGCCGCGGCTGCTGGCGAGCCTGCCGACGTTCAAGCCCGACGCCGCGCTGCGGTTCCCGCTCGAGCGCCGGGGCTTCGCGCTCCAGCCGCCGATCGCCGAGCCGGCGCAGCCGGGCGGCCTCGAGCTGGGCGTGGTGACGGTCGTGTGCGACCCGCTGTTCGACGATGCGACCGGCTTCGCGTGCGGCGGGCCGGCCGAGGACCGCTGGCTGGCCGACGCCTACCCGCCGGCCGCGATGCAGCTCGTGGATCGCTTCCGCGCCGGCAGCCGGCGCGTCATCTCGGTGTACGCCCCGTCCCGGCTGGCGGTCGCGCGGTAGGGCTGGCGGGCGGGAGAAGCGCGAACGCCGGCCCCTGCAAGGCCGGCGTTCGCTGTCCCCGAGACCCGGGCGTGCCTCCCGGGTCCGTGATGCAGTCGGATCAGGACCGGCCCGGGTTCCGGAGCGGGGGGCGGGCCGGGAGCGGCCGGACCGCGCCGTAGCGCGGCGGGGGGGCCGGGCGGACGACGGTCTGCGTGGCGGTCGCCCCGCCGTACCCCGGAGCGCGGCTGTAGCCGGCTGACGCCGGGGCCGTGCCGCCGGCGGCGCCGAGGGCCGGCTCGGCCGCGGTCGCCGCCGCGTACGGGCGGTTGAACCGTCGCAGGCGGACCGCGAGGTAGTACTCCATGATCTGGCGGACCTGGGGCTCCGAGAGGGCCTCGTCGGCCCGCAGCGCGTACTCGACGCGCGCGGTCGGGTTCTGCGGCCCGACCGACACCACGCCGAGGGCTGCCGGCGTGTCGGTGTCCTCGCGGATCTCGCGCAGGCCGCGTGCCAGCTTGGTCGCCGTCCCCAGCGACGGCATCCGGTCGCCCCGGATGAGCCGCGAGATGGTCGAGTGGTCGACCCCCGACTGCTGGGCGAGCTGGCGCTGCGACATCTTCTTGGCCTTGAGCTGCGCTCGCAGCCATTCGTTGAATGCGCGGCCGTTCTCGGTGGTCATTGACTGCCTTGCTTGGGCTTCCGCGGCCGGTCCGCGGCTTCACGGGAAGTGTCGGGGGCGTGGTGCGCCCGCCCAATCCCCCGTTGGTACTCGGCGCCGTTGCCCGAATGCCGACACGCCGATGCGGTGCGCGGCGGTGGGGTGGGGTCTGGGGGTGACCCTTTCGGCGGGGAGTGCAGCCGGGCCCCGCGGGGGCGGTCTGGGCCCGCGCGGGGCCGCGCTAGGCGGCCAGGGCCGGCGCGTCCCCGACCGGCCCCGAGCCGGGCGCGAGGCCCGAGCCGCGCCGCTTGCCCGAGACCACGTACAGCAGGCCGCCGAGCACGATGATCGAGAACACGCTGATCACGCGGTCCACGATCACGATCGTCGCCGCCTCCGTCTGCGGGATGCCGTAGGCGTACACGAGCACCGCGCTCACGCCCAGCTCCACCGTCCCCAGGCCGGCCGGGCTGAGCGGCACCGCGGTGAGCAGCGAGCCGATGAGGGCCACGAAGAACGCGCCCGACAGGCCGAGCTCGACGTCGGGGAACCCCAGCGCCCGCACGACGAAGAACAGCCGGAAGCCCTCGGTCGCCCAGATCAGCCCGGTCAGGACGATCAGCGGCGGCAGGTGGCGGAGGCCGATGGCGCCGAACACGCCCTCCTCGAACTTGTCGTACAGCTCGACGAAGCGGTGCGGCACGCGGAAGCGGACCAGGATGCCGCGGCCGAAGTTGCGCAGGGTGAGCAGCAGGGCCACCATCGCCACCACCACCCCGATGCCCAGGGCGATCACGAACTGGATGTCGGGCGGGAACCCCGTCCGGAAGCTCCAGAAGCCGGCCGCGAGGCCCAGCACGGCGATCGCGAAGATGTCCAGCAGCCGCTCGATGAACACCGTGCCGAACGTGCGCGACAGCGACGCCACCGGGGCGTTGAGCTTGAGCAGGTAGGCGCGGTACACGTCGCCCAGCTTGGCCGGCACCACGCAGTTGACGAGCCACGAGAGGAACAGGATCTCGGTGCCGTCCACGGTGCCCAGCCGGAATCGCGTCGCCGCCAGGATCCGCCCCCAGCGGTAGCCGCGGAGGGGGAAGCCCGCGTAGAACACGACGAAGGCCACCGCCAGCCACACCGCGTTGGCCTGCCGGATGCCCGCGACCAGCGACGCCACGTCCACGTTGAACGCGAGGCGGAACACCAGGACCACGAGCACGATCGGGACGACGATCGAGAGGATGGTCCGCGGCTGCCGCAGCCGCCGCCCGAGCGAGACGGTGTCCTCCGGGGGCACCTCCAGCTCGGGGCCGGGGATGGGCTCGCGGGCGGCGGGGCCGGGTTCGGTCACAGGGGGCTCCATCAGCTGCCGTCCCGCGGCGCGGCGGGCGGCCAGGGCACGCGCGTGTTCCCCCGCGCGCGGTTGACCAGTTTGGAGATGGGGGTCAGCGTCCGCACGAGGTAGGACGCGCGGCCGGGGACGATCTCAACCGTCCGGAGGGCGGAAAGCAACCCCTCGGGAGTGCCGGGGTCGCCGTCGAGCGCGTTGTAGGCGACGCCCACCTCGAGCACGCTGTGCGCGTCGGACGCGGCCACGCCGGGCAGCCCCAGCTCGCGGGCGAAGTCCGCGGCCCGCGCGTTGCCGTCGCCGCCGACCACCCGCGCGTTGTACGCCTCCACCCAGTCCACCAGCCGGCCGATGGCCTCGAGCCGCGGGTCCTTGAGCATCGAGCCGCGATGGCGGTCGAACGGGTGCGGGATGCCCACCAGGCCGCCCTGGGCGCGGACCGCCGCGATGGTCTCGCGGGCCGGCCGCCCGGGCGGCACCGCCTCCGCGAGGAACAGCGCGATCAGGTCGCCGTCCGCGGTCTTGACCTCCTCGCCCACGATCACGGTCAGGCCGTCCGGCGCCGCCGCGCGGCCCCGGAGCGCGCCCGCGATGGTGTCGTGGTCGGTGATGGCCAGGTGGGTCAGGCCGCGCCTCGCCGCCGCCCGGACCACCGACTCGGGCGAGGCCAGGCAGTCGAACGACGCGGACGTGTGGCAGTGGAGGTCGATGTAGGCCTTCACTGGAGGCGACCTGAGGGCCGGGCGGGAGAGCCCGCCCGCCGGCGATTCCAGTCCTTCGGACTGAGATCGCCTCTGGGTCGGGCCCTCCCGCCCTCCCATACGAGCGAACCGGCGTTCGGCCGTGCATCGACCGTGAGGAGGAGGGGGCGAGAGGCCGTCTCGGCTGCCGACCCGCAGGCGATCTCAGTCCGGCGGACTGGAATCGCCGGAGGGCGGCGGGCGAGACGGCCGGCCACTAGATCTGCGACACCAGGGACTTCTTGAAGAAGTCGAAGTGCTCGAGGGCGAGGCCCGTGCCAAGCGCCACGCAGTTGAGCGAGTTCTCGGCGACGTGGCAGGGCACGCCGGTGACCTGGGTGAGCAGCTTGTCCACGTTGCGCAGCAGCGAGCCGCCGCCGGACATCACCATGCCCTTGTCGATGATGTCGGAGGACAGCTCGGGCGGGGTCTGCTCGAGCACGCTGCGCACGGCGGCCACCAGCATCTGGAGCGGGATCTCGATCGCCTCCATGACCTCGGACGAGGTGATCGGGATGGTGCGCGGCAGCCCGGCGATCAGGTCTCGGCCGCGGACCTCCATGGTCAGCTCGCGCTCCAGCGGCAGCGCGGTGCCGATCTGGATCTTGACCTCCTCGGCCGTCCGCTCGCCGATCATGAGGTTGTACTTCTTGCGGATGTAGGAGGCGATCGCCTCGTCGAACTTGTTGCCGCCCACGCGCAGGCTGTTCGAGACCACGATGCCGCCCAGCGAGATGACCGCGATCTCGGAGGTGCCGCCGCCGATGTCGATGATCATGTTCCCGGACGGCCCGCTGATGGGCACGTTGGCGCCGATCGCCGCGGCCAGCGGCTCCTCGATCAGGTACGCCTCCTTGGCGCCCGCCTTGAGGGCCGCGTCGCGGACCGCGCGCTTCTCGACCGAGGTGACCCCGGCCGGGACGCTGATCATCACCTCGGGCCGCGCCGAGAGGCCGATCCGGCCGCGCTTCGCCTTGCCGATGAAGAAGCGCAGCATCGCCTCGGTGATGACGTAGTCGGCGATCACGCCGTCCTTCATGGGGCGGATCGCCTGGATGTTGCCGGGGGTGCGGCCGATCATCTCGCGGGCCTCCTCGCCCACGGCGACGATCCGGTTGTCCTCGCCGACCGCGACGACGGAGGGCTCGGTGATGACGATGCCCCTGCCCTTGACGTAGACGATGACGTTCGCGGTACCGAGGTCGATGCCAATCTTCATGACGCGGGGAATGCTACTCCGTGCGGGGGCGCAGCCCGGTCGGGCCGCGGGGGTGGTCGGTGGGCGGCAGCCGGGCCGTCGTCAGGCCGGGTCGGCCGATCGCGTGATGCTGGCCCCGAGCTGCTGGAACTTGCGGTCGATGTTCTCATACCCGCGGTGGACGTGGTGCGCGCCGTGGATGAGCGAGGTGCCCTCGGCCGCCAGCGCCGCGAGGATCAGCGAGGCGCCGGCCCGCAGGTCGCCGATCGACGCCTCGGCGCCGTGGAGGCGGGCGGGGCCGTGGATGGCGGCGTGGTGCGGGTCGAGGATGTCCACCACGGCGCCCAGCTTGCGCAGCTCGCTCATCCACTCGAGCCGGTCCTCGAAGATCGCCTCGTGGACGTGCGAGGTGCCGGCGGCCTGGGTGAGCAGCACGCACAGGTTGGGCTGGAGGTCGGTGGCCAGGCGCGGGTAGGGGGCGGTCTCGATGTCAACCGCGCGCAGGTCGCCGAGGCGCAGCCCCGACGCGTCCACCTCGATCGTGCGCTCCGCGCAGGAGATCGGCACCCCGGCCCGGGCGAACACCTCGACCAGCGCGCCGATGTGCTGGCAGGCGGCGTTCTCGAGCACGAGGTGGCCGCCCGTCACGGCCGCCGCGACGAGGAACGTGCCGGTCTCGATCCGGTCCGGGACCACGGTGTGGGTGGCGCCCCGGAGTCGGCGCCGGCCGTGCACCACGATCGTGTCGGGCCGGGTGCGCTCGACCTCGGCGCCCATCTCGACGAGGAACGCGATCAGGTCGTCCACCTCGGGCTCCTGGGCGGCCGGGCGGATGGTGGTGGTCCCCTCCGCGAGGCAGGCGGCGAGCATCGCGTTCTCGGTGCCCATGACGGTCACGAACGGGAACGCCACCTCGCCGCCGCGGAGCCGGCCCGGCGCCTGGGCGAAGTAGTAGCCGTCGCGGTACGCGACGTCGGCGCCCAGCGCCCGCATCGCGTCCACGTGCAGGTTCACCGGCCGCCGCCCGATCCGGTCGCCGCCGGGGTTGCTGATGATGACGCGGCCGAAGCGGGACAGGAGCGGGCCGAGCAGGATGAACGAGGCGCGCATCTTGGCGGCGGCCTCGAGCGGCACGAACAGCCAGTCCACGTCGCCCGCCGCCACCTCGTACACGCCGGGCGCCGGGTGCTCGACGACGACGCCCAGGTCGGAGAGGACCTCGACCATGACCCGGACGTCCTCGATCTCGGGCATGTTCTCGAACCGGCAGCGCTCGCCGGTGAGCACGGCCGCCGCCAGCAGCTTGAGCGCGGCGTTCTTCGCCCCGCTCACCGCGACCGTGCCGCGGAGCGGCCGGCCCCCCTCGATCCGGAAGGCCTCGGGGGCGGGCTGCTCGGGACGGTACTCCCAGTGGAACGGCCGGGCGTCAGCCATCGTCAGCTGCGCGCCCGCGGGCCCTCGCGGCGGTGGCGCTCGGCGACGCGGATGTGGAGCAGCGTGCGCTGCAGCTCGGCGCGGGCGGCCGACAGGTCGGCGCCCTCGTGGAAGCCCGTCTCGAGCGCGCGCTGCGCCTGCCGCCTGGCCTCCTGGGCCTTCTCGAGGTCGATCTCGGCCGCCAGGCTGGCGGTCTCGGCCATCACGACCACCTTGTCGGGCCGCACCTGGACGAACCCGCCCACGATGGCGAACGCCTCCTCGAGGCCGTCCTTGCGGAACCTGAGCTCGCCCATGCCCAGCAGGCTCGCGAGCGGCGTGTGGTGGGGCAGGATCCCCAGCTCGCCCTCGATGCCCGGCACGAGCACCATGTCCACGTCGTCCGAGTACGCCAGCCGCTCCGGCGTCACGATCTCAAGTCGGAGGGTCATCGGATGGGTCCCTCATAGCGCCGGGCCTTCCGGCCCGCGGCCGCGCTCGCGGAGCCAGCCGCCGAGAGCGGACGCGAGACCATGTCGATCACCCCGCCAGCTTGGCCGCGTTCTCGCGGACGTCGTCGAGGGTGCCGGCGAGGAAGAAGGCCTGCTCGGGCAAGGTGTCCGCCTTGCCCTCGAGGATCTCCTTGAACGACGCCACCGTGTCGCGGATCGGCACGTACTTGCCGGTCCGGCCGGTGAACACCTCGGCGACCGTGAACGGCTGGCTCATGAACCGCTGGAGGCGGCGGGCCCGGGCGACCGTGGCCTTGTCCTCCTCGGACAGCTCGTCGATGCCCAGGATCGCGATGATGTCCTGGAGGTCGCGGAAGCGCTGCAGGACGCGCTTGGTCTCCTGGGCCACGTCGTAGTGCTCGCTGCCCACGACCAGCGGGTCGAGGACGCGCGAGGTCGAGGTCAGCGGGTCCACCGCGGGGTAGATGCCCAGCTCGGCGATCGACCGCTCGAGGCGGATCGTGGAGTCGAGGTGGGCGAAGGTGGTCGCCGGCGCCGGGTCGGTGTAGTCGTCCGCGGGGACGTAGACCGCCTGGAGCGAGGTGATCGAGCCCTTCTTGGTGGACGTGATCCGCTCCTGGAGGGCCGCCATCTCGGTGGCCAGGTTGGGCTGGTAGCCCACCGCCGACGGCATGCGCCCGAGCAGCGCCGACACCTCGGAGCCCGCCTGGGTGAAGCGGAAGATGTTGTCGATGAACAGGAGGACGTCGCGGCCCTCCTCGTCGCGGAAGTACTCGGCCATCGTCAGGGCGGTCAGGCCCACCCGCTGGCGGGCGCCGGGCGGCTCGTTCATCTGGCCGAACACGAACGCGGTGCTCTTGATGACGCCCGAATCGGTCATCTCGTGGATGAGGTCGTTGCCCTCGCGGGAGCGCTCGCCCACGCCCGCGAAGACCGACACGCCGGAGTGCTCCTTGGCGACGTTGTTGATCAGCTCCTGGATGATGACCGTCTTGCCAACGCCGGCGCCGCCGAAGATGCCCACCTTGCCGCCCTTGCGGAACGGGCACACCAGGTCGATGACCTTGAGGCCGGTCTCGAAGACCTCGACCTCGGTGGTCTGGTCCTCGAAGGACGGGGGCTTGCGGTGGATCGGCAGGGTCTCGCCGGCCTCGACCGGGCCCTTGCCGTCGATCGCGCGGCCGAGCACGTCGAACACGCGGCCCAGCGTGACCGAGCCGACGGGGACCGAGATCGGGGCGCCGGTGTCCACGACGGCGGTGCCGCGGGCCAGGCCGTCGGTCGTGGTCATGGCCACGGCGCGGACCCAGTTGTTGCCCAGGTGCTGCTGCACCTCGCACACCAGCGGCGGCTGGCCCTCGCGGACGATCTCGACCGCGTTGAAGATGCCCGGCAGCTCGCCGGCGGGGAACTCGATGTCGACGACCGGCCCGGTGATCTGGATGACCCGGCCGGTCGCGGAAGGGGCGGCGGTCGCCATCTTGGGTTGTGCCTCCTCGCTCGCGCTGCCCTAGCGGGCCGATGCGCCGCTCGCGATCTCGACCATCTCGCGAGTGATGTTGGCCTGACGGACCTTGTTGTAGGAGAGCGTGAGGTCCTCGATGAGCTCCTCGGCGTTCTCGGTGGCGTTCTTCATGGCGACCATCCGGGACGACTCCTCGCTGGCCTTGGACTCGAGCACCGCCTGGAACAGGCGGGTCGCGACGTAGCGCGGCAGGAGGGCCCGGAGGACCTCGTCGGGGTTGGGCTCGAACAGGAACTGGTTGCCGGGGATGCCCTCGGTGTCCGCGGCCGGGACGACCGGCAGCAGCTGCTCGAGGACCGGCTTCTGGGTGAGCGTGGAGATGAACCGCGAGTAGACGACGTCCACGCGGTCGTAGGTGCCGGCGACGAAGTCGTCGGTGACCAGGCGGGCGAGGGGCAGCGTGTCGGTGAACGCGGGGCGGTCGCCGAAGCCCTCGAAGTGGGCGGCGATGGGCACCCGGCTCCGGCGCATCGCGTCGCGGCCCTTGCGGCCCACGGTGACCACCTTGAGGTCGCCGGTGTGGTCCACGATCTCGCGCAGGGCGAACCGGATGGTGTTGGTGTTGAGCGCCCCGGCCAGGCCGCGGTCGCTGGTCATGACCACCATGAGGCGGTTGTGGGGCTGCGCGAGGTCCCGGCCCTCGAGCAGCGGGTGGTCCTCGCCCGACATGACGGCCGCCAGGTCCGCGATCACCTCGTCGAGCTTCTCGCGGTAGGGGCGGGACGCGAGCGTGGCCTCCTGCGCCCGGCGCAGCTTGGAAGCCGCGACGAACTGCATCGCCCGGGTGATCTGCTTGATGTTCCTCGCAGATCCGATGCGGCGCCGGATCTCACGCTGGCTAGGCATCGGCAACCCCCGCAGTCAGGGGCAGCCGCTGCGATCGGCCCCGGGCGGCGTTGCCGGCTGCGCGCGCTCGCTCACGCACGCTCCGGGCGCGCTCGCTCGCGTGCTCGCCGGCGCCTTGCCGGGGGCCGTCGGAGTGGCTGGGACCAGATCGCTGGGGCGCCGTCACGCCAGGAAGCTCTTGCGGAACTCGTCGATCGCCTCGCTGAGCGCCGCCGAGATCTCGTCGGTCAGCGCCTTGGAGGCGGCGAGGTCCTTGAGGACCTGCGGCCGCTCGGTCTCGAGGAACCGGTACAGCCCGGTCTCGAACTCCTTCACGCGGGCGGTCGGGACGTCGTCGAGCTTGCCCGAGGTGGCGGCGACCAGGATCGCCACCTGCTTCTCCACCGGCAGCGGCTGGTACTGCGGCTGTTTGACGATCTCGGACAGTTTCTCGCCGCGGTTGAGCTGGTCCCGGGTGGCCTTGTCGAGGTCGCCCGCGAACTGCGCGAAGGCGGCCAGGGCGCGGTACTGGGCGAGGTCCAGCTTGAGCGGGCCGGCCACCTTCTTCATCGCCTTGGTCTGCGCCGCCGATCCGACGCGCGAGACCGAGATGCCGATGTTCATGGCGGGCCGCTGGCCGGCGTTGAACAGGTCGGTCTCGAGGAAGATCTGGCCGTCGGTGATCGAGATGACGTTGGTCGGGATGTAGGCGGACACGTCGTTCGCCTGCGTCTCGATGATCGGCAGGGCTGTCAGCGAGCCGCCGCCGTTCTCCTCGTTGAGCCGCGCGGCGCGCTCGAGCAGCCGGCTGTGGAGGTAGAACACGTCGCCCGGGTACGCCTCGCGGCCGGGCGGCCGGCGGAGGAGCAGGGCCATCTCGCGGTACGACCAGGCGTGCTTGGACAGGTCGTCGTAGACGCACAGGGCGTCCTTGACCAGCCGGCCGCCCACGTCCACGCCGGCCTCCATGATCTCCTCGCCCATCGCCACGCCCGCGTAGGGGGCGAGGTACTGGAGCGGGGCGGGGTCCTCGGCGCCGGCGACGACCACGATCGTGTGGTCCATCGCGCCGTACTTCTCGAGCGTGGCCACGGTCTGGGCGACGGTCGAGAGCTTCTGCCCGATCGCGACGTAGATGCAGACCAGGTCGCCGCCCTTCTGGTTGATGATCGTGTCGATCGCGATCGCGGTCTTGCCGGTCTGGCGGTCGCCGATGATCAGCTCGCGCTGGCCGCGGCCGATCGGGATCAGGGCGTCGATGGCCTTGATGCCGGTCTGGACCGGCGTGTCCACGCCCTGCCGGATGATGACGCCGGGGGCGATGCGCTCGACCGGGCGGGTCTTGGTGTGCGGGATGTCGCCCTTGCCGTCGAGCGGGCGGCCGAGGGGGTCCACGACGCGCCCGAGCAGGCCGGCCCCGACGGGCACCTCCACCACGCGCCCGGTGGTGCGGACGGTGTCGCCCTCCTTGATCGCGGTGGCGTCACCGAGGATGACCGCGCCGACGGTCTCCTCCTCGAGGTTGAGGGCCATGCCCATCACCCCGCCCGGGAACTCGAGCAGCTCGGAGGCGAGCGCGGCGTCGAGGCCGTAGATCTGGGCGATGCCGTCGCCGACCTCGACCACGGTGCCGACACTCCGCGTCTCGGCAGCGCCCTCGAAGCCTTCGATCTGGCTCTTGATGATGCTGATGATCTCGTCTGACCGGATGGCCATCGCGTCTCCGTTCGGTCGTTCGCAGGGCTCCCGTGGACGCCGGCGGTCCAGCCGGCGCACGGGCGGGGGGCTAGCGGAGGCGACCCCCCGCGTGAAGCTGGTCGCGGAGCCGCTCGAGGCGGCCGCGGACCGAGGCGTCGAGGAGCTGGTCGCGGATCTGGATGGTCAGCCCGCCGAGCAGGCGGGGGTCGACGGCGGTCCGCAGGTCCACGGCCGCCCCCGCCATCGCCGAGACCCGGGCCCGGACGGCGTCGGTCTCCTCGGCGGTCAGGGGGACGGCGCTGGTGACGGTCGCCATCACGATGCCGCGCCGGTCGTTGAGCAGCCGGGTGAACTCCTCGCTCACGCGGCCGAGGCTGCGGACGCGGCCCCTGGCGACCAGGACGTCCACCGTCCGCAGCACGCCGGGCGCCACGCGCTCGCCGAGCAGGCGCTCGATGAGCGCGGTCCGGTCGGGCAGCGGGATGGCCGGGCTGTCCACGATCCGCTCCACGTCGGGCATGCCGAGCACCGACGCCGCGTAGGCGAGGTCGGCGTTCCAGGCGTCGAGCGCGTCGGCGGCCAGGGCCACCTCGAAGGCGGCCTCCGCGTAGCGGCGCGCGGCGACGACGGGCCGGGCCATCAGTTCCTCGACCCCCCGGACGACTCGGCCAGGAAGTCGGCGATCACCCTGCGCTGCACCTCGGGCGAGATGCCCTCCTGGAGGACCCGGGCGGTCGCCGCGATGGCCAGGGCGGCGACCTCGTCGTGGAGCTCGGCGAGCGCCTTCTGCTTCTCCGTCTGGATCTCGGCCGCGGCGCGCTCGCGCATCCGGCCCAGCTCCTCGCGGGTGGCGCTGATGTCGGCCTCGCGCAGCTCGGCGGCGGCCTTCTGGGCGCGGACGACGATCTCGCTTGCCTCCCGGCGCGCCTCGCTGAGGGCGGCCAGGTGCTCCTGCGCCGCCGAGTCGCGGTCGCGTCGGGCCTGCTCGGCGTCGCGCAGCCCCTGCTCGATGCGCCCCCGGCGCTCCGAGAGCATCCGGGAGATCGGGCCGAACGCGAACAGCTGGATCAGGACCAGGAAGAAGATGAAGTTGGCCGTCGCGATGATGATCCAGAACCCATTGAACACCAGGCCGGCACCGCCCTCGGCCGCGGACGGAACCGCGCCGACGAGGGTGCCGGTCGAGATGAGCGACAGGGCGACGGGGACCATGCCGGGTGCTACTTCAGGAAGACGACGAGGACGCCGACGACGAACGCCAGGATCCCGAGGCCTTCGGCGAACGCGGCCCCGAGGATGAACGTGGCCCGGATCACCCCGGCCGCGTCGGGATTGCGACCCATCGCGCTGGTCGACATGCCGGTCAGGATGCCGATGCCGATGCCTGGCCCGATCACGCCGAGCGCTGCGAGCCCGGCCCCGAGCATCGCGATGTCACCGTTCAACTGACTACCTCCTGTGGGCCCGCCGTCGCGGGCGGCTCCTTCGTGGACCTGTTGGGCTCGATTGGTCGACGCTGGCTCAGCCCGCGGCTCCAGGGGTCACGGCGGCGTGCGCGTCGACGTCGCCCGCGGGACTCGTGGCGCGTGCGGGTTCGGAGTGCTCCTCCTCGTGGTGGCTCTCGATCGCGGTCAGAACATACATGAGCGTGAGCGACGCGAAGATGAGGGCCTGGATGGCGCCGATGAGGGCCTCGAGGCCGATGAAGGGGACCGGGACGAACGCGATCACGAGGGCGGTGAAGACGCCCAGCATGATGCCGCCGCCGTACAGGTTGCCGAAGAGTCGGAAGGCCAGCGTGACCGGCTTGAAGAACTCGAGCAGGAACTCGATCAGCCCCACGTACAGGTCGATGAGGCCGTCGGCCGGGCCGCGCCGGAAGCCGCCGAAGTTGAAGAACTTGCCGAGGTAGGCCCGCGGGCCCAGCCGCCGGAAGCCCTCCACGTGCGTCAGCACGAACGAGAACAGGGCCAGCCCGAGGGTGGTGTTGATGTCGCTGGTCGGGGTCCGGATGGCGCTGACCTTGTCGCCGAAGATCAGCAGGTCCGTCCAGTCGGTGAGGGTGATGAACAGGCACAGGCCCACGAAGATCCCGATGTACGGCCGGGCCCGCTCGCCGCCCAGGCCCTCGGCGAAGCCGGCGAAGAACTCGTAGACCATCTCGAGGGCGTTCTGGGCCCGGCCGGGGACCAGGCTGAGGCGCCGGAGCCCGATCGCGAACACGAGCAGCAGCACCGCGATCACGATCCACGCCGCGACGATGCTCGAGGTGATGCTCGGGTGGAACTCGATCACCAGGGCCGAGGTCGGGGTGGGCGAGCCCGGGGCGAGGTCCCAGACCACGGTTGGGGGCACCGCCTCGAGGTTCTGGAGGATCGTGGATTTCGGGTCGGGGAACCCGGCCGGCGCCATGAACACGACCGCCAGGATGTCGACCACGATGAGGGCCAGGATCGCGAGCCCCAGCTTCCGGTTGCGGGACATGCCGGTCCGGCCGCCGCGCCCGACGGGCGCGGGGGTCCGCGCCTCGGTCACCGGTGGCCCGCCGCGCCGGGCGCCGTGGCGCCCCGTCGGCGCCGCTCGTTCGTCATGTCAGCCGAACCTCGCCAGAAACCGCTTGATCAATCGGATCACAGCAAGGCTGCTCAGGCCGAACCCTGCGAGTGCCCCGCCCACGGCGAAGGCGGGCAGCGTCCCGAACTGCTGGTCGATCCACCACCCAGCCAGGACGCCGACCATGGTCCCCACGAAGTACATCGCGCCGATCTCGGAGAACAACGCGAGGTAGGCACCGAGATCGTCTTTCATGGGCGACCACCCTTCACCGCGCCGGAGATGATAGCAGAGGGCATTGGCCCGCAAACCCGTTTTCGAGGGGCGGAACGGGCCCTCGCGGGGGGCCGGGCCCGCCGCCGGCGGGCCCCGCGGGGCGGGCGCGGCGGGG
>JAJYLZ010000019.1 GCA_021787395.1 Chloroflexota bacterium
GGGCGCGGGGCGCCCCGGGGGTGCGCCGTGCTGGCGGCGCGGCGTGGCTGCCCTCAGCCTTCCGCGGTCCCCGGCGCGTCCACGATCCGCCGCAGCTCCGCCGCCCGGCTGCGCAGGCCCCGGAAGTAGTCGGTGTCGGTGATCTCGGCGACGCGCTGCGCCTGGCGCGCCTCGTCGATCTCGATGGTCAGCTCGCGGACCTGGGCGCGCAGCCGCTCCTCGCGCGCGCGGACCTCGACCGCCATCGCCTGGAAGGTGCGGGCGAGCTGGCCGAGGGCGTCCGGCCGGGCCGCGACCGGATCGAGCGAGGCTGGATCGAAGGCGTCCGACTCCACCGCGACCGCGGCGTCCGTGACCCGGGCCACCTGCTCGAGGTACTCGAGCTCCAGGTCGCGGGCGCGCTTGGCCTGGAGCGAGGTCGAGACGCGGGCGCGGAGGACGGCCGCGTTGAACGGCTTGGGCAGGTAGTCCGCCGCGCCCATCTCGATGCACCGCACGACGCTCGCCAGCTCGTCCACGGCCGAGATGACGATCACCGGGACGTGGCGCAGGGCGTCGTCGCCGCGGATCCGGCGCAGCGTCTCGTAGCCGTCGAGCTCCGGCATCTCGAGGTCCAGCAGGACGACGTCGATCCGCCCGCCGTCAGCCCCGGAGAGGACCTCGAGCGCCCGCACGCCGTTCTCCGCCTCGACCGCCTCGTAGCCCTGCGCCTCGAGGGCCCGAACCAGGATCGCGCGGTTGAGGCGGGCGTCCTCGACGACGAGCACCCGGCCGGCAGCGGGCTTCATGCTGCGCCCGCCCGAGCGGCCAGGGCCCCGCTGGCGCGGGCGTACTCGGCGGCCGCGTCCTCGACCAGGTCGCCGCGGACCAGGTCCGCGCTCGCCGCGGCCTCCACCTCGCGGCACACGCCCGCCAGCCGCAGCGCGCCCACGCTGGCGCTCGTGGACTTGAGCGTGTGGGCCGCCCGGCGGAGCGCCGCCGCGTCGCGGGCCGCCACGGCGTCCCGCATCGCGGCCACGAGGGGCGGGCTGTCGGCGAGGTAGCTGCCGACCAGCTCGGCCAGGAACGCCTCGTCGCCGCCCAGCGTGTCCAGCAGCTCGTCGAGGGTCGCCGCGTCGATCGGGTCGTCAGGCATCGTGGCCTCCAGCCGGCGAGGGCGGCGTCGGCCGCGTCGCCGCCAGCGCGGCCGCGAGCTCGCTCGGGCGGATCGGCTTGGTGATGTAGTCGTCCATCCCGGCCGCGAGGCAGGCCTCCCGGTCGCCGCTCAGCGCGTTCGCGGTCATCGCCACGATCCGGGGGCCGCCGCCCCCCGGCCAGCGGGCGCGGATCGCCCGGGTCGCCTCCAGGCCGTCCATCTCGGGCATCTGCACGTCCATCAGGACCAGGTCGTACGGCTGCCGCTCGAGCGCCTCGAGCACCTCCAGGCCGTTCTCGGCCAGGTCGGGCGCGTACCCGAGCTGGGCGAGCAGCCGGAGCGCCAGCTTCTGATTGACCGCGTTGTCCTCGGCCAGCAGGAGCCGCAGCGGGTGGCGGGCGGCGAGCCCGGAGTCCACGGGCGGCCGCTCCGCCGCGGGTCGCGACCGGGGCGCGGATCCGCCGGCCGCCAGGATGGACACCAGGGTGTCGTGGAGCGCGGACGGCTTGACCGGCTTGGTGAGGAACGCGGCGATGGCCGGCGACTCCCGGTCGCGAACTCCGGCCGAGGAGAGCACGACGATCGGCAGCTCGGCCGCCGGCCGGAGCCGCCGGAGCGCGTCCGCGAGCGTGTAGCCGTCGATCTCGGGCATGTTCAGGTCGAGCAGCGCGACGTCGAACGGCTCGCCGGCACGGACCCAGTCGATCGCCTCCTGCGGCAGCGCCGTGTCCCGCGACTCGACCCCCCACCGCCCGATCTGCGCCGCGACGATGCGCCGGTTGGTGGCGTTGTCGTCCACCACGAGCGCCCGCCGCCCGGTGAGCGCCGGCAGCGGCGTCGTGCGGACGGGCGCCGGGGCGGGGTCGGCCGCGACCTCCGCCCGGAACGTCAGCCGGAAGGTGCTCCCCTCCCCCTCAACGCCGGTGCTCTCGGCGACCAGGGTGCCGTCCATCAGCTCGGCGAGGCGCCGGCTGATCGCGAGGCCGAGCCCGGTCCCGCCGAAGCGCCGGGCGACCGACGCGTCGACCTGGCTGAACGACTGGAACAGGCGGCCGATCCGGTCCGGGGGGATGCCGATGCCCGTGTCGCGGACCTCGACCTCGATCTCCCAGCGGTCGGCGCCAGACCGGACCGGCCGCGGCAGCCGGCGGCCGGTGGCCGTCATGACCACCTCGCCCCGGGCGGTGAACTTGATCGCGTTGGACAGCAGGTTGAGCACGACCTGGCGGAGGCGCCCGGCGTCGCCCGCGAGGAACCGCGGCAGGTCCTCGTCGATCGCGTAGGCGAGCTCGACGCCCTTCTTGTCGGAGGTCGGCGCCATGACGTCGAGGGCGCCCTCCAGGGTGGCGCCCAGCGAGAACGGGAGGGACTCGAGCTCGATCTTGTCCGCCTCGATCTTCGAGAAGTCGAGGATGTCGTTGATGATCGTGAGCAGGGCCTCGCCCGAGGTGACGATCGTCTCGCTGAAGTCGCGCTGCTCGTCGTCCAGGTCGGTGTGGAGCAGCAGCCCGCTCATACCGATGATCGCGTTGAGCGGGGTGCGGATCTCGTGGCTCATCGACGCGAGGAACGTGCTCTTCGCGCGGTTCGCGGACTCGGCCGCGACGCGGGCCGCGTGGAGCTCGGTTACGTCGTGGTAGATGGCGTAGAAGCCGACGCTCGCGCCGTCGACGACGAGGGGCACGGTGTCGAGCTCGACGTCCAGGAGCACGCCGTCCTTGCGCGCCCGGCGCGTCATGACGTGCATCTCGCCGCCGGGCACCGGGTTGATGGCGATCTCGCGGGTCGGCTGCACGAGGGCCTCATCGCCCAGCAGCAGCTCGTCGATCGGGCGGCCCACCGCCTCGTCCGCGGTGTAGCCGAACAGCCGGGCCGCGGCCGGGTTCCAGCCGCTGACGCGCCCGTCCGGGTCCATCGTGACGATCGCCACGGGGCTGCTGGCCACCAGCGACTCGAAGTACGTCTTCTGGCGGCGGATCTCGGCGGCGGCGAGCGTCTGCTCGGTCACGTCCATCATGAAACCCTGGACGTAGAGCGCCTTCCCCTGCTCGTCGCGGACCACCCAGGCGTCGTCGCGCACCCAGACGGTCCGTCCGTCCGCCGCGATGATCCGGTACAGGTGGGACGCCGAGGTGCCCGAGGCGAGGTTCGGCTCGATCTCGGACATCAGGCGGCCCCGGTCGTCAGGGTGGAGGACCGACCGGAAGAACGCCTCGTCCATCCACGCCTCGCGCGGGTACCCGAAGATCGCCTCGACGCGCGGGCTGATGTATGTGCTGGTGCTGGTGTTGTCGGGGCGGTCCGTGTAGACGACCAGCGGCAGCTCCTCCACCAGCCGGCGGTACTGCTCCTCGCTCCGCTGCTGGGCCCGGTACAGCTGTGCGTTGCGGATGGCGGCGCCCACGCCGGCCGCGATGGTGGACAGGAGGCGCGCGTCCTCCTCGCCGAACCGCCCGACCTCCCGCGTGCTCTGGACGCTGATCACGCCGATGGCGTCGTCGCCGGCCATGATCGGCACGCCGAGGTAGGAGCGCGAGAGTGTCCCCACGCCGCGCGTCCCGATCGCCTCGAACTGGGCGTCCTGGTTGAGCAGCATGGGCTCGCGGCTCGCGAGGATGCGCGAGGTCAGCCCTTCGCCCAGGCGGATCGGCTCCTGCGGCTCGAGCCGCCCGTCCTCGTTGTAGTACGGGAACTCGATGACGCCGGCGTCGGCGTCGAGCAGGGCGACGTACACGATGTCCGCGCCGAACGTCTGGCGCATCTCCTCGCCCACGAGCCGGATCAGCGGCTCGAGGTCGAGCTGGGACGAGAGGGCGGCGCCGACCCGGTTGACGATCTCGAGCTCGGCCGCCCGGCGGCGGGTCTCGTCCACGAGCCGGGCGTTCTCGAGCGCCACGCTGAGGCTGCGGGTGATCGTCACCAGCAGGTCCACGTCACGGGCGGAGTACGCGCCGACGCGGTCCAGGTTCTGGAGCGAGATGACGCCCACCGTCCGGCCGGCGACGACGAGCGGCGCGAACACCAGCGAGCGGGCCGCCTCGCCGGAGATCACCGCCATCGGGTTCTGGTACGGGCCCGCCTCGGCGGCGACGTCGTCGATCCGCAGGGGCTCGCCGGTCTCGATGACGTGGCGGCGGAACCCGAACAGCGGCATCGGCGGGTCGTAGGACCGGACGCCCCGCTCGATCGAGTACGGGAAGTGGAGGAGGTCCGTGGCCGGGTCGTAGGTCGCGATGTCCACGACGTGGGTGTCGAAGGTCGCGTGGATCTGGTCGCCGACGAGGTCGTAGATCGCCTGCATGTCGAGCTGCGAGGCGAGCCCGGCCTGGACGCTGTTGATGATCGCGAGCTCCGCCGCGCGCTGATCGGCCTCGCCGAGCAGGCGCCTCGTCTCGGCGAACAGCCGGGCGTTCTCGAGGGCGGTCCAGAGGCTGCTCGTGATGGTGCCCAGCAACCGCTCGTCGGCCTCGGTGAACGCGTGCGGCTTGAGGCTCTCGAGGTTCACGACGCCGACCGCCCGTCCCCCCGACAGGATCGGCACGCCCAGCCACGACTGCGGCATCGAGCCGCCCAGGAACAGCGCGCCGTGTGCCGCCAGCTCCTCAGGCCCGCCCAGCCGGAGCGGCCGCCGGGTGCGGAGGACCGTCGAGGTCAACCCCTCGCCGAACGGGATCGGCGGCGTGTGATAGCGCTCCCCCTCGTCGAGCTCGTATTCGAAGCGGATCTGCCCGGCGGCCTCGTCGAGCATCCCGATGGCGATGCTGCGGACGTCGAACAGCTCGCGGATCCGCTCCCCGACGAGCTCGTACATGGCCTGGATGTCGAGCTGGGCCGCGAGGCCCCCCTGGACGCTGTTGATGACGGCCAGCTCCGCGTTGCGCCGGCGCGTCTCCTCGATGGCGCGGGCCCGGCTGAGCGCGGTGGCGACGTGGCGGCCGACGTACGCGAGGAGGTCGCGGTCGGTGTCGGTGTACTTCTGGTCGGCGACGTACGTCTGGACGACGAGGACGCCGAGCGTGCGCCCCTCCGCGATGAGCGGCACGCCCAGCCAGTCGCCCTCGCCCATGACGCCGACCAGCTCGATCTCGCCGCGGCGCACGAGGTCGTCGTGGACCTGGGGCGTGATGATGATGGGCTCGCCCGTGCGCAGCACGTAGGCGGTGGCCCCGCGCGCGAAGCCGCTGCCCAGGGGGAACCACTCCTCGGGGTCGGCCGGGACCGGGTCCGTGGTGTCGACCTCGTAGGCGAAGTTGATGAGCTGCCGCTCCTCGTCGTACAGGGCGATGTAGAAGTTCTCGCCGTGCATCAGCCGGGCGACGATCCGGTGCATCGCGGCGTAGAACTCGCGCAGGTCGCGGGCGGTGCTCGCCGCGTCCGCGATCTGGTACAGCGACTCGGCCAGGCGCTCCGACCGGCGCCGCTCATCCTCGGCCGCCTCCAGCTCGGCGACGCGGGCGCGGAGGGCGTCGACCTCGGCGGCGGGGTGCGGGGCGCTCACAGGCGGAGCTCCGGGACCATCCGCGCGCTCGGCTCGATCCGCAGGCTGCGGGTGCCGGCGTGCAGGGTGGCGATGCCCTTGCCGGTCGCCGCGTCGACCTGGACAGGCCGCGTCGCGCCCCCGTCCTCGAGGGTCACGACCGCCGGCCACGCGGCGGACTCACCGTCCGAGGTGATCCGGTGGACCCACACCTTGAGGTCGCGCGCGATCCCGTCGGGGAGCCCGACCGTGATCGAGCGCAGCGACCGCACCCGGCCGAGGTCCAGCCCGGCGGCGTCGGCGGAGCTGCACCCGCCGTCCGTCTCGACCGCGACCGTGACCGCGGCCGGGCGGCCGGCCGAGGCCACCTCGAGCCGCCCACGGGCGCCGCCGGCCTCGTCAACCCTGACCTGGACCACGGATCGCGGCCGGAACGCCCCAGCCCGGTACGACCAGAGCGCCAGCCCCAGCGCGGCGACGGCCGTCGCGGCCGCCAGCACCCGCTGGATCGGCTCCTGCCAGATAAGGAGGCCGTTGAGGGCGATCTCGCCGACGTACACCGCGGTGACGGCCGCGACCGTGACCGGGTGGCCGATGAAGCGGACGACCGTCCCCGGCACGATGTCGCCCCGCTGGCGCGCCACGGCCACCATGAGCATCGGGAACACGCCCCCGACGAGCGCACAGGAGAGCAGGCCGAGGAAGCCGAGCGGGGCCGTGAAGGACTCCGTGCCGGTCGCGAACATGGCCTCCGCGAGGGCGAACACCGCCACCGTGGGCAGGAGCGCGATCAGGGCCTGCGAGCGCCGGTCGCCGACGAGCCGCCGGAGGCCGGAGGGCGAGGGGCCGGTGCGACCCGCGAGCGGCGGCAGCCACTCGCGCACCTGGTTGAACAGGCTCAGCGAGATGTACAGCGACCCGAACCCGATCGCGATCATCGCGTACAGCGAGCCGAACACGTCCACGGCCGGCCCGGCCGCGGCGGCGAGCGGGGCGAGCGGAGTGCCGGGGTACCCGACCAGCTGCGACGAGGGGACGACGCCGAGCACCACCACGGTGGCCAGGCAGTAGAGCCCGACCACGGTGGCCATCGCGGCCAGGTTGCCCCGGAGCAGGGCCCGCCCCGACGGGTCCTCGGCGAGCACCACCTTGGCGGCGCTGCCCGTGGACGTGTGGCCGAAGTAGGCCACGAGGATGACGCCGAACACGATCCCCAGGTCCGCGATTCTGAACGGCGCCCCGGCGGCGCCGGTCGGCCCGGCGGCGAGGCGGCCGAGGTCCACGTGCGGTGCCGCCGCCAGGCAGACCGCGAGCATGAGCACGATGTTCACGACCCCGACGAGGATCGCCGACGCCACGGTCGCGGACATCGAGCCGCGCGCCAGGACCGCGACGTTGACGACGAGCAGCGCGGCCACCCAGAGCTCGGCCGGGATCCCGGTCGCGCCGCTCACCGCGGCCGCGAAGCCGATGGCGTAGGTGAGCAGGCAGATGAGGTCGAGCACGAGGATCGACGGGGCCAGGAGCGCGGTGCCGGCCCTGCCGAGGTAGTTGGCGACCAGGTGCCCGAAGTACGAGGAGCCGTAGCGCATGTCGCCGTCGCGGCTGATCGCCTCGACGATCGCGCCGATGGTCACCAGGTTGACGATCCCGAGCACGACCAGGGCCGCCAGCCCGCCCAGGGGCCCCAGACCCGCCACGGCGATGGGCACCGTCAGCACGCCCTCGCCGATGGTCTCGGTGAGGGTCAGCGCGAAGGCCATCCAGAAGGGCGGCATGTGCTCGAGGCGGTAGGCGGTCGCGGCCCGCCACCACCGCAGGCGGTCGCGGGACGTCGTGCGCTCGGCGAAGATCGAGCGGATCTGGGCCCCGTCCCGTCGGGCGAAGGCCTCGCCGACCGCCGGGTCGTCCAGGCCCAGCGCCGCCGTGATCTTCGGGACCCGGCCCGCCGCGAGGCGGTACTTGCCGCCGATCAGCCGCGCCAGCTCGGCCCGCAGCCCCGCGTCGCCGGGCACCAGCGGCGCCCAGGCCGGCGCGTAGCGCTCGAGGTCCTGGACGGAGATCGCGACCGGGAGCGTGCGCCCCTGCGCCATCGCCTCCAAGAACGCCGCCTCGCGCTCCCTCGCGGTCCGGTCGTTGAGGTAGCTGGCCATCGCGTCCCGGGCCCGGCTGACGAGGGTCGCCGTGCGGCTCTCGATCGCGAACAGGATGGTGCTCGCCCGGCGGGCGGGCAGCCCGTCCAGCAGCTCGCCGCGCGAGAAGAAGGCCCGCTGGTCAGGCATCGGGCCCGCTCCGTGCGGCCACCGTCTCGGCGATGCGCCGGTAGGCGGCGCTCAGCGGATGGTCGGGGTAGCGGAGGACGAACACGCCCTCGCTGGCGAGGCTCATGAGCTCGTCGGAGTGGGGCAGCACGGCGGCCACCGGAACCCCGTACGCCTGCTCGACCCGCGCGGCCACCGCGGCCGGGTCGAGCGTCGCGGGCGCCTTGTTCACGACCAGCAGGATGCGCGGCACCTCGAGCTCCTGCGCGACGCGGGCGGTGATGCCGGTCCCCTCGTAGTCCTGGCGGTCTGGCCGCATGACGATGACGAGTGCGTGCGAGATCACCAGCGAGAGGAGCGTCTCCTCGTTGAGGCCCGGGTGGGTGTCGATGAGCAGGACGTCGAGGTCGAGCTGGTTCACCAGGTCGCGCAGCCCGGCGGTCAGCCGCTGGGCGTCGTACCCCTCGCGCAGGACTCGGGTGATCTCGCCGGGCTCCATGCTCGAGGGGATCAGGTACAGCCGGCCGGCGAGCGGCGCCCCCTGGCGGTCGGTCACGTCGAGCGCGACGTCGCGGAGGTCGCGCCCGTGCCACAGGAAGTCGTTGAGCGAGCCCCGGATCTCGTCGCCGGCCAGGCCCAGGATGACGTGGATCCCGGGCGACTGGATGTCCGCGTCGATCACGCCGACGCGCCGTCCGGAGGCCGCGAGCGAGGCCGCCAGATTCGCCGTGGTGTTGGACTTGCCCGTCCCGCCCCGGAACGAGTGGACAGAGACGATCGACGCCAAGACAGCTCCTGGGGGACGCACGGCTAACCGCGCCGAACAACCGTCCCCTAG
The DNA here is from genome assembly GCA_021787395.1 of Chloroflexota bacterium. Lineage (GTDB taxonomy): Bacteria > Chloroflexota > Limnocylindria > Limnocylindrales > CSP1-4 > CAIXZV01. The sequence goes on from JAJYLZ010000019.1 coordinate 8,712, forward strand.
GCTGTCGTGGCGGTGAAGGATAGGGCAAGCTGGCGGCGGCCGTGAAGGCGCGGTCCTCGGGCCGGTACGCGACCTTCCGACCGTCGTCGGCCTGCCGTCAGCCGGCGGCTCGCCCGCCTCCGGGGAGGGCGCGCCGGCGGCGGCGCCCTCGGGTCACTGGGGCCGGACCGCCTCGCGCCGGGCGCCCCCGGGCGCCGTCGACCGCCCGGCGCGCCCGGGGACCGTGGCCGCGGCCATGCCCAGCAGCACCAGCAGCCCCCCGGCGATCTGGAGCGCGGACGGCCGCTCGCCGAGGAGGGCCACCGCGAGGACCGTGGCGGTGACCGGGTTGAGCAGCAGGAACGCCGCGGAGCGGGCCGCGGGGACCCGGCGCAGGCTGGCGACGGTCAGGATCGGCCCGGCCGCGGCCACGAGCGCCATCCAGACCAGCGCCAGGATCGCCTGGGCCGAGGGCGTGGACGGCGCCAGCGACGCGGGGTCGGTGGCGAGCAGGAAGCCGCCCAGCACCACGGCGGTCAGGGTGCTGTTGGACAGGGCGACCGTGAGGCCGCCGAGGCGGTACGGCCCCGACCAGCGCCGCGTCAGGACGAGGTAGAGGGCGAAGCAGACGGCCGCCAGCACGCCCCAGCCCATGCCCGCGAGGTCCGTGGCGGCGGGCGCCAGCTCGGCGAGCATGGCCGTGCCGACGACGGCCAGCACGAACCCTGCCAGCACCCGTGCGGTCAGCCGCTCCGGGAGCAGCACCGGCGCGATGACCGCCGCCAGCACCGCGTACAGGCCGGCCACGAACGAGGCGATCGCGGCGCCGACGTGCGCCACCGCGAAGTTCATCGACGACAGGAACAGCGGGCCCGCCAGGGTCGACATGACCAGGAGGCGGACGCCTCGGGCCGCCAGAGTCGGGGCGACGGCGCTTCCCGCTGCCGGGCCCGGTCCGGCAGCCGCTCCCGACCGGCCGCGGCGGCCCCGCACCGTCAGCAGCGCCAGCACGGTGCCCACGGCGATCGCCGCCAGCGCGGTCCGCCAGGCCGCCGCCGGCAGCGGCCCGAAGGCCTCGAGCGAGAACGAGGTGGCCACGTAGGCCGAGCCGAACCCCATGGCCGCCAGGGCGGCGAACAGCTCGCCCAGGTGGCGGCGGGGGCTGGCGTCGTCCATGCGGGGTCCTCCTTGCGGCCGGTGGCGGCTGCGGCACCGCGGAGGCGAGGGCGGCCTGAGCCGGGGTGGCGGCGCCATGAGGATCGCACGCCTGCGGCGACGACGGGCGCCGGTTGGCGTTCGCGGTCCGGGGCGCCTCAGCCGGCGCCCGAGGCGGCCGCGGCCCGGACCCGCTCGATGAGGCGGGCCATGCGCGCGTGGTGCGAGCCCCGCCAGTACACGGCGCCGCAGTCCGCGCACCGCCGGAACTCCCGGTAGTAGCGGCGGGTCAGCGGCAGGAGGCGGTCGAGGACTTCCTCGCGCGGCACCGCGTCCAGGCGGCCGTTGCAGCGGATGCACCGGCCGAAGGGCGTCGCTCGGGACAGCAGGCCGAACCGGCGGGCCGTCTCCACGAGCTGTTCGAACGGGCGGTCGGCCCGCACGAACGCGCCCCGGCGGACGGCCGAGCGCTTGAGCAGGCCCCGGTCGCGGGTCAGGACGACCCGACCCTCCGCGGCCGCGACCGCGGCCAGCTCGTCGTCGTCGGCGCGCGGCCGGTACCAGGTGTCGAACCCGAGCATGCGCAGGTAGGCGCCCAGCCGGCCCAGGTGGCCGTCCACCGCGAACCGGGGCGCCTCGGCGTCCTCGGGCGAGGGCGGCGCCGCGGGCGGCAGGCCGCGGCGCGCGGCGTCGGCCCAGGGCAGCACCTCGACCTCGTCGCCGTCCGAGAGCCGGGCGCCGAGCCCGACCGGCCCGCCGTTGACGAGCAGCGCGCCGACCTCCGGGTGCGGGATCCCGGCCGCCTCCACGACGTCCTTCACCGCCGGGCGGCCGTCGATGGGGCGGGTGGTCGCGGCCGACGCCGTCCCGCGGCCCGGCGGCGGCAGGAAGTCGGTCAGGTCGCCGAGGACGATGAGGCGGACGGCGCCGCGGGCGGGAGCGTCGCGAACGGGGCGGTCGCGGCCGGCGGCGTCGCCGCCCTCCTCGCGCCCGGGCGCGCCGCGCCGCCCCGAGGTCACCGCCCCGGCGGCTCGGACCCGGCCGCCACCAGCCCGAGCTCCCGGCGCGCGGCGACGGCGGGCGGCGCCGCCGGGCGCACCTCGGCGCCGAACAGCCGGAGGCGGCGCGCGCAGTAGAAGCCGATCCCGACCGGGATCCACACGTTGAGGACGCGGTAGGCGATGGTCACCAGGATCGCCGCCGCCGGCGTCATGCCCAGCGCGACGAACACGAGGGCCATCGACCCCTCCACCGCCCCGATCCCGTCGGGGACGACCGAGACGATGAAGAACACGATGCTCATGCCGAACCCGGCGGCCAGGGCGGCGGGGTCGAGGGGCTGGCCGAAGGCCAGGAACAGCGCGGCCAGGGCCGCGAGGCTGACGACGTGGATCGCGAGGGCGTAGGCCGTGCCGGCCGCGACCTCGCGCGGGTGACGCGGGACTGCGGCCACCCCGGCCACCAGCTGGTCCGCGGTCCGCTGCCCCCAGTCACGGGCGACGAGGGCGCCGCGGCCGAGCCGGCGGAGCACCCGGTTCGCGGTCCCGCCCAGGACCTCGAGCAGGGCGGCCAGGCGAGCCGGCCACCGGGCGGCCAGCGCCACGGCGACCACGAGCGCGGCGATGAACGCGCCGAACAGGGCCACGCCCAGCAGCGCGAACCCCACCAGCGTCGAGCGCGCCACGAGGAACGCGGCGCCGGCGACCACGAACGGCACCGCGGTGAGCAGGTCCATCACCAGCACGACGATCATCGCCACGGCCGTCCTGGGGCCGGACTGGCCGCGGGCAGTCGCGTCGTCGATGAACACGGCGGCTGCGGGCGCTGCCGTCAACGGAAGGACGGTCTTGGCGAAGATCGACGCCAGCAGCACCGGCACCAGCCGCAGGGCGTCGCTGCGCACCTCCACCGCGGCGAGGCCGTGCTGGTACAGGCCGCCGTAGAGCAGGAACACGACCACCTGCAGGGCGGCCGCGACGGCCAGCCACCGCCAGTCGGCGCCGGTGAAGTCGGCCCCGAGCTCCCGCACGCTCGTGAACTGGCTCACGACGAACGCGAGCAGGGCCACCGAGAGCAGCGCGAACAGCAGGCGGCGCCAGCCACGGCCTCGCCGGGCCGACGCGGCGGCCGCCGACGCCCTCCAGGGGCGGCCCGTCTCACCCGGCCGGTCCAGGGTTTCGGGGTCGATGGGGACCCTCGCGGTCGGGGAAGGGGCGACGTGCATGGGAGGATGATCGGGCATCCGGCGCCAGCGCGCTCTCGGCCGGGGGCTGGGCGCGTCCACGCTCCCGCGCGGCGACCGGCCCGTCGGCCCTTGCCGCCGCCCGGGCGCCGGCCCACGATCCGCCCATGCAGGCGAGGCTGGTCGCGTTCGGCGAGCTCGAGCTCGAGGGCGAGCGGTACCGCCGGGACGTGGTCATCGACGGCGGGCGGGTCCGGGAGCGCAAGAAGGGCCCGTCCAGGCCGCTCCGCGACCGGTACGGGCACACGCCGCTCACCGCGGCCGAGCGGATCCCGTGGGGCGGCCGGACGCTCATCGTGGGGACCGGCGCGGACGGTGCCCTCCCGATCGCCCCCGACGTCCTCGCCGAGGCGCGACGGCGCGGGGTGGAGCTCCGCGCCCTGCCCACGGCCGACGCCTGCCGCCTGCTCGCCGCGCTCGAACCCCGGGAGGTCCACGCGGTCCTCCACGTCACCTGCTAGCCGTGCCCCCGGCAGGACCCCGACCGGCCGGCCAGGCCGAGCTCAGTACCGGAGCACGGCCGCGGCCCCGGTGGCGGACCGGCACCGCTCGTCGCAGGCGTGCACGTCGCCGCCCGCCCCGAGCACCAGCCCGATCGCCACGTCGAGCAGGTCCTCGTCGCCGTCCTCGCGACGGTCGTGGAGCACGGCCCTCCGGGCCGAGGCGTCCCACCGCCCCCAGCGCTCGACGGCCAGGTCGACCAGCAGGGTGTCCACGCGGCCGTCCTGGGCCGCGGGCAGGATCGCCTTCAGGTCGGTCGTGGCCAGCGGCCCGCCGGCGAGCTCCTCGAACCGCGCCTCCGCCCATCGGGCGCCGCTCCCGGTCGCGTCGGCCATGACGGCCAGCGCCCGGGCGTGCAGCTCGTGGGCGGCCAGGTCGTCGGGGCTCCCCTCAACGGTCTGCGCGAGGACGAGGGGGTACGCGGTCAGGGCCCGGTAGGCCGCGGTGAGCGAGTCCACGCCCGCAAGGACGAGCGCCGTCGGCGCCCCGGCGAGCCGGGCGACCACGGCGGCGTCCACGGCCCGGAGGAACTCGCGCGTCTCGGCCAGCCGGGTGTCGTCGGGCTCGCCGTGGCCGTGGAACATCGTCGTCCGCGCTCCCCGGCGCCGGGCGACGGCGTGGTGCTGGAGCGAGTCCGGGCGCCAGTCCCAGCCCACCACGTCGCGCAGGTCGTGCGGCAGCGCCTCGACCTCCAGTTCCCGGATGGAGTCAGCGTCGCACGCGTGCAGGCGCACCGACTTCCGGCTCAGCGAGAGGACGTGGAACAGGCCCACGTCGTCGAGCGCGGGCACGAGCGGCTTGAGGTGCCACCGCGCCCCGACGACGGCCAGGGCGGGCACCGCGAACGGGACCCGCAGCACCTCGGCCGACCCGGGCGCCAGCAGCACGGCCAGGCCGTCGTCCCGGCCCGCCCAGCCGCCGGGGTCCTCGAGCAGCGCCCGCGCCGGGGCCATGACCTCGGCTGCGGAGGCGGCGGTCGCCCCGCCGGCCCGGAGCCGCCGCTCCGCCTCGTCCGCCAGCTGGCGGAAGCGGATCGGGTCCTGGCCGGCCTCCCTGCCGGCGCGGTGCAGGGGCGTGTAGATCGAGACGCGGGGCCAGCCCGCCGCCGCGGCGAGGGCCTCCAGGCGAGAGCGCGGGATCGTGGACATCGGACACAGGCCTCCTTGTCCGCCGAAGACCAGCCTCGTCCATCGTCCGGTCCCGGGCGCGCGGCCGCCAGTCCGAAACGTCCCCATCGGGCCGTGTCCCGGCGCTGCACCGCCGGCGCCGCTCGTCTCGGCGGATGCGCGAGGCCGCGCAGCCCTCGATCAGCGGCGCGGCAGGTAGTCCAGCGGGTTCACGAACGTGCCGTTGCGCAGGATCGCGAAGTGGAGGTGCGAGCCGAACGCGCAGCCCGTCGCGCCGACGCGGCCGATGACGGTGCCGGCGGCCACCTGCTGGCCCACCTGCACCAGGACCGCGGAGAAGTGGTGGTACCAGCTGACGAAGCCCCCGCCGTGGTCGATCCGGACCTGGATCCCCCCGCACGGATCGCTCGCGACGTGGCCGGCGGCGATGACGGTCCCGGCGCGGGCCGCGACGACCGGGTCGCCCGTCTGGCCGCTGATGTCGATCCCGTAGTGGTAGCCGTAGATCGTGAGGCTCTGCCCGAAGTACTGGGTGATCGGCCCGATGAGCGGCCAGCGCCACGCAGACGAGGCCGTGGTGGACGCCGGCGCGGGCCGGGCCGTCGGGCCAGGCGTCGGCTTGGCGACGGCAGGCACCGACGCCGGGCTCGGAGTCGGCCTGGGCATCACCGTGAACGTCGCGACCCGCGTCGCGCCCAGCGCCGTGCCGCCCGCCGACTGCGCCGTGCCGCCCACCGCGAGCCGGACGGTGGCGCCGTACGGGATCGGCGCGGACGGCGTGAACACGAGCACCGTGTCGCCCTCGGCCCATCGGACGCGTCCGCTCCTGGGACTGCCGTTGACCGTCACCGAGAACGCCGCCTGCGTCGCGCTCCGGTCCATGGCGGCGACGAAGCGGACGGAGACCTGGGCCGGCGGCGGGACGCTGGACTTCCCGGCCAGCGGCCGGAACCGGACCACCGCCGCCGGCGCTGGCGCGGCCGTCGGCCCGGGCGCCGATGCGGTGGGGTCGGGGCCCGCTGCGGCGAGGGGGAGGACCAGCACGCCCGCGTCGGAGGAGCCGGCTGGCGGGAGGGCGCTCGCGCCGGGCGAAGCGGACGGCACGATCACCAGCACGGGCGGGACGCCCGCCGCCGTCGGCTGGCCCCCGTGACGCGCCGCCCCGGCGGGCGCGCCCCCGAGCACGGCGTCGGCCGCCACCACGGCCACCACGAACGCCGCCGTCAGGGCCGCCGGCCTCCTCGACCCGAGCCACGCGGCCGCCTGCTCCGCGTACACCCAGGCGAACACGGGCAGCGCGAGGACGAACCGCAGCAGTCTGCGGCCCGGCTGGTCTCCACCACGCGGCGGCTGATGGGGCAATCGTGGGGCTCCGGTGGCTGGGTGGCGCGGCGTCCGGCGGCGCCGCCCCGGGCTCGACAGGGTACACGCTCCGAGCCCCGGGCGGCGGATCCGGGCCGGACGCCGTGCCGGAACCTACGGGCCGGACGAGGGTGGCGAACGCGCCCCGCCGGGCGGCGTCAGTCGCCGGAGTGGCGCTTGCGGAGGGCGCGCGCGGCCTCGGTGACCGCGAGCACCTCCTCGAGCGGGCTCCCGCCCGCGGCCTCCACCGCGCCCACGACGGCGCCCTCCACGAGCGGCCCCTCGCTGATCCGAACCCGCGACGGCTCGACGCCGGCGTCGGCGCCGAGCTCCACGGCCGTCTCGACGGCGAGCACAGCGCCGCCCAGGTCGGCGAGCACGACGACCCCGGCCCCCGTGTCGGCCGCCCGGATCGCCTCGGCGACCGCGGTCGCGTCGGTCCCGAGCGAGCCGTCGGGGAGGCCGCCCACCGCGACGATCCGGACGTCGGGCGCCATGGCGCGGGCCAGCCGGGCGACGCCGTCGGCGATCTCGCGCGCATGGCTGACGACGACCAGGCCGACGGTCGGGGCGTCGCTCACGAGCCGGCCGCCTCGCCCGGCCCCCCGCGCCCCGGCTCACCCGGCGACGGCTCCTCGGTCGCCAGCGCGTCGGCGAGGGCCTCGAACAGGAGCGCGCTCGACGCCGCGCCCGGGTCGCGGTGCCCGGCCGAGCGCTCGCCCAGGTAGCTCGCCCGGCCCCGGCGGGCGACCAGCGGGATCGTGGCGTCGCTGCCGAGGGCGGCGGCGTCGGCGGCCCGCCGCAGCGCGGCGGCCCAGGCGTCCACCGAGCCGGCCGACGGGGGCGCGCCCACCGCCGCCTCGAGGGCCTCGACCGCGGGCGCGATCGCGTCGAGCATCGTCTTGTCGCCGGGCGAGGCGTGGCCCCGGGCGGCCACCCCGTCCAGCGCGGCGCGGAGGCCCGCGACGAACGCGGCCGGGTCCACCTCGGCGCCCGGCGGCAGCGCGCCCGCCAGGCGCAGGAAGAACGTGCCGTACAGCGGCCCGGACGCCCCGCCGACCGTGGAGATCAGGGTCAGCGCGGCGTCGCGGCAGAGCGACGCGGGGGTCGCCGCGGGCGATGCCGGGCTGCCGCCGGAGGGACCCTCGCCCCCCGGCGTCGAGCCGGCGAGGCGGCCGCGGACAGCGGCCATCCCGCGCGCCATGTTGAGGCCGTGGTCGGCGTCGCCGATCGCCGCGTCCAGCTCGGTCAGCAGGTCGCGGTCACGCTCCACGAGCCGGGCGAACCGCTCCAGCCAGCGCGCGACGGCCTGGGCGTCGACCACCGGCGCGCCGCCGCCCGCGCCGCGAGTCCGGCCGGGGACGCCGTCCTCGGGCTCGCCGCTCCCCCGCTCCCCGGCCACCGTCAGGCGCCCCAGCGCAGCGCGGGCGTCCGCACGGGGGCGTCCCACCAGCGCGCCAGCTCGTCGTCGAGGGCCAGCACCGAGATCGAGCAGCCGGCCATGTCCAGCGACGTCACGTACGAGCCGACCAGCGATCGGCCGATGGCGAAGCCGCGCTCTCGGACGATCGCGGCGGCGGCCCGGAACACGATGTGGAGCTCGATCAGCGGCGTGGCGCCCATGCCGTTCACGAACACCAGCAGCGGCGCGCCGGCGGCCGCGGGGAGGTCGTCGAGCACCGGCTCGAGCAGCATCCGCGCCGCCTCGTCGGCGGCGGCCAGCGGGACCCGCTGCCGGCCCGGCTCGCCGTGGATCCCGATCCCCAGCTCCATCTCGTCGGGCGCGAGCTCGAAGCCCGGCCGCCCCACGGCGGGCACGGTGCAGCCCGCCAGGGCCAGCCCCATCGACCGCGAGCCGTCCGCCACCCGCGCCGCCAGCGCGTGGACCGCGTCGAGCGGCAGGCCAGCCTCGGCGGCCGCGCCCGCGATCTTCTCCACGAACAGGGTGCCGCCGACGCCGCGCCGACCCGCCGTCCAGGTGGAGTTCTCGACCGCGACGTCGTCCGCCACCAGGACCGAGCGCACCTCGAGCCCCTCGGCGGCCGCCAGCTCGGCGGCGAGCTCGAAGTTCATCACGTCGCCGGTGTAGTTCTTCACCACGTGGAGCACGCCCGCCCCGGCGTCCACGGTCCGCGTGGCGGCCAGGATCTGGTCCGGCACCGGCGACGTGAACACCTCGCCCGGGCAGGCGGCGTCGAGCATGCCCGCACCCACGAACCCGGCGTGCAGCGGCTCGTGCCCCGAGCCGCCGCCCGACACCAGGCCCACCTTGCCGGCCACCGGGGCGTCGGCGCGGACCACCACGCGCGGGGCGGCCAGCCGCAGCTCGCCCGGGTGGGCGGCGACCAGCCCCTCGAGGGCCTCGTCCACCACGGCCTCGGGCCGGTTGATCAGCTTCTTCATCGGCACCACCTCCGCAGCGCAGGCGCCGCACCCGCCCGGCAGGCGGACGTCGCCGGTACGCCCGCGACCATCGTGCTCCGCTCGGCGGCGCGGCGCCAGCCTCGGTGCGGTGCTCGCGGCCGGCGGTGCCCGACGCTACGGCTCCCCGATGTCCTCGTTCCAGACGTCCGGGCGGGCCGCGACGAACGCCTCCATCAGCGCCCTGGGCTCGGGCAGGTCGAGGTTCACGACCTCCACGCCGCGCGACCGCAGGTACGCCTCGCCGGGCGAGAGGAAGGTGCGGTTCTCGCCGATCACCACGCGCGGGATCTTGTACAGCAGGATCGCGCCGGTGCACATGTCGCAGGGCGACAGGGTGGTGTACATCGTGGCGCGGGCGTAGACGGGGGCCGGCAGCCGGCCCGCCGCCTCGAGCGCATCGGTCTCGCCGTGGCGGATGGCGCTGCCGTCCTGGACCCGCCGGTTGTGGCCAGCGCCCAGAACGCGCCCGTCGGCGACCAGCGCCGCCCCGATCGGGACGCCGCCCTCGTCGCGACCGAGCCGGGCCTGCTCGATCGCGACCTCCATGAACTGCCGGTCGTCGGGTCGGACGCCCACGGCGCGCCTCCTTGTGCTCCCTCGGTTGCGAGCGGGCGCCCGGTTGGCTCAGGCCAGGTCGAAGCGGTCCAGCCGCATCACCTTGTCCCACGCCGCCACGAAGTCGCGGACGAACTTGTCCCCGGCGTCGTCGCAGGCGTAGACCTCCGCGTAGGCCCGGAGGATCGAGTTCGACCCGAACACCAGGTCCGCGCGGCTGCCGGTCCAGCGCAGCTTGCCGGTCCGGCGGTCGCGGCCCTCGAACAGATCCGCGGCGGAGCTGGTCGGCGTCCACGCCGTGGCCATGTCGAGCAGGTTCACGAAGAAGTCGTTGCTGAGCACGCCCGGGCGGTCCGTGAGCACGCCGTGCCTCGACCCGCCGCGGTTCGCCCCCAGCACGCGCAGCCCGCCGACGAGCACGGTCATCTCGGGCCCGGTGAGCGTCAGCAGCTGGGCCCGGTCCACGAGCAGCCGCTCCGCCGGCGCGGTCTGGCCGGCCCCGACGTAGTTGCGGAACCCGTCGGCCCGGGGCTCGAGGACGGCGAACGACGCGACGTCGGTCTGCTCCAGGGTCGCGTCCGTCCGGCCGGGCGCGAAGGGGACCTCCACCGCGTGGCCGGCGGCACTGGCCGCCTGCTCGACGGCCGCGCAGCCGCCCAGCACGATCAGGTCGGCGAGCGAGATGCGCTTGCCGCCCGTCTGGGCGCGGTTGAAGTCCGCCTGCACCCGCTCCAGCGCCGCGAGCACCTTCGCGAGCTCGGGCGGGTCGTTCACCTCCCAGTCCTTCTGGGGGGCGAGTCGGATGCGCGCACCGTTGGCGCCGCCGCGACGGTCGGTGCCGCGGAACGTGGCCGCTGAGGCCCAGGCCGTCGAGACCAGCTGGGCCGTCGAGAGCCCGGAGGCCAGGAGGCTCGCCTTGAGGGCGGCGATGTCGGCAGCGTCGACGAGCTCGTGGTCCACGGCCGGGACGGGGTCCTGCCAGATCAGCGGCTCGGCCGGGACGAGCGGCCCGAGATAGCGCGAGACCGGCCCCATGTCGCGGTGGGTCAGCTTGAACCACGCCCGCGCGAACGCGTCGGCGAACTCGTCGGGGTGCTCGTAGAACCGCCGCGAGATCTTCTCGTAGGCCGGGTCGAGACGCAGGGAGAGGTCGGTGGTGAGCATCGTCGGCGCGTGGCGCCGGGTCGGGTCGTGTGCGTCGGGGACGGTGCCCTCGCCGCCCTCCGCGACCCATTCCTGGGCGCCGGCCGGGCTCTTGATCAGCCTCCACTCGTAGCGGAACAGGTTCTCGAAGAAGTTGTTGCTCCACTGGGTGGGCGTGGTCGTCCAGGTCACCTCGAGGCCGCTCGTGATCGCGTCGCCGCCCTTGCCGGTGCCGTAGCTGCTCCGCCAGCCCAGCCCCTGCTCCTCGAGCGGCGCGGCCTCGGGCTCCGGGCCGACGTGGGTCGCCGGGCCGGCGCCGTGGGTCTTCCCGAACGTGTGCCCGCCGGCGATCAGCGCGACGGTCTCCTCGTCGTTCATCGCCATGCGCGCGAACGTCTCGCGGATGTCGCGTGCAGCCGCCACCGGGTCCGGGTTGCCGTTGGGGCCTTCCGGGTTGACGTAGATCAGGCCCATCTGCACGGCCGCGAGCGGATTGGCCAGCTCCCGGTCGCCGCTGTAGCGCCGGTCGTCCAGCCAGGTGTCCTCGGGCCCCCAGTCGATGTCCTCGGGCTCCCACGCGTCCTCGCGCCCGCCGCCGAACCCGAAGGTCCGGAAGCCCATGGACTCCAGGGCGCAGTTGCCCGCGAAGACCATGAGGTCGGCCCAGGAGATCCGCCGGCCGTACTTCCGCTTGACGGGCCACAGCAGCCGCCGCGCCTTGTCCAGGTTGGCGTTGTCGGGCCAGCTGTTGAGCGGCGCGAAGCGCTGCGTGCCGCGGGACGCCCCGCCACGCCCGTCGCTCACGCGGTAGGTGCCCGCGGCGTGCCAGGCCATCCGGATGATGAGCGGGCCGTAGTGGCCGAAGTCGGCCGGCCACCAGTCCTGGGAGGTGGTCAGGACCTCGATGACGTCCCGCTTGAGCGCCTCGAGGTCGAGCTTCTTGAACTCGTCCGGGTAGCGGTACCCCGGGCCAAGCGGGTCGTTCTGGGGGGCGTGCCGGTTGAGGCCGGCGAGGCTGAGCTGGTTGGGCCACCAGTCGCGGTTCGACCTGACGGCGGTTCGGTCCATGGCACCTTCTCGATCGTGGCTGCCTGCGCGAAGTCGTGCCGACAGGGTAACCGGAACCGGGTCTGGGCCCGTGCCGGCGCATCAGGGCCCGCTTCGGCGCCTCCCCGGCCAGTGCAGGCGCCTGTCTGCGCGGCGCCCGCGCCCCGCCGTCGGGGTCGGGCGACGGCGGGCGTCCCCGCCGCCTCGTCTCGAGCGGACAGGGTGCAAGATGTGGGCATCGCGCCGGTCCGGACCGGCGCCCCACTCGCGGCGGGGAGTCCGTGTCAGCTCGAGTTCTCGTCGCCTACGCCACCAAGCTGGGCTCCACGGCGGAGATCGCCGAGGCGATCGCCCAGGTCCTGCGCGACGGGGGCCACCGCGCCGTGGCGAGGCCCGCTCGAGAGGTGACCAGCCTCGACGAGTACGACGCCGTGGTCCTCGGCAGCGCGCTGTACGCCGCCTATTGGCAGCGCGACGCGCACCGGTTCGTCGAGCGCTTCCGCGAGCAGCTCCAGGCGCGGCCGCTGTGGCTGTTCAGCGGCGGGCCGCTGGACCGCCGCATGGCCAGGGCGGACCAGCCGATCACGCCGCACGGCGCGGAGATCACCAAGGGGCTCGGCGCCCGCGCGCACCACACGTTCGGCGGCCGGCTCCGGCCCGATGCGGACGTCGCGCCGCAGGTCCTCCAGACGCACCGGTTCGGCGACTTCCGCGACTGGCAGAAGATCGTCGAGTACGGCTACCGGATCGGCCGCGAGCTGGACCGGATGACCTTCCCGCCGTCCGGCTGAGGCGGGCGCCGCGTCAGGCCGCCCCGATCCGACGGAGGGGCCGCCCAGGCGGGCGGCGTCGCCCCGACCGGCCCCGAGCCTCCCGGCCCCGCCCAGCCGGGCTGGATGGCATGTGCCTCATTCGCGAACGGTCATCGATCTGGGCAGCCACTGGTCATTAGGCGATTTCGCGATTCAGCCTATGATTTCGGTACCGGCCAGGTCCGACCACCGCGGGGTGGCGGCTGTCCGGGGTCGCGGATCCGGCGCCCGAGGCGCACACCACGTTGGGCCGCGGCAGTGCCTCCGGCAACCGACCTCGCCCGCCCAGCGGGCATTCGGCGGTGCCGAGGCGGGGAAACATGACATGAACGAAGACACCCTCCTGGCCGCCATCGACGACGCCGTCGGCGCCTCCACCCTGTGCACCTGCGGCAAGGAGCTCCGGATCGCCGAGCGCGACGGCATCGTGTACCTCGAGTGCCCCGAGCTCGCGGGCCCGTCGAGGCTCCCTGCCCGCCTGGCAGCCTTCCTGTTCGACACGACGCACGACCGGCGGCCCGTGGGCACCCTGTCGACTGCGCCCGTCCGCGCCACCGCCAGCCCGCGGCCCGCTGCATCGCTGGCCCGGCCCGTCGCGGTCCGCGGCTAGCAGGACCCTCGAGGCGCGCCGCCCCGGCGGCGCAGCCTGGGAGCGCGTCAGCCCCGGGCGCGGTCCAGGGCGGCCAGCTCGTCCTCGGAGAGCGCCAAGCCCACCGCGCCGAGGTTCTCGCGCAGGTGCTCGACACGGGTCGCGCCCGGGATGGCGACCACGCGCGGGTCCCGTGACAGCAGCCAGCTGAGGCCGATCTGGGCGGGGGTCTTGCCGCGCTCGCGCGCGACGCCCGCGACGGCTCGGTCGAGCGGCGAGCCCTCGGCCCGGGCGCGCCCGCCCGCGAGCGGGCGGTAGGCGATGAGCGCGACGTCGAGGTCCCGGCACGCCTCGAGGACGCCGTTCCGCTCCGGGTCGCGGTGGAACAGGCTGTACTGGACCTCGTTCGCGGCCAGCGCGACGCCGTGGCGGTCGAGCCGGTCGGCGGCGAGGCGCATCTGCCGGGCGCTGAAGTTGCTCACGCCCACGGCCCGGGCCCGGCCGTCGTGCGCCGCCTCGGCCAGGCGGTCCATGAGCCAGCGGATGCCGCGAGGCGAATACGGGAAGTGGACCAGGTACAGGTCGACGGCCTCGAGGCCGAGCCGGTCGAGCGCGCCCTGCAGCGCGCGGTGGAAGGAGCGCGCGGAGACCCGGTAGGGGTACGGCGCGAACTTCGCGACGACCTGGACCGGCCTGGCGTCCCGGCGCGCGCACTGGCCGATGGCGCGCTCCGATCCCCCGAGCTGGTAGATCTCGGCGGTGTCGAGCAGCCCGGCGCCGGCGTCGATGGAGGCGCTGAACACACCCTGGAGCTCCTCGGCGGGCCGCGAGCGGGATCCCCAGCGGTTGGTCCCGACGCCGAGCGCCGGGACGAGCACGCCGGACTGGCCCAGGCGTCGCATCGGGATCCCTGCATCCATGGCGGACACACTACAGGCGCGGCGCCCGAGTCGTCCTGGCGACCGATCGGTCGCGGGCGCGGCGGCGCACCGTCTCGGGCATCCTCCGACCTCGGGTGGCCCCCGGATCGGCCCCGCTTGCTCCCGGTGGTACGCTCGCCTCCCGGCCAGGCACCGTCCCAGCGTCCCCGCCCCGCCGGCACGCAACGCGAGGTCCAGGGCACCGTGGCGCGCTCGATGTGGAAGGGGGCCATCTCCTTCGGCCTCATCACGATCCCGGTCAAGCTGTACACCGCGACCGATTCCGAGGCGGCCGTCCGGTTCAACATGCTGCACGCCGCGGACCTGTCGCGGATCCAGATGAAGACCTGGTGCCCGGTCGAGGACGCGGCCATCTCGCGGGCGGACACCGTCAAGGGCTACGAGTACAGCCCGGGCAAGTACGTGGTGATCACGGACGAGGACCTCGAGCGGCTCCCCGTCAAGACGATGCACACGATCGAGATCGAGCAGTTCTCGCCCCGCGAGGCGGGCGCCAGCCCGCTCGGCTTCGTCAAGGCCGCCTACTACGTCGAGCCCGAGAAGATGGGCCGGCGCGCGTTCGCGCTGCTGCGCCAGGTGCTCGCCGGCAAGGGGCTGACGGCGGTGTGCAAGGTGGTCATCCGGGAGCGGGAGCAGCTCGCGGTCCTCGACCCGTACCAGGACACCATGCTCCTCACCACGCTCCACTGGCCGGACGAGATCCGCTCCGCCGCGGACGTGGACATGGGCGACGAGTCGTTCGAGTTCAAGCCCGCCGAGCTGGCCATGGCCGACCAGCTGGCCGACGCGATGACCGCCGACTTCGACCCGACCCGCTACCGCGACGAGTACCGCGAGGCGCTGATGGCGGTGATCGAGGCCAAGGTGGCGGGCCAGCAGGTGGTGGAGCAGCCGGCGGCGGCCGAGGAGGGCTCGGCCAGCCTGGCGGACCTCATGAAGCTGCTCGAGGCCAGCGTGAAGGCGCAGGTCGCCGCGCGCGACGCGGGCGGTGCCGCCCCGGTCTCGCTCGCCGACGCCAAGGCGGGACGCGGATCCAGGCCCGCCGCGAAGGCGACGACGAAGGCGGAGGCGGCCGAGGCCGAGGCCGAGTCGGGGGCCCGCCCGGCCCGCCGCCGGCGCGCATCCTGAGCGCGCCCCGGCGCTGACCGGGAAGGCGCGCCGTGCCCCTCGAGGCGTACCGCCGGAAGCGCGACTTCGCGCGGACGCCCGAGCCCGCGCCCGCCGGGGACGGATCCGCCGCGCCGCCGGGCGAGCGCGACGTGGCCCCGTTCGCGGTCCGCCGCCGCTTCGTCGTCCAGCGCCACCGGGCCACGCGCCTCCACTACGACCTGCGGCTCGAGGTCGGCGGCGTGCTCGTGTCGTGGGCCGTGCCCAAGGGCCCCTCGCTCGACCCCGACGCGAAGCGGATGGCGGTCCACGTCGAGGACCACCCGCTCGGCTACTTCGACTTCGAGGGCGTGATCCCCCGCGGCGAGTACGGCGCCGGCGACGTCATCGTCTGGGACTGGGGCACCTGGGAGCCGGAGCGCGAGACGCCCGACCCCGGGGCGGCCCTGGCCGCGGGCGAGCTCAAGCTGCGGTTCCGGGGCGAGAAGCTGCGCGGCCGGGCGACGATCGTCCGGACGGGCGGGTCGGAGCGGAGGCGCAGCGCGGGCGAGGAGGAGGCCGGCGACCCCTGGCTGCTGATCCACAAGCGGGACGCGGACGCCGTGGCGGGCTGGGACGCAGAGGACCACCCGGCCAGCGTCAAGACGGGCCGGACGAACGACGAGGTCAAGGCGGGCGAGCCGCCGAGGCTGCCGGCCACGCCCCCGGTCGGCGGCCTCGACCCCGACCTCTCGCTTGCCGTCCCGGCGCCGATGCCCCGCTTCGTGGAGCCGATGCTCGCGACCCCCGTCACGGCGGTGCCCTCGGGCGACGAGTGGCTCGTCGAGGTCAAGTGGGACGGCTACCGGACGCAGGTGCTGGTGCGGGACGGGCGGGCCGAGCTCCGCTCGCGCAACGGCGCGGACGCGGGCGGCTGGTTCCCGCGGCTGCGCGGGCCGGCCGACTGGATCGACGCGGCCGAGGCGATCGTGGACGGCGAGGTCGTGGCGCTCGACGACGCGGGGCGGCCCGACTTCGGGCGGCTCCAGGAGCGGCTGGGCGACGCGTCGGGCGGCGTCGTCCTGGTGGCGTTCGACCTGCTGCACCTCGACGGGTACTCGCTGCTCGACGTCCCGCTCGAGGCGCGCAAGGCGCTGCTGGCCCACCGCCTCCGCCCCGACCCGCGGGTCCAGCTCTCGGCGCACGTGGAGGGCGGCGGGCCCGCGTTCTTCGACGCGGCGGTGCGGCACGGCCTCGAGGGCGTCGTGGCCAAGCGCCGGCGCTCCGCGTACCAGCCGGGGCGCCGGTCGGCCGACTGGGCCAAGCGCAAGGGCCGGCCCGGCCAGGAGCTGGTGGTGGGCGGCTGGACGCCCGTCTCGGGCAGCCACAGCGAGCTCGGCGCACTGGCGGTGGGCGTGTACGAGGGCGACGCGCTCCGGTTCGCGGGCATGGTCGGGTCCGGCTTCGACGCCCGGTCGCGCCGGGAGCTGCTGGCGCGCCTCGCCGGGCTCGAGACGGACACGCCGCCGTTCGACCCGCGGCCGGCGGCGGGCTCCCGAGGCCGCTGGGGCAGGGACCTCGCCGAGGTTCGCTGGGTGCGTCCGGAGCTGGTGATCCGCGTTGAGGCGGCGGGCTGGACGCGCGACGGCAGCGTGCGCCAGGCGGCGTACAAGGGGCTGCTCGACGACCGCCACCCGCGCGAGGTCGTGCGCGAGGCGACGCTGGAGGTCAGCGCCGAGCCGTCGGCACCGGCGACACCAACGTCAGCGAAGCCGGCGCCCGCGGCCGTCACCGCGGACGAACTGGCGGCCCTGGCGGCGATGACGCGCGACGGCGCCTGGCGGGTCGGCGGGCAGGAGCTCCGGCTGACCAACCTGGACAAGGTGCTGTTCCCCGCTCGCGAGGGGCCCGAGGAGCCGCCGGTCACCAAGCGCGAGCTGATCGCCTACTTCGCGAGGATCGCCCCGGTCATGCTCCCCCACCTCGCCGGGCGCCCGCTCAACCTGCAGCGGTTCCCCGACGGCGCCGGCCGGCCCGGGTTCTGGCAGAAGCAGATCCCGCCGAGCGCGCCGGCCTGGCTGCCGCGCTGGCACGAGGCCGGGTTCGACGAGCGGGGCGGCCGAGCCGACCGCACGCCCAACGACCACCTCGTCGCCGACGGCGTGGCGGCGCTGTGCTGGCTGGCCAACCAGGCGGCGTTCGAGGTCCACGCCTGGACGTCCACCTGCGAGGACCCCTGGCGGCCCACCTACGCGCTGATCGACATCGACCCGGGCGCCGACACGACCTGGGAGGAGACGCTGGTGCTGGCCCGGCTCTACCGGACGGCGCTGGCGCACCTGGGGGTGCGGGCCTACCCCAAGGTCACCGGCGCCCGCGGGCTGCACGCGTGGATCCCCGTCGAGCGCGGGCGCTACACGTTCGCCGAGACCAGCGCCTGGGTCGAGCGGCTGTCGCGGGCCGTGGGCGCGGCCGTGCCCGACCTCGTCTCCTGGGACTGGGCCAAGAAGGACCGCGGCGGCCGCGCACGGCTCGACTACACGCAGAACGCGGGGATCAAGACCCTGGTGGCGCCGTACGCGGTCCGGCCCCGGCCGGGCGGCCCGGTCTCGGCGCCGATCGCCTGGGGCGAGCTCGACGACCCCGGCCTCCGCCCCGACCGCTGGACGGTCCGCTCGGTCCTCGACCGCGTCGCCGCGCTGGGCGACCCGTGGGCCCTGCTGCCCGACGACCGGCAGGCGCTGCCGCCGCTGTGACCGGGGCCGCCTCCGGCCGATCGTCCAGGCCAGCCTCCGGCCAGTCGTCAGGCAGCTCGTCGGGCGGCGGCCCTTGACGGGACGGCCGGCCCGGACTACACCGAGGGCCGGAGGCTGGCCGAATGGATCTGCGCGGCGCGCTACAAGGTCGGCTCGGGAACCGTGAACCCGCAGCCGTGGTGGTCCGCGAGTACGGGCGCGACAGCGTGCTCGTCTGGGCGAACCTGCTGCTGGCGCCGCTGTTCGCGGCCCTGGGCCTGCGGGTTGGGCTGCAGTCGGAGGAGCGGCTCGCGGCGCGCATCGAGGCCGACGCGGCGGCGATGCGGAAGCGCGGCTACCTGGTCGCCTCGACGGAGACGTTCTCGCTGCCGGTCATCGGAGCGCCGGGCCGGGCTGCCAGCTGGTACCGCGTCACCTACGAGCGCGGCGCCACCGACCGCGGCTGACGACGGGCTCCTGGCCCGCGCTCCCCGTGCGGGTCTCCGAACGAGGCGGGGCGCAACGGCCAGAGGGCATCGGCCCGGCCGACCCATCGGGCGGGCCGCGGTTGACATCCACCCGTAGGATCCCGTCATGCGTCCCCACGTCAACGGCTGGCCGTGCCCGTGAACGCGGCGTCGATCCAGGCCTTCTCGACGTCCCTCGGCGGGCGGGTGTTCTCGCCTGACCACCCCCAGTTCAACACGATGGCCGGCGTGCACCAGCTGGCCGTGACCGGACGGCCCGCCCTGGTGGCACGCCCGGGCAGCCCCGGCGACGTGGCGCGCGCGATCGCGTTCGCCCGCGAGCACGCACTCGAGATCGCGGTGCGGTGCGGGGGGCACAGCGTCGCCGGCCACTCCACCGGCGACGGCGTGCTGGTGATCGACCTCCGCGACTTCCGCGGGCTCCAGGTCGAGCCGGGCGGGCGACGACTGCGCGCCGGCGCGGGCCTGACGGCCGGCGAGGTGGCGGCGGCGGCGCACGGGCACGGCATGACCGTCCCCTTCGGCGACACCGCATCGGTGGGCATCGCGGGTATCACGCTCGGGGGCGGAATCGGCTACCTGACCCGCAAGGTGGGCATGACGATCGACCACCTGGTGTCGGTCGAGCTCGTCACGGCCGACGGGCGCCTGGTCACCGCGTCCGCCGAGTCGGAGCCCGAGCTGTTCTGGGCGGTCCGGGGCGGCGGCGGCAACTTCGGCGTCGTGACGTCGTTCGAGTACCGCCTCGTGGACGCCGGGCTGGTGTACGGCGGCTGCCTGCTGCTGCCCGCCACGTGGAACGTGCTGCGCGGCATCGCCCCGCTGGCGGCGGCGGCCCCCGAGGACCTCACGGTCATCGCCGACTACATGCCCGCCCCGCCGGCGCCGTTCGTGCCCGAGGCGATGGTCGGCCAGCCGGTCGTCGCGCTGCTCGGCGTGTTCAGCGGCGACCTCGCGAGGGGCGAGGCCGCCTGGGCGCCGTTCCGGGCCCTCGCCAAGCCGATCGCGGACCTCGTGGGCCCGATGCCGTACCCGGCCGTGTACCGCTTCACCGAGAGCGCGTCGCTGCCGGGCCCGGCCGTCAACCGCGGAATCCTGCTCGAGGCCATCGACGACGGCGTCGTGGAGACGCTGCGCGACGCGTACGCCTCGTCGCCCGGCGTGATGACGCTGCTCCAGATCCGGGTCGTCGGGGGCGCGATGGCCCGGGTGCCCGCCGACGCCACCGCGTTCGCCCACCGGCAGGCGCCGGTGGCCGTCCTCGCGCTGACCAGGGCCGAGTCCGCCGAAGCCATGCCGGCTGCCACGGCGTGGGCCGACGGCGTGCTCGCGCGGCTCCGCTCCAGGGGCGTCGGCGCCTACTCGAACTTCCTCGAGGACGAGGGCGAGGCGCGCGTCCGCGAGGCCTATCCGCACAGCACCTACCGACGGCTCGCGGCGGCCAAGGCCGTCTGGGACCCGGAGAACGTGTTCCGGCGCAACCACAACATCCGCCCCGCGGTCTGAGCGTCGGCACCCGGCCGCCGGAGTCCGCGGCGCCGGCCTACCCTGCCGCGATCTCCCGCTTGCGGCGCTCGATGAACGCGTCCAGCGCCTCCGCCCGCCCGGGGTCGAGCGGCGGCGGCTCGTACTCCGCCAGCAGCTGCCTCCAGATGCGGTTCGCGCGCTCGGTCGCCGTCCGGCCGCCGTCCTCCTGCCACGCCTCGAAGGTGCGCCAGTCGGACAGCATCGGCCGGTAGAAGGCGGTCTCGAACCGCTCGATCGTGTGCGCCGCGCCGAAGAAGTGGCCGCCCGGCCCGACCTCGGCGATCGCGTCGAGGCCCAGGGCGTCGTCGTCCACGGCGACGGGCCGGCACAGCTCGGCGGTCTGCTGGAGCAGCTCCGCGTCGAGGACCAGCTTCTCGAACGAGGCCGTCAGCCCGCCCTCGAGCCAGCCGGCGCCCTGGTACAGCAGGCTGGCCCCTCCGGCGAGGGCGCCCCAGACCGACATCGTGCCCTCGTACGCCGCCTGGGCGTCCACCACCGGCGACGCGGTGACGTTGGACGTCCGCCACGGCAGGCGGACGCGGCGGGCCAGCTGCCCCGTGGCGAGCTGGGCCTTGACGTACTCCGGCGTGCCGAACGCCGGCGAGCCCGTGCGCATGTCCACGTTCGAGGTGAAGCCGCCGTACACCATCGGCGCGCCCGGGCGGACGAGCTGGGCGAGCGCCACCAGGAACAGCGCCTCCGCGTGCTGCTGCGCGAGGGCCCCGGCGAGGGTGGCTGGCGTCATCGCCCCGGCCAGCGTGAACGGCGTGGCCACGACGGGCTGGCCGTGCTCGGCCATCGCGATCAGGCCCTCGGACATCGGGCCGTCGAGGCGGAGCGGCGAGTTGGTGTTGACGATCGTCATCAGGGCGGGCTGCCGGGCCAGGTCCTCGCGGTCAACGCCGAGCGTGAGGCAGGCCACCTCGACCGCGTCCTCGACGGGGCCGCGGCCGAGCGCGCTGCACTGCCACGGCTTGTCGAGCAGCGTGGCGAGCGACCGGTAGAGGTCGAGGTGGCGGGTCTCGGGCGGCAGGTCGAGCGCCTCCAGCGGCCCGCCGCCCTCCTGGTGGATCACGTCGAGGGCGCCGACGACCCGGATGAAGTCCTCGAGGTCGCGCTGCGTCCCCGGCCGCCGGCCGCGGTCGAGGTCGCTCACGAACGCCGGCCCGCCGACCGAGGCGAACACCAGGTGCCGGTCGCCGAAGACGAGGCCCCGCCCGGGGTTGCGGGCGCGGATCTCGAAGCGGGCCGGGGCGAGCGCGAGGAGCGCCTCGACGTGCGCGGGGTCGAGCCGGACGCGCCCCGCGGCGGCGCGGGCGCCTGACTCGCGGGCGACACTGACGCCGGCCCGCTCGAACCGGTCGAGGGCGCCGGCGCCGAGCACCTCCATGCCGACGTCGCGCAGGATCCTCAGCCCGGCCCGGTGGATGGCCTCGACCTGGTCGGCGGACAGGACCTCCAGGGGCGTGAACGGGTTGACCACCGGGCGCCACGGCAGTCTGGGGACGCCGCCGGCTCGCCGCCGCTCGCCGCGAGCGCGGTGCAGCGACGCGGAGGGCGCCGACTCGAGTGGATCGGGCATGCCCGGAACGATACGCGGCCGGAGCCGGCGCCAGGTCGCCGGACCCAACGCCGGATCGCTCGCGGGCGACCGGCGCGCCCGCCCGGGAACGCCGCCGCGTGCAAGGGTGCCCGCCGACGCGTGAGGCGGCCCGACCCCGGGGCGCCGCCAGGGCCCGGAATGCCGCCCGACTCCGGGCCCCCTTCGACCGGACCACCGCTGAGTGCCAGACAGTCAAAGGACGACTACTCGTCGGGGGCAGGACGCAGCCGAGGTCATCCGCGGGCGATTGCCGGGCGGCCATCGCTGCCAAACCCGCAGGGTTGCGACTACCTGGCAGCGAATTGGGGCGCCGACGCCCGCTGCGGGACCGAGACGACCGGTCCACGGCGACGACTAGTCGTCCTTTGTCTAGGTGGCGGACGGGAGGGGCGGACGGGCGGGGCAGCGTGGCGGACGGGAGGGGCAGCGTGGCCGGCGCGGGGCAGCGTGGCCGGCGCGGGGCGGACGTGCGGGGCGTCGGCGCTGGCGCCACAGCCTGGCACAGCCGAGCGTGCAGTTGGCGGGCGTGCGGGTGCCGCCCCCATAATCGCCCGCCATGCGGGACCAGTACCGGGTCGTGGTCGTCGGGGGCGGGATCGTCGGCGTCAGCGTCGCCTACCACCTCGCCCTGCGCGGGCTGACGGACATCCTCCTCGTGGAGCGCGACCGGCTCACCTCGGGCTCATCGTGGCACGCGGCGGGCGGCTTCCACGCCATCAACCCCGACCGGCGCGTAGCCGAGCTGCAGCGCTACACGATCGAGCGCTACCCGGCCATCGAGGCGGAGAGCGGCCAGGCCCTGGGGCTCAAGATGTCCGGCGGCATCGAGTTGGCGGGCACGGCCGACCGCTGGCGCTGGCTCCGGGCCGAACTCTCGCACCTCCGCGCGCATGGTCACGAGGGCGCCGAGCTGCTCACCCCCGCCGAGGCCGCGGCGATGGCCCCGATCATCGACACCGCCGGCCTCCACGGCGCACTGTTCGACCCTGACGAGGGCAACCTCGACCCCGTGGGCGCGGTGATGGCCTACGCGACCGCGGCGAGGTCCCGGGGCGTCGAGATCGTCCAGGGCAACCGGGTCACGGCGCTGGAGCGCCGGGCGGGCGGCGGCTGGACGGTGCGCACCGAGCAGGGGGACGTCGTGTGCGAGCACGTGGTCAACGCCGCGGGGCTCTGGGCCCGGCGGGTGGGGCGGATGGCGGGCGTGGACCACCCGGTGGCGCCGCTCGCGCACCACTACCTGGTCACCGACGAGATCCCGGCCGTGGCCGCGCTCGGCGGCAGGATGCCCGCGGTCACCGACCTCGAGGGCTACACGTACCTCCAGCGCGAGGGCAACGGCGTGCTGCTCGGCGTGTACGAGACGCACCCCGCCCACTGGTCCGTCGAGGGCGCGCCCTGGGACTTCGGGATGCAGCTGCTGCCCGAGGACATCGACCGGATCGCGCCCGAGCTCCAGCTCGCCTATCGGCGCTTCCCGGTCCTTGCCGAGACCGGCGTCAGGCGCTGGGTCTGCGGCCCGTTCACCGCCACCCCCGACGGCAACCCGCTGGTGGGCCCCGTCGACGGCCTGCCGGGCTACTGGGCCGCGTGCGGGGTGTTCGCGGGATTCTCGCAGTGCGCGGGCGTGGGCCTAGTGCTGGCCAACTGGCTGGCGGACGGCGACCCGGGGCTGGACGCCTTCGGGATGGACGTGGCGCGGTTCGGCGCATTCGCGGCCGAGGACGGCTACCTGCGCGCGACCACCGCCCAGTTCTACGCGCGCCGCTTCGTCATCGCCTACCCCAACGAGGAGCTGCCGGCCGGGCGGCCGCTCAAGACGACGCCGGCCCACGACCGCCTCGTCGCGGCCGGCGCCCGCCACGGCGTCAACTGGGGCCTGGAGGTGGTCCGGTACCTCGCCACGGAGCCCGGGTTCGAGGAGGCCGCCACCCTCGGCCGCTCGAGCGCGGAGCGGTTCGCGGCCGGGGAGGCGGCCGCGGTCCGGACCGCGGCGGGCGCGTTCGAGATCGCCCAGTACGCGCGCTATGAGGTCAGCGGGCCGGGCGCCGCGGCCTGGCTCGACGGGCTGGTGGGGAGCCGCCTGCCGGCCACCGGGCGGATCCGCCTGGCGCCCATGCTCCGGCCGTCGGGCCACTTGGCGGGCGACCTGTCGATCACCCGCCTCGAGCCCGACCGCTTCTGGATCACCGCCTCGTACCACCTCCAGGACTGGCACCTGCGCTGGTTCTGGGAGAACCTGCCGGCGAGCGGGGTGCGGCTCGCGAACCTGACCGACGAGCTGATGGGCTTCGCGGTCTCGGGCCCCTCGTCGCGCGCCGTCCTGGCCGCGCTCGCCGCGGGCGATCCGTCGGCCGACCTCTCCCCCACCGGCCTGCCGTTCCTCGGGATCCGCCCAATGGTCATCGCCGGCACCGAGGCAGTGGTGGGGCGGATCTCGCTCACCGGCGAGCTCGGCTACGAGATGGTGGTCCCGGCAGCCCGCCATCTCGCCCTGTACGAGGCCCTGCTCGAGGCGGGCGAGCCCCACGGCCTGCGGCTGGTCGGCGACCTCGCGCTCGACTCGCTGCGCCTGGAGAAGGGCTACGGCATCTGGAGCACCGAGTACCGCCACCACGTGACGCCGGCGGCGTGCGGCCTGGACCGCTACCTCGCGTTCGACAAGGGCGACTTCATCGGCCGCCCGGCGGCGCTCCGCGAGCGCGCGTCCGGTCCGGCGAGACGGCTCATGCTCCTGCGGGTGGACGCGGCCGACGCCGATGCCGCCGCGGACGACGCGATCCGCCTCGACGGGCGCCTGGTCGGCGAGGTGACCTCGGGCGGCTTCGGGCACTTCACCGGCCTCAGCCTCGCGCTCGGGTACGTGGACCGCGACACGGCCGAGGCTCGGCCGGCCCTCGCGGTGGAGGTGATGGGCGAGCCGCGCCGGGCCTGGATCCTGCCCGCGCCGCCCTACGATCCCGCCGGCGCCCGCCTGCGCGACCGGTAGCCGCCGCGGCGGGAGCGGCCGGCCCGCCCCGTCAGAGCTCGACCAGCACCGCCACGTCGCCGCGTCGCCGCAGCACCTCGGCGCCCACCGTCCACCGCGACGCCTGGAACAGCAGGTCCACCTCCGCGTCCCCGACCTGGATCGAGGGCCAGTTCCTGGCCGTGTGGCTCGCCCACACCGGCTACGGGCTGCCGTTCGCCGTGTACCTGCTCCGCAACTTCATGGGCGAGCTGCCGAGGGAGGTGTTCGAGTCGGCGGCGATCGACGGCGCCAGCCCGGTGACCTCGTTCTTCCGGCTCGCCGTCCCGATGAGCGTGCCGGCCATCGCCGCGCTGGTGATCTTCCAGTTCCTGTTCGTCTGGAACGACCTGCTGGTGGCCCTCATCTACATCGGCGCGGCCAACCCCCAGAACGCGCCGCTGACGCTCGCCGTGGCGAACCTCGTGAACTCCTACGGCAGCGGCTGGTGGTACCTCGGGGCGGCGTCGTTCATCTCGATGTCGGTCCCGCTGCTCGTGTTCTTCACCCTGCAGCGCTACTTCGTGCGCGGCATCGTGGGCGGCTCGGTCAAGGGGTAGCGCCCAGCGGCAGCGGTCGGCGTCCACCGCGGCCCCGCGGCCCGCGCCCGGCGAGGGCTGCGGCGCGCCGCCTACCGGCCCCGAGCCGGAGGTCGAGGCTGTGGGTCAGCGCTGCCGGAGCGGGTCCGGCCGGCGCTTGGGCGTCCTGCTCGGCGGCCGGACCGGCCAGGGCGGCGTGCCCTCGGTGCGGTCGGGGCGCGGCGCGAGCACGGGCCCGGGCTGGGGCGCCGGCGCCGCGGCCGAGGCCGCCTTGACGAGGCGCAGCGCGAGCACCGGGCAGGCGTCCACGGCGCGCCTGGCCAGGTCCACCAGGTGGACGGGGACGTTGCCCGGGGCGATGACCGGGTAGCCCCACTCGTCGAGGTCGATGCCCTCGGGCAGCAGCTCGGCGCAGGTCCCGTAGGCGTCGCAGGCGATGCGGTCGATCTCGAGGCGCAGGCCCGAGTCCGTCGGGCGACGGCCGCTCATGCGGACGCCCTCGCCATGCCGTGCCGGACCAGGCAGCGCCGGTGGTGCTGGTGCGAGGTCCAGTCGGCCTCGTACACGCGGAGCGAGCTCGCCAGCAGGCCGGTGGTGCCGTCGGGGAGGCGGCAGGCGCCCCGCCCGGCGAGGGACTGCGACCAGCCTCGGAGGCGGGCGAGGTCGTCCTGGCGGGCCTGTCCGGTGGCGATCCGCGCGGCGGCGTCGGCGATCGCCCGGAGGCCGAACACGCACGGGCCGCACTGGGCGGCCGACGAGCCGGCCATGTAGTCCATGATCCGCGCCGTGGTGGTCACGCCGCACGTCTCGTCGCCCATGAACGCCACCACGCCGGCGCCGAACGCGGTGCCGCTGCGGCGCAGCACCGCCGGGTCGAGCGGCAGGCGCCAGGCGTCCATGCCCGCGACCAGCCCGCCGAAGTAGCCGCCCAGGAGCACGGGGCTTCCGGCCGCGGCGGGCACGCCGGCCCACTCGGCCAACTCGCCGATCGTGGTGCCGAGGTCGATCTCGACCACCCCCGGGCGCGCTCCGCCGGTCACGGTCACCAGGGCCGTGCCCGGGGTCTCGGCCCGGCCGGCCTCGCGGTACCAGTCGTCGCCGTACCGGGCGATCAGCGCGGCCTGGGCGAGGCTCTCCACGTTCTGGACCAGCGTGGGCTTGCCGCCGACGCCCTTCTCGTACGGGCGCGGGGGCACGGTGGTGGGGCGCGCGTCGCCGGCGTTGACGAAGTGGACGGCGGCCGACTCCTCGCCCGCCACGTACGACACGGGCGGGGCGGCGATGGTGATCGGCACCCGCGGCAGGGACTGCGACCGGCTCGCGTCCCGCTCGTCGAGGGCGCGCTCCAGGGCGGCCCGCGCCTGGGCGTGCTCCGACCCCACGTAGAGCACGGCCCGCCGGGCGCCCACCGCCTCGGCCGCGAGCTCGAGGCCGTCGATGACCAGGTGCGGCCGCGACGCCATGAGCACCCGGTCCTTGTGGCTCAGGGGCTCGCCCTCGGCGCCGTTGGCGAGCATCACGGCGTCGCCGCCGGACCGCCCCGCGACCGACCCCCACTTGCGGCCCACGGGGAACCCGGCGCCGCCCCGGCCCAGCAGGCCGGACGACTCGAGCATCGGGATGATCCGGGAGCGCTCCGTCCGGCCCGGCAGGTCGCCGAGCCGGGAACGGTGGCCGGCGAGCGACTCCGCGCCCGCCGCGGGCGCGGGCCCGCCCAGGACGCGGGCGGTCACCTGACCCTCCCGCGCCGGGTGGCGTCCTCCCACGACGAGGTCAGGACGACGTCCTCGAGGCGGTCGCGGTTCTGGTCCCAGAAGGAGACCCGGAACAGCAGGCAGGCGCCCACCGCGCCGAGGCTGAAGCCCCCGATCGCGAGCATCCACAGCGACCCGGCGTCACTGCCGGCGAGGAAGCTGTGGGCGAGGGCCAGGGGCCACATCGCGTAGCTGGTCCAGTGGATCGCCCGCCACAGGCCCTGGGGCATGTGCGCCCGGAGGAGCCCCGTGATGATGAGCGCGATGAACAGGTACATCGAGACCACGCCCAGCGCGACCGGCAGCGGGCGGTAGGCGGACGCGAGCGGGACGATCGCCGCGGACCAGCCCAGCTTGGCGAACGGGTCGAGCACCGCCGTCGTGATGTGGACGAGGTTGAACACGATGGCCAGCAGCGAGATCCGCCGGTGCATCTCGAGGTTGAAGAACCGCGGCCACGTCTCGTGCCAGAAGCGGCCGACGGTCAGCAGGCCGAAGCACACCGACGCCGTCACCAGCAGCAGGGACACGATCCCCGAGCCGCGGGCGGTGAACCAGAGGAATTGATCGAACATGGGGTTTGGGCAGGCTCCTGGGCGGCGCGGCTGGGCAGCGGGCGGCGGTGCGGCGGCCCGGGCCGGCCGCGCGGGGCGGCCTCAGGACCCGCCGCTGCTCACATGCGACTGGCGGCCCGTGGACACGGGCGGGACGATGATCTGCTGGTTGTAGTACGGGGTCACCGTGCCGCCCCCGGTGCCCTGCCCGTCGTCACCCGAGTACCCGCCGCCGTTGTAGCTGTAGCTGTTCTGCAGCTGCTGGGGGGTGAGGCCGCTCTGGGTGTTGACGGCGGCGCTGTTGGTGGTCGTGCCGGCGTAGGTCAGGGCGGCCGCGTAGCCGAAGAAGCCGGTCCCGGCGATGCCGAGGGCGACGGCGCCGAGGGTCATCGACTGCAGCCGGCTGTCGTTGCGGGAGCGGGCCTGGACGCGGGCGGGGATGGTCGGGTTCACGAGTGATGAGTCTCGGGCAGGATTCTTTGCGCTCCATGACAACCCAGATGAGGAAGCTCACAGGAAGCCGCCCCGGGCAAAATGGTCGAGACGCCCTGCCGGGCGCGTCGTCAGCACCCGGTCCGCGTCGCCCCCACGGAGGGTGCGCATGACCGACCCGCTGACCGCCCTGACCGCCGAGCTCGCCGAGATCGGCGCCGACGCCGTCCGCCGGGGCCTCGTGGTGGTCACGGGCGGCAACCTCTCGGCCCGCCTGCCCGGGTCCGCCCGGTTCATCGTGACCGCGGCGGCCACGCGGCTCGACCGGCTGGAGGCCGGCGACTTCAGCGTGGTGGACCTCGACGGCGTCGTGGTCGGCGGCAACCCGTCCCCCTCGTCGGAGTGGAAGCTCCACCAGCGGACCTACCGCGTCCGCGCCGACGTCAACGCGGTCGTCCACCTCCATCCGCAGACGGCGGTCGTCCTCGACGCGCTGGGCCACTCGGTGCGCCTGCTGACCCTCGACCACGCGGCATACCTGCGGCGCGTCGCCCGGATCCCGTTCTTCCACAACGGGACCGACGAGCTGGCCGACGCCGCCGCCGACGCGTCCCGCGACTGCGACGCGGTGATCCTCGCCCACCACGGGTGCTCCACCCTGGGCGACACGATCACCGCGGCCTACCGGCGCGCCCTGCTGCTCGAGGAGGCCGCGACGAACACGTTCCGCTGCCTGCAGCTGGGCGACACCACGACGACCTTCCCCGAGGAGGCGCTGGCGGGCCTCCACCGGTAGCCGCCGGTTGGCCGGCAGTCGCCGGCAGCCGCCCGCCGCGCCGACGCCAGTCCTCAGGCGCCCCCGGTCGGGCTCCCGGGGACCTGGCCCAGCGCCGGCTCGACCACCCGACGCTCGGTCACGATCGCCGAGACCAGCCGGGCGGGCGTCACGTCGAAGGCCGGGTTGTGGGCGCGGCTGCCCTCGGGCGCCGTCCGGACGCCGCCCCAGTTGAGGACCTCCTCGTCGCCCCGCATCTCGATCCGGATGGCATCGCCCGACGGCGTCGCGCCGTCCACCGTGGACTCCGGCGCCGCCACGATCAGCGGGATCCCCGCCTCCCGGCAGGCCAGCGCGATGCCCACGCTGCCGATCTTGTTGGCCGTGTCGCCGTTGGCGGCGATGCGGTCGGCGCCGATGATCGCCACGTCCACCAGGCCCCGCAGGATCGTGCTGGCCGCGGCGCCGTCGGCCTGGACGAAGTGGGGGATGCCGTCCTGGACCAGCTCCCAGGCGGTCAGGCGGGCGCCCTGCAGCAGGGGGCGCGTCTCGTCCGCGTAGACGACCTCGAGCGCGCCGCGGGCGTGGAGCTCGCGGACGATGCCCAGCGCGGTCCCCCACTCGGTGGTGGCGAGGGCGCCGGTGTTGCAGTGGGTCAGGACTCGAACCCGGCCGGCGACCCGGGCCGCGATCCAGTCGGCCCCGCGGCGCCCGATCTCGTGGTTGTTCCGCTCGTCCTCGGCGATGATCTCCAGGGCATCGGCCACCACGGCGTCCACGCCCCGCCCCATCAGCGGGCGGACCCGGTCCACGCCCCAGGCCAGGTTCACGGCGGTCGGCCGGGCCGCGCGGATCCGGGCGACCTCCGCGTCGAGGCGTCCGGCGCTCCAGCCCTCGCGCTGCCCCTGGGCCATCGCCAGCCCCACGCCCAGGGCTCCCACCGCCCCCAGCTGGGGCGCCCCGCGGACCGCGAGGCGCACGACGGCGTCCACGAGATCGTCCACGGTCTCGAGGCGGATCCGGGCGAGCCTGCCCGGCAGCAGGGTCTGGTCGATCACGCGGATCGCCGACCCGGTCCACTCGATCGGGTGGAGCGGCTCGGTCACGTTGGCGTCCTCCCGCAGGTGCCTGGCGCAGATGGCTGGTCGCGGCCGCCGGCTCGTCCGGCACCGCGCACCTTACCGGAGGCGGCCGGCAGCGGGCGGCGGCGCGATCCTCGGGCCGCCCGCTGGCAGTTGCTTGCGTTATTGCGCAAGTGCTAAACTGTGGCCCTCGCCCGCCCTCGGGACGGGCCGCTAGCAGAGGTTCCCACCCATGGAGATGGTCATCGACTTCCCGGGCGGCGCGCGCGTCGACGCCCACTTCGGCCCGTTCACGGTCCCCACGGACCAGCCGCCGTCAGGCGGGGGCCGGAGCTCCGCGCCGACGCCCTTCCTCACGTTCCTGTCCACGATCGGCACCTGCGCCGGCATCTACGTCCTGGGCTTCTGCCGCCAGCGCGGCATCCCCACCGAGGGCATCCGGCTCATCCAGCGCATGGGCGCGGACCCGATGACCGGCATGGTGACCGACATCGACGTGACCATCGAGCTGCCCGAGGACTTCCCGACCAAGTACACGGACGCGGTGGTGCGCGCGGCCGACCAGTGCGCCGTCAAGAAGCACTTCGAGCACCCGCCGGTCATCCGCGTGGCCAGCCACCAGGCCGCGTCCGCCTCCGCATAGCGCCAGACACCGCTCTCCCCTCCGCTGTCGGCTCCGCCCCGAGCCGTCTCCGCCCCGGCCCCCGAGCGTACCCCGCCCATCGGCGGCTACGCTTCGGGGGCCGGCGTCGTCCACGCCGCGCCGCCCACAGGAGGACCCGTGCACCCGTCCGACCCGCAGGCCCCAGAGCTCGTCCGGGCGATTGAGGAAGAGCGCGCCCGGAAGGACGAGTACTTCCGGCTGGCGCCCGACAGCCCCATCCCGCCGGACGAGCGCGACGGCTTCGCCGGCCTCGCCTACTTCCCCGTCGATCCCGCCTACCGCCTGGAGGGCCTGAAGCTGGACGCCTACGACGGCGACGAGCCGGAGGCGTTCGACCTGCCCACGTCCGACGACGACCTGCGGCGTGCCTGGCGGGCGGGCACGCTGCACTTCTCGCTCGCCGGCCGGCCGCTGGCGCTCGTGGCCTACGACCTCGGCGGCGGCTCGCTGTTCCTGCCCTTCCTCGACGCCACGTCGGGCCGGGAGACGTACGGCGCCGGCCGCTACCTCGACCTCGAGCCCGAGCTCGACGGGACGTTCACGCTCGACTTCAACCTCGCCTACCACCCGTACTGCGCCTACTCGCCGTACTACTCCTGCCCGCTGACGCCGCCCGAGAACCGCCTCCCGGTGCGCATCGAGGCCGGCGAGCGCCTCGCGGGGACGGCCGCGCCCGCCTGACGGATCCCGGGCGCAACCCCCTTCTCCGGCGGCGGTCCAGGGCGCACAATGCCGCCACCAGCGTCCAGCTGGCACGTCCCCCCTGCAGCTGGAGGAGCTCCGTGCGTCCCGTCCCCAAGCCCGTCCGCGTCGGCGCCGCGGCGCTGCTCGCGCTCGCCGCCCTGGCGCCCGCAACCGTCGCCACGGCCCACAGCCCGGCCTCCGGCGACCACGCCGCGGTGAAGCGGATCTTCGTGATCATGCTCGAGAACCACAGCCAGTCCACGGTGATCGGCGACCCCAACGCGCCGTACCTGACCGCCCTCGCTGCGGCCAACGGCCAGGCGACCAACTACTACGGCGTCACGCACCCGAGCCAGCCCAACTACGTGGCGGCGATCACGGGCCAGCTCGACATCAACCAGATGACCGACAACGCCGCCAACCACTTCTCGTGGCCGAACCTGGTCGACCAGCTCGAGGCCAAGGGCATCAGCTGGGGCGCCTACATGGAGGCCATGCCGTCGGCGGGCTACCTCGGCGCCACCTGGCCCGGCAGCACGGCCCTGTACACGAGCAAGCACAACCCGTTCGCGCACATGGACGACATCACGTCCAACCCGGCCCGGCTCGCCAACATCAAGCCGTACACGGACCTGGCGGCGGACCTGAACTCCCCGCAGGCCCCGGACTTCGTGTGGATCAGCCCCGACCAGTGCAACGACATGCACGGCGGCGTGTACACGTCCATCGCGGGCCATCCCGAGACGCCCTGCCCGTACAGCAAGAACGTCGACGACCCCGCGGACGCGTCGCTCAAGCAGAAGGCCGACGCCTTCGTCCACGGCGCGGTGGACACGATCACGCACTCGCGCGCCTGGACGGGCAACAGCGTGATCTTCGTGCTCGCCGACGAGGCCGACTACGACGGGGCCGCGTCCAGCACGGACAACTGGGCCGACGTGTCGGGCTGCTGCGACTCGCCCGGCTACGGCATCGCCCCCGGCCTGCCGGACGGGTACGTCCTCACCGACAACGGCTCGCACCCGTGGAGCGGCCCGTTCGGCGGCGGCAAGGTCCCGGCCATCGTGATCGCGCGCAACGGCGCCGGCGGGATCGTGGACCCCACGCCCTACAACCACTACTCCCTGCTCCGGACCATCGAGCAGGTCTGGGGCCTCGGCTACCTCGGCTACGCGGCGGACGGCGCCAACGTCAAGGCGATGACGCCGCTCCTCATGCACTGAGCCGCATCGCGGTCCAGCAACGGCCCGAAGGCCCCGCCCCGGCGGGGCCTTCGGCGTCCCGTCCGCAGGCCCACCCCATCCTCCGGACCAGCGCCGCACCCCCGGCAACCCCGGCCGAGGGTCGTCTGTCCCGCGGGCCGGTCGGCCCTCCCCGCGACCGCCGTCCGGACCCCAAACTCGGCGGATCACGGTCCCGGCCGGGTTACCGGCGGCGTGCGGGGCCCTTGGAGGAAATGATGCGCAACGCCAAGCTCGACACCTGGGTCGAGGAAGTCGCCGCCCTGTGCAAGCCCGATCGCGTCCACTGGTGCGACGGCTCGGCCGCCGAGCACGACGAGATGATCCGCCTGATGGTCCACGCGGGCACCGCGGTCCCGCTCAGCGGCGACAAGCGCCCCGACAGCGTCCTGGTCCGCTCGCACCCCGCTGACGTGGCGCGGGTCGAGGACCGCACCTTCATCTGCTCCGCCCGGCCGGAGGACGCGGGGCCCACCAACAACTGGGCCGACCCAGCCGAGATGAAGGCCACCCTGAACGGTCTGTTCGACGGCTGCATGGCCGGCCGGACCATGTACGTCATCCCCTACTCGATGGGGCCGGTGGGATCGCCGATCGCCAACATCGGCGTGGAGATCACCGATTCCCCGTACGTCGTGGCCAACATGCACCTGATGACGCGTGTCGGCACGCGGGTGCTCGAGGTGCTGGGGCCGGACGGCGAGTTCGTCCGCGGGCTGCACTCGGTGGGCATGCCGCTGGGCCCCAACGAGCCGGACGTGCCCTGGCCGCACAACATCGAGCACAAGTACATCACCCACTTCCCGGAGACCCGGGAGATCATGTCCTTCGGCTCGGGGTACGGCGGCAACGCGCTGCTGGGCAAGAAGTGCCACGCGCTCCGCATCGCCTCGGTCCAGGCCCGCGACGAGGGCTGGCTGGCCGAGCACATGCTGATCCTCAAGCTGACCAACCCCGAGGGGCGCACCTACTACATCACCGGCGCCTTCCCGTCGGCCTGCGGCAAGACCAACCTCGCCATGCTCGAGCCCACGCTGCCGGGCTGGAAGGTCCAGACCGTGGGCGAGGACATCGCCTGGATGAAGCTGGGCGCCGACGGCCGGCTGCGCGCGATCAACCCCGAGGCCGGCTTCTTCGGGGTGGCGCCGGGCACCGGCATGGGCAGCAACCCCAACGCCATGCGGACGCTCACCGACCGGGCCATCTACACCAACTGCGCGATCACCGGCGACGGCGACGTGTGGTGGGAGGGCATGTCGGACGAGCCGCCCGGCGACCTGACGGACTGGCTCCGCCGGCCCTACCAGGGCACGCTGCGCAAGGCTGCCCACCCCAATGCGCGCTTCACCGTGGCGGCCCAGCAGTGCCCGGTCATCGCCGACGAATGGGAGGACCCCGCCGGCGTCCCGATCGACGCGATCCTGTTCGGCGGCCGCCGGACCAACACGATCCCGCTGGTGACCGAGGCGTTCGACTGGACGCACGGCACGTTCATGGGCGCCACCGCCGGGTCGGAGACCACCGCGGCCGCCGTGGGCGCTGTGGGCCAGCTGCGGCGGGACCCGATGGCGATGCTGCCGTTCTGCGGCTACAACATGGCCGACTACTGGGGCCACTGGCTGAGCTTCGAGGGCCGGACGGAGACGTCCAAGCTGCCCAAGGTGTTCTTCGTCAACTGGTTCCGCAAGGGCGCCGACGGGAAGTTCCTGTGGCCCGGCTACGGCGACAACAGCCGCGTGCTCAAGTGGGTCACCGAGCGGATCGAG
The DNA here is from genome assembly GCA_021787395.1 of Chloroflexota bacterium. GTDB lineage: Bacteria > Chloroflexota > Limnocylindria > Limnocylindrales > CSP1-4 > CAIXZV01. The sequence continues at coordinate 42,526 of JAJYLZ010000019.1, forward strand.
GGGACCGGCCAGGCGGTGGACACCCCGATCGGCCGGCTGCCCGCGCCGGGGGCGCTCGACCTGTCCGGCCTGTCGCTCCACGACGGAGCCATGGACCAGCTTCTCTCGGTCGACGTGGACGGCTGGCTGAGCGAGGTGGCGCTGATCCGGGAGCACTTCGGCCGCTTCGGCGACCGGCTGCCGGACGCGATGGCGCGCTCGGTGGACGAGCTCGAGGCGCGGCTCCAGGCGGCTGGCGTCCCGGCCGGCGCCCGGTAGGGCAGGCGGCCGGCTCTCGGGATGCAGGACCGGGAGGTCGCGCCGGGGCGAGTCATCGCGCTCGCGGTCGCGACGGTCGCCACGGGCCTGCGCAGGCGTTCTGGGCCGACGCCCTCAGGCCGTTGGAGGCTGCGATCCGGAGCGCCGGCGGCCCCGGCTGACGCACGTCGCCGCTAGTGCGCGACCCTCCCCGTCGCGGCGGCGGCCGCCCGCGCGGCGGCAGTCGCGGCCGACGCGTCGAGGTGGGCCAGCCAGGCGCGGGCGCCCACGCGGCCGAACAGCTCGCGGGAGCGGTCGAGCCAGGGCGCCACCTCGGGATCATCGGGCGGCAGCGCGGTGAGCAGGTCGGGGCCGATCCAGGCGATCGCCAGCCGGTTGCCGGCCGCCTCGAGCATCGGTGCGGCGTTGCGGTAGAGGTCGAGCGCCTCCCGCTGCCGACCCTCCGCCAGCACCAGGGCGGCCTCCGCGTAGGCGATCGAACTCACCATGAACCGCAGGTGCCGAGTTGGGCTGGTCCTCGCCTCCACCACGAGGCTGCGCAGGCGCTCTGGATCGCGCTGGTGCAGCGCCACCCGGGCGAGCCCGTCGAACAGGCTCTCGTTCTCCGGCATCAGGTCGTGGGCCGCCTCGAGGTACGCGCGCGCCAGCTCCAGGTCGCCGGCCCCGAAGGCGACCCGCGCGAGGTCCTCGCGCAGCGCCACCCGCATGTCGCGGTCCTCGAAGTCCGCCAGGGCCCCGATCACGTCTGCAAGGTCTGCCGTGACGTCCTCGGCACGGGCTGCCCGGAAAGCCGTCCGCCGGCTGATCAGCGGGATGTGGTCGCGGCGGTCGAGGTCGAGCCGGAGCCACTCCTCGAGCGTGGACTGCCAGAAGTCCCAGCCCTCGAGGGCGGGGAAGGCCGCGTCGGAGAAGCTCTGGAGCATGAACACGCCCATGCCCAGATCGCCGGTCTTCTTCGCCAGGGCCACGGCGTCAGCGCCCAGCCGGGTGGTCTCGTTCAGGCTGTCGACAGAGATCGTGGCGGCCAAGTTGTTGACCGCACGGAGCTCGAGGTCGGACCAGCCGCCGCGAGCGGCCAGGCGACGGCCGCCCTCGAGCAGCGCGATCGCCTCCTGCTGGCGGCCGATGAACCCGAGTGACGACGCCTTGTTGACCAGCGTCTCGGCGGTGATGCGGTCCATGCGCAGGAGCTCGGAGACGGGCAGCGCCTCGTCCGCCGTGGCGATCGACTCGGCGTACCGGCCCCGGCGCATGTAGGCGCGCGACAGGAGCGAGAGGAGCACGGTCCGGGTGTCGTCGTGAAGCTCCGCCTCGCGGTCCCGGGCGTTCTCGAGCAGCTCGACCGCGTCATCCACGCGTCGCGCGTCCAGCAGGCTCTCCGCACGGGCGTTGGTCGCCTGCACGACCCCGTCGAGGTCGCCGAGGGCCTCCGCCAAGGCCTGCGCCCGCACGAGCACCTCGTCGCCGCGGTCGTACTGGCCCGCCCGCGTCGCCTCGGCACCGGCCTCCAGGAGCAGCGGCACCTGCTCGGCCTTCCCCGCCACCTCGCCCGCCACCTCGGCCGCCGACAGCAGGAACCCGGCCGCCTGGTCGTGGGCACCGAGCGCGACCGCGCGGTCCGCCGCCGCGGCGAGGGCCAGCCGCGCCTGTGTCCCGAGGGCCGTCGCCTCGGCGCCCTCGGTCGCGTCGCGGTACGCCGCGAGGCAGTGCCCGGCGAGGGCGCCCGCCAGCTCGTCGCTGCCCAGCGCCTCGAAGTACCTGGCCGCGGCGAGGTGGCGCGCCTTGCGGTCGCGGCGGGCGAGCGTGCTGTAGGCGACCTCCCGGATCAGCGCCTGGACGAAGGCGTACGACCCGCGGTCCGGGCTGCGGGGATCGAGCGCGAGGCTGAACACCTCGCGCCGGACGAGAGCCCGGAGCCTGGGCTCCAGCTCGGCGGCGTCGAGGCCGGTCAGGGCCGCCAGCGCCGGCAGCGCGAAGCTCCGGCCCAGCACGGCGGCGTCCTGGACGAGCGAGCGGTCGTCGGGGTCGAGGCTGTCGAGCCGGGCGCCGATCAGGGCGGTGAGGGTCTCCGGGACGGCGAGGCTGGCCAGGTCGCCGACCGGGACGTAGACCCCGTCGCGCTCCACCAGGCGGCCGTCCGCGAGCAGCATCCGCACGGTCTCCACCGCGTACAGCGGGATGCCGTCGGCGCGGGCGACGATCTGGCCGGCGGCCTGCTCGGGCAGGCCCGGGACCAGGCCGCGCAGCAGCTCGCGCATCGCCCCGTCCGGCAGCGGGTCCAGCTCGAGCGAGTTGAACGCGCGCCTGCCCGCGCCCCAGTTGGGGCGGCGCTCGAGGAGGTCGGGCCGGGCGAGCGTCAGCACGTAGATCGGCGCCCCGCGGCTCCACTCCAGCAGGGAGTCGATGAAGTCGAGCAGGCCGGTGTCGGCGAAGTGGAGGTCCTCGAACACCATCACCACCGGCGCGCTGGTGGCGAGCCGCCCGAAGAACGTCCGCCAGGCCGCGAACAGCTCGTCGGTGGCGGTCACGACGCCGGTCGAGCCGCCGACGCCCAGCAGCGCGAGGAGCGCCGGCTCGACCCACGCGCGCTCGTCGGCGTCGGGGAGGTGCTGCTCGACGGTCGCCTTGACCTTGGCGCGCGTGGTGGCTGCGTCGTCGGTCTCGACGAGGCCGCACCTGCCCCGGACCATCTCGCCCAGCGCCCAGAAGGTCAAGCCGCCGCCGAGCGAGGGGCAGCGGCCGTCGTGCCACCAGACGTTCTCGACCAGGCCGTCCACGTACTTGAGGAACTCCCAGGCCAGGCGCGACTTGCCGATCCCCGCCGGGCCCGTCACCGAGACCAGGCGGAGGCGACCCTCGCGGCTCGTGGCGTGGAACAGGTCCTTGAGCAGGCGCAGCTCCTCCGTGCGGCCGGTGAACGGCGCCTCGAGGCCCTCGCTCCGGTTCCGGCCGCCCCGCTCGGCGATGACGCGCATCGCCCGCCAGGCCGGCACCGGGCTCGCCTTGCCCTTGAGCGCCTGCTCGCCGACGGCCTCGAACGCGATCGCGCCCGCGGCGGCCCGCCGGGTGGACTCCCCCACCAGCACGGTGCCGGGCGCGGCGGCGGACTGGAGGCGGGCCGCCGTGTTGACGATGTCGCCCGCGACCATGCCCTGGTTGACGGCGCCCAGGGTCACGGCGGCCTCGCCGGTCAGGACGCCGCCGCGGGCTTGGATCCCGTGGCCGAGGATGCCCACGGCGTCCACGAGCTCGAGGCCCGCCCGAACGGCGCGCTCGGCGTCGTCCTCGTGGGCCTGGGGGCTGCCCCAGACGGCCATCACCGCGTCGCCGATGAACTTCTCGACGACGCCGCCGTAGCGGGCCACGACCTCGCTCGCCAGGTCGAAGAAGCGGCTCAGGGTCTCGCGGACCTCCTCGCTGTCGCGCCCCTCGGCGTAGGGGGTGAAGCCCACGAGGTCGGCGAACAGGACGCTGACCAGGCGCCGCTGCGCGACGGGAGCCGCCGCCTCGGCCTGGACGCCAGCCCCGGCCGGCACCGAGCCCGCGCCGAGCGGCGAGCCGCAGTCGCCGCAGAACCGCTTGCCCGGCGGGTTGGTGGCGCCGCAGACGGCGCAGGCCGACGCCAGCGGCGATCCGCAGTCACCGCAGAACCGCTTCTCGGCGGGGTTCTGCGCGCCGCACGCCGGGCAGATCATCGGCCACCTCGCGCTGGGGCATGGGCGGAGTCCGGGAACGCGACTCCCGAGCGTGAGCGTAGCCCACCCGGGACCGCCCGCGCGCGGCCCCCCGCGCAGGGTCCGGCTAGTAGGTGACCGTGCGAGGCGCGCCGGCGGCGGCGAGCGTCGGCCGGTCGAGGCGGTAGGGGTTGGCCGCGTCGTCGGGGTCGGTGCCGGCCACGATCCGGGCCAGGTGCATCGCCGCGCCCGGGCCGCCCTCGATCCCCCAGCCGTTGTCGCCGGTGTGGAGGTAGAGGCCCTCCACGGGCGTTCCGCCCAACAGCGGCAGGCCGTCGGCGGTGCACGTGTACTGGCCGGCGCCGAGGTTGACCTCGCCGGCGGTCAGGCGCTCGGCGATGGCCCCCCAGAACGGGACGGCGCGCTCGGCGGCGTCCATCACCACTGCGGGGAACGTCCAGTCGGCGGGTACCGGGTCGACCGGCTCCGTGCCCGGCTCGTCCTGGCCCATGCCGAGGAAGGCGCCGCCGCCCTCGGGCCTCCAGTAGGCGCCCGTGTCCGTGTCGAGCGTCATCGGGCCGTCGGCGGGGATCTCTGGCTGGGGCGTGACCATCGCGCGGTGGTGGCGGACCATCTCGACCGGGAGCTCCACGCCGGCCGTGGCCGCCAGGCGGCGCGAGAACGGCCCGCCCGCGATCACGACGGTCCGCGTCGCGATCACGCCGTCGTCGGTCCGCACGCCGGCCACCCGCCCGCCGTCGGTCAGGATGGCGACGGCGGCGGTGCCCAGGCGGACCTCGGCGCCGGCGGCGCGCACCAGGCCCTGCGCCACCTCGTACGGCGACAGCCAGCCGTCGCGCGCCCGGTACGCCGCGGCGGTCACGCGCTCGCCGACCCACGGGAAGCGGCGCCGGACCTCGTCGCCCACGAGCGCCTCCGAGTCGTCCACGCCGACCCCGCGCGTGGCGGCCACGAACCGGCCCATCGCCGCGGGGCCGTCGTCGGCCGCGGTCAGGAACAGCCAGCCCTGCTGGCGCAGGCCGATCTCCCAGCCCGGCAGGCCCGTCTCGTCGGCGAAGCGCTCGTAGAAGGCGATGCTGGGCAGGACCAGCCGCGCGTAGTCCGGCTCGTCCCACTGGGCTCGGAAGCAGGCGACGGCCTGGGCGGTGGTGAGGCCGGCCAGCTGCGGACCGCGCTCGAGGACCAGCGACCGCAGCCCCGACCGGCCGAAGAAGTAGGCGTCCAGCGCCCCGGCAATGCCGCCGCCGACCACCACCGCCTCGGCGGTGCGGGGGAGCGGCTCGACGCCCCGTCGGACGATCCTGCCCATGGCCGGTGGACCTCATGACCTCCAGTTGCGCCGGGCCGGCCCCGGCTGCCCCGGCGCCCCCGATTGTGCCCAACTCGGCTCGCGCGCGGGGCCCCGGCCGAGCCGGGCGGGACGGCGTCGAGGGCAAGACGGGCCGTCGCCGCGCCGGCGGCCGGCCGTCACTCGCCACCCGGCCGGGGCGTCATCATCGGGCCGTGCTCGCTTGTGTTCGCTCACGTTCCCGGGCCATGGCCCGCCGCCTCGGGGCCGCTCGCCTCGCGCCGCCGACGCGCCGGCGCCTCGCCCGGGGCGCGAGCATCCCGTCAGCGCGGACGCGGCTGGCGCGGGCCGGGATCGCGCTGGCCACGGCGGTCGTCCTGACGGGCTGTGCGGTCGTCACCGGGCAGGCGCCGAACCCGTCCTCACCGATCGCGACCCCCGCGGCCTCGCCGCGGGCGCAGGAGCTCGCGCTGGCCCCGCGCAGCGCGCCGTCGCTGCCGCCCACACCCTCTCCGTCGCCCACCGCCGCGGCGGCATCGGCCACCGCCGGCGCCTCGCCCGACCCCACGGCGACGTCCGCTCCCACGGCGACGCCCAAGCCCCGGCCGTTCGAGATGGACCTCTACCAGGCGGGCGACTTCGTGGGCGAGTACAAGGCCACCTGGTGCGTGCCGGCCGCGCTGCAGACCTCGATCAACATCATGAACGACGGCGCCGACACGTCGCGGGCGTTCCAGACGCGGCTGTTCGACCTGGCCTCCTCGCTCGAGCCCGGGAACACGGGCGGCGTCGACGCGCAGGCCTGGCCCGACGCCCTCACCAAGCTCGGCTACGGCGGCTACAAGCTCGACGTCCGCGGCAGCATCAAGGCGGCCGTGCTGACGGTCGCCAAGGCGATCCGCCTGACGAACCGGCCCGCCGGCCTGATCGTGTGGTACGGCTGGCACTCGTGGGTGGTGTCGGGCTTCAAGGCGACCGCGGACCCCGCGCTGACCAGCGACTTCAAGGTCACCGGCCTGTACATCGAGGACGTCTGGTACAACCGCCTGTCCTCGATCTGGGGCTACTCGAACCCGCCCGACACCTTCGTCAAGACGTCCGACCTGGGCATCGACTACAAGCCCTACCGCGAGTGGACGAAGGAGCCCGCGCGCGACGGCAAGTTCGTGTTCGTGGTGCCGGTCCCCTGACCTCTGCGGACCCGCACCGTCCGTTGACGCGGCGTTTACACGGCCCCGCTAGGCTCGCGCGACCACAGGCCACGGAGGAAGCATGGACCAGTCGGCGATCAGGGCGGAGCTGCGGCGCGTGCCGCTGTTCGGAGCGATGACAGAGGGCTCGATCGACGCGATCGCACAGCTCGTGGAGCCGGTCCTGTTCCCGGCCGGCGCTGTGCTGATCGAGGAGGGCGGAGCCGGCGACACCTTCCTGGTGCTCACCGCCGGAACTGTCAGCGTCGTGCGCGGCGGGGCCGAGGTCGGCAGGCTGGGCGCCGGCGACTTCCTGGGCGAGATCTCGCTCGTCGACGGCAGGCCCCGGTCGGCCACCGTGACGGCGACCTCGCCGGTCGAGGCGCTGGTCCTCCACCGCGACGCCTTCCTCGCCCTGATCGACCGCTACCCGTCGGTCCGCCTCGCCATCCTCATGGCGCTCACGGAGCGGATCCGGAGCAACGCGAGGCGCGCGTCCGACTGAGCCCCGCCCACCACTCGGCCGGGGCGGCCGGGCGGGGCGGCGCCCACCGGCCCGGCGCGAGCCGCGTCCGCAGCCTGCCCGGGAATCGACAGGGCCCCGGCGTCGCCGCCGGGGCCCGTGCCGCCGGGAGTTGGACGCGGGCTCAGCTGCCCGCGCCCCTCAGGACTACACCGATTGCGGGCGAGTCCCGAGTGTGACCGTGACGCTGATCGTCTGCCCGTTGCGCAGGATGCTCAGCGTCGTCTGCTGGCCGGGGTTGAGCTGGCCGAGCAGCAGGTCCAGGGTGTGCGTGGCGTCGAGCTTGGTGCCGTTGACCGCGGTGATGATGTCGCCTGCGGCGAGGCCGGCCTTCTGGGCCGGGCCGCCGGCCACGATCGAGGCGCTGCTGCCCGTGGCGCCGCCGTTGCCGTTGGCGCTGCCGCCGTTGCCGTTGGCGTACGGGTTGGTCCCGTTGCCGAACGGGTTCGTGCCGTTCCCGTACGGGTTGGTGCCGCTGCTGCCGGACCCGGCCTGCAGCTGCGCCTGCTCCTGGGCGGCGGTCGGGATCAGCGCCCCGCTCGAGACGGGGAGGTTGAGCGACTGCTGGAGGGTCGGGTCGATCGTCTGGAACCGCACGCCGAGCCATGCCCGGGCCAGCGGCTGGCCGGCCGACGCCTGGGCGAGCAGCGGGCGGGCGATGTCGATCGGGATGGCGAAGCCGATGTTCTGGGCGTTGGACGAGATGGCGGTGTTGATGCCGATCACGTTCCCGCCGGCGTCGAGCAGCGGGCCGCCGCTGTTGCCGGGGTTGATGGGCGTGTCGGTCTGGATCAGGTTGTCGAGCGTCTCGCCCTCGACGGCGATCTGCCGGCCGAGCGCGGACACGATGCCGCTGGTCACCGAGTTGGTCAGGTCGCCGAGCGGGCTGCCGATGGCGATGGTCTGCTGGCCGACCTGGATGTTGGCGGACGTGCCGATCGGCGCCGTGGGCAGGCCCGAGGCGCCCTCGATCTTGACGATGGCGAGATCGGTCAGGGTGTCGATCCCGTAGATCGAGGCGTTGAACGTCCGGCCGTCCTTGAGGGTCACCGTGAGCTTGCTCGGGTTGCCCGCGACCACGTGGTGGTTGGTCAGGACCAGGCCGTTGGCGTCGAAGATCACGCCGGAGCCCACGTCCTGGCCGGTGCTGCTCATCCCGGTGACGGGGTCGGTGGAGGTGGCGCCGTAGGCGGTGATGGTCACGACGGCCGGGCCGACCGCCTTGACGATGTCGGGGATGGACGCCTGGCCGTTGGCCGGCAGCGGATTGGCCGGGGTCAGGCTGGGGGCCTGCCCGCTCGGTGCGGTCGCGCCCGAGGCGCCGCTCGACGGCTGGGCGGCGGTCAGCTGGTTCGCCTGAGCCGTGGGCGCCGGGTGCGTGGCCTCGACGGCCACGTAGGTCGTCCCGGCGGTCAGGACGGCCGTGGCGACGATCGCGGCGGCCAGGACCATCGGCGTCACGCCGCGGTGGATCCTCGCCTGCGGTGCGTGCGGGGGCGTGGGCGGCAGCGACGCCCAGTCGGCCGCGGCAGGCGGTACGACCGGGGGCACGGACGCGGCGGGCGACGCCCAGGGCGACGTCGGGGCGGGCGGCACGGCCGGGGGCCGGGTCCAGGCGGCCGCCGGATCCGCGGCCGGGGCGGAGGGCGCGGGCGGGGTCGCCGTGCCCCAGCCGGGCTGAGGCGCCGCGGGGGTCGGGCCCTGGGCCCAGGCCGGGGGCTGGGCGCCTCCGGGCTGCGGGAGCGCCGGCACGGGCGCGGCCCCTGACGGAGCCGGCGTCACCGCGGGGAAGGCGGGCTGGGTGGCGTCGTTCGGCTGGGCGGCCGGGCCGGCCGGGGGCAGCGGCGGCGGGAGGATGGGATCGGGGCGGTTCATGTCGCTGGTCATCTGGTACCTGTGGTGCGGACGCTTCCGGGCTCGTGGCCGTGGGGCGGCTCGACGCCCTGGTTCACCAATGCCGCAAGTTCAGCGTCTCCTGATTGGGGTTCGCTGAGAGCCCGCTCCCGGACGTCGATCCTTGCGATTTCTTGATCGGACCCCCGGTTGTCGATTAAGGCGCCGACACCGGCCCGGCCGGCCGCGGGCCCGTTTGGCGCGGGCGCGCTACCGTGGGCCCATGACCCGCATCGTCGTCTACACAGGGAAGGGCGGCGTCGGCAAGACCAGCGTCGCCGCGGCCACCGCGCTGCTGGCCGCCGAACGCGGCTACCGCACGATCGTGCTCTCTACGGACGCCGCCCACAGCCTGGGCGACTCGTTCGACCGCCGGCTGGGGCCCGAGCCCACCGAGATCGGGCCCAACCTGTGGGGCCAGGAGTCCGAGGTCTTCCACAACATCGACAAGTACTGGGGCACGATCCAGGAGTACGTGTCCAGCCTGCTCCGGTGGCGCGGCCTCGACGACGTGCTGGCCGAGGAGATGAGCGTCCTGCCCGGCATGGACGAGCTGGCCAGCCTGCTCTGGATCGCCGAGCACCACGACTCCGGGAAGTACGACCTGATCGTGGTGGACGCGGCCCCCACCGGCGAGACGCTGCGGCTGCTCAGCCTGCCCGAGGCTGGCCGCTGGTGGCTGGACCGCATCTACCCGATCCAGCGCAAGATCGCGGCCGTCACCGGTCCGATCCTGGGCCGGGTGACCGGCATGCCAACCCCCAAGTCGGACGTCTACGACGCCGGCGAGCAGCTGTTCGGGCGGCTCGAGCACATGCACGACCTGCTCGCCGACCCGGAGCTGACCTCGGTGCGCATCGTGCTCAACCTCGAGCGCATGGTCATCAAGGAGGCGCAGCGCTCGTTCACCTACTTCCACCTCTACGGCTACCCGACCGACCTGGTGGTGTGCAACCGGGTGCTGCCGCCGGACGCCGGCGCCTACTTCGGCGCCTGGCGGGAGGCCCAGCAGCGCTACCGCCCGCTGGTCGAGGAGTCGTTCGCGCCGGTGCCGGTCCGCGACGCCCCGTTCTTCGACGAGGAGGTGGTCGGCGACCGGATGCTCCGGACCCTCGGCCGGGCCGTGTTCGGCGAGGACGACCCGGTGGCCTTCTACTACCGCGGCCGCCCGTACACGGTCCGGCGCGAGGGGGAGCGGTTCGTCCTCGAGCTCGAGCTCCCGTTCACGTCCAGGGAGGAGGTGCGGCTGTCGCGGTTCGCGGACGAGCTGGTCATCGCCGTCGGGTCGTGGCGGCGCAACCTCATCCTGCCGCGCATCCTGGTGGACGCCGAGACGATCGGCGGCGGCTTCCATGACGACATCCTGCGGATCGAGTTCGCGGCGGCCGGCGCGGCCGGGGCGCTGCAGAAGGGAGCGAGCTGACCATGGCTGGATCGGATCGCGAGGCGGAGCTGACCGCGCGCCTCGCCGCGCTCGAGGAGCGCCTGGCCGAGATGGAGGCGAGGGCCGCCGCGGCCGAGGCGCGGGCCCGCGACGCCGAGGCGCGCGGAGCCGGCAGCCCGATGGAGGCGATGGACGCCATGCTGTCCATGGTGCTGCCGGGCGAGGTCCGGGCCCACATGCGCGCCGCCCGCAAGGAGCAGCTGCTCGCGGTGCGGTCGATGGTGGACACGTGGATCGCCCGGGTGGACCGCACCGCCGAGGAGCCGCGGCGCCGGCGCCACGAGTCGATCCCCCTCGAGGACGCGTAGCGCGGGCGGAGCGGCCCGGACGGCGCGTCCAGCGCATCGGCCGGCCGGCGCGTTCAGTTCAGCGGCTGTCCTGGCGCGTGGCCAGGCGGCCGGCCGCGCCTGCTGGCCGCGCCCAGGCAGATGTCGCGCGCCCTGACAGATGTCCCCCGGGAGGGCGCTATCCGGCAGATGGCGCCGTGGCGCGGCGTCAGGCCGGCGAATCCGCAACCTTCGAGGCTCTAGCGTTCCTCCCGGGGGCACCTGAGAGGCAAGACTTGGACCGCCGATCCTAATGCCCTCCGGGGGGACATCTGAGGCACCGACACGGTTCGACCGCCTCCGCTGTCGGGCTGGGGGGGCGCTCAGCGGCCCGCCGCCTGGTAGGCGCGGCCCAGCGCGAGCACCTCCAGGTCGTGGCGTGGCCTGCCCAGCACCTGGATCCCGGCCGGCAGCCCGTCCGGGCTGCGCCCCGCCGGGACCGCGAGGGCCGGCAGCCCGGCCAGCGACGCGTAGATGGTCACCTCCATCCAGCGGTGGTAGGTGTCCATCGAGCGGCCGCCCACGTCGGCCGGCCAGTGGAGCTCGGCCGGGAACGGGAAGACCTGGGCGCTGGGCAGCACCAGGACGTCGAAGCGGTCGAACAGCGAGAGCAGGCCGCGGAAGACCTCGGCGCGCCGGCCGAGCGCGGCCCACGCCTGCTCGCCGCTGACCCGCAGCCCGCGCTCCACCTCCCAGCGCGCCTCGGGCTTCATGAGCAGCTGGAGGGCCGGGTCGCGGAACGGCCCGGCGAGCCCGCCGGCGACCTGCCAGCTGCGGAGCGTGGTCCAGGCGTCCCAGGCCAGCCCGGGCGCGAACGGCAGGGCGGCGGGCTCGACCCGGCAGCCGATCCCCTCCATCCGGCGGAGCCCCGCCTCGCACGCCTCCAGCAGTCCCGGATCGGTCGCCAGGTACCCGCCGAGGTCGCCGAGCCAGCCGACGCGGCGGCCGAACGGGCGCCCGTCCAGCGGCTGGGCGAACACGTCGCCGGGCTCGTCGAGGGACAGCGGGGACGCCGGGTCCGGCCCGGCCTGGACCGACAGGAGGAACGCCGCGTCGTCCACGGTGCGGCCCATCGGACCCGCCGTGGAGAGGTCCTCGAGGAACCCCGCGTCTGGTGCCCCCGTCGGGACGCGGCCCGGCGTCGGGCGGAAGCCCACCACCTCGTTGAACGCCGCGGGGTTCCGCAGGGAGCCCATGCTGTCGCTGCCGTCGGCCACGGGCTGCATCCCCAGCGCGACGCTCACGGCCGCCCCGCCGCTCGAGCCCCCCGCCGCCAGGCGCGGGTCGAGCGCGTTGCGCGTGACGCCGAACAGCGGGTTGTAGCTCTGCGATCCGTAGCCCAGCTCGGCCACGTTGGTCTTGCCGATCACGATCGCCCCGGCGCCCCGCATCCGCGCGGCCAGCAGGGCGTCGCGGTCCGGCACCCCGTCGAACAGCGGGGAGCCCCGCGTCGTCCGGACCCCGGCCGTGTCCACGAGGTCCTTCACCGCCAGCGGGAAGCCGTGGAGGCGCCCCCGATCCTGGCCCCGCGCCAGCGCCGCGTCGGCGCCGTCCGCCTCGGCCAGCAGTGCGTCCGCCGGGCGCAGGCTCACGATCGCGTTGTGGACGGGGTTGAGCGCGCCGATCCGGGCGAGGTGGGCGTCCATGACCTCGCGGCACGACACCTCGCGGGCGTGGATCCGCCGGGAGAGCTCGCGGGCGGGCAGCGAGGCGATCGGGTCGTCGGGCGGCATGGGGGCCGGTGCTCCGTGGGTCGTGGCTGGCGATCGGATTGGGTCCGCCAAGCCTAGCGGCGCGCCGGGTGGGCGGCTGGCTATGCTGGCGGCGCGCGGCCGGCGGGCGAGCGGCCGTCCCGCGCGCTGCGGCGCAGGGCAGGACGCGATGGCCGAGCTGGTGTTCCCCGACGGCTTCCTGTGGGGCGCCGCGACCGCGGCCCACCAGGTCGAGGGCGACAACGACGGGTCCGACTGGTGGGACTGGGAGCGCCGCCCGGGCACGCCCTGCGTCGATCGCAGCGACCTCGCCTGCGACCACTACCGACGCTACCCCGAGGACGTGGCGCTGCTGGCCTCGCTGGGGCTGAACGCGTACCGGTACTCCGTGGAGTGGGCGCGCGTGGAGCCCGAGGCCGGGCGCTTCGACGAGGGGCAGCTCGACCACTACCGCGCGGTCACGGACGCGGTCGTGGCGGCGGGGATGACGCCCGTCGTCACGCTGAACCACTTCTCGCTGCCGCGCTGGGCGGCTGCCCGGGGAGGCTGGCTGTGGAGCGAGACGCCCGCTCGGCTCGCCCGCTACGCCGAGCGGGTGGTGCGCGCGCTGGGCGACCGCGTCACCTGGTGGTGCACGATCAACGAGCCCGGCAGCGTCGCCTTCGGCGGGTACGTGGGGGCGCTCAACTTCCCGCCCGGGCGCACCGACCTCAGGTCCTGGGAGCGCGCGACCGCCGGCCTCATCGAGGGCCATCGGCTGGCGCTGCTGGCGGTCCGGTCCGCCAGCCCGACCGCCCGGGCCGGGATGACGCACCAGCTGCTCGAGTGGGCGTCCGATGCGCGCGGCCGGCCGTTCGTCGAGTGGATGCGCCGGCGGAACGAGGACGTGTTCCTCGAGGCCGCGGCCGACGACGATTTCGTGGGCGTGCAGACGTACACCCGGGTGACCGTCCGCTTCAACCCGGTGGCGGCCACCGCGCTGCGGCTGGCGCTGCGGGTGCCGCCGCTCGCCGCCCGGGTGCTGCCGCCGGTGGTCCGTCGCGCGGCCGCGAGCCCGACGCCTCCCCTGCCGCCCGGGGCGCGCCGGACCCAGATGGGGTACGAGCTGCGGCCGGAGGCCCTGGCCGCCACGGTGCGCCGCGTGGCCCGGCTGCTGCCCGGCAAGGACATCCTGGTGACCGAGCACGGCATCGCCACCGCCGACGACGCCGACCGGATCGCGTTCATCGATGCCGGCCTGCGGGCGCTCCACGCGGAGATCGCCGCCGGGGCGCCCGTACGCGGCTACATCCACTGGAGCGCCCTCGACAACTTCGAGTGGGCCTACGGCTACCGGATGCAGTTCGGCCTGGTCGCCGTCGACCGGGCCACGCAGGCCCGCACCGTCCGGCCGTCCGCGCGACACCTGGGCGCGATCGCCCGGGCGAACCGCCTGCCGGACGCCTGAGCGGCCCGAGCCCCGCGGCGCGCCGCTACGGAAGGGCCACCGTCCTCGCCCCGCCGACATGGCGGTAGCGCTCCGGGTGGCAGGTCAGCACGATGACCTGGCAGGACGCCCCGGCGAGCGACAGGACCGCCCCCATCGCCTCCAGACGGCGCGGGTCGGAGAAGCCGAGGGCGTCGTCGAGCATCACGGGCACGCCGCCGTCCTGGGCGACCAGCATCGCGCCCGCCAGGCGCACCAGCACGCCCAGCTGCTCCCGGGCGCCGATGCTGAGGCTCTCGTAGGGGACCGTGCGCCCCTCGAGCGTGCGGCTGCGGACCCGGAGGTCCTCGCCCACGTCCAGCGCCAGCGAGGGCCCGAACACCACGCGCCCAAGCGCGGTCAGCGTGTCGCGCAGCGGCCCGACGTAGGCCAGGTGCGCCGCGTCGCGGGCGATCTTGAGCGCCTCGAAGAGGGTCTTGCGGGCCTCGGCCCGCTGGGTCCAGCGGGCCAGCTCTCCGGCTGCGGCGTCCCTCGCCGACAGCGCTGCGTCGCGTCGCTCGCCGAGGCCGTCCTCGCCGTGGTCGCGGAGTCTCGCCCGGACCTCGGCCTGGGCGATCTCGACGTCCCGCAGCCGGCTCGCGAGCCCGTCCAGGACCTGCCGTGCGTTGTCGAGCAGCGTCCGGGCCACGTCGGGCCCCGCCCCGTCGAGCGCCGCCCGGGCGGCGGCCGTGGCCGAGATCGCCGCCTCCTGCACGGCGACGGAGCGCGCCAGCGCGTCGGCCAGGGCGTCGTCCGGCGTGGCCGCCCGGGCTGCCGCGAGCGCCGACTCGCGAGCGGCCACGTCCCGCTCGGCCAGGTCGAGGCGGACGGCGGCCTCGCGAGCCGCAACCTCGCGCGCCGTGAGCTGCTCGCGGGCGGCGCGGTCCTCGGCCTCGGCCGCAGCCTCGGCGGTGCGGGCGGCGTCGGCCGAGCGCTCGGCGGCATCGGCGGCCGCCGCGGCCGCCTCCTCGTCGGCCGGCACGGGCGCCTCCGCGGCTCGCGTGTCGAGGTAGCC
>JAJYLZ010000020.1 GCA_021787395.1 Chloroflexota bacterium
GCGACTCGTACCGGATGAAGGAGGCGAGGACGAGAGGAGGGATGCCGGTCCAGCGAGCCTGAGAATCCACGTCAGGGCGGGGACTTCTCATGGCCACGGGCGGGGACTTTCAGATGGCCATTGACACCTTGCGGCACAACCGGCAGTTGTGGGACGCAGCCTGGGCGAGGGCAATGGGCGCCCGATGCTCTCAGCTACAACTGTCGGTTGTGCCGGGCGGCCGGGGCCTGCGGGGTGGCGCCCGATGCTCTCGACTACAACTGTCGGTTGTGCGGGGCGGCCGGGGCCTGCGGGGCGGCGCCCGATGCTCTCAGCTACAACTGTCGGTTGTGCCGGGCGGCCGGCGCCCGCGGGGCGGCGCCCGATGCGCTCGAGCACAACTGTCGGTTGTGCGGGGCGGCCGGGGCCTGCGGGGCGGCCGGCGTCCGCGGGGCGGCGCCCGACCCCCGCTCCCGGCCCCCTGCCCTCGCCACCGCCCGATGGACCGCCGAGAACGGTGAGCGCTCAGCGGGACTTGGGGTTCACCATCCGGCACCGGTCGCGCACCGGACAGATGTCGTGGGCCGGGCTCTGCGCACGGCAGATCGCGCGGCCGTGGTGGATCAGGAGCACGTGGGCCGCGTACATGCGCTCGCCTTCGACGAGTTCGAGGAACAGGTCGTGGGCCTGGTCCGCGGTGGCCTTCTCGGGGATGAGGCCGATCCGCTTGGACACGCGCTCCACGTGGCGGTCCACGGCCATGACCGGCATGCCGAAGCAGAACGCCAGCACGATGGACGCCGTCTTCTTGCCGATGCCGTCGATGGAGGTCAGCCAGTCGCGGGCCGCCAGGACCGGCAGGTCGGCGAGGAACTCCAGGTCGTAGGAGCCCCGCTCCTCGCGGATCTTCGCCAGCGTGGCCTGGATCCGGGGCGCCTTCTGCGGCGCCAGGCCGCCGGGGCGGATGACGTCGACCAGCTCCGGGAGCGGCGCGTGCTCGACGAGCGACCAGTCGGGCGGCGGCGCCGTCGACAGGCCCTCGCCTCCCCAGCCGATGCCCGGGTGGTGCTCCTCGGGGGCGCGGTCCGACGGGTACGCGGCCCGAAGGGCCTCGAACGCCTTCTCGGCGTTCACGTCGGCGGTGTTCTGGGTCAAGATCGTCAGCACGAGCTCGCTCACGGGGTCGAGGCGGCGCTCCCAGCGCTGCTCCCCGTACCGCGCCTCGAGCGCGTCGAGCACATAGGGGACGAGCCCGGGCCGGTACCGGCGCAGGTAGGACGCCCAGTGCTTGGCGGGGTCGGGGGCGCGCCGTCGCGTCGGCCGGGGGCGCGTCGAAACGGCGGGCTTCGGGCCGGTCTTGGCGGCAGGCCGCTCGGCAGCGGTCGCGGCGCGCTCGGCGTTGGGCTTCCTCGGGCTCATCGTCGGGAGATGATGCCGCGTCAGCGGATCTCGCGCGCGAGCCGCTCACCGCGGGCGACGAGCGGGGCCGCGCCGGCCGCGATCGCCTCGGCGAGCGGCAGGGGCGGTTCGGAGGCGCCGACGGCCCGCGCTCCGGCGGCCGCCAGCACCGCGGCGCCCTCCGGCGTGACGCTGCCGCCCACGGCGATGCACGGCACCCCGGCCGCCTGCGCACGCCTCGCCACGCCGAGCGCGGTCTTGCCGAAGGCAGTCTGGGCGTCGATGCGGCCCTCGCCCGTGAGCACGAGGTCGGCGGCCGCCAGGGCCGCGTCGAACCCGGCGGCACCCATCACGAGCTCGATGCCCGGGCGCAGCTCCATCGAGGCGAGGCGGTCCGTCAGGCACAGAAGCCCGAACCCCACGCCGCCCGCTGCGCCCGCCCCCAGGGTCAGCCGCTCCCGCCGCCCGGTGGCCGCCTCGAGGGCGTCGGCCCAGCGGGCGAGACGCGCATCGAGCACGGGCACGTCGTCGGGGGCCGCACCCTTCTGCGGCCCGTACACGGCGGCGGCGCCGTCCGGCCCCAGCAGGGGGTTGGTCACGTCGCAGGCAACCCGGAGGTGCAGCTCAGCCAGGCGTCGGTCGAGCCCTCCCAGGTCGACGCTGGCGAGGTCGTCGGCGACACGCGCCCCGAGCGCGGCAAGGAGGCCCGCCGCCCCGTCGGTCGTGGCGCTCCCGCCGATCCCCAGCACGACGTCGTGGATCCCCGCGTCCAGCGCGGCGCGCAGCAGGTCGCCCGTGCCGGCGCTCGTCGCCCGGGCCGCGTCGCGCTCGTCGGCGGCAAGGCGCGAGAGCCCCGACGCTGCAGCCATCTCCACGACGGCGGCCGTGCCGTCCTCACGGACGAGCCAGGGGGCCAGGATCGGCCGGCCGAGCGGATCTCGGGCAGGCGCCTCGGCGCGCCGCCAGCCGCCGGCCGCCTCGATCGCGACCAGCGTGCCCTCGCCGCCGTCGGCGAGCGGTGCGAGGCGGATCTCGTCGCGCGGCCGTGCCCGCCGCCAGCCCTCGGCGAGCGCACGCGCCACCGCGACGCTGGTCAGCGTCCCCTTGTAGGAGTCCGGGGCGATCAGGACCCGCATGGGCGGGCCCGCCTGGATTCCGGGTCCAGACTCATGGGGCCGGATCGCTTCAGGCTGGACTCGCGATCCAGCGCCGGCCGCTCACGAGGCTGGTCCTGCGTCCCGGACGTCGCGCTCCGGACTCCGGGTCCAGCCCGGCGCAGCGGAGCCCGGGAAGTCTGGCCTGGGGGTCCAGCGAGCCCCTGACGCGCCGGCGCCCGCGACGCCTGGACTCCGGGTCCAGCCCGGCGCAGCGGGGCGCGGGGCGCGACGGGCGTGAACGAGGCGACCGGGGCAACCGGCGCGAACGAGGCGCCGCGGGCAACCGGGCGCCATCCGGTGAGCCCCGGGGCGCCATCCGGCGCGACCCGCGCGAACGGCGCAGCCCGAGCGATCAGGACGCGCACGCGCGCCCGCTCACTGCAGCGAGGTGTCGCCGATCACGGTGTGCCGGCGCTCGAGGTACTCCGGGATCCGGATCATCGGCGGCCGCTCCTGGTCGGCGATCTCCTGGATCTCGAGGGACAGGCGCCCCTGGCCGAAGCGGGGCAGCTTCATCGTGTGGCCGAGCTCCGCGAACAGCCGCGCCCGGCGCCGCTCCTCCAGCCGCTTCATGACGGCCTGGAGGATCACGAACGACATCTTGGACAGCCCCTCGAGTTCCTGGTTGCGGTGGACGCGCCGCTCGAGGTCCACCTGGCCCAGCCCCTCGATGCCCACCTTCTCGAGCGCGTCGATGAGGTGGCCGATCTCGACGGCGTACCCGGTGAAGAACGGAAGCTGCTCGAGCAGGCTCCGCCGACCCGCGTACTCCCCGGCCAGCGGCTGGATAAACCCGGACAGCTCGGGGAAGAACAGGTTGATCAGCGGCCGCGCGACGAGCTCGGTGACGCGCCCGCCGCCGCCCTCCTTGAGCACGCCGCCCTCGACGATCGGGCGCTGGTAGTAGCCCTTCACGTACTGCAGCCGCTGCTCCACGAGGAGCGGCCCGACCGTGCCGTACACCATCCGGCTGTGCCAGTTTCGGACGTCCGTGTCGGCCCAGACCACGATGTCGCCGCTGGTCTCGTAGAGCGACTTCCAGAGCGCCTCGCCCTTGCCCCGGAAGGAGCCGTAGCGCGACAGCACGTCGGGGTGCTGCACGACGCGCGCCCCGGCGGCCTCCGCGATGGCGCGCGTGTCGTCGGTGGACGCCGAGTCGATGACCAGCAGCTCGTCGAGCAGCGGGTAGCGCTGCTGCATCTCGCGGATCGCCCGGGTCACGATGGGCCCGATCGTCTCCGCCTCGTTCAGCGCGGGCAGCACGAGCGACACCGTGACGCCCTGCTTCTCCTTGAGCTGGACCAGGCGGGCGAGGTCGGCGAACTCGCCGTGGTGGAAGTTGGCCTCCGCGAACCAGCGCTCCACCTTGGCCGGCACGGCGCGCGACTCCTCGGCGGCGCGGTCGGCGGCGGCGAGGCTCTCGGCCTTCTGGGCGAGCGCGTCGAACGTATGGCGACCGATCGCCTCGCGGGTCTTGACCACGATCACCGTGGCCTTGGATCGCTGGGCGATCGCCTCGGGCAGGGCGCCGAACAGAGACGTGCCCACCTCGCCGGGCGGCGCGGACGCGCCCATCACGATCAGGTCGGCCTGCTCGGCCTCGCGCAGGATCGCGGTCCGGATGTTGCGGGTCTCGCGCAGCACGGGGTCTGCGTCGGCGGTGATGTGCTGGCGCACGAACGCCGCCAGCGCGTGCTCGGCCTGGGCGCGGACCGCCTCCGTGATGCCGGCCGGGACGAAGTGCGTGACGGCGACGGTGGCGCCGTGGCGATGGGCGAGCGCGTCGGCGAAGCGGAGGGCGAGCTCCGCGTGCGGGCCGCCGCGCACCGGGACCAGGATCCGGCGGATGGCGCGCGCGCCGCGCTGCTTGACGACGGCGATGTCGCAGGGCGATTCGCGCACGACCTCGTCGATCGTGGGCGAGATGGCCGGCCCGCCCCCGCCCTCGCGCGGGGGCGCGGACTTGCCGCCCCAGCCGAAGATCAGCAGGTCCGCCTCCTGCTCGGCCGCGGCCTCCACGATGCCCGCCGCCGCGTGCCGGCCGATGCGCACCAGCGGGTGGATGACGGTGCCCTCGGGCACGTAGTCGAGCACCCGCTGCAGCAGCCGCCGGGCCTGGCGGGCACGGGTGGCGCCCTCGGACAGCGGCATCCCCTCGGGCACCTCGACGATGCCCAGCGCCGACAGCTCGCCGATCCGCGGGTCCAGCAGCCCCGCGCCGATCCGGATCAGCTCCTCCGCGGTGAGCGGGTTGGCGACCGGGATCATGATCCGCGCCGGCAGGGGCTCGCCGCTCATCACGCACCGTCCTCCAGCGCCGCGTCGAGCGCCCGCCAGCGCTCCACGAGATACGGCTTGAGCAGCTCGAACTCGCGCGCCTGGCGCTCGACGCGCTCCTCGGCGTCGGCGGCGTCGAGGTGGCGGCACTCCACCACCAGCGAGCCGACGCGCCCGAAGTAGATGGGCACCAGGGCCGCCACCAGGTGCGACGTCTCCAGCTCGCCCTTCCGGCTCGCGATGACGAGGTCGTAGACCACCCGCGCCCACAGGTCGTCGGGGAAGTGGAAGCCGGCCAGCGCCTCGGCCATCTCGAGCGTGGACGGGTGGCTCTCGACGTTCTCGCCGCCGATGCCCAGCTTCTGCGACGCGGCGTCGGCTCGTGGACCGGCCTCGGCGGCCAGCAGTAGCACCGCCTCAGCGGTGGCCGGCTCCAGGGCGCGGCGCCAGGCGTCGGCCATCGCGAGCGAGCCGCTGTGGAACTCGTCCAGCAGGCGGATGGCGTTCACCTCGAGCGGCGGCGGGTCGATGATCCGCTCGAAGCCGTAGGCGGGCACGTCGTGGCTGCCCTTGACGCCCAGCCAGGCGTCGGGGTGGTCGACCGCGAGCCGCAGGATCGTGCCCACCACCTGGCGGAACATCGGTCCCAGATCGGCACCGGGGTCCTTGGGGTCGTGGACCTTGGCGCCCAGCCGCGTCTGGCAGACCGCGAACCCGCCGGCGAGCGCGGTGGTGGTCATCCAGATGTCGATCCCGAACTTGCTGATGTCGGCGGTCCAGCCCTCCTGCTCGAGGTAGTGCCGGACGAGGTCGCCGGACACCCCGAAGTCGCCGCCGATGGGCTGCCGGATGCGATGCCCGTAGAGCGCCCGGGTGAGCGGGTAGGTGACGGTGTTGGTGATGGTCCCGTCGTACTTGTAGCGGGCGTAGAGCGGGGCCACGAAGTCGTAGCCGCCCTTGAGGATGGGCCCGGCGAGGAGCTCGATCCACTCGGGGGCGATGCTCCGCAGGTCGCTGTCCACCACCACCAGCGCCTGCACGTCGAGCGCGGCCGCCATCTCGAAGATGGCGCGCAGCGCGGCCCCCTTGCCGCCGGTGCCGTCGATCTCGGGGTACGTGAGGGTGACCCGGTCGAGCCGGTTGGTGGGCCGCACCAGCAGGATGGACTCGACGTAGTCCGGCGGCTCGGTCTCGATGACCACGCGCTGCGTGCCGTCGGGCGAGCCCGCGTCGGAGTTCACCAGGACGGGCTTCTGGTCCGGGAAGTACTGGACGAGGCCCGCGTGCGCCGCGCGCACCACGTAGCCGATCGTCGCGGCATTCCGGAAGCTCGGGATGCCGACCATGATGTCGGCCCGACCGAGCCGCGCGATCTCGTCCCTGATGGCGGGGGTCAGCGTCGTCGGGGGCACCTGCCCACCCTACCACCGCACGCCGGGCCGCGGCCAGCGCTCGCGGTCAGTCGTCCGGCGCTGCGTCCCCGCCCTCCTCGCCGCGTCCCATGACCCGGGACGAGGCCTGGGGCGCCGCCACCACCACCCAGTCCGGGTTCTCCAGGCCGGGCGTGTAGCGGCTGTTGGCGGCGCGCCAGAAGATGTGCCGGAAGCCCAGCGCGGCCCAGGTGCCGGCCATGCGGGAGCCGGCCGGCCGGGCGAAGGGCGTGACCCGCACCAGCCGCGACTGCGCCAGCACGGCCTCGAGCTGCCGCTTGCGCTCGAGCAGCGGCAGGCCGAGCAGCGACTGGCCGTCGAGCCAGAGCAGGTCCGTGGCGACGAACGCGTGGTCCTCGCCGCCGGCGAGCGCCTCGAGGAGCGGCTGGGCTCGCGCCTCCTCGTCGGCCTGGTGCTGGCGGCCGACCAGGTAGGGGTCCCGCTTGTCGCGGCGGCCGAGCCTCGGCAGCGAGAACATGGTCCGGGGGACCGACTGGTGGACCGGGTACACGCCGACGCCGGTGTCGAACGCCTGCTTGGTGAGGTGGCCCTCGACCACGCCGTCGACCGCCAGGAAGGCCTCGGCGAGCGCCTGCTCGAGCGGGGCGGGGACGTCGATGCGGTCGCCGTAGCGGTAGAACCCGGCCGTGCTGCCCTCGACGGCCGCGACCACGCGCAGGCCCGCCCAGTCGGGCTCGATGATCGGGTCCGCGAGGGCGCTGGCGCTGCGCCGGCCCGGGTACTCGGGCCGCAGCTCGGCGGCCACGACGCGGGGATCGGTGGTCATGCGCGGATCGTACCGCGCTGGGCCGCTGCCGCCCTTGCGCCGGGCGTGCGCTCGACGGGCGGCGCGCACCCGAGACGACGCCGGGCGCCTCCGGGTGTCACCCGTCGGGCGCCACCCGTCGGGCGCCTTTTCGCAAGGTTCGAACGCCGCGCCGCGTCGCAGCGCGCCCCGAGGACTCGGGCGGGCGTCGCGGAACGCCGAGCGCGAACGCGGGACGGCTGCAGGCGCGCTGACGCGGGTCCTGCAGGCACGCCGGAGCCGCGTCCGTGCCTGCGCCGACCCGAGCGCCGCCGGCACTTCTGCCGGGAAGGCCCCCAGCAGCCGCCCCCGCGCCGTCGCCGTCCGGACAGTTCGAAAAGCCCGGCAGCCCGCGTGCGGAGACTCGACCCGCGCCCGTCCAGCGGGCAGCCCGCCCGGCGCCCATGCCGTGCCCCTATGATCCCCGCGAGGCAGAGAGCAAGCTCGCCGGCCACGCAGCGCACTGAGGAGCCCGATGACCGCCGCCGCCGTCGCGACCACCGAGCTGACCGAGCTCGACCGCCGCAACCACCGCAAGCTCGCGCGGGCCGGCTGGGCGCTCTACGACTTCGCCGACACGATCTGGTCCTACGCGATCTTCTCGTGGGCATTCGGCCTGTTCATCACCGACAAGCTCGGCGACTCGCTCGGCAACGTCGCGCTCGCCGCATCGGTGATGGCCTCCGTGGCGGTCAACGCCGCGGTGTCGCCGCTGCTCGGCGCCATCTCCGACCGTTACGGCCGGCGCCTGCCGTTCCTGCTGGCGTTCACCTTCGGGGCGTGCCTGCCGGCGATGGCCATTCCGTTCGTGCCCGTGCCGGCGGGGATCGCGCTGTTCTGCGTAGCGATGTTCTCCTACCAGTCGTGCCTCATCTACTTCGACGCGACGCTCCAGCTGGTCAGCACGTCCGAGAACCGGGGCCGGATCGCCAGCCTGAGCACCGGGATCGGCTACATGGGCACGGTGTTCATCGGGCTCCTGATCCTGATCGCGAACCTGTCGGTCGAGAACGCCTTCGTGGTGGCGCCGCTGCTGTTCCTGGTCCTGAGCGCACCCACCTTCATCCTGCTGCGCGAGGACGGCAGCCGCCGCTCGGGGGGTGACCCGATCGGCGCGGCCTGGCAGCAGACGTGGCGCACGATCCGCTCGTTCAGCGACTACCCGGGGCTGGGCCGATTCCTCGCCGCGCGGTTCTTCTACACCGATGCGCTGAACACCAGCGTGGCCATCATGGCCGTGTTCGCGGTGCGCGCCGTCGGGTTCACGGACAGCGAGTCCAACGTCGTGCTGCTCGGCCTCACGCTGTCGGCCATCGTGTCCGCCTTCATCTGGGGCCGCCTCGTGGACCGCTTCGGACCGAAGCGGACGCTGTTCACCGTCCTCACCATCTGGGCGGTGGCGCTGCTGGTCGGCGGCCTGTTCATCAGCAAGGCCGTGTTCATCATCGCCGGCATCGCGATCGGGACGGGGTTCGCGGGTCTCCACGTCTCCGATCGGGTGCTGATGTACCGCCTGAGCCCGGAGGATCGGCTCGGCGAGTTCTATGGCCTGTACGGCCTCGTGGGCAAGGGCTCGCAGGTCGTCGGGATGGCGATCTGGGGCGTCACGGTGCCGCTGTTCTACGGATCCCTCGGCGTCGGCGCGTACCAGCTCGGCATCCTGACGCTGCTGCTCTCGATGCTCGTCGGGCTGTATCTGCTGTACCCGGTGCCCGAGCGGCGGCAGGGCTAGCCGCGTCGGGGTGGCGGCCGGGTGGCCGCGCCCGGGCCCTGCGCCGTCGCCGGCCCGTCGCGCCGGGCTCCCCGCTAGTCCCCGTAGCCGTCCGGGTGGGCCCGCCGCCACGCCCACGCCGAGCCGATCATCTCCGGCAGCGTAGAGCGGCGCGGGGCCCAGTCCAGGACCTCCCTCGCCCTGGCGTTGGAGGCCACCAGCACCGGCGGGTCGCCGGCCCGACGCGGCCCGACCGTGTGCGGGATCGGCCGCCCGACGACCGCCTCGGCGGCGCGCAGGACCTCCTTCACCGAGAACCCGCTGGCGGTGCCCAGGTTGGCGATGACCGGCTCGGCCGGCCCGCCGCCCACCGGACCCGTGCGCCCGTCGGCGGGGTCGGTGGCGACCAGGGCCGCCACGTGCGCATCGGCGAGGTCCGCCACGTGGATGTAGTCGCGGATCGGGGTGCCGTCGGGCGTCGGGTAGTCCTCGCCGAACAGCGTCAGGGCGGGGCCGCCCTCGGCCGCCCGCAGCGCGTTCGGGATGAGGTGCGTCTCGGGCCGGTGCACCTCGCCCAGGCGCTCGGTGGCTCCGGCCACGTTGAAGTAGCGCAGGATCACGCTCCGCAGCCCGTACGCGGCGCCGTACCAGCGCAGGGCGCCCTCGAAGGTGCGCTTGGTCTCGCCGTACGGGTTGATGGGGCGGAGCGGCGCGTCCTCCAGGATGGGCGTGCTGTCCGGGACGCCGTAGGTGGCGGCGGTGGACGAGAACACCAGGCGACGGACCCCGGCCAACCGCGCCGCCTCGAGCAGGGCCACCCCGCCCGCCACGTTCTCGCGGTAGTACTTGGCCGGGTCGGCCACGCTCTCGCCCACCAGCGAGCGGGCGGCGCAGTGGAGGATGGCGTCCACCCCCTCGCGCTCCAGGAGGCCGCGGGTCGCGGCCTCGTCCACGTAGCTGCCCTTGACCAGGCGCGCGTCGGGGTTCGGGATCCCGGCGTGGCCGGTGGACAGGTCGTCGAGGACGACCACCTCGTGGCCCGCGGCGACGAGCGCGTCCACCGACACGCCGCCGACGTAGCCGGCACCGCCGGTGACCAGGACCTTCACTCGTTCACCTCTCGATCGGGCAGGGCCTCGCCCCGCGTGCTGAGCACTTCCTCCAGTCGCTGGACGAGCCGGGCGGCGACGGCGTTGCCGGGGTCGAGCTCGAGCGCCCGCCAGGCGAGCCGCAGGGCCAGCGCGTCGTCCCCGCGGTCGATCGCCACGCGGGACAGCCCCGTCAGCGCGACCACGCTGTGCGGGTCGGCGTCAGCGGCCTGGCGGTAGAGGCGCTCGGCCCGGTCCAGCAGCCCCATCCCGAGCGCCTGCTCCGCCTCGGCCAGCGGCTCGGTCACGGCGAGCTCACCTCGTCCTCGTACATGTCGGCAAGGATGCCCTGTGCGAGCAGCAGGAGCGAGCCCCGCTCGTTGAGGCCGGGGTCGGCGATCACCCGGTCGAGCAGCTCATCGATCACGTGCCCCAGCCGCGGTCCCGGCGCCAGGCCCAGCTCCGCCATCAGGTCGCGGCCGTTCACGGCGAGGGCGTGGCGGTCCAGGGGCGAGGCCGCGTGGAGCTCGCGCAGGACGCGCTCGCGGAACGCGACCGTGTCCGGGTCGTCGGGCGTCATCCCGCTGCCCAGGTCGTCGGCGCGGCGGAGGGCGAACAGCGCGTCGATCCGGTCCGGGCCGATGCGCATGATGAACCGACGGATCGCCGCGTCGGTCGCGCCGGGGTCCACGGGGAACATGTGGTGCCGCACGAGGTGGACCACCTCCCCGGCGGCGGTGCGCGGGTAGCGCAGGCGGCGCAGGAGCTCAGCGGCGAGCTCGGCGCCCACCGTCTCGTGGCGCGGGAAGCGGCCGCCCTCGAGGACCGCGGGCTTGCCGATGTCGTGCAGGAGCGCGGCGAGCCGGACGACGGGCCGCTCGGCCGGCGCCGCGTCGACGGTGCGCAGCGTGTGCTCCCACAGGTCCTCGCCGGCGACCTTGCGCTGCGGGATCCCGCGCTGGGCGGCGAGCTCGGGCGAGATCACCGCGAGCAGCCCGGTCTCCTCGGCCAGCCGAAGCCCCACGGACGGGCGCGGGGCCGCCAGCAGCTTCTCGAGCTCCGCTCCGATCCGCTCCCATGAGAGGTGGCCCGCGAGCGAGGCGTTGGCGGTGATGGCGGCCAGGGTGGCGGGCTCGACGTCGAACCCCAGCGTGGCCGCGAGGCGGACCGCGCGCACCATGCGCAGCGCGTCCTCGCGGAACCGGGCGTCCGGGTCGCCGACGGCGCGCAGCGTGCGCGTCGCCAGGTCGCCGCGGCCGCCGAACGGGTCCACCAGCGCGTTGGCGGGGTCGCCCGGGCGGCGGCCCCAGGCCATCGCGTTCACCGTGAAGTCGCGGCGGGCGAGGTCGGCCTCGATCGTGCTGCCGAACTCCACGCGGTGGGGCCGCCGGAAGTCGGCGTACTCGTGCTCGAGGCGGAAGGTCGTGACCTCGAAGACCTCGGCCTCGCGGCGGACCGCCACGGTGCCGAAGCGGTTCTCGTACACGGCGCCCGGGAACAGGGCGACCAGCCGGCCCGGGCGGGCGTCCGTGGCCAGGTCCCAGTCGGCGGGCAGGCGGCCGAGCAGCGCGTCCCGCAGCGACCCCCCGACCACGTACGCCGCGTGGCCGGCCGCGACGAGGCCGTCGATCAGGGCGTGGACGGCCGGCGGGACGGCGCGATCGAGGTCGGGCTGCCGCGTACCGTCGGCCCCGGGCGCCACCACGCCCGCCTCGAACCCGTTCGCGGCCACGGCCGCGCCCTAGTGCTTGCCGAGGAACAGGTAGTCGCGCCAGGCCTCGTTGCGCGTGTCCTCGAGGTAGGGCGAGAACAGCGAGTAGAGGTCGCTCCGGGGCTCGAACGGCTGGCGGAGCAGGCGGAGCCGCGCCTCCTCGGGGGTGTGCCCGCCCTTGCGGTGGTTGCACGGCCGGCAGGCGGCCACCAGGTTCTCCCACGTGTGCTGGCCCCCGCGGTGGCGGGGCAGGACGTGGTCCAGGGTGAGGTCGCTGCCGGTCTTGCCGCAGTACTGGCAGGTGTTGCGGTCGCGGATGAAGATCTCCCGCCGGGTCAGCTTCACGCGCGGCCGGGGCCGGCGGATCTGGTGCTGGAGGCGGATCACGCTGGGCGCCCGGTAGACGGCACGCACGGAGCGGATCTCCTGGTGGTCGTACTCGATCACCTCGGCCTTCGAGCCGAACACGAGCCGGAACGCCCGCGGCAGGTTGCAGACGTTCAGGGGCTCGTAGTTCTGGTTCAGCACGAGAACGACCCCGTTCATCGGCCGAACCATAGCAGCGCCGGGCGGTTCCCGTCTGAGCGCGCGGCGTCAGCGTCGCGTTGCGGGGAGGCCAGGGGGCGGCCCCGGGCCCGGTACCCGCTCGTCGTCCTCCCGGTGCCGACCCCTAGATCCGGGGCGGCGTCATCTCCCGCTCGATGCGGGCGATCTCGACCTCGATCCGGCCCACCTCCGCCGAGGCCTGCTCCCACTCGTGGCTGCCCGGCTCCGCGTTGATCCGGCGCTGGCGCGCCTCGCGGTGCAGGACGAGGAGCTCCTCGCGGGTGGAGGGCAGCGGCTCCGCCGCCGGCTTGTCGGTCGTCATGGGTCCTCCGTGTCGATCGACCTAGGGTAGCGCGCGGCGCGGCTGGGCGACCGCCCCGCGGCGTGCCCGGTCCCGGAGTCCGCTCGGAGGGAGGGCATCTGAACGCCCCCCCGTGATTCACCCGGCGATGCCGCGGACCAGCCTCACCGGCATGCCCGGGCGGACGTCGCCCTCCCGGAGCACCCGCGCGTACCAGCGGGCGTCGTTCGGGTGCACTTTGCCGCTGATCCGGGCGATCCGGTGCTCGATGAACCAGTGCGCCAGCGTCTGGCAGG
Organism: Chloroflexota bacterium; assembly: GCA_021787395.1. Classification (GTDB taxonomy): domain Bacteria; phylum Chloroflexota; class Limnocylindria; order Limnocylindrales; family CSP1-4; genus CAIXZV01. Next base: position 12,700 of record JAJYLZ010000020.1, read on the forward strand.
GCGTCGTGAACTTGGTCAGCTCCAGCTCGAGCGCCGCGTCCCCCTCGCCGACGATCAGCCGGTCCCCGGGCGCCAGCCCCTCCCAGTCCACGCCCAGCAGCGTCAGGTTCTCGCCGTAGGCGCCGGGGAAGGCCTGGTGCCCGTCGGCGCGCACCCGCTCCACGGCCTCCTGCGAGTAGAGGCAGACGGCCTGGTCCGGTCCGCCGTGGACGGGCTCGGGCTCGGTGTGGGCGTCGATGTCGAGGCCGAGCCGGCCGACCCGGGCCGATTCGACGGGCGGTTTCGGCACCCCGCCGCTGTTGGCGTTGACCGAGGCGACGATGCCGACGTCGCCCGGCTCGATGGTCGTCCGCTCGGCCCACAGCACCTCGGTGTCGTACGGCAGGTCGATCTCGGGGACACCGGCCGTGAGCGGGTCGGCGGCCAGCACCGCGCGGACCTCGTCGAGCACGCCCTGTCGGACTTCCGGCGACGCCGCAGCGACGTAGCTCACCGAGGCGATGCGCTCGACGACGCCGTCGGCCGTCAGCCGCTGGACTTGCCGGAACGCCATCGACCGCCACGAACCGAACAGCCCGCACAGAGCCAGCGATTCGCGCCACGCGTCGTCCCAGACCTGCGGCTCGCCGGAGGCGGCCCGCCGGGCTGCGTCGCCGATGCCGCGGACCCACGGCACCGACTCGTCGCGGCGGTTGAAGACCAGCGCCGCGCGCCCGCCGGGCCGCAGCACGCGGTGCATCTCGGACAGCGCGCGGATCGCGTCGAACCAGTGGAACGCCTGCGCCACCACGACCGCGTCCACGGACGCGTTGGGGAGCCCGATCGCCTCGGCCGTGCCCGCCGCGACCTGCACGCCGGGCACGGCGTCCGCCAGCTTCGCGCGCATCGCCTCGACCGGCTCGACGGCCAGGATCTCGGCGCCCGACGGCGCCAGCAGGCGGGTGAGCTTGCCCGTGCCCGCGCCCAGCTCGAGCAGCGTCCGGCCGGGCCCCAGCCCCAGCGTCTCGATGATCGCCGAGACGGCGTCAGGCGGGTAGGTCGGCCTCGAGCGCTCGTATGCGTCGGCCCCCGCGGTGAAGCCGCGCGACGCGGTGCTGTGGATCGGGTCGCTCATGGGCGTGACTGTAGCCGAGGGCGGGCGGGACGGCCCGCGCGCCGGATACAGCCCGCGCGGCGGACGCAGCCCCGCGGCGGACGCAGCCCCGCCCCCGGGTCGCCGGCCGTACGCTTGGCGGCGTGATCACCCAGCTCTACACCATGCAGACCGTGATCGAGGCGCTCGCCTGCGCCGACGCCGGCGCCGACCACGTCGGCACCACGCCGCCGCACGGCGGCCTGCCCGGCGAGGTGCCCGTGCGGCTGGCGGCGGAGATCGCCCGGGCCGTGGCCGGCCGCGCCAAGGCCGTGGTGCTCACCGTGTGGACGGACCCGGTGGCCATCGCCGAGCTCGTGGACGCCACCCGGCCCGCGATCCTCCACCTCTGCCCCCCGGCGCACCTGACCTCGCCCGCCCAGGTGGAGCGGATCAGGCTGCGGCTGCCCGGCGTTCCGGTCATGCAGGCGATCTCGGTGACCGGCCCCGAGAGCGTGGCCGAGGCGCGCGCGTACGCCGAGGTGGCCGACTACCTCATCCTCGACACGCAGGCCCCGGGGATCGGCGGCGTGGGGGCAAGCGGCGCCACGCACGACTGGGGGGTGAGCCGCGAGATCGTGCGCTCGGTCCGCGTGCCGGTGATCCTGGCCGGCGGCCTCTCGCCCGAGAACGTGGCCGAGGCCGTTCGCGCGGTCAGGCCGTGGGGCGTGGACTCGCTGACCTGGACCAACCGGGCCCTCCCCGGCGGCGGCTTCCGCAAGGACCTCGACCGCGTCCGCGCCTTCATCGCGGCCGCCCGCGGCGCCCTGGGCGACGACCCCGACCTCCGCGCCGACCCCGACTGACATGGACGGCACCACCCGCCGCGTCCTCGTCCTCGGCGACGCCAACGTGGACCTCACGCTTCACGTGCCGGTGCGGCAGCCGGACGGGCGGCGCGTGGTGCGCGAGCCGGTGGTCTCGCCGGGCGGCACGGCGGCGAACACGGCGCGCGCCCTCGGTGTGCTCGGTGTCCCGGTCTCGTTCGCGGGCGCCGTCGGCGACGACGCGTTCGGGCGGCAGGTCGCGCGCGACCTGGCGGCCTGCGGCGTGGACACGTCCGCGCTCGCGGTCACGCAGGCAGACGCCACGTGCCAGGTGATCGCCATGGTCGAGCCCGACGGCGAGCGGTCGCTGGTCGTGTGGCCGCCCGACGGCGGGGCGCTCCGCTGGCTGCGCCTCGAGGACGTTCCGGCCGACGCGGTAGAGCGGGCGGCCTGGCTCCACACGACCGGCATGTGCCTCCGCGACGGCCCCGTCCGCGACACCGTCCTGGCGGTCATGGCGCAGGCCCGGGCCGCCCGGGTGCCGGTCTCGATCGACCTCAACCTGCGCGTCGAGCTGTGGGGCCTCGATGCCGAGCGTCGGGCCGCCGTCGAGCGGGCGATCGCGCTGGCGGATGTCGTCCTGGGCAGCGGGCCGGAGGAGCTGGCTCCGCTGGCGGCGGCGATGGGGCAGCGTTCCGCCGGGACGGCCGTCCCGGAGGTCGAGGCGGCCGCGCACGTCCTGGCGGGCGGCGCGAGGACCGTGGTCGCGCGCATGGGCGGCGAGGGCGCGCTCGCGTGCACCCCTGACGGGGGGATCGTCCGGAGCCCCGCCTTCGCCGTGGAGGTGGCCAACGTCGTCGGCGCCGGGGATGCGTTCAACGCAGGGTTCATCGCCGCTCGCGTCGAGGGCCTGGACCTCCCCGACGCGCTCCGGTGGGGGAACGCCGTCGCGGCGCGCAGGGTGGCGCGGGCGGCCGGGTCCCCGGGCCTGCCCGGCCGGACCGAGGTCGAGGCGCTGCTCGACTAGCGAGCGCCGTGGCTGCCCACGAGCGGCGGGATGGGCGCACGGCCCGTGGGCCCTTCGGCTGCGGGGTAGCATTCGCTGCGTGACCGACGTCGTCGCCGCAGCTGTCGAGCCGAGCGATCCCCCCGAGGGTCCGATTGCCGAGGAGATCCGGCTGCGTCTGGCGGACGCCTGGGGCGACATGGGGGCGGCCTGGGGCGTGGCGCCGGCGATCGCCCGCGTCCACGCCTACCTGATGGCCCGCCAGGAGGCGCTCACCGAGCGAGAGGTCCGCGAGGCGCTGGGGCTCTCCCACCGCGCGGCCAGCCTCGCGCTCGCGGAGGCCGAGCAGTGGGGCCTCGTCGAGAAGATCGCGGAGCCTCGCCGTGTCGGCCGCCGCGGACCCGCCGGGACCGCCTACCAGGCCATCGGCGACCACTGGCGCTGGTTCGGGCGCGTCGTCGCCGAGCGCAAGGTGCGCGAGGGCGACCCGATCATCGAGGTCCTCGAGCGCACCCTGGCCGACACGACTGCCGCCCTGGCCGACTCCCCCGGCGACCCCGACCTCACGCGACTCCGGGAATGGCTGGCGACGTTCCTGATCTTCGTGCGGCTGTTCGACCGGGCCGTGGGGCTGGTCTCGCGCCTCGAGCCCACCGAGCTGGAGCGGGCCGTCCGGCTGCTCGGCGAGGTCCCCGACGACACGATCCTGCGGCTGGTCGCCCTGCTCGACGGCCTGCCCGACCGCGATGTGCTGGACCTGGTCGAGGCCCTGTCCCGCCTCTCGCCCGCCAGCGCCCGCCGGGCGACGACGCTGATGTCCGGGGTGGTGAGGACGCTGGTCCGCTAGCAGGCGCGCCGGCGGCCCCGGCCTTCCGCGGCCCCGACGTTCCGAGGCGCGGCGTTCCAAGTTGTCCCAACCAGCCTCGCGCGCGCGGGCGAATCGACCGCCCGTGCCATAATCGAGGCGTAGCGCCGGACCGAACCGGTTCGAACGGGCGACGACCCCGGGGTCAGTCGGACGGCCGGCAAGCGCGTCCTTGTCCGGAGAGCCCAATCCACCATGACCGAAACCTCCACCTGGGCCACCAAGAAAGGCCTCGCCCAGATGCTCAAGGGCGGCGTCATCATGGACGTCGTCACGCCCGAGCACGCCAAGATCGCTGAGGACGCCGGGGCCGTCGCCGTCATGGCCCTCGAGCGCGTCCCGTCCGACATCCGCGCCGCCGGCGGCGTCGCGCGCATGTCCGACCCCGCGATGATCGAGGAGATCATGGCCGCGGTGTCGATCCCGGTCATGGCCAAGGCGCGCATCGGCCACTTCGTCGAGGCGCAGATCCTCGAGGCGCTGGGCGTCGACTACATCGACGAGTCAGAGGTGCTCACGCCCGCGGACGAGCGCAACCACATCGACAAGCACGCGTTCAAGGTCCCGTTCGTGTGCGGCTGCCGGAACCTCGGCGAAGCGCTCCGGCGCATCAACGAGGGCGCCGCGATGATGCGGACCAAGGGCGAGGCCGGCACCGGCAACGTGGTCGAGGCCGTTCACCAGCTCCGCGACGTCCTGGCCGACATCCGCCGCCTGCAGGGAATGCGCGAGGACGAGCTGTTCGTCGCCGCCAAGGAGCTGCAGGCGCCGTACGAGCTGGTCAGGCAGGTCGCGCAGGACGGCAAGCTCCCGGTCGTGAACTTCGTCGCCGGCGGCATCAGCACGCCGGCTGACGCCGCGCTCGTGATGCAGCTGGGCGCCGAGGGCGTGTTCGTCGGGTCGGGCATCTTCAAGAGCGAGGACCCCGCGCGGATGGCCAACGCCATCGTGCAGGCCACCACCCACTACCAGGACGCCAAGATCCTCGCCGAGGTCAGCAAGGGCCTCGGCGCCCCGATGCGGGGGATCGCGCTCGAGACGATCCCCGAGCAGGAGCGGCTGGCGGTCCGCGGCTGGTAGGCCGGACGGGTCGGCGGGGGCCGGCGCGATGACGATGCGGATCGGGGTCCTGGCCCTCCAGGGGGCCTTCGCGGAGCACGTCGCCTCGCTCCGCGCCGTGGGCGCGGAGCCGGTCGAGGTGCGCCTGCCGAGCCATCTCGACGACATCGACGGCCTGGTCATCCCGGGCGGCGAGAGCACGACGATGCGCAAGCTCATCGACCGCTGGGGGCTCCGCCAGCCCATCCTCGAGCTGGCCGGCCGCGGAGCGCCCGTCTTCGGCACCTGCGCCGGCATGATCGTGCTCGCCCGGGAGATCGCGGGCGGCGAGGAGCCCGTGCTCCCGCTGCTCGACGTCACCGTGGAGCGCAATGCGTTCGGGCGCCAGCTCGACAGCTTCGAGACCGAGCTCGACGTGCCGCTGCTGGGCGACACGCCCGTCCACGCGGTGTTCATCCGGGCGCCGATCATCGACCGCGTGGGCCCCGACGTGGACGTCATGGCCAGCCTCCCCGACGGGCGGATCGTGGCCGTGCGGGAGCGCAACGTGATCGCGACCGCGTTCCACCCCGAGCTGGCCCGCGAGCACCGGTTCCACCGCCTGGTTGCCACCATGGCCGCAGAGCACGCCGACCCCGGCGAGGGGGTGGGTCGGCGACCGTACCCCACCCGCCGCTCGCAGCAGGGGCGGTGACGGCGCTGTGGCCCGCACCACCGGCAAGGTTCGAGCGGCGCGGCTGACCGACCTCGCCGCCCTGGGCGAGCTGTCCCGCCGCGCGCAGGGCGATGCGGAGGCGACGCGCTCCCTGGGCCTGCCCGTGAGCGGGCCGCCGATCGGGGTGTTCAGCCTGTTCCGGCTGCCGCTGGGCGCGTTCCAGCCGCACGACGCCCTGTACGTGTTCGACCGTGACAGCCACATCGCCGGCCTGCTGCGCGTGGAGCGCGACTCCGGCCGCGACGAGTGGACGGTCGTGGAGCTCGACGCGGTGGGCGGCCTGGACGCGGGCGACGTGCGCTTCCGGCTGGTGCAGCACCTGCTCCGCGACGGGGCCAAGCGGGGCGCCACGCGGTTCCACGTGGCCTGCGCCGATGCGGACGACAACGTCGAGCTGTTCATGCAGGCGGGCTTCGTGCGCTTCGGCGACGAGCGGATCCTGTTCCGCCCGGCGGGCGAGCTGCCGGCCCCGTGGTCCGAGGCCGAGGCCCGTGAGGCCGGGATCCGGCCGACGAGCCCGCTCCACGCCCTGGGCCTGTCGCGCCTGTACTCGGCGGTGACCCCCGCCCCGGTCCAGCGCCTGGAGTGCCTCCGGCTCGCCGACTGGGAGCGCCTCGGGCGCGAGTGGCGGATCCCCCGCAGCTCGCTGAACCCGATCCTGCGCTTCGCCGACGTCTACACCTACGTGCTCGAGGCCCCCGGCGGCGGCCGCGACGGCGTGCAGCTCGACGGCCTCGTCCAGGTGGGCGTCGCCAAGGAGGACCAGCCGCACTACCTCAAGGTCATCGCCCGACCCGAGGCGGACACCGCGCCCCTCATCAGGTTCGCGCTGGGGGTCATCGCCGAGCGCGCGGACAAGTCCACGCGCCACGAGGGCGTGATCGCGCCCGTCCGCACGTACGAATCGCCGCTCGACCGGCGGCTGGAGGAGGATGGCTTCGAGGACATCGCCACGGTCACGCTCCTGATGAAGGAGACCCTGGTCCGCGTCGCCGAGCCGCGCCTCGTGCCGGCCGGCGTGCGCTGAGCGCAGCAGAGGGAGGTCCGACAGGCGTGGAAGAGCAGATGCGCCAGCGCGCAGCGGCCGACGACCTCGACGTCATGCTGGCGGCCCTGCCGCCGGAGATCGTCGCCGCCATCCACGCCCTGCCCGACCGCCAGACGCTGATCGAGGTCGTCATGGACCTCGGCCGGCGGCCGGAGGCCCGCTACCCGGGCTCCGAGGTCACCCTCCTCGACCGCGAGATCACCGGCGACGACATCGACTTCGTGGTGGACCACATCGGGGCGTTCGGCGACGACAACCGCGCCGGCATCGAGCGGACGCTCCACCGGATCTCGGCCATCCGCAACCGGACCGGCAAGATCGTCGGGCTGACCTGCCGCATCGGCAAGGCCGTCTACGGCACGATCGAGATCATCGAGGACTTCCTCGAGGCCGGGAAGTCGATCCTGATCATGGGCCGCCCGGGCATCGGCAAGACCACGATGCTGCGCGAGGCCGCCCGCGTGCTCGCCGACGAGCAGGGCAAGCGCGTGGTGGTGGTGGACACCTCCAACGAGATCGCGGGCGACGGCGACATCCCGCACCCGGCCATCGGCAAGGCGCGGCGGATGCAGGTGCGGACGCCGAGCCTCCAGCACGAGGTGATGATCGAGGCGGTGGAGAACCACATGCCCCAGGTGATCGTCATCGACGAGATCGGGACCGAGCTCGAGGCGCAGGCCGCGCGCACGATCGCCGAGCGCGGCGTCCAGCTGATCGGCACCGCGCACGGGAACAACCTCGACAACCTGATGCTCAACCCCACGCTGTCCGACCTCATCGGCGGCATCCAGAGCGTGACCCTGGGCGACGAGGAGGCGCGCCGGCGGCGCTCGCAGAAGAGCGTGCTCGAGCGCAAGGCGCCGCCCACCTTCGACGTGATCGTGGAGATCCAGGACCGCGAGCGGGTCCTCGTCCACGCGGACGTGGCGCAGACGGTGGACGCCATGCTGCTGGGCGATGCGGTGGCGCCGGAGCTGCGCTGGCGCGACGAGGAGGGCGTCCACCGCAGCCAGTCGCGGCCGAAGCCCACGGCGCGAGAGGTGGCGGGCGGGGACCGGTTCAGCGGGCTCACCGGCTCGGGCGCCGGCGCCTGGGGACGCGACCCAGGCTGGCGGGGGGCGTCCGCCTACCGCACGGGCTTCCCCGGCTCCGACGAGCGCCTCCCGGCGCGGCCCGGGTTCCGACCGGGGCAGTCCGGCGGCTGGCGCGCCAACCGGGGCGCCCCGTCAGGCGCTGAGCGCGGGGCCCGCGGCCCGGAGGGCGACCGACCGGGTCTGACCGTGATGCCCGGCGAGCGGTTCGCCGTGCCGCCCGGCGGTGCGTTCCAGGCGGGCGAGATCGCGGACCGCGGACCCGTGGAGCGCTCGGAGAACGGGATCGCGCCGGTCCAGGCCGTGGACGTCCGGGCGCGCGACGCCCGGGAGCTGGACCGCCAGCGCGCCTGGCGCGCCGAGGCGACCCGTGCGCTCAACGCCCTCCACGAGGACGAGGGGACGCGGCCCGTCAACGCCGCGGAGATCGAGGCGGCCGAGGAGGAGCGGATCGCCCGGATGGTGCCCGGCGGGCCCGACTGGGACGGCGGCGAGGACGACCTCGCCCCGATGGGCGCCGACGCGCTGTCGGTGGAGGGCGGCACACTGCCCACGCTGCGCGTCTACCCCCACGGGATCAGCCGCCGACGGCTCGAGCAGGCGATCAGGGACCTCGGCCTGCCCGTGCTCATCGCGCGCGACGCCGAGGAGGCCGAGGTGGTGATGACGCTGCGCTCCGAGTACCGCCAGAAGCCGGCCGCCCTGCGCGAGGCCGAGGAGCGCGGCATCCCGATCTACGTCCTCAAGGCCAACACCATCGCCCAGATGCAGGCGAGCCTGACCTCGGTGTTCGCGCTCGAGATCGACCCCCGCGAGGCCGCCCTCCGCGAGACGGAGCAGGCGATCACCATGGTGATCAAGGAGCAGGAGCCGGTGGAGCTGGCGCCCCAGAACGCGTACATCCGCCGCCTGCAGCACCAGATGGCCGAGCGCGCCAACATCGTGTCCCGGTCTCGCGGCCGCGAGCCCTACCGGCGGGTCCGCCTCTACCCGGACGTGGCGCGGCCGTCCTGGCGGTAGGCGGTCCGCTCGGGGCTGGTGCGGCGGGCGCCGCGGGCGCGGCTGCGGCGCGGGGGCCCCCGGGCTGCTCGACGTTGGCGGGGGCGGCGCCCCGTGTAGCCGAGCGGCGCCGAGCTCTCGTGCCGGGGTTCGCAAGAAGCCGTCGCCCATGTCCAAGTGGCGCCCGGTTCCGGCTGCGCCGGGTTCCGGCTGCGCCGGGTTCCGGCTGCGCCGGGTTCCGGCTGGATTGGCAGTCCAGACTTCGGGCGTTCGCGTGTCGGCGCCTGGACCCCCGCGCCAGCCCGCGACCAGCCAGGGGCTGTCCGAGCCCCGCCAGCGCCGGGAACTGGACCGCTGGTCCACTCTGGGCCGGCGAGACGCTCAACGTCTGGAGTGGCAGTCCAGCTCACCACCCCGCCTCACGCCGCCGGCCCGGGGCCCAGCCCACCTGGGCCCTTCACCCGGCCTGGAGGCCCGCTCAGCGGTCACTGCGTTGCGGGCGCCCGGCTGGGCCCAGCTCACGGAGCCCCTTGCCCGCTCAGCGGTCACTGCGTTGCGCGTGCCCGGCTGGCGGTCGAGCTGGCGCGTGGGCCGGCCCCCGTCCTGCCAGGCCGCGGCTGCTCACGCATCAGCCTGCCCGCTGGGCGGGCAGCCGCGCCAGAGCGCCCGCTGGGCGGGCAGCCCCCGCGATGCGCGCCGGAGCGCCCGCTGGGCGGGCAGCCCCCGCGATGCGCGCCAAATCAAGTCGGGACCCGGCCCAGGCGGAACCTGTGTCACGCGTGTCGTCCGGGCGCGTCACCAGCGTATGCTCGGACACGCCATGACCACCGCCGCGCCGCACCCGGGCACGCTGTCCGCGCACCCCGAGCTGCCGCCGACGCCCGTGGCGGGACTGACCGCGCAGGAGGCCGCCCGGCGTCGTGACGCCGGCCTCGCCAACGCGTCCCTGCCGCCCACGACCCGCACCTACACGCAGATCCTGCGCGAGAACACGTTCACCTTCGTCAACAACATCCTGTTCCTGCTGGGACTCGCGCTGGTCGCCGTGGGCCGGCCGCTGGACGCGGTGGTGTCGCTCGCGGTGATCTCCACCAACATCGTGGTCGGCATCGTGCAGGAGATCCGCGCCAAGCGGACGCTCGACCGGATCGCGCTGCTAACCCGGCCCACCGCCACGGTCGTCCGCGACGGCGCCGCGAGCGCGGTGCCCCCGGAAGAGCTCGTGCTGGGCGATCTCGTCGAGCTCCACGCGGGCGACCAGGTCGTCCTCGACGGGCGCCTGGCCAGCGGCGCGGTCGGCGTGGACGAGTCGCAGCTCACCGGGGAGAGCGACGTGGTCCCCAAGCGCCCGGGCGACGAGGTGTTCAGCGGCAGCTTCGCGACGACGGGCTCGGCCCGCTACGTGGCGGAGCGGGTGGCCACGGCCAGCTTCGCGAACCAGATCACGGCCGGCGCCCGGTCGTTCCGGCGGATCGTCACGCCGCTGCAGGGCGAGGTGAACCTGGTCGTCCGCGTGGTCCTGGCGATCGTCGTGTACCTCGAGATCCTGCTGGTGGTCCGCGGCCTCGTCCAGTCGCTCCGGCCGGGCGACGTCGTCGCCGACGCGACGCTGCTCGCGGGCCTCGTCCCGAACGGGCTGTTCGTGTCGATCGCGGTGGCGTACGCCCTGGGCGCGATCCGGATCCTCCGCTTCGGGGCGCTGGTCCAGCAGGCGAACGCCATCGAGAGCCTCAGCCACGTGGACGTGCTGTGCCTCGACAAGACCGGCACCCTGACCGCCAACAAGCTCGAGGTGGACCGGGTGGTCCCGCTCGGCGGCGCGACGGAGGAGGAGGTCGCGGCCGCCGCCGCGACGCTGGCCGCTTCCGCGACCGCCGGCAACAAGACCAGCGAGGCGATCGCCGCCCGGTGGCCCGCCGCGCCCCGGCCGCTGGCGGGCGAGGTGCCGTTCTCCTCCGCGCGCAAGTGGAGCGCGGTCGCGTTCGCGGGCCCGGGCAGTCGGACAGGCCGTGACGGGGTCGCCGCCATCGTCGCGCTGGGCGCCCCGCAGTTCCTCCGGCCCTATCTGGCGGTCGCGCCGGCGGCCGTCGGGCCCGGCAGGGCCGAGCTGGACCCTGACCCGGACGGCTGGGACGGGATCCAGGCGGCGCTGGCCGACCTGACGGCCAAGGGCCTCCGCGTGCTGCTCGTGGCCACGCACCCGGACGCCGCCGCCCTGCCCGCCCACGACGATGACGCCTCCGCGGCCCTGCCCGGCGGGATGCGCGCGATCGGCCTCGTGGCGCTCCGAGACGAGCTGCGCGGCGAGGCGGCGGAGACGCTGGCCTCGTTCCGGGCCAACGGGGTCCAGGTGAAGATCATCTCGGGCGACGACGCGGAGACGGTGGTCGCGCTCGCCAAACAGGCCGGGATCGCTGACGCCGCCCATGCCTCGGGCCACCAGCTCGACGAGCTCGACGACGAGCAGCTGGGCGCGCTGGCCTCCGAGACGACCATCTTCGGCCGGATCACGCCGGCCCAGAAGGAGCGCCTCGTGGACGCCCTCCGCGGCCGCGGCCACTACGTGGCCATGATCGGCGACGGCGTGAACGACGTGCTGAGCCTCAAGAAGGCGAACCTCGCGATCGCGATGGGCAGCGGCACGCAGGCCACCCGTGGCGTCGCCGACCTCGTGCTGATGCAGGACTCGTTCGCCGCGGTGGCCCAGGCGGTGGAGGAGGGCCAGCGGATCCTCAACGGCATGCAGGACATCCTCAAGCTGTTCCTCACCCGGATCGCCACCGTGAGCCTGCTGGTGGTGTCGTCGCTCGTGATCACGACCTTCCCGATCGAGCTGCGCAACGCGTCCGCGCTGACCGTGTTCACGGTGGGCATCCCGAGCGTGCTGCTCGCGTACTGGGCGCCGCCCGGCCGGCGTGTCCGCGCCTCGCTGACCCGCACCCTCGCGACGTTCGTCACGCCCGCGGCCGTCGCGTCGAGCCTGTGCGGCCTGTTCGTCCTCTACGGATCGCTGTACCTCGCCGGGTCGGAGAGCCTGCACGGGGCGGCCTTCGCCACGGCGCTCGACAACGCGCGCACGGCGCTCACCAGCTTCCTCGTCTACGCCGGGCTGCTGCTGATCGTGTTCGTCGAGCCCCCGGTCCGCTGGTTCGCCGTCGCCGAGCAGCTCACCCGGGACCGACGGCCGGCCGCGCTCGCGCTGGTGCTCGCGATCGGCTTCCTGCTCACCACGCGGTTCGGCGTGGCCCGCGACTTCTTCTCGTTCGGCATCCCCGCGTCGCGCGACGCGGTCCTGGTGCTCGTCGCCCTCGCCGTGTGGGTCGTGCTCGTCCGCGAGTTCTGGCGGCGCCGGCTGGTGGAGCGCTTCCTGGGCATCGCCTGAGGTGTCGTGACACCGGCGTCCCTAGAGTGCCCGGACCGCGGCCTCGAGCCTGCCGGTGAACTGCCGCGGATCCTCGCCGGGCGTGGCCCGGAGCGGGGTCCCGAAGCGGACCTCCACCTGCGCCCGGTGGGGACGGCGGGCGCCCTTGGGCAGCACGTCGCGGACGCCCGTGATCCGGACGGGGAGCACCTGGCAGCCGGTGTGGCCTGCGATGAGTCCGGCACCTGGACGGAACGCCCCGATGTCGCCGGTCGTCGTCCGGGTCCCCTCGGGGAAGACCAGCACGTTCCAGCCTGCCGCCAGCAGCCCCTCCGCGGCGGCGACGGACTCTGCCCCGCCGCCGGTCCGCTTGAACGCGAACGAGCCCAACCACGCGGCGACGAACCAGCGCGGCCTGCTGACGCTGAAGTAGTCGGCGGCCGCCGCGGCGGCGAGTCGGCGGCGGTGGCGTGGCCCGAGCGCCAGGCGGACCGACGAGAAGTCGAGGTGGCTGGCGTGGGTCGGGCAGATCAGGCACGGGCCGTCGAGCTCGGCGAGGTGCTCCTGCCCGCGGACTGCCGGCCCGCGGATCAGCCAGGCAATGCCTGGCCCGATGAGGCGTGCCGTCACCTCGCGGCCGGCGATCGCGAGCCGCGAGAACTGCCAGCCTCGCGGCGCCTTGGGCCGGGCTGCGGCTCGAGCCCGCGCGGCAGGCGTCACCGGACCATCCCCCACAGGCGTGCGATCCAGTAGGCCAACGCGACGGTGATGAGCAGCGAATCGACGCGGTCCAGGATGCCGCCGAAGCCGGGCAGCCAGGCGCCTGCGTCCTTGACTCCAGCCTCGCGCTTGGCGGCGCTCTCGAGCAGGTCGCCCCACAGCGAGCCCCCGGCCACCAGCGGCACCAGCGCGAGGCAGTACGGCCAACCGAGCGCCGGGACGATGGCGGGCAGGAACAGGGCGATCCCGAGCGCCGCGCCGATGACGTTGCCGGCGACGCCCTCGAGGGTCTTGTTCGGTGACAGCGTCGGCGCGAGCGGGTGGCGGCCCAGGGTGCGGCCCACGACGAAGGCGCCGACGTCTGAGAAGGCGCAGCCGACGGCGAGAGCCGCGACCAGCGCCAGCCCGACTTGCCCGAGCACGACGGCAAGGCCCACGGCGTGAGCGAGCAGCACGCTGAGCAGCGCCACGCCCACGGCGGAGATGCCGAAATCGCGGACGGCCCGACCGGTGTCAGCGCGGGCGACCGGCAGCACAGCTCCGACCAGCACCAGCAGCGCCACGAGCCAGGCCGCCGACCCTTCCCCGGCGACGGCAACGGCGCCGATGATGAGCCCGTTGGCCGCTTGGATGGCGACTCGGTGGCGTAGCGGAAGGTCGAACAGCCGCCCCCACTCGACCAGGCCGAGTGCGGCGATGACCCCGAACAGGAGGGCCACACCGTAGACCCCGACCCGGATGGCGACGAGCAGCAGCAGCGCCAGACCCGCGTACGAGCCCGCACGTGCGAGCGCGGTGCGCGGGGTGAGCCCGGTCGTCCGGCCGCGGCGCACGACGGCGAACGCGCCCGCGCCCGCGAGCCCGAGCACCGGGCCGGCCACGAGCACGGCCGAGGCCGCGTCCACGGGTGTCACGGTCTACTCCAGCCGCCGGACCGCGACCGCGATCCGCTCCAGCAGCGTCAGCGAGGTGCCCAGCAGGAGCACCGGGCCGAAGACGGCCCACGGGGTGCCGTCGCCGGGCCCGGCCGAGAACGCCCACACCGAGCAGAGCGAGAGCAGCGCCATACGCCCGGGCTTGGACAGCACGCCTCGGTAGATGCGCTCCGCGCCAGCCGCCCGGGCTGTGATCCCGACGTACGAGGCGAGCACCCCGCCCAACACGCCGAGCAGGATCATCTGAGACGGCGCGCCCGGCAGGAACGCCGCGGGGGCGAGGAAGGCGACATCCGCGAGCCGGTCCCCGACCTCGTTGTACAGCTCGCCGCGCGCATGGATCCTGCCGGTGCGGCGCGCGAGATTGCCGTCGATCAGGTTGAGGACGATCCGCAGGGCCGCCAGCAGGGGGACGGCGAGCAGCAGGAGCGGCGCCTCCGGTGATGCGATGAGGCAGGCGCCGCCGAGCGCCGCGACTGGGATCGCCGCCAGGGTTACCTGGTCCGGCGTGACGCCCGAAGCGGCCAGCCGGTCCACCAGGGGGACGAGCCGCTCGTTCACCGCGCCCTTGGTCGCGTACAGGTTCACGGCCATCCTCCGGGACGCCGAATGGGCGTTCGCACCGGGTCGCACGCGGATCGTGTGCACGCCCGTCCTGCAGATCAACGTCCGACTCGCCCGAACGTGGCGGGCGTCGAGGCCTGCCGCGCACGCCGCGGGAGGCGACAGCGGCGCCACGGTCGGCTGGAGTGGGAGTCCAGACTTCGGGTCAGCACCCGTCGCGGGCTGGACCGCCGGTCCGGCCCCGGCTTGGCGGCGGGACGTCAACGGGCCCCGGGCAGTCGCCAGCTGGAGCGGCAGTCCAGCTGCCGGCACCCTCGGGCACGAAGTCTGGATCGGCAGTCCAGCGGCGCCGACACAAGGGCGCCGACACAAGGGCGCCGACACAAGGGCGCCGACACGAGGGGCGCAGCAGGACGGCTCAGCCGATGTGCCTGAGCGCCGCTCGTGCCGCGAGCACGCCGCCCATCCCGTGGACCCCGCCCCCGGGCGGCGTCGACGAGGAGCCCAGGTACAGGCCCGGAACCGGCGTCGTGTACGGGTTCCAGCGGACGACGGGGCGGAACAGCAGCTGGCGCCAGTCTGCCAGGCCGCCGTTGATGTCCCCGCCGACGTAGTTGGCGTCGTGGGCCTCCATCGCCTGGGCGTCCCTGGTGGCGCGGGCCAGGATGACGTCGCGGAAGCCGGGCGCGAACCGCTCCACCTGGGCCTCGATCGCCGCGGTCATGTCGGCCGTCGCGCCGCTCGGTACGTGGCAGTACGCCCAGGCGACATGCCTGCCCGCGGGCGCGCGCGAGGGGTCGGCGAGCGTGGGCTGGACCAGGAGCACGAACGGGCGCTCCGCCAACCGCCCGGCCCCCAAGGCCACCGCGGCCTCGCTCCTCGCCACCTCGCCCAGCGTGCCGCCGAGGTGCACCGTGGCCGCCCTCGAGGTCGCGGGGTCGCGCCAGGGGATCGGCCCCTCGAGCGCCCAGTCCACCTTGAACACGCCCGGGCCGTAGCGGAACCGCTCGAGGGCGCGTCGATAGCGGGCCGGCAGCCGGTCGCCCGCCAGCGCCACCACCTGGCGCGGCGTCAGGTCCAGCACGACGGCCCGGGCCGGCGGCAGCTCCGCGAGCGACGCCACCCGGTGGCCGGTGACGATCTCCACGCCCAGCGACCTCGCCTCCGCCTCCAGCGCCGCGGCGATCGCCCCGCTGCCGCCGCGGGCCAGCGGCCAGCCAACGGCGTGCGCGAGCGTGCCGAGCACCACCGCGAACGAGCCCGAGAGCGGCGCCGACAGCGGCAGCATCGAGTGGCCCGCCAGCCCGGCCAGCAGCGCCCGCGCCGGCGGGTCCCGGAAGGCCAGGCGGGCGAGGCCCGTGGCGGGCAGCGCGGCCCGCGCCCCGAGCCGGGCCATCAGCAGCGGGTGGCGCGGGAGCCGCAGGACCGGCGCCAGGATGGCGGGCATGAGCCGCTCGCACTCGCGGGCGAGCGGCCCGAACATCCGCCGCCAGGCCGCGGCGTCACGGGGACCCAGCACCGCGTCGAGCCCCTCGTCGTCCAGGTCGCGCGGCAGCACCACGCTCCGGCCGGGCTCCAGCGCATGCGCCACGGGCGCCTCCGGCTGCACCCAGGCGAGGCCGCGCCGCGCCAGGTCCAGCGACCGGAAGAACGGCGAGGCGAGGGCCAGCGGGTGGACGGCAGCGCACGGGTCGTGGACGAAGCCCGGCAGCGTCAGCGCGGCGGACCGGACGCCGCCGCCCACGGTCTCCGCGGCCTCGTACAGGCGGACGCCTCGACCGGCCCGTGCGAGCGTGATCGCGGCCGCGAGCCCGTTCGGCCCGCCGCCGACAACGATCGCGTCAAGCTGGGCTGGGCTCACCGCCGGGTGGAGGGGATCACGGCCAGCGCGATGCCCCCTACGCCTCGCGGACCACCCGGATGCCGCGCTGCTCGGCCAGCGCCTGCACCCAGCCGGCGGCGTTCATCGCGGGGTCGCTCTCGCGGTACGGCGCGTGGTCGCCGTCGTCGGCCCGCCCGGCGCCGCCCACCAGGGTGAGCGTGCCGCCGTCGGCCGCCAGGTTGTCCAGCAGCCGCTCCAGGTCCTCGTCGCCCACGGCCACGAACCGCGCGCCGACGTCCACCGAGACGCTGCCGTCGTCGCCGGCCCAGACCGTGAGGTCGCCGGACCGCCGCTCGCCGATGCCCATGGCCTGCTCCGGCCTCCTCGCTCGCCCGTCGCCCTCGCCGCCTCAGCCGGCCCGCGTGGCGCCGGTGAAGCTGAACGACGACAGCCGGACGGCGGGCACCGTGCACCCGCCGAGCATGCCCCGGAGCGTCCGCCGGTCGCGACCCACCGCCTCCACGCCCGCCAGCGCGTCCAGGTACGACATCGTGAACCGCAGGTTGCGCACCGGCCCCACGATCTTCCCGCCCTCGACGAGGAACGTCCCGTCCCGGGTCATGCCCGTGATCACGACGCGCTTGGGGTAGACGGGGTTCGTGTAGTGGAAGCGGGTCACGAGCAGGCCGCGGTCCAGACCGCCGATCAGCTCCTCGAGGCTCGCGTCGCCGGGCGCCATGGACATGTTGACGGGGAACGGGCCCCACGGGTTCGGCGCCGGCAGGCCGTGCCCGGTGGACCGGCGGCCGGCGCGCGCGGCCGTCTGGGCGTCGAAGGCGAGGTCGCGGCAGACGCCCCGGTCCAGCAGTGCCAGGCGCTGCTTGGCGACGCCCTCCGCGTCGAAGCCCATCGGCAGGCCGTCGGGGTCGCGGCCGTCGTCGGTGACCGTCACCAGCGGCGAGGCCGCCTGCTTGCCGGCCTCCCAGAAGGAGCGGCCCTCGGCCACCGCCAGCGCCGAGAAGCCGAGGTAGCCGAGCATGTCCAGCAGGTCCACCACGGCGTAGTGGTTCAGGACCACCGGGTAGTCGCCGGGCGGCAGGTCCACCGGGTTGGCCGACGCCCGCGCCTGCTGGGCGGCCTCGAGGCCCAGCGCCGCTGCGTCGATCCGGGTGGCGTCCACGGAGCAGTCCTCCGCGTACCCGGTCCCGTTGTCGGGTCCCATGGTCACGGTGAGCAGCTGGCTGGTGGTGCGCCGCTCGGCAACGCGGATGCCCTTGGAGTTGGCCACGGCGTGGGCCTCGACGTCGGTCGAGAACGAGCCGTACGCGGCCACCCCCTCGGCGTCGGCGGCCGCGATGACCGCGCGGGCGCCCTCGGCGCGCAGCTCCGGGCCTGCGCCGCCGGTGCCGTCGGACCAGGCGGCGACCACGGGCTCAGGGGCGCCGTTCGGCTCGGGGAGGCCGGCCCAGTCGTCCAGCTCCTCGACGTTGGCGGCGATCGCCGCCGCCCGCTCGGCCAGCGCGCGCAGGCCCTCAGGGTCGGTTCGGCCGGACGAGGCGACGCCCACGCGCCGCCCCTTCGCCACCCGCAGGTTCACGAACGCCTCGGTCGAGGCGACGTTCTGGTGGATCTCCGAGTTCGCGAAGCGCGTCAGCGCGGACTCGCCGGAGGCGACCAGGGCCTCGGCCTCGGACGCGCCGGCGGCGACGGCCAGCCGCACGGCCTCCTCGGCGATGCGGAGCGCGTCCTCGGGATCGGCGGCGGCCGGGACGCGAGACGACCCGCTCACGACATCACCCCCACCCGCACGTTGCGGAACCTGGCACCGGAGACTCCGTGGCCCACGTGGCCGACCTGCGACGGCTCCCCCTTGCCGCAGTTGGGCGTGCCCCACATCCGCCACGAGCGCTCGTCGCCCACGGCGTCCATCGAGCGCCACAGCTCGTAGGTGATGCCGGTGTAGGTGCCGTTGCGGTACAGCCGCCCGAGCCTGCCGTGCTTGACCTCGCGCACGACCTCGGTGCCGAACTGGAAGTTGAGGCGGCGGTCGTCGATGGACCACGAGCGGTTCGTCTCGAACAGCAGGCCGTCGTCGGTGTCGGCCACGATGTCCTCGAAGCTCATGCCCGGCTTCGGCAGCAGGTTGACGTTGGTCATGCGGATCAGCGGGATGCGGTTCCAGCCGTCGGCCCGCATCGCGCCGCCGCTCTGGCGGCCGATCCGGGGCGCGGTCTCGCGGGAGCTCAGGTACCCGACGAAGATCCCCTCCTGGACCAGCGGCACCCGCTGCGCGGCGACGCCCTCGTCGTCCCAGCCGAACGTGCCCAGGCCGCCCGGGACGGTGGCGTCGGCGACGATGTCGCACAGGTCCGAGCCGTAGCGGAAGCTGCCCAGCATGTCCGGCATCAGGAAGCTCGTGCCGGCGTAGCTGGCCTCGGTGCCGAAGGCGCGGTCGAGCTCGGTCGGGTGGCCGCAGCTCTCGTGCACCTGCATGTACAGCTGGCTGGGGTGGAGCAGGATCGTGCGCGTGCCCGCGGGGAGCGGCGGGGCGGACAGCAGCTCCACGGCCTCGCTCGCGGTGCGCTCGGCGTTGCCCGCCAGGTCCATCGCGCGGACGAACTCGTAGCCCGCCGAGGCCCACAGCCCGCCGTTGTCGGGGTAGCTGCGGCGCTGGTGCTCGTCGCCGTCGATGGCGTTGGCCTCGAGGCCGCTGCCGATGTGCGTGAACGACTGCTCGGTGTAGCTGCCGTCGGACGCGGCGAACGTCTTCTCCTCGCGCTGCGCCGAGTACATCGACTCGGTCCACGCCAGGCCCTTGACCGAGTTCATGGCGCGGTCGGCCTCGAGCAGGGCGGCGATCTTGCGGTCGAGCGGGATCGCGAACGGGTCCTCCGCGACCGGCGTCGCGTAGCGCCCCGCGGCCGGCGGGCGGTCGTCGAGCACGACCCGGCTGCGAGTGGTCGTGGCGCTGGCGCGGGCGATCCTCACGGCCTCCGCCGCCACCCGGTCGGCCTCGGCCGTGGTGATCTCGTGGCTGGCCGCGAACCCCCAGGCGCCGTCCACGAGAACCCGGACGCCGAAGCCCTCCGTCTCCCCCGACGAGACGCCCTCCACGCGAGTCGACTTGATCGTGATCGACTCCTCGAGGCGCCGGACCACGCGCACGTCGGCGTACGCGGCCCCCAGCGCGGTCGCCGTGTCGAGGGCACGGCTCGTCAGGTCTCGCATCGGCATGGACTGTAGCGTGGACTGCGGGTGGCCGCCGCTCCGCACAACGGCGTATCGGCGGGCGGGCGATGCGGCAGCGGTGAGCCGCCGGTGAGCCGCGGGTGAGCGGCGGGTGAGCGGCCGGTGGGTCCACGGTGAGCGGCCGTTGAGCCGCCGGTGAGCCGCGGGTGAGCGGCCGGCTGGCGGCCGGTGAGCAGCCGGCGGGGCAGCGGTTGGCGGCCGGTGAGCCCACGGTAAGCGCGCCCGGCTCCGCAGATGAGCCCCCGGTAAGCGGTCTCCGCCACGCTTCGGGGCATGGAGACGCAGCGTGCCGCGCAGGCCTTCCGGGCCGTCCGACGCCACCTGCGGCTCCGCCAAGCTGATGTCGCCGCACGAGCCGGCGTCAGCCAGCAGCACGTGTCGGACCTGGAACGCGGACAGATCTCAGCGATGAGCGTCGAGGAGGTGGGCCGGCTGTGCGAGGCGCTCGACATCCGCGCGGTCCTCACGGTGAGCTGGCGCGGCGGCCAGCTGGACCGGCTGCTGGACGAGGGCCACGCGGCCCTGGCCGGAGCGTGCGCGTCGATGCTCGCGCCGCTCGGATGGGAGGTTCTCAGCGAGGTCACGTTCTCGGTGTACGGCGAGCGGGGATCCATCGACCTCCTCGCCTGGCACGCCGCCACCCGCACGCTCCTCGTCATCGAGATCAAGGCCGAGATCACCTCGGTTGAGGAGACGCTCCGTCGCCACGACACGAAGGTTCGCCTCGCCTCGCGGATCGGCCGTGAGCGGTTCGGCGTGACGCCAGCGGCCGTTGGCCGGCTACTGGTGGTCGCCGACTCGTCGGCGAATCGCAGCAGGGTGTCGCGGCAGTCAGCGCTCCTCGACGGACCCTATCCGCTCCGAGGGATCTCCCTCCGCCGATGGCTTTCGAGCCCGATCGGCCCAGGCGGTGGGCTGCTGTTCCTCCATACCGCCCGCAGCGGTGCTACGCGGCTCCGCCCACAGCGCGTCCGCTTAGCGAGGGTGCCGGGTACCGCCGACGGCGGTGGGACGGGCCGCCCGCCGCGTTAGCACCGCCCCCGGCGGTGCGCCGGAGGGCCGAGTCGCGCCCCGCCGCGCGCCCGCCGCGTTAGCACCGCCCCCGGCGGTGCACCGGAGGGCCGAGCCGCGGCCGCCGCGTTAGCACCGCCCCCGGCGGTGCACCGGAGGGCCGAGCCGCGGCCGCGGCGTTAGCACCGCCGCCGGCGGTGCCCCGGAGGGCGGACTCGCGCCCGGCGCTTGGGCACCGCCAGCGGCGGTATCCCGGAAGGCCGCGCCCCGCCCCCGCCGCGCCGCACCCCCGCCAATCCCCTAATAGGCTCTGCTGGGGTCCGTTCGGCCCCCTTGCGGGTACCAACCGGCCCTGTGGTGCGTGGGCCATCCTTCGGACCCTTTCCCAATCCGACGACCGTGGTCGTCGACGATCCCCCAGCCCGGCCAACCCGCTGCTGATCGCCGACAACTTCGTGACGCCGGGTGCGTGCAGATGCGCGGGCGGGGTCGGCCGAGCGCCCCTCCGAGCGCCGAGGTCTGGAGGAGATGACATGGGCGATGCCGTCGGGCTCGTGACGAGCCCCGATCCGCTCTCGGTCGTGGGGGATGCCCCGCCGGAGCCAGCCGCAGCGGAGAACTGGCTGCAGATCGCGCTGGCCCACCGGGGCATCAGCCGGCGCCGGTTCCTCGGGTTCGCGTCGGCGATGACCGCGCTGCTCGCCCTGCCGGCCACGATGACGCCCCAGATCGTGAAGGCGCTCGAGACGGCCAAGAAGCCCACCGTCGTCTGGCTCGAGTTCCAGGACTGCGCCGGCAACACCGAGTCGATGCTCCGCAGCGCCGACCCCACGATCGCCGACATCGTCCTCGACGCGATCTCGCTCGAGTACCACGAGACGATCATGGCGGGCGCGGGCGCGGCGGCCGAGGCGGTGCTCCAGAAGCACATCGCCGCCGGCGACATCGACATCCTGATCGTCGAGGGCTCCATCCCGACCAACGACGGCGGCGTGTACTGCACGATCGCGGGCAAGACCGCGCTCCAGCACCTCCAGGAGGCGGCCGCCGCGTCGAAGCTCGTGATCGCCGTCGGCGCCTGCGCCTGGGACGGCGGCTTCCCGCGGCTCGGCCCGACGGGCGCCGTCGGCGTCCAGGACGTCATCGGCAACAAGCCGCTCGTCAACCTCGGCGGCTGCCCGCACAACGTGGCCAACACCACGGCCACGATCGTCCACTACCTGACCTTCGGCAAGGCGCCCGAGCTCGACCAGTACAACCGCCCGATGTTCGCCTACGGGCACCTCATCCACGACCAGTGCGAGCGGCGCGCCAACTTCGACGCCGGCCGCTTCGTCGAGGCCTGGGGCGACGAGGGCCACCGCAACGGCTGGTGCCTGTACAAGATGGGCTGCAAGGGCCCGCAGGCCACGTACAACTGCCCGATCGTGCGCTGGAACAGCGGCACCAGCTGGCCCATCGGCGCCGGCCACGGCTGCATCGCCTGCGCCTCGCCGCAGTTCTGGTCCCGGATGAGCCCGTTCTACGACCGGCTGCCCGACGTCAAGATGTTCGGCGTGGACGCCACGGCCCAGGACATCGGCCTGGGCGCGATCGGCGTCGTGACCGTGGCGACGGCGATCCACGCCGGCACGGTGATCGCCCGCCGGTCGCGCGATCGCCGCAAGGCGGCGGTCGGCCCCGACGGCATCGTGATCCCCGAGCCCCCGTCCACCCCCGCCGCGCCGTCCGACGGCTCCGGCACCAGCGCGTAGGAGCGGACGATGACGAACGTTGTCATCGATCCTGTCACCAGGATCGAGGGCCACCTCCGGATCGAGGCCCAGGTCGACGGCGGCAAGGTCACCTCCGCCTACTCCTCGGGCACGATGTTCCGGGGCATGGAGCTGATCCTCCAGGGCCGCGACCCCCGCGAGGCCTGGATCTGGGCGCAGCGCATCTGCGGCGTGTGCACCACGGTCCACGCGCACGCCTCGGTGTACGCGGTGGAGAACGCGCTGGGGATCGAGGTCCCGCCCAACGCCCGGCTGATCCGGAACCTGATCGCGGGCGCCCAGCACATCCAGGACCACGTCATCCACTTCTACCACCTGCACGCGCTCGACTGGGTGGACGTGGTGGCGTCGCTCAAGGCCGACCCGGCCAAGACGGCCCAGATCGCCCAGTCGATCAGCTCCTACGACCGCAGCTCCGAGACGTACTTCAAGAACGTCCAGGCGCGGGTCCAGAAGCTCGCCGACTCCGGGCAGCTCTCGCTCATGGCCAGCGGCTACTGGGGCCACCCGGCGTACCTGCTGCCGCCCGAGGTGGACCTGCTCGCGGTGGCCCACTACCTCGACGCGCTCGACTGGCAGCGCGAGGTCATCCGCATCCACTCGGTCCTGGGCGGCAAGAACCCGCACCTGCAGACGTACCTCGTGGGCGGGATGGCGGCGGCAGTGGACCCGAACTCGCCCAACGTCA
The DNA here is from genome assembly GCA_021787395.1 of Chloroflexota bacterium. Lineage (GTDB taxonomy): Bacteria > Chloroflexota > Limnocylindria > Limnocylindrales > CSP1-4 > CAIXZV01. Next base: position 35,507 of record JAJYLZ010000020.1, read on the forward strand.
TCAACTGGGAGCGGCTCACGTTCATCGCCGAGCGCATCAAGATGATGCGCGACTTCGTGACCAACGTGTACCAGCCCGACGTGCTGGCGGTGGCGGGCTTCTACCCCGACTGGTGGGGCTACGGCGCCGGCCACAAGAACTACCTCTCGTACGGCGGCCTCCAGAACGGCAACCAGAACGACCAGTCGCAGTTCGACTTCCAGCGCGGCGTCATCGTCAACGGCGACCTGTCCAAGGTCGGCGACGTCGACCAGACCAAGATCACCGAGGCGATCGCGCACTCCTACTACACGTACGACAACGGCGCGACGGCCCTCCACCCGTGGAAGGGCGAGACCAACCCCAAGTACACCGGCCCGACGCCGCCGTACGAGAACCTCAACCTGGGCCCCAGCGACCAGTACAGCTGGCTCAAGTCGCCGCGCTACGACGGGATGCCCATGGAGGTGGGCCCGCTGGCGCGGATGCTGATCGCCTACGGCAAGGGCAACGCGAGCGTCAAGAAGCTCGTCGACGGCGCGCTGACCGCGGTCAAGGCGCCCGACGCGAGCGTCCTGTTCTCCACCCTGGGCCGGGTCGCGGCCCGGATGCTCGAGACCGTCTACCTGCTCGACCTCATGGACGGCTGGCTGGCCGAGCTCCAGACCAACATGGACAACGGCGACCTGCGCATCCACGACGGGTCGAAGTGGGACCCCAGCACCTGGCCCGCACAGGACCTCGAGGGCTGGGGGTTCCACGAGGCGCCGCGCGGCGCCCTCGGCCACTGGGTGGTGATCGGGGCCGACCACAAGATCAAGAACTACCAGGCGGTCGTCCCGTCCACCTGGAACGCCGGCCCGCGCGACGACAAGGGCCAGACCGGCCCGTACGAGGCGTCGCTCGAGGGCACCCCGGTCGCCGACCCGAGCCAGCCGCTCGAGCTGCTGCGGACCATCCACTCATTCGACCCGTGCCTCGCGTGCGCGGTCCACGTCGTGGACGCCAAGGGCCGTGAGGCGGTGCGTGTGGAGGTGCGCTGATGGCCGCGACCACGCCGTTCGAGCCGATGCCGGGCAGCCTCGACGACGACGTCATCGGCTGCGGGCCCATCTACGTCTGGGAGCTGCCGGTCCGGATCACGCACTGGCTGATCGTGATCTCGATCATGGTCCTGGCGGCGACCGGGCTGTACATCCACGGGCCGTACCTCGTCCCGTCGAACCCGGTGGAGGCGTCCTCGCGGATGGCAGACGTCCGGTTCTGGCACGAGGTGTTCGCGATCGTGTTCAGCCTCTCGGTCGCGGTGCGGTTCTACTGGGGGTTCGTCGGCAACAGCTTCTCGAGCTGGCGGCAGATCATCCCCCACCGCCGCGACCAGTTCTACTTCATGAAGGAGATGGTCCGGTACTACGCCGGCCGCCGGAAGCACCCGGTGCCGTACACGGGCCACAACCACCTGGCCGGGCTCGCCTACACCATCGTGTCGGTGGGCCTGTTCGCCCAGGTGCTGAGCGGGCTGCTGCTGTTCGGCTGGATCATGCCCACCGGGCCGTTCCACGTCCTGTTCGGGTGGGGCAACGCGTTCCCCTGGGACGGCATCCAGGGCGTCCGCTACCTCCACAACCTGCTGACGTTCCTGTTCCTCGCGTTCATGGTCCACCACGTCTACTCGGCCATCCTGATCGACATCGAGGAGCGCAACGGCGTGCTCTCGTCGATGTTCTCGGGGTACAAGAACATCCGGCTCGGCCGCACGGTCGAGGCCCTCGGCCTCGTCGGCCACGCTCCTGAGGAGCAGGCCCGGATCAAGAACCTGTAGCCGATGCACGAAGCTGGGCTCCTCGCCGCCGCCATCGCCCAGGCGCTGGCGGCGGGCGGACCCGACGCGGCGACGGGCCCCGGTTCCGCCGGGGGAGCGGGCTCCGGCCCTGCCGGGGCCCGCCGGCCGGTCGCGGTCGAGATCCGCGTCCACGACCCCGTGCACATCGGCGTCGAGGCCGCGCGCATGCACGCCGAGCTGGCGCTGCGGGCCCGCGGGCTGGACGACGTCGCCGTCGAGGTGACCGCCGACCCGGTGGCCTGCCCGATGTGCGACGTCCCGAACGAGGTGCAGCCGGACCACCCGTTCTGCGAGGCGTGCGGCTGGCCGCTCCCCGACAAGGGGGGCGACCAGGTGGACGCCACCGTCCACTGGGCGGTCGCGTGAGCGGCCGCTACGCGGTCCTCGGGCTGGGGAACCGCCTCGAGTCCGACGAGGCGCTCGGCGGGCTGGTCGTGGAGCGGCTGACCGACGACCCCTCGCTCCTGGCCCGGCTCCCGGCCCCCGGCGACGTCGAGCTGGTGGACGGCGGCACCGTGGGCCTGGGGCTGATCCCGTACCTCACCGGGCTCGACGGCCTGGTGGTCGTGGACGTGATCAACGCGGGCGAGGAGCCGGGCACGCTGATCGACCTCGAGGGCTCCACCCTCATGCGCCACGACCAGGTCATGAGCGTCCATGACCTCGGCGCGGGCGAGCTCCTGGGCGCCCTCCACGTCATGGAGGCGTGGCCGCGGCGGGTGCGGGTCGTGGGGCTTGAGCCCAAGGCGATCGAGCTCGGGCTGGAGCTCACCGAGCCGGTGGCGGCGGGGGTGCCCGGGCTGCTGGACCGGATCCTGGAGCATCTCGCCGCCTGGCAGCGCGAGGACGCGCAGGGGGCCTGAGCCGCGCCTTGGGCCGTGCGGGCGCGCCCGCGCGCGTTCCCCGTTTCGCCCCGCGTGCGTGCCCGCCGTCGAGCGTGCCCTCCCGCGCGTGCCTTCCTCCCTCCTGCCCGCCAGGCGGTCACTCCGATGCACCTGCCCGCTGGGCGGGCCGTTTGGCGCGCGAACCCAGCCCGCGGACGGCCCGCATGCCCCGCTCGTGCCCTGCGTTGCCCGCTGGGCGGGCACATGCGCTGGAGTGCCCGCCCAGCGGGCAGCCGCGACGAGGGGACCCAGCTACCACGCCACGGGACTGGACCCCGGCCCGAGGCCCTACACTCGACCCGTGGACACCCCTTCGCCCGCGCCCGCGCGCGGGCCGTTCATCACGCTCGAGGGCCCCGACGGCTCGGGCAAGTCCAGCCTGCTGCCGCGCCTGGCGGCCCTGCTCCGCGAACGGGGCCTCGACGTGGTCACCACCCGCGAGCCGGGCAGCACGCCCCTCGGCGAGCGCATCCGGTCGATCCTGCTCGACACGGAGCCCCGGATCGACCACACGGGCCGCGCCGACGCGCTGCTGTTCGCTGCCGCCCGGACCCAGCACGTGCACGAGGTGATCCGTCCGGCCCTCGCCCGCGGCGCGATCGTCCTGTGCGACCGCTACGCCGACTCCTCGATGGCGTACCAGGGCGCCGGATCGCAGATCCCGCTGGACGAGGTGCGGACCCTCCAGCAGTTCGCCACCGGCGGCCTGTGGCCGGACCTGACGATCCTGCTCGACCTGCCAGTCGAGGCAGGCCTCGCCCGCAAGCGCGACGAGGTCACCCGCTTCGAGGCCTACCACGACCTCGCCTACCACGAGCGCGTCCGGGCGGCGTTCCTCGCGTTCGCCGCCGCCGAGCCCGCCCGCTACGCGGTCGTGGACGCCACGCGGAACCCCGACGCCGTGCTCGCCGCGTCCGCGACGGCGCTCGACCGGCTGGCGGACCGCTGGCCCGCGCTGCGGGGCTAACGGGCGCCGAAGCCCCGACGGCGGCGATCGGCCGCTTCGGATAAGGTGGCCGGGCACCATGACGTCGTCCGCGCCCCTCCGACCCCGCCGCCCCGACCGCCGCGGACGGCGCGGCGTCGCGCTGCTGCTGCTGGCCGTGGTGCTCGGGGCGGGCGCCTGCGCCCCCGCACCCCAGGCCACGGAGACCTCGAGCCCCCAGGCGGCGTCGATCCCGCCGTCCTCGGCCCCGCTGCCCACGGAGTCGGCGTCACCTTCCCTGCCGCCGCCCACGGCCACCGCCGCCCCGAGCCCCGTCGTCCCGGCCGACCCGTGTGGCGAGGCCGACCCGACCTGCCAGAGCGCCGCCGCGGTCCAGCAGACGACCGGCATCCAGTTCACGGACCCGGTGCCCTGCGCCGTGCAGGGCGTCACTGGGGTCAACGCCGTGCCCGGCGCGAGCGGGACGGTCACCACCTACTGCAACCTCCAGATCGACAGCTTCGCGCCGAAGGCCGGGGAGCAGCTGCCGGTCGTCGTCATGATCCCCGGCGGCCCCGTCCCGCTGGGGACCCGCGCCTACCTGTGGCTGCTCGCCCGCCTCGTGGCCTGGAAGGGCGCCGTGGTCTACACCGCCGACTACCGGTCCGCGCCGCAGTGGGGCGGCGGCTACCCCCAGACCTTCGCGGACGTCGCGTGCGCGGTCGCCTACGCTCGCGCCAACGCCGCCAAGATCGGCGGGGACCCCTCCCGGATCACGCTCCTCGCGCACTCCTTCGGCGGCTTTCCGGGATCAGTCGTCTCGCTCTCGCAGCACGACTTCGCCACCGACGAGCCCGCGTGCAAGGCCGCCGGCGCCAGCGGACGGCCGGACGCGTTCGTCGGCGTCGCGGCCATCTACGGCTTCGACCACGTCGGGGCGGACTTCCTCGCCCAGATGCTGGGCGGCACCCAGCAGGATGTCCCCGCCAACTGGGCAGCCACCGACATCACGACCCTCGCCACCGCGAAGGGCCACCCGAAGCCGCCGGTGCTGCTGCTCGCCGGCACGGCCGACGCGGTCGCCCCGATCGCCACCGCCGACGAGTTCGCCGCCGACCTGCGCGCTGGGGGGATAACGGCCACCGTGACGTCAGTCGAGGGCGCCGACCACAACACGATCCTCGCCGACCCCGCGACGCTGTCCGCCGTCACCGCGCTGATCGGCGCGAAGGGCCAGTAGCGGGGCTGGGCCGGGCGCCCGTGACCGCGAGCGCCCTCCTGACCCGAGCAGCGGTCCGGTGACCTAACGCGAGACCGTGTACCGGTAGACGGGCGAGATGTTGTTCGCGTACTCGGGGGTGGGGTAGACGACCACCCGCCAGTAGAAGCTCCCCACTGCCCGCGGCGTCCAGGTGAGGCTGGCCGTGCCGTCCGCCTGCGACGAGCGCCCGTAGCTGCCCGCGTACACCCAGTGCCGTCGGCTCGCGTCATAGCGGTACAGCTGGAACGAGACGGTCGCCACTCCCGCCGGGGCGATCTGCGCCCGCAGGGTGACTGGCCTTCCGACCCGCGCCGCCTGCCGCGTGGACGCGCTCACGCCAGGCAGCGAGACGGTCCGCCGCACGATGGCGGCGGCGTCGGCGGAGGCAGCGCTCGCGACCGCGGAACCCGGGTAGCTGACGCGGTAGTCCGTGTTCATCGGCGGAGTCAGCGTCAGCGTGTACCGGCCGCCGATCGGGACGATCGTCCCGATCGGCGAGTAGTCGGCGGTGCCCCTGACGCGGGCGTCCAGCTGGAGCGACGCCCCGGCCGGCACCGACGCCGTGCCGCTCAGCGTCACCGAGGAGCCGATCACCGATACGCGCGGCGACACGGACGCGGTCACTGACGATGCCGGAACATACGAGAGCGTCCAGGGCTCCGTGACGGCCACCTTGTTTCCGGCGATGTCGCGGACGTCGCCGACCGCAGCGATGTACGTGTAGCCGGGCAGGAGATCGGTCGACGGCGTGAAGGTCCCGGTTCGCGTGGCCGGGTAGTACAGATACGTGCCGGGCAGGATCCCGCCGTTCGGCGCCTGGACGACCAAGCCGAGGTTCAGCCACGTCGCGTCGTCGATCGGCTCGCTGAACACGACGGAGATCAGCGGGCGAGGGGTGGTGACCACCGCCTTGTCCGGTGGCGAGAACGACACGACGGTGGGACGGATGGTGTCCAGCGTGACGCTCACGCTGACCGGCTGCGACCACAGCCCGACGCCGTTCATCACCCGCGCCCAGATCGTCTTGAGCCCGTCACCCCCCGGCACCGTCCAGGTGAACTGGTTCTCCAGCGGGGCCGGTGCCGACCAGGTCGTCCCGTCGTTGCTGAGGCTCATCTGCGTGACGCCCGACAGGTCGTCGAACCCGGCCAGCAATAGCGTCACGGTCGTCGAGTTCACCATCGTCGCGCCACCCGCCACGTGGAGGCTGGCGACCGGCGGCGTCGGATCCGGGACGACCTGGACCGACAGCGTGTACGTGCCCTCGACGTTCGACGCTCCGTTGAGGTCGAGGTAGAACGTGCCGCCGATCGTGGTCGGCCACGAGACGTGCTCCGAGCTGGTCGGGCCGGTTGACTTGGTCAGCAGGCCGGTGTTGGAGAGAACGGTCGTGGCGCTCGAATCGAACAGGTAGAGGTCGAAGTCCGTCCCGACCGTGCCCGTCAGCCCGGCGACCAGGACATAGCCAGCGGGGACGTCGATGCGGTAGACGACGTCGTAGATCGGGCCGCCGAGCAGCCCGCTGACCACCGAGGCCGGCAGCGGGATGCCGGGGATGTCGGACTCGGGCGGGTTCGCCGCGCGGGCGGCGGGCCCGCCGGCCACGGCCGAGGGGACAGCCAGCAAGAGCGCCAGGAGCACGTGGAGCCAGGAGCGCCGGGCCTTCATGGTGGGTGGAGGATACCCCGGGACATGCAGAGAGGGCCGGGGCGATTGCCCCGGCCCTCTCGCTGCGGGTCGCCCCGGAGGGACGACCCGCTGTCTGCTCTAGACGGTTAGCGCCAGCGAGCCTGGACGGCGTTGCTCATGGTCCCGGACAGGGAGCCACGGATCGACAGCCAGGCGGCCGACGAGGACCGCCAGTAGAAGTACACGTTGCCCGAGGCGTCAGCGACGCGGGCGGTCTTCACAGCGAAGGTCGACCACACGCCGGAGGCGCTCTTGGAGGCGACGAGGATGGAGACGTGCTGGCCGGCCGCGGCCGCGCCGAACGACATCTTGAAGGTGACGTACTTGCCGAGCGCCGCGACCTTGGTGGTCGTGGTGAACGGGCCGGTCTTGGTCACGCCCAGCGCCGAGGCGTTGGTGGCGGCCGTGACAGGGACGACAGCGCCGACGTTCGCCGAGCCGGAGCCGCTGACGGACGTGCTGGCAGAGACGTCGGTGGAGACGGTGGCGAGGGCGGTCACAGTGCCCGTGTTGAACGGGGCGAGATACGTGGCCGTGGCCATGCCATTCGAGAGCCCGCTGAGGGGGGTGGCGGCGCCAGCGCTGAGGATCATCGTGGGCGCGGTGTTGGTGTCGGCGACCGGCCGGCCGCCCGCGTCCACGGCCGTGACCGTGATCTTCGCGGTGCCGCCGGGCGTGATCGTCGCGGCGCTGAACGCCACGGTGACCGTGGCGACGTCGCCGGAGGCGTAGACCGTGAACGGAGCCGCCTTGATGGCGGTTCCGCTGGTCGGGGTGTACGAGAGCGTGAACGCGGACGAGCCGAGGGCGTTGGCCACAGGCGCCGGGACGCTCACGTTGCAGGAGCCATCGGAGTTCGCCGTGGCGGCGACGGTGCCGTCAGCGAAGACCGTGGTCGTCCCGGAGGTGACGGCCCAGGTGCCGTTGGCGGAGGCCGCATCGCAGCCGATCAGGTTGCCGGAGGCATCCTTCTCGTTGACCGTGCCGACGACGGTGGTCCCGACAGTGTTCTCAGCGACCGAGTAGCCGGACTGGGTGAACACGAGGGACGCCGGGGTGCCCGTGAACATGAAGCTCACCGGCGCGAACGAGGTCGTCTTGCTGTTGAAGGTCGCCGAGGTGGAGATCACCGCCGTGCCGGCGATGCCGGTCGACCAGATGCTGATGTCGGCGACGCCGTTGGAGCCGGTAGTGAGCGTGGTCGTCTGGCCGAAGAAGTCGCCCTCGACGCCGCCGACCGGCGAGATCGTGGCAGTGACCACAGCGCCGTTGACCGGGTTGCCGTTGCCGTCCTCGACGGTGACGCACAGGTCGCCGACGTAGGTGTTCGAGGGCAGGGCCGGGGCGCTCGTCACTGCGGTGCCGGTGCAGCCGGAGCTCGTGCCGTACGTCTTGACGGTCGAGTTGGCCGCCGAGACGTCCAGGCCGCTGCTCGCGGTGAACGTGATGGTGAGCGTGCCGTCGAGCGACGCGACGCCGGTGGCGGTGTCGATCGTGTAGACGTTCACGGCCGCGCTGCCGGGCGCCGAGGGCGACCGGAGCGTGATGGTGTCGCCCGAGCCCAGCGCCGCGCCCGCGGGGGCGGTGACGGCCGGGCCGGTCAGGGTGAACTGCCCGCTCACCGAGATGATGGAGGCGCCGGTCGCCGTGATGTAGAGGCTATCCCCGCTGGGCACGGTGGCCGCGCCTTCCAGGGTGACGGTGCTGATCCCGTCGGCGACCTGTGAGCAGGTGCTCGGGTTTGCGGCCGCCAGGCAGGACAGGTACGCAGTCGTGGTGTAGCTCGGCAGGGCCGCGAACGCCGTGGTGGCGGCCACCGACGCGAGCAGCGCGCCGGCGAGGGCCGCGCTCAACGTTTTCTTCCAGATACCCAAGTGGGTTCTCCTTGTATTGGGCGTTGATGTGGTTTCCGGCCCGCAGGCCGGGCCCGGGATGTCTGCCCACCCTCCTACAGTGGATCCCGGCTCAGTCTTGGACGACAGCCTTCCGGAAGGCCCGGAACGGCAAGGCGGGCCCTGCCCGCCCTGCAGTTACGGCAATGGGGTTGCACCCGCCGAGGGGGCGGGCGTGGGTGACGCCGTGGGCGTTGGAGACGCCGACGGCGTTGGAGAAGGGCTCGGCGGCGGCGTGCGCCGCGGCTTGTCGGTGGGCGAGGGGGTGACGGTGGGAACCGGGGTGGCCGTGGGCTCCGTTGTGGCCGACGGAGCCGGCGAAGCGGTCGGCTCGGGCATGGACGTCGGGGCCGGCGTCGGCTTGGGCGTGGGCGCGGCGGTGATGCGCGGCGCGGGGGCCGCCGTCACCGGCGCCGAAGTGGGCGCCGGCGTGGCCGAGATGCCCGCGGGCCCCGGCGTCCCGCTCTGGGCAGCCGGAGACGGCGCGGCGCTCGGTGATGTCAGCGATGGCGTCACTTCGGGCGCAACGGTAGCACCCCCGCCGCCGAGAAACGAGGTGTTGTTGAACAGGCTGCTCGCCGCGAACACCAGCGAGGCGCCGACCAGTGCTACCACGACCACGGTCACGGCCAGGGTGGAGGTGGTCCGGACAGCGCCCCGGAAGACCTGCGTCCGGAGATCGCGCAGCCATGACCGGTGCTCGTGGCGGCGCTCCCGCTCCGCGATGGCGGCGAGGATGACCCGCTCGTCGAAGCCGTCGGACGGCGGCGGCACGGGGGCCAAGGCCAGCGCCTCGACGAGCTTGGTCAGCCCGCCGAGCTCCGCGGAGCACGCCGGACATCGGGCGACGTGCGCCCGCAGCAGCTCCGCCGAGGCGGGGGCGAGCTCGTCGAGCACGAACGCGTCGATCAGGGGGCGACAGGAGGCACAGTCAAGCAGGTCCGGTCGCATGGAGGGCGTCACAACGAGGTAATGACACGAACCCGCCGAAAAGTTGCAGGCAGGCGCTGTTCTCTGGGAAATTCCTCGTGCCGCGCCGCTTGCACCGCGCCGACCGGGGTGAGTGGCCGGGCCCTGACTATCCGCGGCGCGTCGGAGCCGTCACCGCGTGGCCGGACACCCGCCCGGAGCCGGCCATCCCCCGGGAGTCGTCCTCGACTCGGCTTCCCTGGGCAAGCCGGCGCTCCGTCACGCGGGTCAACTCCTCCCGCAGGGCCCTGGTCCCTCGGAGCAGGTGGCTCTTGAACGTGTTGAGCGGCACATTCATGGCCTCGGCGCCAGCCGCGTAGTCGAGCCCGGTCATGTACCGCAGCACGACCGCCGCCCGCTGGTTGAACGGGAGCCGCTCGATGGCCTCGACCATCCGCTCGCGCAGCTCGGCCGCCTCGGCCGCCGCGACGGGATCGCTGGCGCCACCGGCGTCGGCCGGAAGCCTGCCGGTCCAGGAGTCGTCGCCGTCCTCGAGCCCGGAGAGCAGAGGAGTGGGCCTAACGCGCGCGCGCGAAGCAGTTCGTCGCGCGATGCGGACGGTGATCGCGTTCAGCCATGCCGCCAGCGAGGGGTTCGGGTCGAACCGGTCGATCGCCTTGAAGGCGGCGAGGAACGTCTCCTGGACCACGTCCTCCGCCGTCAGGCGGTCGCCAGTCAGGCGGTAGGCGAGCGCATGCAGACGCGGCCGGTGCTCGCGGACGAGCATCGCGTAGGCTGCGTCAGATCCCTCCCGGCAGCGCCGGACGAGCTCTCGCTCGTCGCCCGCCCAATCCGTCACGACACCTCCGAACGTCGCGCTCGCGGAATGACCCGCCTCGGCTCCCCCACGTTCCCCAACGGCGCGCCGGAGCGGAATGCCGCTCGCCTCGGCTGTGTGTCCGCGGTCAGTCTGCCACACAGGCGCGACATGCGGCAGGTGCCATCCGGGTACCCGCCGCGGCCTGACCATCGTCGGGTCGGGCGCTCGACGGGCCGTGACGTTTGGGGGGTTCCCCCGTGCAGTACGCTGCCGCAGTGTCGCCGGGTGCGGCAGCGTCTCCGGATTGACCGCACGCAGCAGATTGGGGAGGACGCAGGTGGACGCGCACGGGAGCACGCGGGTGGGCATGCGCAGTCTCGGGGTCCTGGCGGGGCTGGCGCTCGCCGGCTCGCTGGTCGTCGCGTCCGTGCTGCCCGGGCCGGCACAGGCGGCGAGCGCGACCGTCAGCATCTCGCACTACGTGTTCACGCCTTCTCCGTTGACGATCACGGCCGGGACGACCGTCACCTGGGTCAACCGCGACCCCACCGAGCACCAGGTCGTCTCCGACACGGGGGCCTTCCCCAAGTCCAAGATCCTCAAGACCGGGCAGACGTACTCCTACCGGTTCACCAAGGTCGGGACGTTCAACTACCACGATGGGTTCACCGCCACGATCCGCGGCACCATCGTCGTCAAGGCGGCGCCCAAGCCCACGCCAACGCCGACGCCCCGCCCCACGGTGCGGCCGGTCGCAACGCCCAAGCCAACGCCGAAGCCCACCGCAACGCCGACGGCCGCGCCTTCGAGCCCCGCCGAGTCCGCCGTCCCCGGCGCATCGGCGGTGCCCAGTGCCGCTCCGTCAGGAGAGGGCACCGGCGCGTCCTTCGAGCCGTCGCTGGCGCCCGGCGCCTCTGCGGGAGGCGGCGGCGGGGCGACCTCCACCCCGGCCTCGTCGTCGCTCGACCTCGGCAGCCTCGCGATCGGGGTTCTGCTCGCGCTGGTCGCGGTCGGCGTGGTCAGCCTGGTCTACCGGGCGAGGCGAGCCGGCGGCTGACGCCTCGCGCGGGCGCGCCTGCGGTCCCCCCTGCGGCCCGGAACGACCGCGTGGGCCCGAGACGGCAGCCCGCCTGATTCGAACGCCTCCGGGTCGCGCCGGCGTCAGCCCTCGGCGGTCGCGGAGATGGACGCAGGGCCGGTCGCGCTCATCAGGGCGCCCCGCGCTGCGGCGAGCAGCGTGTCCGCGTCCGTGCCGTCCCTGGGGAACCGGGCGACGCCCGCGCTGACCGAGACCGCGTGGCCCTCGACCGGGTCGAGCCGGGCGATGCCGTCGATCACGCGCTTCGCGACGGTGACGCCCGCGGAGCCCGGCGCGACCAGCACGAACTCGTCGGCGCCCACCCGCCCGATGGTGTCCACGAGGCGGACGCTCTCGGCGAGGATGGTGGCCACCTGGCGCAGGACCAGGTCGCCGGCGCGGGAGCCCGCGTCCGAGTTGAGGCGCTTGAAGCCGTCCACGTCGAACACGGCGACGGAGATGTCGCTGCCCTGACGCTGCGCCCGCGCGACCTCGAGCTCGAGCACGCGGTGGACGGTCCTCGCGTTGGCGAGGCCCGTCAGCGTGTCGGTGTGGGCCACGCGCTCGTACCACTCCGAGCGCTCGGTCACCAGCGACGACAGGCGGAACAGCGTGATCGCCGCCGCGGCCAGGTCGGCCGCGCCCACCAGCAGCGTCTCCTCGGCCGTGTCCACCTCGTGCTCGCCCGGCCAGCCGAGGGTCAGCACGCCCACGCAGTCCTCGACGCCGGCGCCGGCCGCCACCACCAGCGGCAGGTCCACGCCCGTCCAGGCGGCGCCGTCGGGGCCGGCCACCGCGCGGCCGAGCGTGCCCGAGCGGTCCAGAGCGGCCAGGTTGATCGGGTGGTCGGGATTGCCGGCCACCTCCGCGGCGAAGGCCGCGACCCGGTCGTCCGCCATGCCGAGCGTCATCAGCAGCTCGACCTCGCCCCGCTCGGGATCCTGGGTGAACACGGCCGCCACGCTCGCACCGACCGCGCCCGCGCCCGCCTCGACGATCACCGCCAGCGCGGTGTCGAGGTCGGCGGCCCGGGCGAGCGCGGCAGCGCCGGCCGAGAGGACGGCGAGCGAGCCGCGCTCGACGTCGGTTGTGTCGGACACCAGACCCCTCCGTTTGGTTGCTCGGCGCCGGCGGCGGCAGGATCGGGCGGTGCGCTCGCACCCGCTGCGGCGTGCCGGATCAGGAGCGCATCCTACACCGCCCCCGTGGGCGGGCCGGCACCCGCTCGTGCGCGGCGGGTCGCGCGGGTCGGCTAGACTCCGAGTCGTGAAACTCGTCGTCGCCATCGTGCACAACGAAGACGCCGGGGCGCTGGTGGACGCGCTGCTGGCGCGTGAGTACCGCGCCACGCGGCTGCACTCGTCGGGCGGCTTCCTCAAGCAGTCCAACGCCACGGTCATCCTGGGCGTTGACGACGACCACGTGGACGTCGTGCTGGGGATCGTGGACGAGACCTGCCACCCGCGGACGCAGATCGTCAACCCGATGCCGCCGATCATGGAGCCCGGGGAGTTCTTCATGCCCTACCCGCTCGAGGTCGAGGTGGGCGGCGCCACGGTGTTCGTGCTGCCGGTGGAGCGGTTCGAGCGCCTGTGAACCGCGTCCTCCGGAAGCTCCTGCTCTGGTGCGCCCGCAACGGCTGGATGCGCGAGCACCTGCCGAACCTGCCGTTCATGCAGCGGGCGGTCCACCGGTTCATGCCCGGCGACACCATCGACGACGCCCTCGGGGCGGCCGTCGCGCTCCAGGTGCTGGGCATCGCCACCATCTACACCAAGCTCGGCGAGGCCCTGACGGACCTGTCGCAGGCCCAGGACGTGGCCGACCACTACCTCGAGCTGCTGGGCCGGATCAAGACCTCCGAGATCGACGGCGAGATCAGCGTCAAGCCCACCCAGCTGGGCCTCGACATCGACGAGGACGCCTGCTTCGCGCATCTGCGCACGCTCGCCGAGGCGGCCGAGGCCCAGGGCTCGTACCTGTGGATCGACATGGAGGACAGCGCGTACGTGGACCGGACGCTGGACCTCTACCAGCGGCTCAGGGCGTCGTACCCGCGGACCGGCGTCTGCCTCCAGGCGTACCTGCGCCGAACCGCCAAGGACGTGGAGCGGCTGCTGCCGATCAACCCCGCGATCCGCCTGGTCAAGGGCGCCTACGACGAGCCGAAGGAGATCGCGTTCCAGCGCAAGCGCGAGGTGGACGCCAACTACCTGGGCATCGCGGTGACCCTGCTGCGGGAGTCGCGGAGCCGGCCGCTGCGGATCGGCCTGGGCACCCATGACGTGGAGCTTGTCCAGCAGATCGCCACCCACGCGGGCGCGGCCGGGATCCCCAAGCAGTCGTTCGAGGTCCAGATGCTGTACGGCATCCGGGCCAAGGAGCAGCGGGCGCTGGCCCGGGGCGGCTTCAAGGTCCAGACCCTGATCGCGTACGGCCCCGCCTGGTACCGCTGGTACATGCGCCGTCTGGCGGAGCGCCCGGCGAACGTGCTGTTCGCGCTGCGCCAGCTGCTGCCGTAGCCGGCCGGCAGGCCGACCCCGTCCCAGCGCCACGCCGGTCGCCCCTCCCACCGGCGGCCCCTCCCAACCGGCTCCCCGGCCCACTCCGGTGCTCGCTCCGGCGCCGGCCGGCGACGGCACCGTCCTAGTGCTCCGCGACGGGGCTCACCCTCCGGGAGCGCTCGCCGAGCTGACCGGCTGCTCGGGCAGCGTCCACACGGCGAGACAGCCGCTCGCCCCGGCGGTCAACGGCGCCGATTTGGACACCCGTCGCGGCGGCGCGGCAGGGAGACCGGGCCACCCTGTCCGGCAGCCTGAGCCCCGACGACGCGTCTTCTGAGGCGCGAACGAAGTCCCTCCACCCGCTCGGGGGGAGTGTCCGGCGGTCAGCCTGGCGAAGTCGGGCGATCCTCGTCTGCCCGCCCGCAACCAGCCTAACTGGGGGCGTTCGGTCGGGCCGCCGAGGTCGAGGACTCCCCGAGGGGCGCTTTCAGTTCGCACCGCGGCCCCGGGACAATTCGCAGGCCGAATGGACCTTGCGGGGCCTGCGGGTCGAGGGGAGAGTCCACGGCATTATGCGGGGGGGCTCTGGTTCCTCCCCTGTGCCTGCGACGGTGGGAGGAGCAACGGCCGTGGGGTCCCTGTCCAGTCAATGCCGCCGGCGGGCACCGCTTGCCGTCGCCGGTCTAGCCACGATGCTCACGGTCGTGCTCGGCGCCTCGGCGGGCGCGGGTGTCGCCATGGGGGCAGGGTCGTCCGCGCCGAGCCTTGGCGACACGTCGGGGCCGGTCGTGGCAGGCGGTCCGTCGAAACTGGTCGCAGCTCCGGCTGCGGGCCCGGCTGACCCCTGCGCGAAGTACGAGAGCGAGGCCAGCCAACTGCTCGCGCAGCTGGCGCCGAATGCGACGAACGGCAAGGCACTGCCTGACCGCGGGCTGCTGGCCTCCCGATTGGGCGGCGCCCTGGCAAGTCTGCGGGCCTCGGCCAGGAGCAGCGCCCCGTACATCGGCGGCGTCGCGCAGCTTCCCGATGCCACGACCGTCAGGCCGTCGGCTTCTGCGACACGCTGCACCGAGCTTCTGAACGCGATCTCGACGGCACGCGCGGCCCTTAACGCTGCTGCTTCCACCCACCTACCTCCATCTTCCGATGGCCGGTCCGGAGGCACGGCCTCCTCCCCCGTGCTGGTCGCTCCGACGGCACCGGGCACGGCGCCTGTCGCGCTCCTGCCGACGGCGCAGGGCCTAGCACCCGCGGTGCCGGCGCCGACGGCGACGGTCGCGGCGCCCCCGTCGAAGATGCCCCCGTCGTCAGCTCCATCGCTCAGTTCGCAGCCGTTGTCCGGATCGAGCAAGCACGGGACGGGCGCCAAGCTGACGCCTGGGCTGCAGAAAGGCCTCTCCAAATTCGGCGAGGGCCTGAGCCGCACGAGCGCGGTCCCGTCCTCCGCCGACCTCAGCGCCTGGGCGCCCCCGGTCGGCGACCAGGGCGCGGTCGGCTCGTGCGTGTCCTGGGCCACCGGGTACTACGAGCGCTACTGGCTCAGGAACCACGCGATGGGCGAGCTCTCGACGTTCGCGCCCATGTACCTGTACAGCCAGATCGTCCAAGCCTATGACGGCGGCGTTGATGCCGGGAGCACGTACCAGGAGAACTTCGCAATCCTGGACTCTCAGGGGATCTCGCCCCAAGCCGACTACTGGCAAGGCAACTACGACTACACCGATCTTCCGACGGCCGCTGAGCACACCGCAGCTGCTCCGTACACCTCAACGTCATATCAGAATCTCTTCTCAGGCTCGGGGGGTGGTAGCGCATACCAGTCCGCCGTCGAGGCGGCAATCGCTGGAGGAACCCCTGTCCTCCTGACGATCCCGATCTACCCCGAGTTCGATAACGCCTCGGCGGCGAACCCTCTGGTCGGCGTGCCCTCACCAGGGGAGACCTCTCGGGGTCTCCACGCCGTCTTCGCGCCGAAGTACGACGCCAACGGCGTGTGGATCGAGAATTCCTGGGGGAGCTACTGGGGCGCCAACGGCTGGGCGGAGCTCAGTTGGGCGTTCGTGGACCAGATCGCGCTCGAGGCCTGGACGGCATCGAGCTCCGCAACCGACGTTCCCTGGGCAGTGTCGCTTCAGGCGAGCGCCGCGAACGTTCCCACCGGCACGTCGGTCACCTTCACGGCAACGGCCAACTACGACCTTGGGCCGACGCCGTACTACCTCACGATCTCGCGTGACGGCTCAGTCCTGCAGACGTGCGGCATTGGCACCAGCTGCACGATGACCGACTCGAGCGCCACAGCTGGCACCTGGCAGTACACGGCGGTCGTGGGCAACGTCGACGGATCGTCGCCACAGGCCAACTCGAGCCCGGTTCCCGTCACCTGGGGCTCCGTGGACAACTCGGAGAAGCTCGCCTTCACCACGCAGCCTGGCGGTGGGGCAGCGGGCGCTGTCTGGGGCACCCAACCGGTGGTCGCGGTCGAGTCACCGGCCGGTGTCGTGCAGACCACCGACAACTCGACGGTCGTCTACCTCTCCATTGCATCCAACCCCGTACCTGGAAGCGCCCTAACCTGCTCGGGCGGCAATTCTCGCACGGCGGTGAATGGCTACGCTCGCTTCAGCGGGTGCTCCATCAACCTCGGGTCGTCGAGCACCTTCACGCTGTACGCCACGAGCAGCCCGGGCTGGACGCCGGCCACGAGCAACGCGTTCCACGTGACGGCGGTGCCCGACCACCTCGTCTTCACGACTCAGCCGGGCGGCGGGACGGCTGGCCTGATCTGGGTTCAACAACCGGTCGTGCAGGCGTACACAGCCGCCGGTGTCCTCGACACGGGCGATAACTCGAGCACTGTCACGCTCTCCATCGGGAGCAATCCGGGCGGGGGGGTCCTGACTTGCAGCAGCGGCACCACCCTCACGCTGTCGGGCGGCTCGGCCGTGTTCAGCGGCTGCTCGATCAGCGCCGGCTCGACGAACTCCTACACCCTTGTCGCCAGGAGCAGCGCCGGCTACACGTCGGCCACGAGCAACGCGTTCCCCGTCTCCATCGCGTACTCGATCAGCGGCAACGTCACCGACATGGGTGGCACGCCGCTGCCGAACACCTACGCCGAGGCATGCCCGACTGCCGCGGGTTACTGCAGCTGGACATGGACCGACGCTAACGGCGCTTTCACCATTTCTGGCCTTGCCGCCGGCAGCTACAAGGTCGTCTTCTTCGACCAGAACGGAAGCCATGCGGCCGGCTGGTACAGCACCGCCGGCTTCACCACGGACTGGAACGCCGCGACCACACTCACGCTGCCGCCGAGTCGGGGCGGGATCAACGTCGCCCTGCCCCCCGGCTACTCGATCAGCGGCTCGGTGACCGACGAGGGCGGCGCGCCGCTGGCGAACATCTCGGTCTGGGCATGCCCGACGAACGCGGGTCTCTGCGAATCTGCTCAAACCGCCTCTGACGGCACGTACACGGCGAGCGGCATGGCCGCGGGCAGTTACACAGTGCAGTTCTACGACCCGAACGGCGTCTATGCACAGGGCTACTACAGCACCTCGGGCTTCACGGTGGACTGGGGCGCCGCGACGGTCTTCACGCTGCCGCCCAGCGTCACCGGGGTCAGTGTCGCCCTGCCGCCCGGCTACTCGGTCAGCGGCACCGTGACCGACACCGGCGGCGCGCCGCTGGCGAACATCGGGGTGAACGTGTGCCCACAGTCAGGGGGAGCCTGCGTCGGCGTGCTGACCGCCCCTGACGGCACGTACACGGTGGGCGGTGTTCCGGCAGGCACCTACGTCGTCATCTACTGGGACTCGACCGGGATCCACGCGCAGGGCTACTACAGCACCGCCGGCTTCACCGCCGATTCGTGGGCCGCGACCGCGCTCACGCTGCCGCCGAGCGCGACGGCGATCGACGTCGCTCTGCCGCTGGCGTACTCCATCAGCGGCACGGTTACCGCCTCGACCGGCGGGGCGCTGGCGAACATCCAGGTCCAGGCGTGCTCACTGAGCGGGGGCGGTTGCTCCTACACGAGCACCAGCGCGAACGGCGCGTATACCATCGGCAACCTCGTTCCGGACAGCTACCAGGTCTACTTCTACGACCCCTCCGGCACCCATGCTGACGGCTACTACCGCGCGGGCGGGTTCACGGCAGACCCCAACCTGGCAAGCGTGGTCTCGCTGCCGCCGAGCCGGACCGGGGTCAACGCCGCCCTGCCGCCCGGGTATTCGATCAGCGGCACCATCACCGACACCAACGGCGCGCCGCTGCCAAACAACCTGGTCGTGGCATGCCAGCCGAACTCTGCTATCTGCAACGGAGAGTGGACCGCCCCTGACGGCACGTACGAGATCGGCGGCCTGGTCCCCGGCACGTACATCATCACCTTCAATGACCCGACAGCTACGTACGCCTGGGGCGTGTACAGCACCAGCGGCACCAACGGCTTCTCCGCCGATTACGGCCTTGCGACCCAGCTCACCGTGCCGCCCAACCGCAGCGCGATCAACGCCGCCGTGCCCCTGGGATACTCGATCAGCGGCACGGTGACCGATTCCAGCGGTGCGCCTCTGGCGAACATCTCGGTGGAAGCATGCGGAATGGTGGAGTGCAACAGCGTATTCACCGCCGCTGACGGCACCTACACCAACGGAGGCTTGGTCGCCGACAGCTACACGGTGTTGTTCTATGACCCCACCGGGACCCACGCCTGGGGCTTCTACAGCACCGGCGGCTTCACCGGGGACCCCAACTCCGCCACCGCGGTCCCCCTGCCGCCGAGCGCGAACAGCGTCGACGTCGCCCTGCCGCCCGGCTACTCCATCAGCGGCACCGTGACGAACGCCGGCGGCGCTCCGCTCGCGAACATCCGCGCTTGGTTCTGCCCCTCGGTTGACTACTGCTTCTCCGATTCGGTCACGGGGGCGGATGGCACATACAGCCTCACCGGGGTTCCGGCCGGCGGCTACACCATTGAGTTCAGCGACTGGCCCGGGACGTACGGCATTGGCTACTTCAGCACCGGCGGCTTCACGCGGGACATCAACGCAGCCAGTCCGGTGACCGTGCCGCCTGACCAGACCAGCATCAACGTTTCACTCCACGTCTTGCCAACGGTCTCCGGCTTCAGCCCCGCCTCCGGCGCCGCCGGGGCGACCGTGACGGTCACCGGCTCCGGCTTCTACGGCCTCCCCGCCGTGAGCTTCGGCGGGACCGCCGCCGCCTCGGTGACCCTGGTCGGCCCGACCTCGCTGCGGGCCGTGGTGCCCGCGGGGGCGGTCACGGGCCCGATCACCGTGGCCAACCCCGACGGCGGCAGCGCGGCCAGCGCGGCCAGCTTCAAGGTGCTCCCCGGCATCGCCGGCGTCAGCCCCGCCGCGGGGCCGGTCGGGACGCCGGTGGAGGTCACCGGCTCGGGCTTCACCGGCGCCAGCGCGGTGAGGTTCAACGGGGTCGCCGCGACCGACTTCACGGTGAACAGCGACAGCGACATCACCGCCACCGTGCCGGCCGCCGCCACCACCGGGGCCGTCAGCGTGGTCACCCCCGGCGGCACCGCCACCAGCGCGGCGCCGTTCAAGGTCCAGCCCGCCATCACCGGCGTCAGCCCGTCCTCCGGGCCCGCCGGGACCCAGGTCACCCTCACCGGCACCACCTTCTACGGGGTGACCGCCGTCAAGGTCGGCGGGGTCGCCGCGGCCTTCACCGCCGCGGCCTCGCCCTACACGAGCCTCAAGCTGACCGTCCCCGCGGCCGCCGCCAGCGGGCCCATCACCGTGACCACCGCGGGGGGCACCGCCACCAGCCCGTCCGCCTTCCAGGTGCTCCCCAGGATCGCCTCGTTCAGCCCCGCCTCCGGCGCCGCCGGGGCGACCGTGACGGTCACCGGCTCCGGCTTCTACGGCCTCCCCGCCGTGAGCTTCGGCGGGACCGCCGCCGCCTCGGTGACCCTGGTCGGCCCGACCTCGC